>NZ_DF820553.1 GCF_000691805.2 Weissella oryzae SG25 | reverse complement strand
TTCAATCAGCGATTCAGATTCAACGTCCGATTCAATGAGTGATTCAATCTCAGATAGCGATTCAACGTCCGATTCAATGAGTGACTCAATCTCAGACAGTGATTCAACATCAGATTCAATGAGTGACTCAATTTCAGATAGCGATTCAACATCAGATTCAATGAGTGATTCAATCTCAGACAGTGATTCAACGTCC
>NZ_DF820552.1 GCF_000691805.2 Weissella oryzae SG25 | reverse complement strand
GTCCGATTCAATCAGCGATTCCGACTCATTAAGTGATTCAATCTCAGATAGCGACTCAACGTCCGATTCACTAAGTGATTCAATCTCAGATAGTGACTCAACGTCCGACTCACTAAGTGACTCAATCTCAGACAGTGACTCAACGTCCGATTCAATGAGTGATTCAATCTCAGACAGTGACTCAACATCAGATTCATTAAGT
>NZ_DF820551.1 GCF_000691805.2 Weissella oryzae SG25 | reverse complement strand
TGAGATTGAATCACTCATTGAATCGGACGTTGAATCTGAATCGCTGATTGAATCAGACGTTGAGTCACTATCTGAAATTGAGTCACTCATTGAATCTGATGTTGAATCACTATCTGAGATTGAATCACTCATTGAATCGGACGTTGAATCGCTATCTGAGATTGAATCACTCATTGAATCGGACGTTGAATCTGAATCGCTGATTGAA
>NZ_DF820550.1 GCF_000691805.2 Weissella oryzae SG25 | reverse complement strand
CCTGATTCTGAATTACTCATTGAATCTGACGTTGAATCGCTACCTGATACTGAATCACTTAATGAATCCGACGTTGAATCACTGCCTGATACGGAATCACTTAATGAATCCGAGGTTGAATCGCTACCTGATACGGAATCACTTAATGAATCCGACGTTGAGTCACTACCGCTAATTGAATCACTTAGTGAATCCGACGTTGAGTCACTGCCTGAT
>NZ_DF820549.1 GCF_000691805.2 Weissella oryzae SG25 | reverse complement strand
CAGTGATTCAACGTCCGATTCACTAAGTGACTCAATTTCAGATAGTGACTCAACGTCTGATTCAATCAGCGATTCAGATTCAACGTCCGATTCACTAAGTGATTCAATCTCCGACAGTGATTCAACGTCCGATTCAATGAGTGATTCAATCTCAGACAGTGACTCAACGTCTGACTCACTAAGTGATTCAATCTCCGACAGTGATTCAACGTCCGATTCA
>NZ_DF820548.1 GCF_000691805.2 Weissella oryzae SG25 | reverse complement strand
GATTCAACATCAGATTCAATGAGTGACTCAATTTCAGATAGCGATTCAACATCAGATTCAATGAGTGATTCAATCTCAGACAGTGATTCAACGTCCGATTCAATGAGTGATTCAATCTCAGATAGTGATTCAACATCAGATTCATTAAGTGATTCAATCAGCGATTCAGACTCAACGTCCGATTCATTAAGTGATTCAATCTCGGATAGTGACTCAACGTCTGAC
>NZ_DF820547.1 GCF_000691805.2 Weissella oryzae SG25 | reverse complement strand
GCTCAATGAATCGGACGTTGAGTCACTACCACTGATTGAATCGCTTAATGAATCGGACGTTGAGTCACTACCACTGATTGAATCACTCAATGAATCGGACGTTGAGTCTGAACCACTAATTGAATCGCTCAATGAATCGGACGTTGAGTCACTACCACTGATTGAATCACTCAATGAATCCGATGTTGAATCTGAGCCACTGATTGAGTCACTTAGTGAATCTGAT
>NZ_DF820546.1 GCF_000691805.2 Weissella oryzae SG25 | reverse complement strand
TTCACTAAGTGACTCAATCTCAGACAGTGATTCAACATCCGATTCAATGAGTGACTCAATTTCAGACAGTGACTCAACGTCCGATTCAATGAGTGATTCAATTTCAGACAGTGACTCAACGTCCGATTCAATGAGTGATTCAATTTCAGATAGCGATTCAACATCAGATTCAATGAGTGATTCAATCTCAGACAGTGATTCAACATCAGATTCAATGAGTGACTCAATT
>NZ_DF820545.1 GCF_000691805.2 Weissella oryzae SG25 | reverse complement strand
GATGATTAGGGTGAAGTCGTAACAAGGTAGCCGTAGGAGAACCTGCGGCTGGATCACCTCCTTTCTAAGGAAAATCGGAAGCCTACACATTTTATTGAAACGTTATTCAGTTTTGAGTGGTTTACACTCAAAGGACAGCTTTGACTGTCCATTTAGTTCTTTGAAAACTGAATCTATTTGTAAATTTTTAGTTATTAATATTTATATTAATTACACCGAGAATTACACTGCGTAATTTTT
>NZ_DF820544.1 GCF_000691805.2 Weissella oryzae SG25 | reverse complement strand
ATCAGGTAGCGAATCAACGTCAGATTCAATGAGTAATTCAGAATCAGGTAGCGAATCAGCATCAGATTCAATGAGTAATTCAGAATCAGGTAGCGAATCAACATCAGATTCAATGAGTAATTCAGAATCAGGTAGCGACTCAACGTCAGATTCAATGAGTAATTCAGAATCAGGTAGCGAATCAATGTCCGATTCAATGAGTAATTCAGAATCAGGTAGCGAATCAACATCAGATTCAATG
>NZ_DF820543.1 GCF_000691805.2 Weissella oryzae SG25 | reverse complement strand
AACAGAAAGAGGAAACATAGTTATGTATCAAATTAGCTTTATAAATATTTACGGTGCTAAGAGCGAGACTTTTCGGAACACCAAGCAGCAAGCCGAGAAATTAGCCGAGGCTTATCAAAATATCGGTTGCACAGAAGTAATTGTTAGTCGTGTATCTGATGAAGAGCGGGTGACTGATGCAATGGCACTATGAGATTGCTTTAGCACCACAGCAACAAGAGCGACCGAGGTTTTCTAGGCGGGGCAA
>NZ_DF820542.1 GCF_000691805.2 Weissella oryzae SG25 | reverse complement strand
TTGATTCGCTACCTGATTCTGAATTACTCATTGAATCGGACATTGATTCGCTACCTGATTCTGAATTACTCATTGAATCTGATGTTGATTCGCTGCCTGATTCTGAGTCGCTCATTGAATCTGACGTTGATTCTGAACCTGAAAGTGAATCACTCATTGAATCTGATGTTGAGTTGCTGCCTGATTCTGAATTACTCATTGAATCTGACGTTGATTCGCTGCCTGATTCTGAGTCGCTCATTGAATCTGACGTTGAGTTGCTGCCTGATTCTGAA
>NZ_DF820541.1 GCF_000691805.2 Weissella oryzae SG25 | reverse complement strand
TGATGAGGTAGATAGGCTAGAAGTGGAAGTGCGGCGACGCATGGAGCGGACTAGTACTAATGGTTCGAGGACTTAACCAAGTTGAAGTGCAGTGTAGCACTCGGCAAGAATTTACAAAGAGATTCAGTTTTGAGAGGATTAAAAATTCTTTCTAAAAGACGTGTCGTGATGATGGCACTGAGGATACACCTGTTCCCATACCGAACACAGAAGTTAAGCTCAGTAGCGCCAAAAGTAGTTGGAGGATCGCCTCCTGCGAGGATAGGACATCGCGATGC
>NZ_DF820540.1 GCF_000691805.2 Weissella oryzae SG25 | reverse complement strand
TGTAATGTTGGGCGGTTCCGACAACCTTGTGGTCCTTATCGTAGATGTTAACGGTTGAACCAGGCTCGGCCGTACCAGTAACAGTATAACCGTTAGTTGAGTTACCAGTTACGCTATCAACGATTGGTGCACTAGGTGCTACCTTATCATCATCGGCTGGAGTCATGAAATCAGTTGGCGTACTTACATTACCAGCAGCGTCAGTCGCTGTGGCTGTAAGGGTAGCCTTCTCACCCACACTAGCAGGTAATGTAATGGTGTACTTACCATCAGCGCCAGCTTGG
>NZ_DF820539.1 GCF_000691805.2 Weissella oryzae SG25 | reverse complement strand
AATACCCTGATGGCGAACACAATGAGTATGTTGCAGAGCAGGATATAGTTACTATTCCGGCCAAATATAAAATTGGCGATGTCGTTCAAATAAATAGTAATGCTGAAAGTGAAACGAATGGCTATTCATTAGTAAATCATCGCAATTGGGTTGGTACTGTTGTCTCAGCATCCCCAAAGGCTCACGCAAGCTCTGCTTGGGAATATGATATTGAATACCCTGATGGCGAACACAATGAGTATGTTGCAGAGCAGGATATAGTTACTATTCCGGCCAAATATAAAATTGGCGATGTCGTTCAAATAAATA
>NZ_DF820538.1 GCF_000691805.2 Weissella oryzae SG25 | reverse complement strand
TGAATCAAATGGTTACGATTTAAGTAATCGTCGCGGCTGGATTGGTACAATTAAATCGACGGCAGTTATGAATATGTATGGCTCACATTATGAATATTATGTTGACTATGGTAATGGTGTTCAAAGTATGCACGTATTAGAACAGGATTTGCAAAATCCAAGTTCGCCAACTTATAAAGTTGGACAAACGGTACAAATTAAGAATAGTGCTAATATTGAATCAAATGGTTACGATTTAAGTAATCGTCGCGGTTGGATTGGTACAATTAAATCGACGGCAGTTATGAATATGTATGGCTCACATTATGAATA
>NZ_DF820537.1 GCF_000691805.2 Weissella oryzae SG25 | reverse complement strand
ACAGCTGAGCCAAACTCAACGGTTAAAATCTATGACAAGGATAATAACGAAGTTGGTACTGCCCAAACTGGCGCTGATGGTAAGTACACCATTACATTACCTGCTAGTGTGGGTGAGAAGGCTAACCTTACAGCCACAGCGACTGATGCCGCTGGTAATGTAAGTACGCCAACTGACTTCATGACTCCAGCCGATGATGATAAGGTAGCGCCTAGTGCACCTATCGTTGATAACGTAACTGGTAACTCGACAGACGGTTATACTGTTACTGGTACAGCTGAGCCAAACTCAACGGTTAAAATCTATGACAAGGATAATAACGAAGTTGGTACTGCCCAA
>NZ_DF820536.1 GCF_000691805.2 Weissella oryzae SG25 | reverse complement strand
TCAAAAAATTACGCAGTGTAATTCTCGGTGTAATTAATATAAATATTAATAACTAAAAATTTACAAATAGATTCAGTTTTCAAAGAACTAAATATGTCACCGAAGTGACAATGGAGAATAGCGGGATCGAACCGCTGACCTCCTGCTTGCAAAGCAGGCGCTCTCCCAACTGAGCTAATTCCCCATGATAGGACTGAGAGGACTCGAACCTCCGACCTCACCGTTATCAGCGGTGCGCTCTAACCAGCTGAGCTACAATCCTATGAGGTTTGAGAGTCTCTCTAATATACTGAGTGTAAATCACTCAAAACTGAATAACGTTTTAATAAAATGTGTAGGCTTCCGATTTTCCTTAGAAAGGAGGTGATCCAGCCGCAGGTTCTCCTACGGCTACCTTGTTACGACTTCACCCTAATCATC
>NZ_DF820535.1 GCF_000691805.2 Weissella oryzae SG25 | reverse complement strand
TGACTCAACGTCTGACTCACTAAGTGATTCAATCTCAGACAGTGATTCAACGTCCGATTCACTAAGTGACTCAATCTCAGACAGTGATTCAACATCAGATTCAATGAGTGACTCAATTTCAGATAGTGACTCAACGTCTGATTCAATCAGCGATTCAGATTCAACGTCCGATTCAATGAGTGACTCAATCTCAGATAGCGATTCAACGTCCGATTCAATGAGTGACTCAATTTCAGATAGCGATTCAACATCAGATTCAATGAGTGACTCAATTTCAGATAGCGATTCAACATCAGATTCAATGAGTGATTCAATCTCAGACAGTGATTCAACGTCCGATTCAATGAGTGATTCAATCTCAGACAGTGACTCAACATCAGATTCATTAAGTGATTCAATCAGCGATTCAGACTCAACGTCCGAT
>NZ_DF820534.1 GCF_000691805.2 Weissella oryzae SG25 | reverse complement strand
GGGACAGATGATTAGGGTGAAGTCGTAACAAGGTAGCCGTAGGAGAACCTGCGGCTGGATCACCTCCTTTCTAAGGAAAATCGGAAACCTACACATTTTATTAAAACGTTATTCAGTTTTGAGTGGTTTACACTCAGTATATTAGAGAGACTCTCAAACCTCATAGGATTGTAGCTCAGCTGGTTAGAGCGCACCGCTGATAACGGTGAGGTCGGAGGTTCGAGTCCTCTCAGTCCTATCATGGGGAATTAGCTCAGTTGGGAGAGCGCCTGCTTTGCAAGCAGGAGGTCAGAGGTTCGATCCCGCTATTCTCCATTGTCACTTTGGTGGCATATTTAGTTCTTTGAAAACTGAATCTATTTGTAAATTTTTAGTTATTAATATTTATATTAATTACACCGAGAATTACACTGCGTAATTTTTTGA
>NZ_DF820533.1 GCF_000691805.2 Weissella oryzae SG25 | reverse complement strand
AAGTGACTCAATCAGTGGTTCAGATTCAACGTCCGATTCACTGAGTGATTCAATCAGTGGTAGTGACTCAACGTCCGATTCATTAAGCGATTCAATTAGTGGTTCAGACTCAACGTCCGATTCACTGAGTGATTCAATCAGTGGTAGTGACTCAACGTCCGATTCATTAAGCGATTCAATCAGTGGTAGTGACTCAACGTCCGATTCATTGAGTGATTCAATCAGTGGTAGTGATTCAACATCAGATTCACTAAGTGACTCAATCAGTGGCTCAGATTCAACATCGGATTCATTGAGTGATTCAATCAGTGGTAGTGACTCAACGTCCGATTCATTAAGCGACTCAATCAGTGGTTCAGATTCAACGTCCGATTCACTGAGTGATTCAATCAGTGGTAGTGACTCAACGTCCGATTCATTAAGCGATTCAA
>NZ_DF820532.1 GCF_000691805.2 Weissella oryzae SG25 | reverse complement strand
GCATAAGGTAATTAGAGTTAAATTCTCTGTATTACCTTATGCCTTTTCTTTTTATAAGCTGCCATAACAACATGGTAGAAAATAAAAAAACGACTAGCTCTAACTAGTCGTCCTTAGTTCATTGATAACTTCATATACTTCAATAAAGCATAATCACGGTATCATTCATTACCACAAGTAAATAATACCATGAATTTAATAAATATTCCTAAAATTTAGCTTTATTGCGGAGCAGTAATCTTAGAGAGAAAAGTCTTGTGCTCCGATATCAAAAGGTGCAGTCTGCATTTACTGAATGTAGGTAGATGTGGCTATGTTATCGAATAACTGGAGTGGTTGACTACAACTGCGAGAACATATGGTTCTTTTAACGCATATTGCATAGGTGTATGGCAACATACCTGCAGGCGATTTTTTAGAAATTATTTTATTGAAGTATTGGAGAGTTATTTT
>NZ_DF820531.1 GCF_000691805.2 Weissella oryzae SG25 | reverse complement strand
AAACAAGAAAACGGCACCTACCAAGTAAGAGTGCAATTCACTGACTCACTTGGCAGACGCCGTAATAAAAAGAAAACTGTTGCATCCCTAACCCTGGCAAAAAGAGCCGAGCGGGAAATATTAAACGAGGTTGATGCTGGCACATTCAACAAGGTTCAAAAGAAAATCACCATGAACGAATTAATAGATAAGTTCATGCTTGATTATAGCCGAGGTAAACGTGAAGTTACAATCATTAGGCACAAAATATTTATAGAAAATAGTGTGCTAACTGATGAATGGTTTGATAATGTTCAAGTTTCAAAAATAAGTAGACCAATCATTCAAGCATGGTTAGATTGGATAGCCTCAAAGCATTCTGCCTACAAGGCTGAGTCCGTATTTCTGAAAAAAATTTTAGATTTTGCTGTTTCCTATGATTTTATTGATGTTAATCCGTTTTCAAATGTTCGTTACCCCACTCC
>NZ_DF820530.1 GCF_000691805.2 Weissella oryzae SG25 | reverse complement strand
TGTTGAGAAATAACACATGGGCAGTTAGCTCAGTTGGTAGAGCAACGGACTCTTAATCCGTGGGTCCAGGGTTCGAGCCCCTGACTGCCCATAAGTAAGTGCTTAGTAGTATTTAACTACTAAGCACTTTTTGTTTACTTAGCACTTGTAATAGCTTTTCAATTATGATATATTATTATCTGTTGTTGAGAAATAACACATGGGCAGTTAGCTCAGTTGGTAGAGCAACGGACTCTTAATCCGTGGGTCCAGGGTTCGAGCCCCTGACTGCCCATAAGTAAGTGCTTAGTAGTATTAACTACTAAGCACTTTTTATTTACTAGGCACTTGTAATAGCTTTTCAATTATGATATATTATTATCTGTTGTTGAGAAATAACACATGGGCAGTTAGCTCAGTTGGTAGAGCAACGGACTCTTAATCCGTGGGTCCAGGGTTCGAGCCCCTGACTGCCCATAAGTAAGTGCTTAGTAGTATTAACTACTAAGCACTTTTT
>NZ_DF820529.1 GCF_000691805.2 Weissella oryzae SG25 | reverse complement strand
AGTGCGAGTGGAGGACTATGACAATGAACATGCTTGATGGTCAGCTCGACCCAGCAGAATTTCAAACGTTTACTTTATCGGATGGTACCGAGGTACAAGAAGATGATGAAGTTATGGAATTAAACGGCTGCTACATCTTAATTAACGATTTAAACGCAGCTGCAATTACTTTTATCAGTGACAATGGTGGGGTTCGCTACATGGTTGATAAGTATGGTGGATTGAACCCTGCATAGGAGGTATAAGCATGGAACAAGGTTTAAAAATCGTAACTGAATATGGAGAATTTATTCAGCCAAGTATGTTAACTCCTGAGGCAATTCAGAAGTTAAACGATGAACAAATTGAGGCTGTAACAGAGTATATTCGTTTATTTTCATCTTATAAGCCGAAGTTAGAGGCGGAAATCAAACGTCGTATTTCTGAAAACGGTACTGAGTTTAATCATGCAAATATCACTACCTCAACCACTTTAAAAACTGGTGATTTAACTAGTACAGTGAAGGCTGAATTTTTGAAAGATTGGGG
>NZ_DF820528.1 GCF_000691805.2 Weissella oryzae SG25 | reverse complement strand
TCCTGGTTCACCTGGGTCTCCCTTATCGCCTTGTTTTCCTGGTGGTCCAGGTTCTCCTTGCTCACCTTGCAAAGATTTAAGCCATTCTTCTTCGGTACCTGTGAAACCGTCATTTAAAGCTACCTGATATGCTGAATCACCATCTTTGCCTTTAGCAATCGCATTAATTTTAGCATCTACATACTTAGTAACCTGTTCAATAACCGAATCAATAGTTATCTGCGGGACTAGCTTTCCATTGATCTCTTTAAGATTTTTAACAACTTGAAAACCCATCGCTCCCTCAGAAGGATAAATTGCTACTTCATTATTGGCGTCTGTCACGCAAACTTCAAATTGATAAGTATTATCCGTGGTCAACTGTTCCAGCAACTTATCTGTAAATTTCATGGTGATAACATCATCATTTACCATAGGCGTAATTGTAAATAAGTAGCCGCTTGAATTAGCGATATTCACAGTAACTGTTTTATCAGTCAAACTCTGGTTTTCACCGTCGGAAACTAAACGGAAACTAAAGGCCATAGCAGTGTCGGCTACTTTGTTAGTATGG
>NZ_DF820527.1 GCF_000691805.2 Weissella oryzae SG25 | reverse complement strand
GTATCTGATGAAGAGCGGGTGACTGATGCAATGGCACTATGAGATTGCTTTAGCACCACAGCAACAAGAGCGACCGAGGTTTTCTAGGCGGGGCAATTTTACAAGTGTCTATGACCCACCAAAGACAGCCAAGTTTAAAAAGCTCCTTAGAGCGGTTGGACTAGGGTTAGCTAAAACTAGCAATATTTCCGTAGCAGATGTGCCGCTAAGGCTAGAAGTCATCTTTTATAGGGAAATACCCAAAGCCACTACAAAATGGCAGAGAGCGCTTATTAAGGCTAATAAATGGTTTCCAGTTAAAAAGCCGGATTTATCAAATTACTTGAAGGCATTTGAAGATGGTTTAAACGGTGTCTTTTGGCATGATGATAATCAGATTGTCGAGATTGTAGCCAAGAAGCTTTACAGTGATAAACCATGCATTGTGGTTGATGTAATTGAATTAGAACAAGGCACTAAAGAAGATGTTAAAGGACTGGTTAATCGAAGTGAAAGTTGAATTGTACAACGATAATTTTCAGAATTTCAAATCATATCAGTTACCCAGAGCGCA
>NZ_DF820526.1 GCF_000691805.2 Weissella oryzae SG25 | reverse complement strand
TACTGAGTTTAATCATGCAAATATCACTACCTCAACCACTTTAAAAACTGGTGATTTAACTAGTACAGTGAAGGCTGAATTTTTGAAAGATTGGGGATGGGATGCTTTTGAATTAAAGTCACCCGCCAAGCTTAAAAAACGTTTTGGTACTGATATTGAAAAAGATATTGAGCGAGTTGGTGTTTACGACACTACGGAAAAATTCAATTGGAGGTAAATTAATTATGAGGATGAGTGATAACGTTGTTGATTTATTTAAAGGGCTTTCAGTTTTTCGAAAGCAATTAAAGCAACCTCTAAAAGATGCGAATAACCCATTTTTTAAAAGCAAGTATGTTCCTCTTGAAAATGTAGTTGAGGTGATTGACGATGCTCTAAAAGATACTGGGCTAAGTTATACACAAGAAATTGAAACAACAAAAAATAACACTAATATTATTCACACGATCATTATACACGAGAGTGGTCAGTATATGGTTGTGGATGGGGCTGAGTTAAAACCAACTAAGCAGGACCCACAAGGTATTGGTAGTGCAATTACTTATAATCGCCGATATAGCTTATCAACAGCATTTGGAATTGCAAGTGATACTGACGACGATGGCAATCAAGCTAGTTCGAAACCTTCAAATAGTAGTGAGGGTACCAAGCAACAACAGCAAAAAGCAGGAGCGGAGCACCAGAGAGCAATTGTGGAAGCTACTATTGTTAAAGCTCAGCAGCAGTATTCAGCGACTAATGAACAAGCAGCTAAGTGGCGGCAGATGAA
>NZ_DF820525.1 GCF_000691805.2 Weissella oryzae SG25 | reverse complement strand
TACTGAGTTTAATCATGCAAATATCACTACCTCAACCACTTTAAAAACTGGTGATTTAACTAGTACAGTGAAGGCTGAATTTTTGAAAGATTGGGGCTGGGATGCTTTTGAATTAAAGTCACCCGCCAAGCTTAAAAAACGTTTTGGTAGTGATATTGAAAAAGATATTGAGCGAGTTGGTGTTTACGACACTACTGAAAGATTCAACTGGAAATAGGAGTAAATAAAATGATTAATATTAATGCGGATCAAGCTAGCGATTCAGTTAAAGAATTATTTAGTTTGGCGGTCGCCACTCTTAATGAGGTAAATAATGAGACTGCCGTTTTAGATGCCGGAATCACTAATGGAGCAATTCGGGTATCAATTAACTATTTTGAGACTCAAGAAAGAATGAAAATGTCTCCAAATGTAGGGCAGTTGGCAGAACGGGCGAAGTTACTAACGATTGCATTGGTACGAATAAAACTTAAATATGGACTTGATCAAGAGCTTGTCAATTATGTAAATGATGTTCTGGAAAAAGTGAACAATATTGATTAACACAAACTATTAACGGGGATGAATGATGACAGTTGCAGAGAAGTTATTAAAAGTTCAAACAGAACTGAAAGCGCCAAAAGGGCAATTTAATTCGTTTGGTAAATATAAGTACCGGAGTGCCGAGGATATTTTAGAAGCAGTTAAACCATTGCTACAAAGTAATCAATTATCCATTACCCTATCCGATGAACCAATATTGGTTGGTAATCGTATTTATATCAAAGCTACGGCTACGGCGGGTATGGGTGAAGATGATGCCATTAGTGTATCAGGATTTGCTCGTGAACCTGATTCAAAAAAAGGCATGGATGAAAGCCAGATAACAGGTACAGCAAGCTCATACGCACGTAAATATGCGCTTAATGGTTTATTACTTATTGACGATAATAAAGATGCTGATACTGATGAATACGCTAATCAAACTAAGCGAAGCACCAACCAGAGCAATCGTAATGCAAAACAATTTGCTCAACAAAATGTGGGTCAGCAACGACAACAACAACAAAAAGCAGGAGTGGAGCACCAGAGAGCAATTGTGGAAGCTACTATTGTTAAAGCTCAGCAGCAGTATTCAGCGACTAATGAACAAGCAGCTAAGTGGCGGCAGATGAA
>NZ_DF820524.1 GCF_000691805.2 Weissella oryzae SG25 | reverse complement strand
AAAGGTAATAAACGTAATACCAATATAGCTTGTTGTAGTCGCACTATTATACAAATCAATAATACTCATTTTTCCCACTCCTCTACTCTATTTTCGAAATAGTCTTTAACCTTCTGTGTCATATAACTATTACCGCCTAGCATCTTATATCTTGAATAAAGATGACTAATAATCTCATCACCATAATTATGGTCAATTGCTTGATTCAATTCAGTTCGTACTGTTTCTAAGGTAACAACTTGAAGAGAATTTTGTACATTTTCAAGTTCAATCATAATCTTGTCGTTGTGTTCAAAATTGCTCTTCTTCACTGAATTATGTGAAACAATAATAGTCCCTATCGCTGTAGCTAACCCTCCTAAGGTTGTTAATGCTGTTGTTATATCTAAACCCATAAGCCATTCTAAAATTTTATCCATTACATAAATTTACCTATCTCCTACTTAAACTCTGCGTTCTGTGCTGTATAGTGCCACTCGTAGTTCATATTGACATTAGAACCACTCTCAGAGGACATCTTACCTGTTGTTGTTAAACTCATTTCACCATCTACAGTGCGCCCGTGAAAACCTAGTGAAAAGGTCTCGTGCACTGGACGTAAAAAAATAGGGAGGGTTTCCGTGCTTATCTCACCAGAACCAATGCTTTGTGTGAGCCATGCCCAAATATGGACCATATTCCCTTGTTTAGACCAAATAGCTGTCATGCCATGCCACATTGCGACCGTTCCAGTTGCCACTGTATTTCCGTGCAAGCTCCATGGCTGCCATTTGCCATCAACACCTTTATAACGAATATATTCAGCAACGCTTGCTGTCCCCATAGAACGTACTATTTGAATTTTCCCACTAGTTCCGAAATTCTTAACCTCTAATGCATAGGCTTTTTGAGTTGCTCCTAGAGGTGTATTTAATTGTTTAGCTGCATCAGCATCCGATTCAGTATTATATTCCCCTGCTGTGGTTACATTATTTAAATCACTGCTAGCCGTCAATATATTAGTCATAGGGTCAGCTAAACCATTCAGCTTACCTAAGTTATCAATTGCTGCCCCAATTTTCCATGTTTGCAACTTTCCATCGTTTACAAGTGCAATTTTAGTAATTCCGTCAAATGAATGTGCAATAATTACCCCGTTCAAGGTTGCATCATCTGGTATAACTTCATAAGTGTAGTTTCCACTTGCGAAAGGAGCATTCGCAATATTTTTACCATTGTTAGCCCACTGACCAGGATAAGTAGTTATTGCTTTAGCAATATCTGC
>NZ_DF820523.1 GCF_000691805.2 Weissella oryzae SG25 | reverse complement strand
CCATACTAACAAAGTAGCCGACACTGCTATGGCCTTTAGTTTCCGTTTAGTTTCCGACGGTGAAAACCAGAGTTTGACTGATAAAACAGTTACTGTAAATATTGCTAATTCAAGTGGCTACTTATTTACAATTACGCCGATGGTAAAGAATGATGTTGTTAACATGAAGTTTACCGATAAGCTGCTCGAACAGCTGACAGCAGATAATACTTATCAATTCGAAGTGTACGTGACTGATGCCAATAACGAAGTAGCTATTTACCCGTCTGAGGGTGCAATGAGTTTTACAGTGGTTAAAAACCTTAAAGAGGTCAATGGAAAGCTAGTCCCGCAGATAACTATTGATTCGGTTATTGAACAGGTTACTAAGTATGTAGATACCAAAATGAATGAGATTGCTAAAGGCAAAGATGGTGATTCGGCATATCAGGTAGCTTTAAATGACGGTTTCACAGGTACCGAAGAAGAATGGCTTAAATCTTTGCAAGGTGAGCAAGGAGAACCTGGACCACCAGGAAAACAAGGCGATAAGGGAGACCCAGGTGAACCAGGAAAGCAAGGTGACAAAGGTGACCCAGGAAAACCAGGGATCACCGTGCCACTAAACGAATATGGTATTTTAATTAGGAAGAGTGGACCAATGGCATGTTTTATTGACCGTGAAGCTGACCCATGGCGAATCGTATTTGATAACGGTTCTTACATGACATTAGATGATTATCCGGCTCATCCAGGTGAAAAGGCTAATACGGTTTATGGTTGGGGCTTTGCTGGAGGCTGGAGTAATTCGCTTGATGATTATCCTATTACCGGTAATCTTTTAAAAATGGCTTGGGGCATGATTTCTATTGAAACGTGGAAAAAGGCAGCTCCGGGTAAGTTAGGCTATTGGGGACGAGCAACAATAACCAATCCAGTTAATAGTTTAGACAACTACGACTGGAGTAAAGCAACTCTTGGTATTTCAGGCGGCCCATATGATGCCAAGCAAATCAGCGTTATTAAGATTGCTTACCAGCTTGGTATTTGGTCAGGTAAAGATGTTGAAGGTTTGGGAGCAATTAAAAAATAAGGAAGTAGGTTTTTATGGGGAATTTTTGGCCTCATGATGCAATCGGTTGGATAGGCATAATTGGTCCTAGTTTAGGGGTGCTAGCTTGGATTTTAAAAACGTATGTAAAAGACCCAATGGATAGATTAAGCGGTAAATTTGAGCAACTTGAACATACTACTGATGAGCGATTGGATAATCATGAGAAGCGTATTTATGCACTAGAATTTAAGGA
>NZ_DF820522.1 GCF_000691805.2 Weissella oryzae SG25 | reverse complement strand
TAGTAACTTTATTTTATCATGGAGGGCGTAGGTTGTGGCACTGTTACCAGAATTAGATGAAGCAAGAACTGTTGAAAAAGCTAGGTACTTTTTTGATAAAGAATTACCTACGATTAAAAGAATGGCTCATAAATCTTATGTTGATGTTAAGTCACCAATCATCAGTGGCATGCCTTCAAGTCGTAGCATTAACAATGCAACTGATGAGAAGTTAACTAACCACGCTTACGCTGAAATGATTTTAGATGAAGTTATTGAAGCATGTAAGACTATGAAGTTTCCACATAGAGATATTATCGAATTGAGATATTTCAAAATGGTGAAGTGGAATAAGATATTCGAACAAATGGGTTATTCTGAAAGCCGAGGTTACCAACTTATTCGAGAAGCATTTTTACAATTTGCTTGGGCGTTTGCTGATGTTGAAGATTTAAGAGTATTTGTCCTCGAGGGTGCAAAAGATAAAAGTAAGCCTGAAACACCTTTTGACCCAGAGAGTTCAGAATATAATTATAGGTAGAGTGGAAATTCATTGTAGGCACGGTGGAGTAAAACCGTTGTATTATGATATTGTTCAAAAATTGAATAACAGCAGTGAACGGAATAAGTAACGTATAGCATGACAGGAACTCTGCTTGCTATTATTCTGGCAACGAGAAATCAGAATTACTGTAAGGTGCAAATCCTTACCTGCTGTATATGGAGCTGATAGAAATATCGGCTCTTTTATTTTGCAATCAGATGGAGGATATATGATGAACAAGTTTAAAGGATTAGATTTTGGCCAGGCATTGGAACAATTGCGAGCAGGAAAGAATGTTGCTCGTAGAGGTTGGAATGGTAGTGGCATTTATATCGGTTTGCATAAGCCAGTCAACGAGTTTATGACACAAGAGTTCATCTATATCAATACAACTGGGCTTATTACAGATAATGATGAGTCGCCTAAGTCATTAGTGCCCTGGTTGGCTAGTCAAACAGACATGCTGGCCAACGACTGGGTAGTTGTAGCTGCACGTTCAAAGTAAAGGGGGCTTAGAATGAATAACGTTGAATTTAATGCGCTCATCATTGATAAGACAATTGAATATTTTAAGAAACAAGGTATTGAACTTTCTGAATCAGATATATTTGTT
The DNA here is from genome assembly GCF_000691805.2 of Weissella oryzae SG25. GTDB lineage: Bacteria > Bacillota > Bacilli > Lactobacillales > Lactobacillaceae > Weissella > Weissella oryzae. The sequence goes on along the minus strand of NZ_DF820522.1, from coordinate 450 downwards.
TCATGGATGGTTAAGAATCTTCAAAACAACAAGGCTGTTGTAGGCGTTCCACAAAACGGTATGTATCTAGAGTTCTCATACAACGGTGATAAGAATCAACTGTATGTGGATGTGTACGACAAGCGCGAAAACGTTAGCGTTCAGCTTTAATTAATTTTACATATTGGGTGGTCCCGTCTAGCACTTTGAAACAAGGTGCTAAGTCGGACCCGTCAAATTACAGGTAGCAATCACTAGATTGTTGCCTTTTTATTTTGCAATGAAAGGTGGTGAGAGTGGTGGAAGTTGGAACAAACAAGCGAGTTAGGTATTCAGCAACACCTGTAAACAAGCTTAGTGACACTGAATCAATATTTATCTTTGAACTTATTAAGAACGGTAAACAATTGAATACGTCAGATGATACAGCCGTGGTTTCTATTAAGAATGCTAGCGGCTTTTTAATTGATG
>NZ_DF820521.1 GCF_000691805.2 Weissella oryzae SG25 | reverse complement strand
GTACCTCGGTACCATCCGATAAAGTAAACGTTTGAAATTCTGCTGGGTCGAGCTGACCATCAAGCATGTTCATTGTCATAGTCCTCCACTCGCACTTTTAGCGCTTCAATGTTTAAGCCTGGTAACTTACTTTGTAGATTATCTAGCTCTGATTGGGTGAAGCGAGTCTTATGACGGCTATCCTCTAAACGAGTTCCAAAATTAAACCATCTTTCCTGAAAGGCCAAACCAAGCGTTTCATCATTTAAAACATCTCGCTTATCAACTGGTGAAAGTACATAATAAAGCTGTTCTTGCTGAACTTTTGATTGAGCTTCACTTAGTAATGCAGTTAATAAAACAATTTCATTCGTCTGAGTAGTTTCGATTTTTGATACTACTTCAGCATTTAATTCATTAACCCCCTCTAGAAAAAATGTTAATGTTTTAGCGCTTTCTGCGCTTATCAATAAATTATTCAGTGTTGAGATTGCTTCTTGAATATCTGACATGATTAACTCCTATATGTTTTGCGATGATTTACCTCAAGTGATAAAATCAAGAGGTAAATTTCTTCCAAAATTTATTGATTTTGCACGTTAGTGGTGGCGGCCATTGACGTGCTTTTTTTGCATAAAAAATGAACTAGATTAACGAACCCAATTAATGCTCCTCCTGTTGCTAAAATCAGTGCCGCAAAACCCAAGAGCAGTTTTAAATCATCAAATGTTATTACGTAATACATGTCCTCGCCTCCTTACTTTTGTTTTAATAGCCAATTATCTATTTCATCTGAGTGATACCTAGTGATTGCCATGCCATATTTGTCCAAAGTGTGTTTAGGAATTACGCCATTCTCTACTAGTGACTTAAATGAATTCTGACTAATTCCAATGCGCTCATAAGCTTGTTTCTGATTAAGCCAAGGGCTTTTACTATTCATTTTGTTAACCGATTCTGTCAGCTCTTTAATGGCTGAAACAATCTGACTTAGAACTGACAATTACATCACCTCCTTTAAAATTCTTATCACTGTCGATGGGGGTCGATTAGTTTTATTTACATCAGTGATAAGAATTTCATTGCCAATAAATTAGTTATTTAACAAAGCCCTTTGTAAAAACTTATTAACAAAGTATTGCTGGCCTTTGCCAGTGACCTTAGTTGTGAACGTTAGTTTCACAGAACCGTCTGGATTGGCATGTGAGCTTTCCTTAACTTTAAAAAGTCCTTGGTCAATGTACCGTTGTGTAGGCCGGTTATACTGGCTACCTTGTTTATGAAGATATCCATTATCTCGTAGCCAACCAAACGGTCGATTTTGACCAATTTGTACGCCATTTTGAGAAATCAGCTTAGCTAAATCACCAACTAAAATTGTCTGATGGCTAACATTCACGGCATCAGCAAAGATTGCTTTAGGCTTCATAACTGCATTATCAGCTTCAAGCATTCGTACTCTTTCTTGATAACCTAGCAATTGACTGTCGGCGTACTTAACAGCTCGTGCCATCATCATTTCTGGTGAGTTAAATGCTTCCTCTACTCTGATGAAGTAATCGCGAATTTCATCACCTCGCTGTGTATCCGTCAACATTGAAATAGATTTAGCT
>NZ_DF820520.1 GCF_000691805.2 Weissella oryzae SG25 | reverse complement strand
TTCCGATTTTCCTTAGAAAGGAGGTGATCCAGCCGCAGGTTCTCCTACGGCTACCTTGTTACGACTTCACCCTAATCATCTGTCCCACCTTAGACGGCTGGCTCCTAAAAGGTTACCCCACCGGCTTTGGGTGTTACAAACTCTCATGGTGTGACGGGCGGTGTGTACAAGACCCGGGAACGTATTCACCGCGGCGTGCTGATCCGCGATTACTAGCGATTCCGACTTCATGTAGGCGAGTTGCAGCCTACAATCCGAACTGAGACGTACTTTAAGAGATTAGCTCACCCTCGCGGGTTGGCAACTCGTTGTATACGCCATTGTAGCACGTGTGTAGCCCAGGTCATAAGGGGCATGATGATTTGACGTCATCCCCGCCTTCCTCCGGTTTGTCACCGGCAGTCTTGCTAGAGTGCCCAACTAAATGCTGGCAACTAACAATAAGGGTTGCGCTCGTTGCGGGACTTAACCCAACATCTCACGACACGAGCTGACGACAACCATGCACCACCTGTCACCTTGTCCCCGAAGGGAACACTCTATCTCTAGAGTTGTCAAGGGATGTCAAGACCTGGTAAGGTTCTTCGCGTTGCTTCGAATTAAACCACATGCTCCACCGCTTGTGCGGGTCCCCGTCAATTCCTTTGAGTTTCAACCTTGCGGTCGTACTCCCCAGGCGGAGTGCTTAATGCGTTAGCTGCGGCACTTAGGGGCGGAAACCCCCAAACACCTAGCACTCATCGTTTACGGTGTGGACTACCAGGGTATCTAATCCTGTTTGCTACCCACACTTTCGAGCCTCAACGTCAGTTACAGTCCAGAAAGCCGCCTTCGCCACTGGTGTTCTTCCATATATCTACGCATTCCACCGCTACACATGGAGTTCCACTTTCCTCTACTGCACTCAAGTCATCCAGTTTCCAAAGCAATTCCTCAGTTGAGCTGAGGGCTTTCACTTCAGACTTAAATAACCGTCTGCGCTCGCTTTACGCCCAATAAATCCGGATAACGCTTGGGACATACGTATTACCGCGGCTGCTGGCACGTATTTAGCCGTCCCTTTCTGGTAAGATACCGTCACACGTTGAACAGTTACTCTCAACGTCATTCTTCTCTTACAACAGTGCTTTACGAGCCGAAACCCTTCATCACACACGCGGCGTTGCTCCATCAGGCTTGCGCCCATTGTGGAAGATTCCCTACTGCTGCCTCCCGTAGGAGTATGGGCCGTGTCTCAGTCCCATTGTGGCCGATCAGTCTCTCAACTCGGCTATGCATCATGGCCATGGTGAGCCGTTACCTCACCATCTAGCTAATGCACCGCGGGACCATCTCTTAGTGATAGCAGAACCATCTTTTAAATTAAAACCATGCGGTTTTAACTTTTATACGGTATTAGCATCTGTTTCCAAATGTTATCCCCTGCTAAGAGGTAGGTTTCCCACGTGTTACTCACCCGTTCGCCACTCATCATATTAAAAGCAAGCTTTCAATAATCAGCGTTCGACTTGCATGTATTAGGCACGCCGCCAGCGTTCATCCTGAGCCAGGATCAAACTCTCATTTTGAAAAGTTTGAGTATAACTCAAATATTTGTTGTGTTTAACCAATGTTAAACGAATTTATTATTAGCGAATTGACTTCGCAAATGTTTT
>NZ_DF820519.1 GCF_000691805.2 Weissella oryzae SG25 | reverse complement strand
CCAGTTAAAAAGCCGGATTTATCAAATTACTTGAAGGCATTTGAAGATGGTTTAAACGGTGTCTTTTGGCATGATGATAATCAGATTGTCGAGATTGTAGCCAAGAAGCTCTACAGTGATAAACCATGCATTGTTGTTGATGTAATTGAATTAGAACAAGGCACTAAAGAAGATGTTAAAGGACTGGTTAATCGAAGTGAAAGTTGAATTGTACAACGATAATTTTCAGAATTTCAAATCATATCAGTTACCCAGAGCGCAACTATTAATTGCGGATATCCCATATAACTTGGGAAATAATGCGTATGCAAGCTCAAATCAATGGTATGTAGATGGAGATAACACAAAGGGTGAGAGTGACAAGGCTAATAAGCAATTCTTTGATACAGATAAGAATTTCAATATCGTTGAGTTTATGCACTTTGCCAATCGAATGCTTATTAAAGAGCCAAAGGAAACTGGTAAAGCCCCAGCAATGATTGTCTTTAGTTCTTTTCAACAAATGCCGATGGTGGCCGCATATGGTGAGAAGTATGGGTTTAAGCATTCTTTTCCAATGGTCTTTGTAAAAGATACTAGCCCGCAAGTTTTAAAAGCAAACATGAAGGTTGTTGGTGCAACTGAATACGCAACAGTTCTTTATAGAGATAAGCTCCCAAAGTTCAATAATAATGGCGAGATGATTTTTAACTGGATGCGTTGGGGTCGTGATGGTAAAGAAATACCCAAAGTACACCCGACACAAAAGCCGCAAGGTGTGTTGGAACGGTTAATTGAAATCTTTACAGACAGGGGCGATGTAGTAATTGATCCAGTTGCTGGGAGCGGATCGACTCTAAGAGCTGCGGCAAGTTTGGGTCGTGAAGCCTATGGTTTTGAAATAAAAAAAGATTTCTACAAAGCAGCAAAAGAAAAAATGTTGTTGGATATTCAACCCAGTTTATTTTAAATGTGTAATGTATTGTTAGATTTAAACGTGAAACGGACGCTGATTATTTAGTAAAACTATCAGTCGAGGGTGAGAAGACTGTGAACCCGTTTAAAAATGCCTAGAAAAAATAAATGGTCTTATGAAGAAAGATATGCAGAGTTCTGTGAGCAACTAGAAGCCGGAGCAACTGTTGAACAAATTGCTGACGATTGGGGTTATACAGCTAGGTCGCTAAATGGCAGCAAATATGCTGTTCGTTACCGTAAAGAACATGGTATAGGTAGCGGCCATATAGACGGTGGGCTTTATTTGGGTAATGAAGAACAGTACAACTTTTGGAAAAAAGAAAAAATGCGAATTTTAAGAGAGTTAGGCAGTTATGAGAAGTGGGATGTTGATGAAGCTCAGCCTTTAGTTAAAGAACTGAGAAATGCTTACAAGATGATTAGCAAATACAGCACTAGAAAAAGCGGTGTTGGAGATGAATAAGTATTACTACATTATTCGTAAGTCTGACGGCAAGTTTTGGCAACAAGCTTATGAGCCTAGCGGTAAAAGAATAATGACATGGACTGATAACCAACAGCTAGCTTGGCGAGCACAGAGCCCACAGTTAAAGCGGTGGTTTGTTAGAGAGTTATTCAAAGAAGGAGTTTTAACAATGGAAGATGCAAAATACAACGGTCTCGAAGAGGTCTACTTTGAAGACGTTGATAGGAGAGATTACTGATGCGGTGGCAAATTTGGTTATTTATCTGTGCACATCCTTGGATGATTGTTGGAATGATGATTGTTGGAGCGGCATTAGTTATTTATGGTAGTTGGTTGCTATTAAGTGATAGGAGTAAGTTATGAAAATTGAGGTGGTAGAAGATGGCCACGACTAAACAGAAGCGGGAATTTAGAGTTTCATTAACCAAAAGAACGTTTGAAATTCTACAAGCTAGCAGCCGTGAGAACGATTTAGCAGATGTGATGATTGAACAACAGAAAGCGTTAGGAGTTAAGTAATGGCACAACGACAGATTAAGT
>NZ_DF820518.1 GCF_000691805.2 Weissella oryzae SG25 | reverse complement strand
GTTGCTTAACACTTGCAGCTCGGGTGGCCTTACTCATATCATTTCCAAACTTGGTTTCGTCAGAAATCATTTGTTTTTGATATTTTTTGTTTGCTGCTTCTCGTTCTTTATTTTGTTCGTCTCGGTATTTTTTAGACTTTTTACCATATTTAGCTTCCAAAGCTTGTAATGTAGAATTACCACCATCATTAATTGTCTTTAACTTTTTATAGTAATTAGAACTATCGTTTTGCATTTTGTCTAAGTTTTCTTTCTTAGACTTTTTCGCTTTCTTGTTGTTTGTTTCGCTCTTTTTCAGTAGGTCATCTTCTTGTTTTTGTGAAAGCAAACCGTTTTTAACAAGAACATCCAAATCATTTTTAGAATCTTTTTGCTTTTTAGCGTAATATTGATCAACTGCCTTGCCCATTTCCTTATAGGCTTTTTCTACAGACTTCCTGTCTTTCTCGACACCGCTGTTATCAAGCTTGGGAGACATTACAATTGATGTATTTAGTTGGCTAATAAAGCTTTGATAAGATTTGTCCAACTTTCTCATATCTGAATTTTGGGTTTCAAATGTGATTTTTGGTTTAACTGGTTTCCCATTAAGCGCCTTCTGAATTGCTGCTCCTAATAATTCACCAGCTTTTGGACCAACAGTCCCACCAATAATTGCGCCTAAGGGTCCACCTAAGGCAAATCCGGCAGCTGAACCAACAAATCCCCCCATAGTACCGCCAACTTTTTCAGCCATTGGTTTGTTGCTACCAGCTTCTGATAGTCCGTTTAGAACTCCACCAGCCACTCCCGCAGTGGCGGTCTTCATCAACGTTTTACCAAGAGTAGGTACTACTGTGCGTTCAAGTCGAGTCATTGATAGTGACTCACTAGCTATACTTTCTCCTGTTGTTGCAAGTTCACTTGCTGTTGATGCCGCGCTGACAGTTTTAGCAACCTTGCCTCCTCTTGCTAGAGGGCCAATAGATGCTCCATTAGTCATAAACATATTGACAGCTTGTAACTCCATCAAGGCAGTTTTAGCTGACTTAACCATGCCAATAAAGTCGCCAACTTTTTTAACAGCCCACAAACTTCCTAATGCAGCCGCAAATATTTTCACTTCGTTTGTATGACGACCCATAAATTCAATACCATTTGTAATTACACCAAACAAGCCACTTACGCCCTTAGCTAGTAATTCTAGGCCACGTTGGCCTTCCTTTGAATCAAAAGCTCTTGCCATGCCAGTTGCAGCTTCACTTAAGACAGGCAACATTTCTTTACCTATCATCATAATTGCCGCTTCTCCGGCCATTTGAAATTGCTTCAATTCATTTTTAACTGACTGCATGTTCTTTGCTGACAACTTAGCTACATAGCCTTGTCCATCAGATGATTCTTTAACTTTATCATTTAGCTTTCCCAATGCGTCAGCATTTTCCGAAAGAATTGCCCCGGCTTGTTGCCCAGTAGCTCCAAATAATGTATGGAACAACTGACCTTGCTTGAATTGACTCATTCCTTGTGTATGCTCATTTAATAAGCCAAAAATTTCAGTCATCGACTTCATTTTTCCGCTCTTATCAACGAAGTCCTTTGTAGACAATCCAATACCTTGTAAGGCTTCACTAGCTGCTATCGTAGGTGATTGTAATGATGAAATAACTTTACGTAATCCAGTACCAGCTTTATCCGCTTCGAGACCATTATTGCTCAAAACACCAATTGCTGAAGCTGTTTCAGACATATCTAACCCAGACTGATGTGCAGTGGCTCCTACATACTCCATAGCTGTTCCCATAGACTGAAAGTCGGTCGCCGTTGCATCAGCAGCATACGCCATTTCATTTACGGCTTTCTTGGTATTTTTAGTCATTCCAGCAACAGAATCACTCTTAAGCCCAAATGATTCAAGAGCAGCAGTTGAATTGTGCACAACATCTGTAAAATCATCACCTGATGCAACAGAAGCCTGCAACATT
>NZ_DF820517.1 GCF_000691805.2 Weissella oryzae SG25 | reverse complement strand
GCCGTCCAAACCGTTGCTTGACCTTGATAAATCGTCCGAGTGAATGCCCAACCTGTATAGGTTTTTAAGTCCTGTTGAATCGTTGTTCCTTTAGCATCAGCTGTAACAGTCAAAATAAAATCATGACCGATTTCGGTACTAGGGTTAGTAATCCCGTTTAGAATTGTTGCGGCATTTTCGCCACTATCATAAATACCCGGTACTGTGTAATCATTTAGGTCTGCCTTAGCTGGAATAAGTGTTGCCACTAAATCCCCTGACACTCGTTTCCAGGCTTTGATTATTCCCTTATCAACACTTGCATAAAGCTCAGTATTAGAACCTAAATCATGAATTGTTAAGTGGCCTGATTGACTATCATAACCGGGTTCTACATCTAAAGTATATTGCCCACTAATTGGCGAATTTCCAATAACTACGTTGCTAATTGACCAATTACCAGCATACTTGATCGTATCTTTAGCCACATTCGCTAAATCAGTAAAGGTTGCTAAACGAGTTGCCAAACCAGCTTTAATTGGTTGAGTAAACGTATTAGCACCACTAAAATCATTGTCACCATTCAAAATAGCTACTTGCTTATCATTGATTTGCTGGATAATCGCCGTTAAGGAAACTTTTAAAGCATCATATGCAGCTTGTTGCATCTGTAAGGTGTCACTAATATTTGCTAATTTAGCCTTTGCTTCATTAATTACCTTCTCAATTGTATCGATGTAATCACTAGATGGATTTGAAGTGATAATAATGTTGTTAGATAGAACGTTAAACATAATCGGAATACTTGAAATAACTGTCCCATCAGTATCAATCACACTGATATAACCCTCTTGAATATCCCCCGCTGCTTGATACATTTCACTTGGAATAATCATTGAAAACTGACCGGCATCAGCCTTAATAACATCTTTAATACCGGAAATTTGTTTAACTTTACCTCCTGCATCTTTAACTGTAATCTTGACGTCTTTGTTTGAAATATTAAAAGGTAAATCACCCTTCTTCAGCCAAAAGAATATTTCTCGGCCATTGTCACCTTGGCGGCCATTTAATTGGTCAATCAAAGTTACATCTGTTGTATTTAACAGTGTATTAACAATGACGAACCTGCCTACCGTATTTGCTGTTAACATATTACTTCCTTTCTTCTACATATCCATAAATAATCAGCAATTCATAAGCCTCATCAAACTTGCTTTTGAATTCTGAAAGTTTGCCACTAATAAGTTTCTCAACTTGCTTTTCTTGGACGTTATCTAGTCTAAAAGACTTGAGCTTTTCTACCGATTCTCCAGTAGTAATATTTTTAACTTTTAATTTCCAAGAGATTTCAACGAGTGTATTAATAACTTTTATAGCAAAATTAAAGGCCTCATCAATTTCTTGATAGGCCTTTAAATTATATTCATTGTTTAACGTTATATTTTGGAACTTAGGAATTTCTCCGATAACCATCATTTCTTGTAAATCTTGATTTACGTTATTAACTAAGCTAATGAGGTTATTAATATTATTGCTTACCAATTTTTTATCCAACCATTACACCTCCTTAGTAGTAACAATTTCTCCATTATCGTTAATGCTTATTTGATATTTAGTGCCATTTGGAGAAGTTAATATAGTTGCTTCTTTAAGTAGTTCATCAACTTGTGCCTTAGTATAAAATTCTGACAAGTCAATCATTACTTTGTCATCAATTAATAACTGATTTTTTGAATTCAAACTAAACTCATGTTGCGTACCTTTTTCATCAACAAATAGAATTGCTGGTAAATATAGGTCACTAAAATCAGATGGTGTTAGATGAATACCAGCTGGGTCTACAAATGAGCGTAATTTATTGGAGACGGTTGCCCACAATCCATAATCCTTATTAATTCCAAATTTATCGATTGTAGGTTGAATTTCCGGCCGACTAGGTAGTTTGTTCATCATTTCCCCTCCAATCCCAAATAATCCCATTGTTCAATGTTTTTTGAATATCTCCAGAAATACCACTAGTAATTTTGTCACTGTTATTTTTATTATTTATCATTTGATTTAGATAATCATTAACTGTCCTTTTCAAACTATTTAAGG
>NZ_DF820516.1 GCF_000691805.2 Weissella oryzae SG25 | reverse complement strand
TGCAACCCCAAATGCACATCTGTTACGAACTAGGAATACTTTTGTAAAACGCCTGTTACATAAACACCCAATTTTGCATTTGTGTAACAGAAGCATAAGGAAATATTTTTAATATAGCTTTCTTATCAACTTATAGACACACAAACACGACACGCTTTTTCTTTGAACTAAGATACTTATTAACCTGTATTTTAACATAAATGTTTCAAAAAAACTGATCTTATCAACTAAAAAAGCTGACTTACTTTCAAAGTCAGCTTTTTTACACTATTTATGTAATATCATTTAATTTTCATGACCCAAAATATCTGTGTTATCTTTTGTCATAATCTCATTATTATCAACGTGGTTGCTAATAAGCTTACGTTTACTATAAGCACGTTTATTATTTTCGAGTTTTCTGTATTCTTTTTCAAACAGTTCAATTGGACTACGTCCATTTAGAGCTTGCAACATTGGCTTACGATTAATCTTATCCATAATGTCGTTAAGTTTAGCTTGTGATATTTGATAGAATGTTTGTCCCTTAGGTAGATACTTGCGCAAGTTTCTGTTCTTAAACTCATTACTACCACGTTGTTGTGGCGAGGACGGTGTAGCATAGTAAATTTTTATATTCTTTTCCTTTTGTACATGCTCTAAAAAGTCCCAAGACACAAATTCGATACCGTTATCAGCTGTAATGGTACGTACTAAATTGCCATATTCACTTAAAAACTTATCAAAACCAGCTATCACGTCGTCTGAACGTTTGCTCTTAATTTTATACATAGCTAAAAAACGAGTTTTACGTTCTACAATTGTCATAATTGCGCTTTTATCTGTCCACATACCGTCTCTATTCTTAGCTGGTAAGACTAAATCAATTTCCCAATGTCCAAAACGTGAACGTGAATTAATTGTTTCAGGCCGTTCATAAATTGAATGCCTTACTAATTCACCATTTTCTCGCAATTTACTTCGTAAACGTGCTATTTCTGCCTCTTTTTCACGAATAGTATTTTGTCGATGACGTTCATTACGATTATTTGTGTGATATTTTTTTATTTTAATATCAAGTTCATGTCGATTAGCCCAATTACGGATAGTAGAAGCGGATACATTCACATCTTCAATACGAGCGGAAATCTCTTCGGGCGTCCATTTTTCGTCATTTATCCAGTGCTCAATGAGTTTCTTTAATTCTGGCGTAAGTTTGTTGCCTTGCCCAAATCTAAACGACTTTTTAGTTGCGTTAAATTGCCCGCGGGTCGCCGAATACTTAATACGGGCATGAATTGGTAATCGCAATAATTCGGGTCTGCTTAAATGACTAAAATCTAAAACATTACCTGAATATAATTCTCTCGATATAACTGATTGAGCCCGATTAAGCCGTTTACTAATTTCACTTTGTGAAAGTTGTTCAACATTCCACAAGTATTCAAGCATGACTCTTTCACTCTCGCTGACATGTGGTCGTCTCACATGAGACTTTCTCTCCTTATTCTTACTTTCCATAAATGAAATCTCCTGCTATAATATTTTTATAACCTTTCTACACTTTTATTTTTTAGCAGTGTTTAACACTTAAAAAGCACTAATATAACTTGTCCTCTTCTGTTCTAGTTATGTTAGTGCTTTTTTTATTTTGCTCTTGATTCTTAGTTGTAATAAGCATACATAAATATATCACAATAAAAAATATTATAATGCTTGTTCTCAATTAATTGACCAAAACTTCTTGAATTTTTATCTTTAACAGTCTTCTGACTTTTGTTACAATAATATTGTTATTTAAGTTACTCCTAAAATAACATCCACAGTAAGCATTGGTAACCTGTATTGTACAATGTCAGGTCACACCAATGCTTTTTTTATAAATTTAATCTATTATAGTAAAAATTTTTGCTTACACACTTTTAAAATTCATGCTAGACTAATATTTGTATACCACCATACGAAAAGAGCATTAGTTACCACCTACTCCAATTACTCAGGTTTCTAATGCTCTTTTTGTTTTGCCTTTTTTCACAATGTCAATAAATAACTGGTATTTTTTTACTATCAATTGACATGTTTTCGGCATTAACTGCTTGTACAAGCTTCTTTTT
>NZ_DF820515.1 GCF_000691805.2 Weissella oryzae SG25 | reverse complement strand
GTTGCTTAACACTTGCAGCTCGGGTGGCCTTACTCATATCATTTCCAAACTTGGTTTCGTCAGAAATCATTTGTTTTTGATATTTTTTGTTTGCTGATTCTCGCTCTTTATTTTGCTCGTCTCGATATTTTTTAGACTTTTTACCATATTTAGCTTCCAAATCTTGTAGCGTAGAATTACCACCATCATTAATGGTCTTTAGTTTTTTATAGTAATCAGAACTATCTTTTTGCATTTTGTCTAAGATATCTTTCTTAGACTTTTTCGCTTTTTTGTTGTTACTGTTACTCTTTTTAAGCAAATTATCTTCTTGTTCTTGTGAAAGCAAGCCATTTTTAACTAGAACATCCAAATCCTTTTTAGAATCCTTTTGCTTTTTAGTGTAATATTGATCAACGGCCTTACCCATTTCTTTATAAGCTTTTTCTACGGACTTCTTATCCTTCTCGACACCACTGTTATCAAGCTTAGGGGACATCACAATAGATGTATTTAGCTGGCTAATAAAGCTTTGATAAGACTTGTCTAGCTTTCTCATGTCTGAGTTTTGAGTTTCAAATGTAATTTTTGGTTTAACAGGCTTTCTATTAAGTGCTTTCTGAATTGTTGCGCCTAATAATTCACCAGCTTTTGGACCAACAGTCCCACCAATTATTGCACCTAAGGGTCCACCTAAGGCAAATCCGGCTGCCGAACCAACAAATCCCCCCATAGTACCGCCAACTTTTTCAGCCATTGGTTTGTTGCTACCAGCTTCTGATAGTCCGTTTAGAACTCCACCAGCCACTCCCGCAGTGGCGGTCTTCATCAACGTTTTACCAAGAGTAGGTACTACTGTGCGTTCAAGTCGAGTCATTGATAGTGACTCACTAGCTATACTTTCTCCTGTTGTTGCAAGTTCACTTGCTGTCGATGCTGCACTGACAGTTTTAGCAACTCTGCCTCCCTTAGCCAGTGGACCAATAGATGCTCCGTTAGTCATAAACATATTCACAGCTTGTAACTCCATTAACGCAGTCTTGGCTGATTTAACCATACCTATAAAGTCACCAACTTTTTTAACAGCCCACAAACTTCCTAATGCAGCTGCAAATATTTTCACTTCGGTAGTGTGGCGACCCATAAATTCAATACCGTTTGTGATTACACCAAATAAGCCGCCCACGCCCTTAGCCAGCAATTCTAGGCCACGTTGACCTTCTTTTGAATCAAAAGCTTTTGCCATACCAGTTGCAGCTTCGCTTAAGACAGGCAACATCTGTTTACCTATCATAATAATCGCAGCTTCTCCTGCCATCTTGAATTGCTTCAATTCATTTTTAACAGACTGCATATTCTTTTTAGAAAGTTCGGCTACATATCCTTGACCGTCAGCGGAATTTTTAACTCGCTTTGTTAATTCTTCTAACTGTTTAGAATTTTCAGACAAAATTATTCCGGCCTGTTGACCAGTGGTACCGAATAAAGCATTAAACACGACATTTTTGTCAACAGTACTCATGTTCTTTGTGTGTTCGTTCAATACACCCATAACAGTAGCAATAGACTTCATATTTCCTTTAGCATCAACTAATTCACTTTGCTTGATACCTAAATTAGTCAGCATATCTTGTGCTTTGGGTGCACTCTTAACATCAGCTATTTTTTCATTAAGTTGTTGAATACTTAGTTTTTGTCTATCGATAGCCCGTTGTGTTGCAGCTCGATTACCAGTATTACTCTGTAATTTAGCCTCATTCTGCTGTAAAGCAAGCGTTTGTTTCTCAAGGTTAGCTTGCAAACTTTTTACCTTGTCATCAGTACTCTTACTACTTCCACCCATGTCATTAATAGCGGTTGACAAACTATTAATAACTTTCCGCATTCCAGTACCAGCCTTATCAGCCTCTAAACCACGGTTAGATAGAACACCAATACCAGCAGAAGTTTCTGCCATTGAGATACCTGACGTATGAGCAGTAGCTCCAACGTACTCCATAGCCTTTCCTAAAGATTGAAAGTCTGTGGCAGTCGCATCAGCAGCATATGCCATTTCGTTTACGGTTTTCTTGGTGTTCTTAGTCATGCCAGCCACCGAATCACTCTTAAGCCCAAATGATTCAAGAGCAGCAGTTGAATTGTGCACAACATCTGTAAAATCATCACCTGATGCAACAGAAGCCTGCAACATT
>NZ_DF820514.1 GCF_000691805.2 Weissella oryzae SG25 | reverse complement strand
GAATCACTCTTAAGCCCAAATGATTCAAGAGCAGCAGTTGAATTGTGCACAACATCTGTAAAATCATCACCTGATGCAACAGAAGCCTGCAACATTGACTTCATAGCTCCTAATGCTTGTTCAGATGAATAACCACGTTTTACTAATTCTTGATAGCCATCAGCAATTTTAGACTGAGATACACCATACTCTACAGACATTTTTTTACCATCAGCCTGCATTTTATTAACGTTTCGTTGAGCTTCTGAAGCTTTTTCACCGCCAGTGATTAACAAGTTAAAGGTCGTTTTATATTGGTTTTCAAGCTCAGAAGCCATTTGCGCACCTTTGACTGATGCTGCACCAACTAAACCAATTCCAATAGAAGCAGAAACAGCGTTATTTTTAACATTCTGAAAACCGCGTGCCATTCCATCAGTAACTTTTCCAGAAGTTTTGTAAAGACCATTCATACCTTCTCCAAGTTTCGAAAATCCATATGGATTTAGTCGATCGACTTGTTTTTGTGTGGCATAAATTTCTTTCCGATAACTGGCGGCTGATGCCTCACTTTTCGCCAATTCCAAGCGTTGGTCTTGATATTCTGAATTAGTAGCCTTTTGTGAGTTCTTTAGTCGTTCTAATTGTTGGCGTTGCTCATTAATTGCTTTATTTTGTGTCTCATATGCTTGATGCAAACCAGCCAATTTAACCTTCGAAGCTTCTTGTTCTCTGCCTCCAAGCTGTAAACGCTCCACATTGCTTTTATAAAGGTCGTTATTACGTGCCAAATCGTCATTTAGGCTCTTGATTGCATTTTTACCACTATTTATACCGGACTGGTAACGTTGTAGTTCGCTATTAGTTTTTGCTATGTTTAAACGTGTTTCTTCAACTCGCATTGCTGCTTTATGATATTCATCAGAATTTTTACCGTTGGCTGCGGCGGTCTCCACTAATTCTTTTTGTTGGATTTTCAAGATATCATTATAACTTGACTGTGAATTTTTTAAATTCTCAATATGAACCCTAACAGCCGCTTGTTCTCTGCCTTCTTCTTGAAGTCGTTGAACTCGAATTGTCGAAATATCGTTATTCTTTTGTAGAGCTTGATTAATATCTGCTAGTCCAGATTGATAATACTTGTTAATCTCTTGAGCACGTTGTTGCTGACCATTAAAAGAACCTAGTTTGCGTTCAGCAGAAGCTAACTGTCCCTGTAAGTAGCTATACAATTCAGCACCTTTTTTGGTATCAGTATTAGTATCTGCAATCGCCGCTTTCAGACCGTTAATCTTGTTTTGTTGGGATTCAATACTGTTATTCAGTCCTTGCAGTCTAGCTCCAACCGCTCCAGCAGTATCACCAGCAGCACTCATCTCACGTTCAACAGCTTTCCATTCACGAGTTGTTGTATTTACATCACGTGTGAGTTCTCTAAGCGAACTTTGCGCACTACTAATATCAAGTGTTAAATTAGTCGCCATTTCGTTGGTGATTGTTTTCATGTTTTCCTCCTTTCCTAAAAAAATTACTTAGTCATCGTCTTTTTATCACCATCTACACTTAAGCCCATTTGATTCATAAAGTCATGACCACTCAAAGGCCTGTCATCCATTGACTGAGCAGATAGAACTTCTGCCATTCGATAATAGGGTTGCTTTTCATACTCTAATGGAGTTATATGCAAATGATAAAATGCTTGTTGCTCGTTATAATCAATATCTTGCAATAAGTTATCCCAAAAATGATACGAACGAACTAATCTTTTAAACCCTCTTCTTCACTAA
Organism: Weissella oryzae SG25; assembly: GCF_000691805.2. Taxonomy (GTDB): domain Bacteria; phylum Bacillota; class Bacilli; order Lactobacillales; family Lactobacillaceae; genus Weissella; species Weissella oryzae. The sequence goes on along the minus strand of NZ_DF820514.1, from coordinate 783 downwards.
TATCCTCACTAGCTTCTTCATCAACAGGTTCATCAGGAACATTCAATACTCGATTTGTAATTTCATCTGCCAATTCCTGGATTGGTGTACCACTGGCCTCATTCAGTTCTTTAATTTGCTTGTCTGATAGAGTGTCGCCCAAGATGTCATTCAAAAATTCTAAATTCAAGTCAAAACGATCAATGCCTGCATCAAAAGTTTGTAAAATATACTCTTCATCTAATGTAGGGTCTTGCTTTGCGTTCATCGCCTCTCTTAAATTAGCAATCTGCTTAACAGTATCTTCTCCTGAATTATCTAAATCACTTAAGCGATCAATTTCATCTTGCAATTGCGTAATATCACGATAGTACTTTGTAATTGCTTGTTGATGCTTGGCGTCAACAAGCCGCAACTTTGCCATATCGCGTTGATATTTAATAGTGCGGCGATACATCTTATTAGTTGTAACTAATCGCATGTTAGGCTCATCACTGAATACTTTTTCTGTTGCCTTCAATACAAAACTTTCGGTCATTTAATTTCTCCTTTATGTAAAAAAGGGCCTTTCACCCCATTTGGATAGTTTCGCTATCGTCGATTATCCTTATTCTGCTACTGTAACGGCTGTCTTATCAGTGAAGTTACCGTCGGTAGTTGTTACGACTACATTAACTGTCCCAACCGCTACCGCTGTGATAGTTCCATCACTGGCTACTGTCACAATGGCTTCATTTTCAGATAAGTAAGTCATGCCTTTATTGGTTGCACTTTCAGGGCTAATAACTCCAGCAACTTGTTTAG
>NZ_DF820513.1 GCF_000691805.2 Weissella oryzae SG25 | reverse complement strand
TTTTTGATTAGGTTTAGAAGAAGAAAACTGTCGATTAATAATATTAGGAAATTGTTGGTCTTCAATGATTTTCTGATATCGAAATTTCGGCTTAGCAGTACTCATTTGGGGTAGATTCATAGATTTCATAAGTCGGTATACGCGTCCAGCAGAAATGTTATAGCCATATTCATTATTCAAAATGTGAGTCATCTTATTAGAACCAATGCGAAAATCAGTTTGATGGTAGATATCAAAAATTAATTTTCTTAGTTTCTGATTTTCAAGAACTCTAGGAGCAACTTTACCGTTGAAATGCTTATAGTAAGTACTTCGATTGATGTTTAAAACACGACAAAGAGTAACGATTGAGTGTTCGAAACGTAAAGAATGAATTGCATTTAAACGATCTAGTCGTGAGGCGTGAATATGGCAATGGCTTTTTTTAATATTAAGTTTTCTTCTTCAAGCAGGGCATTACGTTTCTGGAGCCTTTTAACTTGTTGAGCAGTAAGAACCTGGTTATCATCTAGCTTTACTTCAGAGAATTGACGAACCCATTTAGATAGAGCTGAAGAAGAAACGCCATACTCTTTAGTCAGTTGAGCTAGTGTTTTGCCAGAGTTATGTAAATTAACTAAGTTTTGCTTGAATTCATCGTCATAACGATTATAAGTTCCCATAAAAACCTCCCGGTTTTGTGTCTACATAAATAATAAAAATGAAACAAAAAACTGTCCACTAAATTAATATAGATCCAATCATAGTCTTACCCTTTAATCAAGAAGTCGAGCTGTCAACGAATGTTGCGACTAAAGAAAAAGTCGGCTTTGTTTTTGATCATGGTGATAAAAGAATAATCATTTATTTTATGGGATAAATCCTATGCCAGTTGCCAAGGGTAGCTGTTTTTTTTATGCAGTATTTTTCTTTCAGTTCATAAGTTTAGAAAAATATTCAATATATAGGCATCAGTTTCAGTTATATTTAAGAATTGAAATTTTTGAGAGATATGAATATTTTTAGTCCATTTTTATAACTTGTGGTGGTAAATAATTGAATTTAATAATTGCATCTAATATAATACTTGAGATAGTTAAATTATTAACTAAAATAGATTTTGATTTTAAAGAGTATTATTTAATATTCATGAATATAATGATTTACATAAATTTTGAAAAAATTCTTGTCATAAATGGAGTGGGGATAGACACTTGAGCAACGAGCAACGAGCAACGAGCAACGAGCAACGAGCAACGAGCACATTAATTAATGGACCGTAGGCCTTTCTTACTTTGAATAAATTTATTGCTAAATGATTTTATTAAAAAGGGTGAGAAAGAAAATATAATGTCGAAGAAAAATCTTATTAAAAGGTTACAGAATTCAGAACCTAAAGAGCGGCACAAAGCTTACAAGTCAAATAAATCTTGGGTTTATGCAACAATTACAAGCTTTTTTGGAGCTTTTGGCGGTGCAGTAGCTGTACCAATGATTGTCCATGCGGATAATGCAAACCAGAATACAACAAAAGAAGTAAGTAATAACGATATATTGGCCGTACAAAATAATGTTAAGATTCCGGCGGATGATACAAGGCAAGCAGCTAACTTTGAAGGTTACACAATGCTTCATACGCTGGATGATGGCTCTGGTCATACAGTACAGGTAGGAATAAAAACCAGTGATATCGTCAAAACCAAATTTGGCAATTATGCAAAATATGGTGCACATGCGAGAATCTATTCACCTACAGGCATAAATGAACGTGTGAGCTATCAAGCTACTCTCGCAAATGGACATTTTGCTACTGACATAGATATTCCTGGGACTACTACATCAATGACAGCTGGACAGACAGTTGACTTTCTTTTAGAAGGACCGAATGGTAACAATACTGGCATTTTTTATATCGACTTAAATCAAGATAAGTATTATCATACAGCATATATATATGGCCCTGGTATTCATAGTCACGCTATTAGTTCTGATTCTGAATCTACCAGCGATTCAATTTCCGGATCCATCAGTGATTCAATTTCCGGATCCATCAGTGATTCAATTTCCGAATCAGGAAGTGATTTAACGTCTAACTCAATAAGCGGTTCAGAATCCATCAGTGATTCAACGTCAGATTCAATCAGTGGTAGTGATTCAACGTCAGATTCAATCAGTGGTAGTGATTCAACGTCAGATTTAATCAGTGGTAGTGATTCAACGTCAGATTCAATCAGTGACTCAATCAGTGATTCAAATTCAACATCAGGTTCATTAAGTGATTCAATCAGTGGTAGTGATTCAATATTCGATTCGTTGAGTGATTCAATTTCAGACAGTGACTCATTGAGTGATTCAATCAGTGATAGTGATTCAACGTCAGATGTAATAAGTGATTCGGAATCAACAAGTGATTCAATCTCAGGTAGCGACTCAATGTCAGATTCAATGAGCGACTCAAATTCAACATCAGATGTAATAAGTGATTCGGAATCAACAAGTGACTCAATATCAGAGTCAATGAGTAATTCAGAATCAGGTAGCGAATCAACGTCAGAGTCAATGAGTAATTCAGAATCAGGTAGCGAATCAACGTCAGA
>NZ_DF820512.1 GCF_000691805.2 Weissella oryzae SG25 | reverse complement strand
CAAGCTCAAATCAATGGTATGTAGATGGAGATAACACAAAGGGTGAGAGTGACAAGGCTAATAAGCAATTCTTTGATACAGATAAGAATTTCAATATCGTTGAGTTTATGCACTTTGCCAATCGAATGCTTATCAAAGAGCCAAAGGAAACTGGTAAAGCTCCAGCAATGATTGTCTTTAGTTCTTTTCAACAAATGCCAATGGTGGCCGCATATGGTGAGAAGTATGGGTTTAAGCATTCTTTTCCAATGGTCTTTGTAAAAGATACTAGCCCGCAAGTTTTAAAAGCAAACATGAAGGTTGTTGGTGCAACTGAATATGCAACAGTTCTTTATAGAGATAAGCTCCCAAAGTTCAATAATAATGGCGAGATGATTTTTAACTGGATGCGTTGGGGTCGTGATGGTAAAGAAATACCCAAAGTATACCCGACACAAAAGCCGCAAGGTGTGTTGGAACGGTTAATTGAAATCTTTACAGATAGGGGCGATGTAGTAATTGATCCAGTTGCTGGGAGCGGCTCGACTCTAAGAGCTGCGGCAAGTTTGGGTCGTGAAGCCTATGGTTTTGAAATAAAAAAAGACTTCTACAAAGCAGCAAAAGAAAAAATGTTGTTAGATATTCAACCCAGTTTATTTTAAATGTGTAACGTATTGTTAGATTTAAACGATAAATAAGTGTTGATTATTTAGTAAAACTATCAGTCGAGGGTGAAAAGACTGTGAACCCGTTTTGAAATGCCAAGAAAAGATAAATGGTCTTATGAAGAAAGATATGCAGAGTTCTGTGAGCAACTAGAAGCCGGAGCAACTGTTGAACAAATTGCTGACGATTGGGGTTATACAGCTAGGTCACTGAATGGCAGCAAATATGCTGTTCGTTACCGTAAAGAACATGGTATAGGTAGCGGCCATATAGACGGTGGGCTTTATTTGGGTAATGAAGAACAGTACAACTTTTGGAAAAAAGAAAAACTGCGAATTTTAAGAGAGTTAGGCAGTTATGAGAAGTGGGATGTTGATGAAGCCCAGCCTTTAGTTAAAGAACTGAGAAATGCTTACAAGATGATTAGCAAATACAGTACTAGAAAAAGCGGTGTTGGAGATGAATAAGTATTACTACATTATTCGTAAGTCTGACGGCAAGTATTGGCAACAAGCTTATAAGCCTAGCGGTAAAAGAATAATGACGTGGACTGACGATGAAAAGCTAGCTTGGCGGGCTCACAGCGAGCATTTAAAGCGTGATTTTGTCAGAGAACTAGTTAAAGAAGGAGTTCTAGCTATGGAAGATGCAAAATACAACGGCCTTGAAGAGGTCTACTTTGAAGATGTTGATAGGAGAGATTACTAATGTTGGGGAAGCTTTGGATGTTCATTTGCACACATCCTTGGATGATTGTTGGAATGATGATTGTTGGAGCTGCACTAGTTATTTATGGTAGTTGGTCACTACTAAGCGATAGGAGTAAATGATGAAAGTTGAAATTGATAAAGTTGAGAAGCAAACACCGGAAGATATATACAAACTTGGCAACGTGTTTGTAGCAGAAGACAACAATTTATATTTAGTTTCTCATTTAGAAAATGGTGGCTACTGTCTGGTGAATTTAACACTTAATCAAGTGGTAGCTCAGGTTCGGACACCACTCGATTTAATTGAAAAAGAATATCGAACTACTGACAAACTAATCGATGTAAAGATTGTGAGGGCGTAGGTCATGAGAATTAATGAGCTTGAAAAACGTGATAATTTTGATGATTTAGTTGTATTAGGTCATAGATTTAGAGAGGCATTATTTGAATATCAATATGTGGGTAGTCAGCTTGGTGATATTTTAAATCTACATGGTAGAGAAGTAGGTGTAGTTGCAACACAGTTAGCCAATTGGTATGTCCAACATGATTTCCGCTTGCCAAGTGAGGGGGTTGAGTAATGACATTTGATGAATTTATAGGTGCAATCTCAGACCAAAATTTAGTGAAAAACGCTGCGGCAAAGTCATATTTGAATGACTTAATTGAGGAATTACGCGAGACTTATGCACCAGTGGTTGAACTGGAAGAGCCATTTGCAAGAACCATTTTCCAAATAATTGATAACCCTGACGTATTTGCAACGATTTCCACTAAAGAACATCCGTTGTTTAGTAACGAAACTAACTTAGTATCTGCATATTTGCACCCTGAAACAATTAAGGTGGTTGAGTAATGCAAGTCAAAACTAAATTTACTACTCGTGTAAAACGCGGAACTATTGGAAAAGTTGTTAGTGAACATATGGTTGCTGAACTTTGTTTGAAACTATTTCTAGTTGATTTTGGTTATATGACCATTTGGTTTATGGAACGTGATGTTGAGGTGATTGAGTAATGGCAAAGTACAAGGTACAGATTAATGATTGCGAACTAGGGCTTATGTGGGTAATAGATGAGTTTCTTGATGAGAATGGAAGACTGGTAGATACCGGATCCGTTTATGAGAAAAAATATGCTGAAAGTTATTCTAAAGCCAAGGCTGAACAAATTGCAGGTTTCTTACGTAAAACGTTTTCTAAGCAAGGTGTTAAGAACGTAGTAGAGGTGGTTGAGTAATGGCAAAACTTTATGCAGTAAGAGCGATGGACAATTTAGAACAATCATACAGGTACATTTTAAAGAAATCTTGGCATGGTTATCAATTTTCAAAAACACCTAAATTGTTGTTTAACAGTTTCGATGGCGCAGCAGCATTCATGAATAAATTTGCTCAAGCAAATGCACGTACAAACAGCGGTCGCGTGACTTATGACTTGGATATTGTCGAATTATCTGAAAAGGTAGTTTTCAAATACGTTGATCTATTCAAATCGAGGTGGTAGAAGATGACAACGACTAAAGATAAGCGGGAAGCAATGTTGAAAATAATCATTAACAATATGAAAAATCACACGTTTAGTGAAGAATTATTAATGCCATATGATTTTATTGTGGGTTTGAAGTCAGGATTAGGAGTTAAGTGATGGCAGAACGAGAGATTAA
>NZ_DF820511.1 GCF_000691805.2 Weissella oryzae SG25 | reverse complement strand
ATTTAGTTCTTTGAAAACTGAATCTATTTGTAAATTTTTAGTTATTAATATTTATATTAATTACACCGAGAATTACACTGCGTAATTTTTTGAGTTTTAGAGATTAAAAATCGCAAGTGACTTAATTGTCACATACTCAAACTTAGATAACGACGAAGTCGTTAGGTTAAGTTATTAAGGGCGCATGGTGGATGCCTTGGCACTAGGAGCCGATGAAGGACGGGACTAACACCGATATGCTTCGGGGAGCTGTAAGTAAGCTTTGATCCGGAGATTTCCGAATGGGGGAACCCAACTAGTTTATGCTAGTTATCTGCTGGTGAATATATAGCCAGTAAGAAGGTAGACGTTGTGAACTGAAACATCTCATTAGCAACAGGAATAGAAAGAAAAATCGATTCCGTCAGTAGCGGCGAGCGAAAGCGGACAAGCCCAAACCAGAGTGCTTGCACTCTGGGGTTGTAGGACCGACATTGTGGAGTTACAAACTTGTTTATTAGTTGAAGCAGCTGGGAAGCTGAGCGAGACAGGGTGATAGCCCCGTAAACGAAAATAAACGAGCTCCCGTCGGGATCCTGAGTACGGCCGGACACGTGAAATCCGGTCGGAATCCGGGAGGACCATCTCCCAAGGCTAAATACTCCCTAGTGACCGATAGTGAACCAGTACCGTGAGGGAAAGGTGAAAAGCACCCCGGAAGGGGAGTGAAAGAGTTCTTGAAACCATGTGCCTACAAGAAGTTAGAGCCCGTTAATGGGTGATAGCGTGCCTTTTGTAGAATGAACCGGCGAGTTACGCTCACATGCAAGGTTAAGGTGGAAAGACCGGAGCCGAAGCGAAAGCGAGTCTGAAATGGGCGACATAGTATGTGGGTGTAGACCCGAAACCAGGTGACCTACCCATGTCCAGGGTGAAGGTGCGGTAAAACGCACTGGAGGCCCGAACCGGTGCATGTTGAAAAATGCTCGGATGAGGTGTGGGTAGCGGTGAAATTCCAATCGAACTTGGAGATAGCTGGTTCTCTCCGAAATAGCTTTAGGGCTAGCCTCGGAATGTAGCGTCTTGGAGGTAGAGCACTGTTTTGGTGCGGGGCCCATCTCGGGTTACCAAATTAAGATAAACTCCGAATGCCAATGACGTATGTCCGGGAGTCAGACAGTGAGTGATAAGATCCATTGTCAAAAGGGGAACAGCCCAGATCGCCAGTTAAGGTCCCTAAGTGTGTGTTAAGTGGAAAAGGATGTGGAGTTGCATAGACAACTAGGATGTTGGCTCAGAAGCAGCCACCATTTAAAGAGTGCGTAATAGCTCACTAGTCGAGTGATTCTGCGCCGAAAATGTACCGGGGCTAAACACACCACCGAAACTGCGGGTGCCACGTAAGTGGCGCGGTAGGAGAGCGTTCTATATGTGAAGAAGTCAGACCGTGAGGACTGGTGGAACGTATAGAAGTGAGAATGCCGGTATGAGTAGCGAAAGACAGGTGAGAATCCTGTCCACCGAATGACTAAGGTTTCCTGGGGAAGGCTCGTCCACCCAGGGTTAGTCGGGACCTAAGGCGAGGCCGAGAGGCGTAGTCGATGGACAACAGGTTGAGATTCCTGTACCAGGTGAATATGTTTGAACGATGGAGGGACGCAGGAGGCTAACGAATCCCAGCGATTGGAAATGCTGGGCTAAATAATAAGTCTTGGATCGAGTTAAATGCTTTATCCTATACGGACAAGTTATGATGGGGACCGAAATAAAGTAGGGAAGTTCGTGACGTCACACTGCCAAGAAAAGCTTCTAGTTAGTATTTACCTGCCCGTACCGCAAACCGACACAGGTAGTCGAGGAGAGAATCCTAAGGTGAGCGAGTGAACTCTCGTTAAGGAACTCGGCAAAATGACCCCGTAACTTCGGGAGAAGGGGTGCTGTGCGCAAGCACAGCCGCAGTGAATAGGCCCAGGCGACTGTTTATCAAAAACACAGGTTTCTGCAAAATCGTAAGATGACGTATAGGGGCTGACGCCTGCCCGGTGCTGGAAGGTTAAAAGGAGTGCTTAGCGCAAGCGAAGGTACGAATTGAAGCCCCAGTAAACGGCGGCCGTAACTATAACGGTCCTAAGGTAGCGAAATTCCTTGTCGGGTAAGTTCCGACCCGCACGAAAGGCGTAACGATCTGGGCACTGTCTCAACGAGAGACTCGGTGAAATTTAAATACCCGTGAAGATGCGGGTTACCCGCGACAGGACGGAAAGACCCCATGGAGCTTTACTGTAGCTTGATATTGAGTGTTTGTGCAGCTTGTACAGCATAGGTAGGAGCCGTAGAGATCGGAACGCAAGTTTCGAAGGAGGCGCAGGTGGGATACTACCCTCGTTGTATGACCACTCTAACTCACACCACTAAGCGTGGTGGAAGACAGTGTCTGGCAGGCAGTTTGACTGGGGCGGTCGCCTCCTAAAAGGTAACGGAGGCGCCCAAAGGTTCCCTCAGAATGGTTGGAAATCATTCGCAGAGTGTAAAGGCACAAGGGAGCTTGACTGTGAGACTTACCAGTCGAGCAGGTACGAAAGTAGGGCTTAGTGATCCGGTGGTTCCGCATGGAAGGGCCATCGCTCAACGGACAAAAGCTACCCTGGGGATAACAGGCTTATCTCCCCCAAGAGTCCACATCGACGGGGAGGTTTGGCACCTCGATGTCGGCTCATCGCATCCTGGGGCTGTAGTCGGTCCCAAGGGTTGGGCTGTTCGCCCATTAAAGCGGTACGCGAGCTGGGTTCAGAACGTCGTGAGACAGTTCGGTCCCTATCCGTCGCGGGCGTAGGAAATTTGAGAGGAGCTGCCCTTAGTACGAGAGGACCGGGGTGGACGTACCACTGGTGTATCAGTTGTGCCGCCAGGCGCATCGCTGAGTAGCTATGTACGGATGAGATAAACGCTGAAAGCATCTAAGTGTGAAACTCGCCTCGAGATGAGATTTCCCATTCGAAAGAAGTAAGACCCCTCAGAGATGATGAGGTAGATAGGCTAGAAGTGGAAGTGCGGCGACGCATGGAGCGGACTAGTACTAATGGTTCGAGGACTTAACCAAGTTGAAGTGCAGTGTA
>NZ_DF820510.1 GCF_000691805.2 Weissella oryzae SG25 | reverse complement strand
CAGCAAACAAAAAATATCAAAAACAAATGATTTCTGACGAAACCAAGTTTGGAAATGATATGAGTAAGGCCACCCGAGCTGCAAGTGTTAAGCAACAAGATATTTTAAATGATTTAAAGAATAAAAAAAGCAAGATTTCTAAGGAAGAAATGCACGAAGCTATTTCAAATTCGAATAATCAAAAAAATACCCAAATTAAGGATGCAAATGAGACTTATAAAAGCGTTGTTAAGAGTGCTTCAAAGAAGCGCGATGAAACAATTAAAGCTGCTGATAAGGAATATTATGAAAATGGTACTATTTCTAAAAAGCAGCATGATGAACTAGTCAAGCAGGCTGATGGAACGTATAACGAGACAGTTAATAGTGCCAAGAAGCAGAAGAAAGAGACAGTTGATCAAGCAACTGAACAGCATCAGAAGATTGTAGACCAAGCAATAAAACAGGCTGGCGAACATAAGGGAGCCGTTGATGAAGAAACTGGAAACGTCCTTACTTTATGGAACAAATTTAGTGCTGGATTGTCAAATATTTGGAATGGAATTGCTAGTGGGTTAAATGGAATCTTGAAAGCTATTGGTGGTAAATCATGGGCAAAAATTCCAGAATGGCATCCAGACAATGCAGCATCAGTTGAAAATGCAGGAAAGAAGCACGCTCGAGGGCATCAAGGTTTGCCTACGGATGAAATAGCCCTTGTTGGTGAGGAAGGTTTTGAATTAGCACATAATCCTCAACAAGGTTTCTTTGCGCTGGGCGCTAATGGACCAGAAATGCGAGCACTTTCGGCTGGGACTTCAATTTTACCCCATGATCGCTCTAAACAATTCTTGGCGATGACAGCAGGCCTACCAGCTCATAAAGATGGAGTAGAAGGCTTTATTTCTGATGCGTTTGACAAAGTTAAAGAATTTGCAAGTGATACAGCAGGAGTCTTAACAGACGGACCTGGAAAATTAGTTGATAAAGTTTCTGATAAATTGGGCTTCAAATCTTTTATTGATAGTTTTAATGATGCTGGAACAGCGTTTAAAGATACTGGATTAGGTGCTGGTGAATTAATAAAGAAGAACTTTGTTGATGCTTTTAGTGATTTGTTTAAGCAAAAGCAAGAAGCTGAAGTGTCTTCAAATGATATTGGTGCTGGTGGCGATTGGAAAGACCAAATTATTAAAGCTGCTAAAGAAGCTCACATTGATCTTGGTTCAGGCGACTTAGAGGCAATTATGGCTCGAATTAATAAAGAATCTGGTGGAAAGCAAAATATTAAGCAACAGATTGATGATATTAATTCGAGAAATGGTTATCCAGCACAAGGACTATTGCAATATATCCCACCTACGTTTAAATCATGGGCTGTTGCAGGGCATGGGAACATTCTAAGCGGATACGACCAACTAATGGCTATGTTTAATGATTCAAATTGGGCTAGTGATATTAGAATGCCTGGTGGTTGGGGGCCAACAGGTCATAAACGTTTGGAAAATGGTGGCCTGACAACCAGACATCAAATGGTTGAAATAAGTGAAAATAATCAACCTGAAATGACCATTCCAATTTCAGCAATGAAGTCCAGCCGTGGATATGAGCTGCTAGGCAAAACAATGGCAATGTTTGCTGCCAGAGATGGATTAACGGGTGATGAATCATCATCTAAGCATGGAGTATCTGAGTTGAGCGACAAATTCGATACTATGATTTCTTTGATGGCTAATATTGTTAGAAATACAAGTAACAATGGGTCGGTCTATCTTGATAGAAGCCAGTTGTCTCAAAGACAAGAATCAGATCGTAACCTAAGCTCACTACAACGGTTAGGAGGTGTTAATAATTACTAATTTTTATTTGAAAGAAATTAATAAGGACGAGATAGATATAACAACCAGATTACCGGGATTAATGTATCTCGATGGAACGTTCACTAATAACGTACAAAATGCATTTCAGGATAAAGTCGGGGTCGATAGCAGCGTTTTAACTTCTGTTGCTTTTGGGAGAGCAGTATTCACAGCAAATTTCTTTATTTCACTAAATTCTTATGAAGAGCAGACCTTGGCTAAGCACGAGATTAAAAATTTATTTGGGCAACGTAGTTTAATACGTATTCGCACAAGTGAGAGCCCATATAGATGCTATTATGTTCGGCCTGGAGTATTCACCCTGAGTTCAATAGCTCCTGGCAATAATGATATGCAATTTTCAATACCGTTTGATGTTCCAAGTGGGTTTGCTTATTCATTGAAGCGAAGCGATGAAATTACAGAGGATGAGATGGACTTTGGAATGAATGATGTGGTTGATTTAGGTTCCTTCAAAAGTACGGCTAACACATTTACTATCAACAACTTGAGTAGTATTGCTATTGATCCATATTTTCAAAAGCATGATTTGAATATTGCTATTAACAGTGATGGCCCAATTACTATCACTAACAAAACAAATAACACATCGTGGTCGTATAAAAGTGATATTGCCTTTAGTGATTCGCTATTAATTAGAGGAATCGTAACTTATCGAAATGGAGTTGTTGATACTATGAACACTGATTTTGGTTTTATCAAACTAGAAAAAGGATTGAATGAAATTTTGGTTACTGGCTCGAATAATCATTCAATTACATTTAGTTTTCCGTTTATATACCTATAAATGGCGATAAAAGTAGTAACAGTTAAGTCACGAGACGATGCCAGTGAAGTCCCCTTGACTTGTATTGTATGGAATAGTTTCCAATATGATGAACAAAGAAATTCTCAACGACAAATAACATTCATTGCCGAAAAAGATGGTAGCATAGGCTATGCAATGCTAATTAAAAACAACATTGTTAATTTTAATGGCCAAAACTATGTTATTTCTATACGAGATGCAAATTACTTGAATGGGTACTCAAGCGTTACGATTACTGCGCTTCACATATATACAGAAGCTAGACGCATTTATAAATACGAAGCAATCGATGGTACCAAGACATATTCGGTTAATGATGTTTTAGATTATTATTTTAAAGATAATAATCTTGGCTTTACGTATAAAGTAATTGGAGATTTTGAAGGAAAAGAAATCGAAAATTTAGGTGGTGATTCAGCGTTTGATGGGCTAGATAAAATTGTTTCAACTTGGTCTGATGCAATCATAACGCATGATAACAGAGAAATTACTGTAAATAGTCACGACAGTATCGTAAGAAATTTTGGAAATCAGTTAGCTTACAGACATAATATAGATAACTTAGTGCTTGAAGAAGATATGAGTACGGTCATTAATATGTATCGAGTAATTGGTGCAAAAGACGATAATGAGAAGTATTATTTTGAGCCTCATATTGTAAGAGATGATGAATCAATAGCAAAATATGGTGAATATAGTGGTGGTAATCTTGAAGATGAACGATTTAAGGATGCCAACGCAATGGACAATTACGCAAGAAAGCAAATGGTTTCGGATCCAACATTAGTTATTACCGGAGATATGACAGACGTTTCAGAGTTTGTGCCCAAAATAAATGAGTTACTGCATCTTTCAATTATAGAAGACTCTATTAGTACAGATATAGAGGTAGTTGGTATAACAGTATTTCCATTTGATAACGCTCAGCTACCTCAGATAACCTTAAATAGTTTGAAAAGGACAGTTAATGATTATTTAAATCAAATGATAAATATTAAAAGCAACAGTAATAAGATTACAAGTAATATATCTGGAGATATTCAAAAAACATTGAGTAATGGGATTATTTGGGATTGGAGAGGAAATGATGAGTAAATTACCTGGTCGGCCAGTAATTCAACCAACAATCGATAAGTTTGGAATTAATAAAGATTATGGGTTGTGGGCAATAGTTTCCAATAAATTACGTTCATTTGTAGATCCAGCTGGTATTCATTTAACACCAGTTGATTTTAGCGACTTATATTTACCAGCAATTATATTTGTTGATGAAAAAGGCACACAACATGAACTTAGTTTGAACTCAAAGAATCAGTTACTAATTGACGACAAAGCAATAATAGATTTGTCAGAACTTTATACTAAAGATCAGGTTGATGAGCTGCTGAAAAAAGCTACTGTCTTAACTTCTCCGAATGGTAGTAAATATCAAATAAGTATTAACGATAATGGAGAAATTATTACCACTAAGGAGGTGTAATGGTTGGATAAAAAATTGGTAAGCAATAATATTAATAACCTAATTAGCTTAGTCAATAACGTGATTCAAGATTTACAAGAAATGATGGTTATCGGAGAAATTCCTGAGTTTCAAAATATAATGTTAAACAATGAATATAATTTACAGGCCTATCAAGAAATTGATGAGGCCTTTAATTTTGCCATAAAAGTTATCAATACACTTGTTGAAATTTCTTGGGAATTAAAAGTTGAGAAATTGACTACTGGAGAATCAATAGAAAAGCTCAAGCCTTTTAGGCTAGATGACATCCAAGAAAAACAAGTTGAGGAACTTATGAGTGGTGAGCTTTCAGAATTCAAAAGCAAGTTTGATGAAGTTTATGAATTACTGATTACTTATGGATATGTAGAAGAAAGGAAGTAATATGCTAACAGCAAATACGGTAGGCAGGTTCGTCATTGTTAATACACTGTTAAATACAACAGATGTAACTTTGATTGACCAATTAAATGGCCGCCAAGGTGACAATGGACGGGAGATATTCTTTTGGTTGAAGAAAGGTGATTTGCCTTTTGATATTTCAAACAAAGACATCAAGATTACTGTTAAAGATGCGGGAGGTAAAGTTAAACAAATTTCCGGTATTAAAGATGTTATTAAGGCTGATGCCGGTCAGTTTTCAATGATTATTCCAAGTGAAATGTATCAAGCAGCTGGGGATATTCAAGAGGGTTATATCAGTGTGATTGATACTGATGGGACAGTCGTTTCAAGTATTCCGATTATGTTTAACGTTCTATCTAATAACATTATTATCACTTCAAATCCATCTAACGATTACATCGATACAATCGAGAAGGTAATTACTGAAGCAAAGGTTAAATTAGCAAATATTAGTGACACTTTAGAGATGCAACAAGCTGCATATGATGCTCTAAAAGTTTCCTTAACGGCGATTATTCAGCAAATCAATGATAAGCAAGTAGCTATTTTAAATGGTGACAATGATTTCAGTGGTGCTAATACGTTTGCTCAACCAATTAAAGCTGGTTTGGCAACTCGTTTAGCAACCTTTACTGATTTAGCGGATGTGGCTAAAGACACGTTCAAGTATGCTGGTAATTGGTCAATTAGCAACGTAGTTATTGGAAATTCGCCAGTTAGTGGGCAATATACTTTAGATGTAGAACCCGGTTATGATAGTCAATCAGGCCACTTAACAATTCATGATTTAGGTTCTAATACTGAGCTTTATGCAAGTGTTGATAAGGGAATAATCAAAGCCTGGAAACGAGTGTCAGGGGATTTAGTGGCAACACTTATTCCAGCTAAGGCAGACCTAAATGATTACACAGTACCGGGTATTTATGATAGTGGCGAAAATGCCACAACAATTCTAAACGGAATTACTAACCCTAGTACCGAAATCGGTCATGATTTTATTTTAACTGTTACAGCTGATGCTAAAGGAACAACGATTCAACAGGACTTAAAAACCTATACAGGTTGGGCATTCACTCGGACGATTTATCAAGGTCAAGCAACGGTTTGGACGGCGTATTCTGGAACAATGAACACTACGATTGAAGGCCCATTTAAGAGTGCAATTAACTTATTGCGAACCGGTAATTATGTAATTGCTCGGATTGTCAATGTCACTCAGGGCTTGGCCGGCGGGCAACAGTCAGATGAGATTGTGCCAACTGATTATATTCCTGTTTACGTTATTAATAAGGTTCCAAATATGACAGAAGCAATTATCCGTTCATATTATGAAGATCGAGTATTGACGGTACAAAGTAACGGAACAGTTAAGAATTGGGGTTCTGAGGAGTTTAAAGGGACGGGCTATGGAACGTGGCCAATAATTGGCTAGGAGGTCAAAAATGTTTTATTTATATGATAAAAGCACACAAAAATATACCGGCATGGCAGTTGCTAAACCAGCTGATAATTGTTTTACAGAGGTTGAACCTAGTGAAGCAAACATTCAAGATGTTTGGTATTTACGTATTTATCAACCTGAAACTAATACTTGGCGAGATTGGGACCCATTCGAGTATAAGAAGTGGTTAGAAAGTCAAAAGCCACAAGCGGATGACTTATTCAAAATGGATTTACTAGCTCAAATTGCGACCTTAACTGAAAAAGTGAATAAGCTAGTGGGAGGTACTCCAGATGTTTCAACAAATTAAAGAATGGTATGAGAAGAGTTGGATTACTGCTGATAAAGTTACCTTTTATCATAAGGCGGGCTTATTGACAGATGAGCAATATAAAGCAATCACCGGTATTGAATAGGAGGCTGATAATTGAGAAAAGTAGTGATGATGTCAGGCCATACTAACAAAGTAGCCGACACTGCTATGGCCTTTAGTTTCCGTTTAGTTTCCGACGGTGAAAACCAGAGTTTGACTGATAAAACAGTTACTGT
>NZ_DF820509.1 GCF_000691805.2 Weissella oryzae SG25 | reverse complement strand
CGAAAATAGAGTAGAGGAGTGGGAAAAATGAGTATTATTGATTTGTATAATAGTGCGACTACAACAAGCTATATTGGTATTACGTTTATTACCTTTTTAGTTGTTGAGGCACTGAAAAAATCTAAAATAGACAACAAATATATGCCACTGATTGCCTTAGTAATCGGTGGCATTTTAGGTATTATGATGTCTTGGCTAATTTATGGAGATAATCCTGGCTATGGCTTTATCTATGGCGTTATGGCTGGTGCGTTAGCTACGGGTTCTTATGAGACTGTTAAAAATATTTTTGGAGGTAAATAAATATGTTGAACGGTATTGATATTTCAAATTATCAAGCAGACTTAAATGCAGGGGTGATTGGTGCAGATTTTGTTATTTTAAAGGCAACTGAGGGGCTTAATTACATTAACCCTGTAGCTGACCAACATTATCAGCAGGCCAAGGCGGCTGGTAAGCTGTTAGGCGTCTATCACTTTATGACAGCAGATGACCCACGAGCACAAGCAGAGTTCTTTGTTAATAACGTTGATGGTTATGTTGGTGAAGCAGTGCTAGTGTTAGACTTCGAAGCTGGTGGATTAGCGCTAGGTTCAAACGGGGCTAAGGTATTCTTAGACCGTGTTAAGGAGCTAACGGGTGTTGCACCATTGATTTACATGTCAAAGTGCACGATTAATCAAATGGATTGGTCGGCTGTAGCGCCAGAGTATGGCTTGTGGGCTGCTCAATACGCTAATTATGCCCGGACAGGATATCTTAGTGACCCATGGACTGATGACACTGGTTGGGGAGCTTGGGGACAACCAGCATTGTTCCAATATAGTTCAAGTGGCGCTTTGAATGGTTACACTGGCAATCTGGACTTAGATATTGCTTACATGGACGCTGATGCCTGGCACAAGTTCGCCGGTAAAGACACAGCTAACCCAGATATTAATAACGGCCCTCAACCACAACCAAATAAAGTTGTAGACCAGGTGTTAAACGTTGGTGATAATTTCAGTTTCGCCGACCAAATTTATCGGGTTGACGAGTTGAAGATGGTACATGGTTTCTGGCAATTCATTTCTTATGAGTTGGCTGGTGGAAATGATGCTAATTGGGAAAATAACGGTGTGCCAGCAACAATTGTTGATGAAGTAACTGTTGGTACTTTATCCGCTGAAGGACAAGACCAAGTTTTGCAAGTGGGTTCATATGCTAAGTTTAAGAAGACAGAACCATGGCCGGTCTTAGAGGTAGATGCAGAATCAAATGGTGTTAAGGTTGATACAGACGGATATGGTACACTTTGGTTAGATGCTACAACGCTTACTAAGATTTAAACTTGAGTTAAGCAACTAGGAATATCATGTGTTTTAGTAGCAACCCAACTACTTAACATTCACAGCATACTCCTAAGTGCAATTGAATAAACAACAATTGATTATTACAACCATTTTAATCAACAATTAAAGCCTCACTAGGTAGATTAATCTCTACTTGGCGGGGCTTTTTTGTTTATGCTGTTGGTTGTCAAAATGCATTGAAATAGGTAAAAAGTTTACGTTGGATAAAATGTAAAGAGCACGGCAAATATCTAAATTATCGAAGCATGGCACGCCCTTTTATTCGTAACTTAGCAATAAGTGAGGACCTTGTAGAGTTAAAGCAATTAATTGCAGATAAAGAGAAACAAATAGTATAAGGCACAAAAAAGGCACCTGAATAGCTGTAAACTCCTATATGAAAGCAATGTGTCGTTCCCACGTACAATGAATCGTCTTTGGCCTTAAAAGATGGATAAACACTTACAAACCCTTATTTATAGGTGCTTGTGGGTGTTTTTTTATTTATGACAATTGAACTTAATTGTCTTAGTTGGATTAAATAGGCTAAGGAAAGAACTATGTATAGGTAAAAATGTCAGTAAAGTATAATTTGAACTATAGGTTGGCTTAATATGTGAAAGGCATAGATATAGGCATTGCATCTATACTTACATTTTGTTAGTATTGCTTCATGGGAATTGGTTCCATGCATTGAAAGAAGATGTTACATAACTTTGATGTAATCCCTTTAACTTAAATGACAGAGCACGCTTCCTAACAGGCAAAGATGTTCGGTTAAGCTCATTAAGGAATAGGTTTAGAGCAGTAACTCTATTTAACTTTAATTAACTCTATTTAGGATTGGTTTTTCGCTAGCGGTTTGGTACTTAATTGTTAGTACATTTTGGTTAATGTAGCTTTTAGTAGTGATTTTTTAGATGGCAAAGGATGAAGTTAGATTTGAGGGGGGCAAGATTATGGATGATGAGTTTATGGTTGGTGATGTTGTAAAAGTACTGTCACGGCCATATGAAGGCTATGAAGGAACTATAATTGGTACGGATAAGCTGACCCATGAATATATTGTATTTGTACAAGGCTTTGAAGAAATCTATTTTAAAGAGAATGAGTTACGAGCAATTTGATGCTAAGGTAGGGTCTTCACAGTATGAAGCTCTTTTTATTTTGTATCTATAGATCAGAAATTATGTATTGGACTTAATTAATAAGGTAAATAAATATATCGGTTAAGGCAAAAGACAGTAAAACGTATGTCTCTATAGTTTAAATGGGAAAACACTGGACCGCAACTCCAAGAAATCTTGGTTCGAATCCGAGTAGAGACTTTAAAAAAGGGCAGTTAACTACGCTTTGCTAATTGTCTTTAATAAAAAAAATAGTGATAAGTTAGCTTTTTAAAATTAATCATCCATTTTCAACGGAGTATTATCAAAGTAGTTATTGTTTCAAGGATGATTTAAACAAAATAAGAGAGTAGGGAGCCAGCAATTTGTTAAAGACGCTTTAAAATAATTCATTGTAAGATGATTTGGGAAAAGTTCCTTAGAAATTAACATCGCTAGGGCAAAGTAAATCATTATTACGTTAAAAAGAATAGACAGGTAACTGTTTTATAGCTTATAGTTTACTAATGTATAAATTTGCTTTGGAATAAGTGAATACGCTAAAGATGTACCGGGAGATAATATGGCAACCGACGAAAAATTTTATCGATTTGATCGTGACTTTGATATTATGCGCTTCATAATTCGATTAATCGAAAAAAAACATCCAATTTATGAGCGAGAAAATATCGATAAAAAAATGCAATTAATCCGTGATCAAGAATACGCTGTGCGTGAAAAAATGGATGAGATTCGAGACGCTCGTTTTTTTGATGCTGGTGATCTTTTTATTTCTGCCAAAGTTTTGCCAGAGAAAGCAAAGAACAAAGGTGAAGAATACCGTGTGGCTTTAGCATTACCTGCTAAACGAAAATTCGCAAAAAAATTGTCTGATTTGGGTGTAGAGGTAACTTATCGTGATTATAAAGGTGACGATATTATCTATTGGTCAGTTAAGGCGGCATATCAGGCAACACATCAGGTAAAATAGTTGGTTTTTTAATTCACTCCTAATTGCTGACAATTATTTGTATGCTAATTTTTAAAATAGTTTAGACTTCGTGACATAAGTTACTTGAATTAAACTTGTGATTAAATAACTTATCTGTGAATTTTATTTATATAACAGTTCTAACTTGAAATATATTTAATTTAGCATTGTATTTAGATTGTAGTTATTTATATGGCTACTCTTATTTATATCCTGCTCCTAGGGAAATTTACTGGCTAGTTTTAGTTAGTAAAAATCCCGTTAAGTTGGCTGATTACGACTTAACGGGATTTTTTAGTTGGTTTTATAAGATGAGAAGGTTGAAAAGCTTTTGGCGTGATTAAACTTAAGGTATTTGCCAAGATCAAGACTGGGCAAATATTTTTATTAAGCTGAGCTTAAATTTGAATCAAAATTAATTCAAAAGAAAATTTTTTCATTAGACCAATTATTAATAGAGACAATCGAAGCCCGATACACTAAATTTAGCAATAGGAATTGAGTTAAGGTAAAGCTTGATAGATTAGTGTTTTAAGAGTTAATTTAAAATTTTTCGAGTTGGAAATAAACATCAGAAAAAACAAATAATATTACATATTATTTGTAAGAGTATTTTTAGATGAAAAAGCTAATGAAAACTGACTGGGATTAACCATAAATCTGAGAATTTTATTGTAAAATAGATTTGAAAAAATAAGATGAAATAATTATATTCACAAAAAGTTCACAAAGTAAAGCTTGATATAAGGTAAATTATAAGTGTAAGTAGTTTAAAAAGTCGGTTAGTAGGCAAAAAATTCAAATTTAAAGCTTATCAAAATAAATTTAAATTTAATCGTGCTAAGATGATAATGAAGGCGGGTGATTATAAGGCGGACTAAGTTAATGGTGCATCGAAAAGTTATGTTTAACTATTTATTTAGTCAAATAGTTAGTTGATATTAATTGAGAGGGACAACTAATATACCAATTATTTGACTAGATAAGTTAATAGAATAGTGAGAGCTAAGTTAGCAGGCCTAAAATATCGAGGACACCAACAGAATCCGTCAAAGAAATAAACGTAATTAAAAGTGTTAGTTAAAGAAAAAGAGAATTGGGGAAGTAAGAGTCATGAATGAGAAATTAATTCAAATTAAAATTGATGAAGATATTAAGCAACAGGCAGACGAAGTTTTTAAGAAGCTAGGTTTAACGACCCAAATAGCAATTAGAATTTTTATGACGCAAGTTGCTAAGACAAAAGAGACACCATTCGACAATTTATTTACAGGTAAAAATAATTATTAAAATAAAATCAGTAATTAAATTTTGTTCTTTTTCAAGCAAATAAGGTATACTTTAAGTAAGAAGTACAATTGTATTTCTAGAACAGCTTAGAGGAGGATGAAACTATGTCACTTGATGAACAAATTAAGGGAACCACTGAGGAAGTTTCAGGTAAGGCTAAAGAGGTAAAAGGTACAATTACTGATGACCATGAGGCTAAAGCCGAAGGTAAGCTTGAAGGATTGACTGGTAAGGCTCGTAAAGCAGTCGATGATTTGAAAGAAAAAGCCGAAGATGTTGTAGATGATGTCAAAGAAAAATTTGAGAAAAAAGATTAAAAGCATAAAAGTAAAATCACCACGATTATTGTCGTTGGTGATTTTTTATTTTGTCAGATAACTGGTTTGAAAAGCTGTTAATGATTAGCTAGGTTTATTTCGAATTGTTGCATAAATTATGCTGCATTTTAAATGCGCAAAACTAATTTTTCTGTTAGCATGGACTGTATTAGATACTAATAGTAAATTTACGGGGGAGTTTATGCAAATAAAACCATTAGTGGCTTCTGAACAAAAGTACTGGCAAAATGTTTATATAGAGGCTTTTCCCGCCTATGAGCGAATTGCTTTTTCAGAATTGCTTACTAGGCAATTAGAAGAGACAACACTTAAGCTAAGCATTTTATGGGCAGATGGACAAAATGTTGGGATTTTAGTCAATGTTGAGCTTGAAGCAAAAAAGACCTTTATTCTATATTTGGCAATTGATCCGAAAATTCGGAGTGCTGGATATGGCTCAAGAACCTTGAGCTTATTAAAGGAGTTATACCCTGGAGGGGTAATTTTAGAGAGTGAGCAAATTGGAACTAGTGCTGAAAACGAAACGCAGCGGGTTCGGCGATATAATTTTTATCAGAAAAATGGGTTGCTTGATACAGGTTACCTAACCAAAAACTTAGGTGGGATTTTCCATCTCTTAGCCAGTGAAGCAACCGTGACGCTGGATGATTATTTGCTTGCCAGTAAAAGTTTGGGCATTGATGTGGTGATTGGTGAAAAATAAGTTTTTATGTATGATGATTAATTTCATGATAAAATATGAGAAATGTTGCGTGAAGCAAATTATTTAAAAATAATTTTTAACCGGCCGGAGCGGGGATAAAGATAAAGCTACCGGCCTTTTATGCGTAAAAAAGCAATGGAAGATAAAAAATTTTGATTGAGGTTATTATGGCGGAATATAAAAATTTAGCACTTTATTTAAGTGCGCGCGATACAACAATCAATAACTTACTTTTAACTCATTATCTAGAATTAGGCCTTTCAAATGAGGAATTTTTGGTCTATTTGCAAGTTAAAATGATGATTGACGAAGGAGCACGTGAACCTAGTACCGAGAAAATAGGGCAAGCTTTGGGGTGGACGCCGCAAGTTGTTTTTAACCACTTAACAACTATGCGCAATAAAGGATTGTTAAGTTTTACTACACAACGGGGCGGTGACGGACGGGTTACAACTTTACTTGATTTCGAGCCTATGTATGAACAATTACTTAACTTGGATTTTACTGGTATGGCAGCAGCTAGTACAAGAATTTTGACACCGCTAGCTTCAGAAAAAAATGAAGATACGACTAAACGTGCTGAAATTTATCATATCTTAGAGCAAGAATTTGGTCGGCAATTAACACCAATGGAGTATGAAACGATTGGTAGTTGGTTTAATAAGGATCAATTTGATCCGGCTTTAATTAAGCAGGCAATTCAAGAAGCGGTAATTAATCAAGCGCTGAGTTTACGCTATATTGAAACAATTTTAGTTTCTTGGCAAAAGAAAAATTATCGTTCGGTACAAGAAGTATTAGCGCACCGTGAATATCGGCAAAATCGACAAGAAGCAAATGTAGTGGATATTCCGGATATTCCAATGGATATTGATCCTTCAAGTGTTGACTGGAGTAAACTGTAAATTTTGTTATTTAGGATATATGATTTAAAAAGTTTTAAAATCTTTGTGACAGGGCTTTTATTTTTTCAGCTATCTTGAACTTTAACAATAAAAGTAAAAAATAAGCTTCTTCCAAACTTAAAAGCGCCATTGTATTTAATATGCATTGGCGCTTTTAAGTTTGGATAAAAACGAAAGCAATGGTTCTTGTAAGTGAGTTATTAATTTAAGTCAAGTTAATTTGCTTAGTCTTAAAAATTTTTTCTAAGTTATAGGTTATAAATGTTCATATGAGAAGCATTTAATTTTACCAGCTTTTATTATTGTATTTATGGTTAGTTATATGTTTGTAATCTTTCTATATAGTTTAATTAAGTGTAATGCCTGGTAAAACATGGTAATAAACTATTGTTTCCTAATTCACAAAAAATTCATATTCATGTTTTAAACTTTAAAAGTTAAGGTCATGAACTATAAAAATTCATGAATGGATACTAACTGAGAATTACTTTTGAGGAGTTAGAGGGGAAACATGTCAAAGAAGAATAACATTAAAAAAATGCAAAATTCTGATAAAAAAATGCGACATAAGGGCTATAAGGTTAATAAATCTTGGGTTTATGCAGCAATTACAAGTTTTGTTGGTGCTTTTGGTGGAGGACTGGCGGTTCATTCAGCAGCACATGCAGAAGTAACTAATAATAAGCATAAAGCTAGCGTTGAAACAAGTACGGAAAAAGTTTTAGCAACTCAAAAAAAAGCTACAATTCCTAGTATTGATTCTATAAATAACACAAAGCTAGAAAATAAAGATACTAGGGCGGTAACTCTTAAAATTACGGGTCGTTTTTTAGACAGTGAAAATAATAATGCACCTTTAGCAGCTGATAAGGTAACTACATATAGTATGGGAGATACTTTTCAATTTCCATTACCAATTGACGTTCCCGGTAAGGTAATTGATGCTACTCGTCTATCATTTGTTATTGATGGTAGTGAACTTACATATAGTATCTTGGCTGATATTTACAAATCTACTACGGGAGAATACCCAAACTCAATTAAAGATTTAGTTGAGTTTATGAATTCAGGAGAAATTGGCGACCTAACAGTTCAAGATTCTAGTGATGTTGAAATCGACTATTACTATCATGCAGACCATTCAGTTTTTGAGGCAAAAAACTACTCAATGGATGCAGGAGCTGATGCACAAGCAAAATTTAAAGCTTCGGACATGATACAAAAGCTGGTTGACTCAACTGGAACAGCAATAACTAACTTTGATAGTGTCACCGTTGATACCAGTGATGTTAAGTGGGATACCAAGGGGAGTTATACCGTTAAATTCAGCTATCTCGATGTAACATCGGGTAAGATGTTAACTGCAGAAGCAACGTTGACCTTAACATCTTCAGCTAGTGAGTCGGCATCAGATTCGTTAAGTGATTCGATGTCAGGCAGTGACTCGATATCAGATTCGTTAAGTGATTCAGTGTCAGGTAGTGACTCGATATCAGATTCAGTAAGTGATTCGGTGTCAGGCAGTGACTCAACATCGGATTCATTAAGTGATTCAATCAGTGGTAGTGACTCAACGTCGGATTCGTTAAGTGATTCAATTTCAGGTAGTGACTCAACATCGGATTCGTTGAGTGACTCACTTTCAGATAGTGATTCAGCATCGGATTCATTAAGTGATTCAATTAGCGGTAGTGATTCAACATCAGATGTAATAAGTGATTCTGAATCAACGTCTGATTCATTAAGTGACTCAATCAGTGGCTCAGATTCAACATCGGATTCATTGAGTGATTCAATCAGTGGTAGTGACTCAACGTCCGATTCATTAAGCGATTCAA
>NZ_DF820508.1 GCF_000691805.2 Weissella oryzae SG25 | reverse complement strand
CGTCAGCAATTTGTTCAACAGTTGCTCCGGCTTCTAATTGCTCACAGAACTCTGCATATCTTTCCTCGTAAGACCATTTATTTTTTCTAGGCATTTCAAAACGGGCTTGCAGTCTTTTCACCCTTGGCTGATTAACTAAATATCTAATTCTGTCTGTGCTAATTGGATACCAAACATTACTGGTTTATCAGTATTCATTCCCAACTTTTGAACAATGTTTGAATAATCAGCCAAGTTAAATGCAATTTCCATCTTTACAACGCCATCTTTAATTCGAATATTGTTAAATCCACCCATGAAAATTAAACGATCATCAGTAGAGTTATCTTGAATTTGCTTATTGATATCTTGTTCATTCATTTTTTCGCCTCTTTTATAGTTTTACTAAATAATTAGTGTTGTTTTATCGTTTAAATCTAACGGAACATTACATTAATGCCGATTAAATAGCTCTATCTACCACAATCCTACTTCTTGCTCATCCTTAACAATTTCAAGTCGAATCGTTTCGGCCTTATCTGGCTCCGCTGCTTTAAAGCCTTTCCAATTAAGATAGCCTCGAGCTTGTGCTTCAGCTTTTAATCGTTCATTATAATTTTTCATTCTGTATAGCCTTTCAAATCTATAAACTGGTTTAAGTCGTCTATCTCGCCAGCCTTCTCAACTATCTCTTCTGCAAGTTCAATAATCTTAGCTGTGTTTTCAACATCAGTTTCTTTTACATTCATTTGCAGCGTATCAAGGTCAGCGTACAACTCATCTAAAGCTTCTCGTTGCTCTTCTGTCATTTAGTTCACTTCCAAATTTCTATACTGATTGCTCGTTGAAAACTTGTCCGTTTATAACTATGTTTCTCAATAATTTGTGCATCATCAAAGCCAAAGACAATCTGCATAGCATCAAGTGTTGGCTTTTCCATATTGTCTAAATCTTTAGTTGAACGCTTATTTTGCTTCAAGTTTGTTTGATAGAAAATGATACTAACCATTAATTCATCTTCTGAATCAAAAACTGCTTTAACCTTATCTTGAATATCATCTAGTGCTTCAATCAAAGCATCCTTATAGGTATGATATTTTTTCCCGCGATAAACTGCCCCAGTTTTTGTATTATGGCTTAAATCGTTTCCGCTCCCAAAATCAACGTCCAATGCAATCAATCCTGAAAATACTTTTTTACCGTAAAAAGGTTTAAACATATTTCCTGTATCTAACTTATTATTCAACTGCGTAAATTCTTGTTTTAGGAAATTTACCAAGCCCTTTATAATGTTATTATCCATAAAATCTCACTAATTCACCGTGTATGTTAGTGTATGATTGTGTGTACGATAAAAACGTCTCTAACCATTGATATAATAGTGTTTAGCAGGAAGTGTATGATAAATCATTTATATTTATACTTATATTATTTTTTACTTTTTTTATAATGTTGAAGATAAAGTAAGAAATAAGATACACAAGCTACACAAACCCTTGGTACATAGGCAAACAATCATACACGTAAGCTACACTTCTTCATACACTCATCCTACACTCAATCAACTACATACTGATTTCCTGAGTTGGTTCTTTTTTTTCTGTGCCATTGAGTCATTTTTCTACCAAAAGATCGTTCACTCATCGGCTTCTCTTCCGGTCCAAAGTCATACATGACATCATAAAATTCTACATAATTGTCATACAAAACTTTCGCTGCATATTCACCCGGTTTCAATGTGTCATGCCAAGCAATAAACGGGTCGATTGCTACCATATCATCAACGATATTGTTTTCAATCTGCAAGTTAGATTTAACTGCTTCTTGATACTGTTCAATCGCATAAGTTGCCAACCTTGGTACTTCTTTTTGCAATTCATGTTCCGGAAATAAACTGTTTCGTTTAGCAATTTCAGTAGCATTTCCATCTGCAGCTGGCGCAACTGTTTTAACGATATGTAATCGTCGCTTAATCGCTCCGGCGTTATTAAAAATTGGCATTTCATTAACGTTGATAATCATTTTCGCCGTTATTTTGAACTCCGCCCCGTCAACTCCCTTCCGCTCAATCGGGGAAAGACCGCCGCCAGTGACGGACTTGAATACATCATCTTCTTTAAAACGGACACGAGTTGCATCATCATCAATCATGACAGCTTTATTTACAAATTTTGCTGTTTCGAAGCGAGCATTGTTTCCTTGCAAATTCTTCAATTTGAATGCGCCAACTCGATTAGCTCCAAACATCGCTTCTGTAATCTTAGTAATAAAGTAAGTCTTTCCAGTTCCCCCAATAGGGTCAAGCAAGAATAAAGCACCTTGTTTCCACTCCATATTCGCTTGAAAAGCATAACCAAGCCAGGCCCATACAAATTTTGCGTTCTCACCAAACATATATTTGGTATAGGCTATCCAAGTATCCGGATTTTTATTAGCATCAGGTTCAAAATCGAATCCGCCAATAACATTGAGTTCTTTCTTTGGTGTAAAGAAATTATTCTGCTTAATGTTCAACGTCCAATTTTTGAATGCAATATAATTTTCCTTTACTGAATTATCAAATCCAGCGGAGAAACTTTGAATATAAGCTTTAACATCTCGCTGTAACTCACGCTTTTTATTGTTTGATATTTTAAGCCGATCAGTAATATTAATAATCGTTACATCAATCAAATTGAAAACCTGCTTAACTGGAATTTGTGCCCAATAAGACCCGTTCCATATATAGCCCCAATCATCTTTAACTGCTAGATTGTCATATTTAATTAGCCACTCTGCAAAATCAATTACTGAACTAATCACGTACTTGATTGTCTTGCCGTTGTTTTTAATTTCAAACTCAAGCCATGGTAAGCTATACGTAAATTCAAGTGACATGGTTTCCAAGTCATCATCATTGTGTGGGATTCTAACTTTGCGAAAATCCTGTACTGAACGTAATTCAAATTTATCTGCCATTAATTACGCCCCTTTCAATAATCGCTTTGTCTTTCTAAGAATATCCTTCTCTGGATTATCAAGCTGTTGTGCAATTCCAGCATTGAAAAATGCAGCTAATAAGTCGCTCTCATCAACATCATTAAAGGCTGTTTTAACAGCCCCAATAATTTTGATTAAATTATTATCTCGAACGCCTTTATAAAAGCCTATTTTGTGTTTATCTACATAACCAGAGATGAAGCTAGTCAGGTTCTCTTCGTTTGGTTCATCTAATCGCATAAAATCATCCTCAGGAGCCAATACAGGCTGAAACGTGCTTGCATGATATTCTGCCTTAACCTTGTACCTAAAGCGCTCTTCAACGTCCCACGGTACGATTGAACCCTTTTGCTGAATCGGTAGGCCCATTAGTCGAGAAATAGTCTTTGATGTCGCAATATCAACGCCGTAACTTAGTAAATTAAGTTCATGTTTTGTACGTTGATTTAGGTTTGCAAACAATTTAATCAGCTCGTCAACTGCATCTGAAAGTAAATTCGGATTAATCGGTTCAGCCAGCGGTATAAACAACCTAGAGGCATTTAAATGTTTACCATTCCAGATGCCAGATGGAGTTAGCCATAAATACATTTCAATTTTGCTAATAGTTAAAACATCATAAAACGCATATTTAAGTTCATTCCAATCTGGTACAACATCCAAATCGAAGACAATGCCTTGTATATCAAGGATGTTTTCTCGATTTCTATCAAGCCCCTCAATTAATGCACTAGGAGTAAAATATTGAGCTTGATTCTTCTTAAAGTACTCAATGTCTTCTACCTTCTCATGTTCAAACGGTACAGAGCGTAAATAGTGAATAACATCAAGCTCTTCAATAACGTCATAAGGTCCTCGTACTCCACTCTTCTTAAATGCGTACATAATTATTAAGCGAATGGGTCGCTGGCATTGTTTGGTCCAAAAATGTCATTCATTTCTTTATCTGAAACAGGTTGAGCACCAGTAAATGGATCGTTTGCTTGTGCATTATTTGCTGATGGACGAGGGGAGTTTAAATCTGGTTCAGATGCTGGCATTACCTTGCCGAAGCCAGAGATACGGGGGTTAAAATGTAACTTGCCGTCATTATCAACAGATTTCTCAAATTCATTTACTTCAACAGCGAACTTTGCCTGTTTCAATTTATTCATAAACTCATCGTTAGAAATATCGATTGTTACGCCAACAAAATTGCCACCTGTTGCTGCTAACATTGCATTGATTTCTCGATAACGGAAAGGACGTCCTGATGTTGTTTGAGAATCATCCATAAAGTTATGCATAATTGTTGCACCCTTTTCTGAGCCATCTTGAACTTCAAATTGAATTGTCCGCATGTCCCAACCATTTTTCGTTTGCTTAGCATCCCGAATATCTGAAATCATTACGTTATACTTTCCAGCGTAACCAAGTCCCTTTGCGCCCATTGCAATATCTTCTGCGTTAAATGTAAAAGCCATAATTATTTATCCTCATTTTCTTGTGTGTTAGTTTCAGTACGATTAACAAGTTCATCAGCTCGAATCAAAGTTCGATTGTCTAATCGATTTTTCGAATGATTACCATTCTCTGTGTCTAAGTCTATCCAGCGTTGACCATCTTTTTTATAAATTCTGCCAACGACATCAAAAGGTGCGGTAAAAGCATTGAATGTTTTTTCATTCATATCAGCTTGAAAACGTCCCTCTTCAGTGAGCCCACCGGCTCCATTGTCAACTTGATGCGCCGTAGCAATTACTGTTAAGCCGGTAGTACGTAACCACATAGCAAGATTTCTAAACCATAGTTGTAATTTCTGATAATTTTGGCGTCCGTCCTTGCTTGCACCATCAATATTTTCTAATACCCAATTTTGCAAAGCAGTTATGTTATCAAGCATGATTGCTTGATGATTACCAATTAATTCACCATCAGATGTATAAATTGTTTTTTGAAGCCATGCCATGACAAGTTTCTGCATTTGTGGCGCATCACTATCTTCAAAAGCAAGTACATCAACGTCAGTTGTATCAGCCAAAGCATTAGTAGAACCGTCAAAACTAAAAAGCAACTTCTTACCTTCAAATTGTTTAATTAGTGATGTTTTACCTGTTCCACCATCACCATAGATGAAGTATAAATTCCCAACTTTAGGAATTTCACCGGCTTTATAACTTTTCATCAGCCTTGTTCCTTTCGATTATTTGCCTAGTAAAATCTATGATTCCCTGCAGCTCATGATTTACTTGGTTAATGTCATAACCTCGTAAGTGCATTGACCCAATACCAGCCACAGAGTCATAAACTTTTTCCGTCTTATACTCAATGTCTGTTTTACTCATTGTCATATTCCTCCACTCGTACTTTTAGCGCTTCAATGTTTAAGCCTGGTAACTTACTTTGTAGATTATCTAGCTCTGATTGGGTGAAGCGAGTCTTATGACGGCTATCCTCTAAACGAGTTGAAAAAATAAACCATCTTTCCTGAAAGGCCAAACCAAGCGTTTCATCATTTAAAACATCTCGCTTATTAACTGGTGAAAGTACATAATAAAGTTGTTCTTGTCGAACTTTTGATTGAGCTTCACTTAGTAATGCAGTTAATAAAACAATTTCATTCGTCTGAGTAGTTTCGATTTTTGATACTACTTCAGCATTTAATTCATTAACCCCCTCTAGAAAAAATGTTAATGTTTTAGCGCTTTCTGCGCTTATCAATAAATTATTCAGTGTTGAGATTGCTTCTTGAATATCTGACATGATTAACTCCTATATGTCCGCTTCTTACGTAATACGGCGTTTAAGCGTTTAGCTATAATTTTCAACGTGTGCATATCCTTAGTCATAATTGAGCCAAGAATTTCACCCGTATCAATTTTTACAATGTTGTACATTTGTTTACTCTCCGTGATAAACTTAAAGGGTAAATTTCTCTCAAAATTTATTGATTTTGCACGTTAGTGGTGGCGGCCATTGACGTGCTTTTTTTGCATAAAAATGAACTAGATTAACGAACCCAATTAATGCTCCTCCTGTTGCTAAAATCACTGCAACAAAACCCAAGAGCAGTTTTAAGTCATCAAAAATTATTGCGTGGTACATGTCCTCACCTCCCTTATTTTTGTTTTAATAGCCAATTGTCTATTTCATCTGAGTGATACCTAGTAATTGCAATTCCATACTTATCTAAAGTATGTTTAGGGATCACATTGTGTTCTACTAGTGACTTAAATGAATTCTGACTAATTCCAATGCGCTCATAAGCTTGTTTCTGATTAAGCCAAGGGCTTTTACTATTCATTTTGTTAACCGATTCTGTCAGCTCTTTAATAGCTGAAACAATCTGACTTAGAACTGACAATTACATCACCTCCTTTAAAGTTCTTATCACTGTCGATGGGGGTCGATTAGTTTTATTTGCATCAGCGATAAGCTTTGCATTATTCACGTATTAAAAAATTCAAGCCTTAATTTGAATTAAATTTCTAAACGCAATTGACCTCGGTGACCTAGAAACTTATTAATAAAATATTGCTGTCCTTTGCCGGTTACTAAGGTAGTAGATGTTAGTTCAACAACACCATCTGGTAACTCCTTTGTTTTTTCAACCACTTTAAACAGTTCCAGATTCATAGACTTCTGAGTTGGTTTATTCCATTCTGACCCGTGTTGCTTTTTTAAATATTCGTTATCACGAAGCCATGAGAATAATCGTTTCTGACCTGTGTTAATTCCGTTCTGTTTCATTAACTTGGCTAAAGCTGCAACCTGAATTGCATCATCAGAATTTGTCACTGCATCAGCGAAAGCTACTTTCGGTTTCATTTCTTCAATTTCATCTGATAGGTCAGCTGCCAGACGTAAAGCCTCTGGAAAAGTTTGAGGCACATTAAATTTTGGCTGCTTAACGGCAGCTCGCATATTGAAATACTCATCAACGAACAAGTCATAAATTTCCCAAGCTTTGTCATCTTCAAGAATTTTAAGTAGCTTGGCATATCCTCGCTCGGAAAGCATGTAAATATGTTTTGAATTGGCAACCTGCTTAGCTGTAAATTTCAGATCACTCAAAGTGACCTGAAACTCAGAATGCTTTAAATCGACAATTTCAGTACCATTTTTAAATCGATTACGATTCCGTTCGATATCTTGGTTAATTTCCCTTGCAGTTCGCTCATGAATTTCCGCAATATCACGTACCAACATTCCTCGCTTACCTTGGCCGAAGCCACCTTCGATTCCAGTAAATTCATAACCACCAACATTTTCACGACCAATTACTTTTAATTCATCACTCATTTTCTAAATCTCCTTAATATTTCTACAGTTGTTCAATTTTAAGTTTCTTTCCTTGCTGTCCATTCAACAACACAGTTAGAATATAAAATTTTGAATCCTAGACAAAAAAGTCCGCTTTTTTTTTGGCATTTGCTTCTTTGTTAATTTATTTCTTAACCTTTAAATTTGCTTATATAACCAATCATTCAGTTTCTCAGCTGTGCTTGTATTCATATAACTTTGCTTTCCATTTGCAATTTTCCTTAATGTATAACGATTCACATCAGTTTTTTTTGCTAGCAATAACCAAGTAATATTCAATTCGCCACGCTTGCGTTTAATAGCAAGCTTCAACTCATCTGAGATTTTTACTCTCGAATTCATTGATTTTCCCCTTTCTTTAAATATCCCGTTTGTCATATCAACATCACAATCATAATATCCCGTTTGTCATAATTCAAGTAAATATTGCCAAACGGGATATTTTCATGTATGATTTAGTAAACATTTGGCAATAAAAAGCGAGGTGAAACCCTTGGAAACAAAGGAAATTCTTAAAAAGTTAAGAAATGATAAAGGCCTGACATTAGTGCAACTCAGTAAAGAAGTTGGGATTGCTCAGTCAACTTTATCAAGATATGAATCTGGAATTCGCAAGCCTACAAAAATTGAGCAAATTCAGAAATTGGCAGATTTTTATAATGTCGACTCTTCTTTTATTCTTGGGAAAACAGAGGATCCTCAAGCTTTAGATTTATGGGAAGATGCCACAGGTCACTCCCCCGAAGTAATAGAAACAAAGTTGGCCGAACTTCAAAAATTAGGACTTTTAGGTCCTAATAAACAAAAGAACATCTCATTAGCAGTAGCTTCTTTGGAAGGACTTGCATCAGGTCATGGTAACCGTTCAGCAATACGTGCTGCAACGAATTTACTCACCTTTTCAAACATTGAATCTAATTATTTTATCGATCCAAAAAAAGAACCTAAAGCATTAATGGAAAAATTACGCAGAAAAGAAAATAATTTTGGTGAAGACTGGTACTACGATGATATGGATCCACGACTTATGAAGTTAATTTCTAGCACTTTTACAGCCGCTAGACGAATAATTGAACTTGGTCAAACGGCAATCAACATTAAAGATAATGCTGATACACTATCCACAATTGATGACGCACTTTCGGAACTTCGCCAAAATATAATTGAATTAACAAAAAAATAAAACTGACGTGAGTATTAATCACATCAGTTCAAGAATGGTCAATTTAAAAAAGCCTGCGCAATATTGCGCAATCTTAACTAATAGGTTTGCTTAAAAGATAGCAACTCCACTACGTGCAAACATGATCCACGTTAAAAGCTTAGGAGTAGTCTAATGGCAAAACAAATATGCCCTATTTGTAATGAAACTAAAATGGGATTTTTTAATTCTGAAAAGATTAAAGATGGAAAAATTTGTGAGAATTGCGAAATTAAATTGGGACTAAAATTTGCGAGTGGTAATTACGAAATTTTAAAAGAGCTAACAATAAACCATGCAAAAGAGATGATTGAGAACGGTAAAATATTTGATTATAGCCAAGAGAAAACTAATCGGAAAAGAGAAAAGCAACAGGCTAAAGATAATTATGTGGCAGAGAAGCAAAAAACTAAAGAAGCCGAGGCCGAGGCTAAAGCTGAGTACGATGCTTTACTGCAAAGTTTCAAGGACAATAAGGCGTATAAAATTGATGGTATCTATATAGATCAAAAATCAAAACGTTTCTTCGTACCTCAAACACTATTACGTTCTACTATGCTGGAGCCATTTTCAAATTTCGTCGACTATGAACCTGTTTTGAGAACAAACAGTAAAACCAAACATCACGGATTAACGAGAGCTGTAGTTGGTGGTATTGCATTAGGTGGCGTTGGTGCGATTGTTGGTGCTTCAACAGGGCATAAAGACTACTCAATTATTACGAAAATGAGTCTCATCCTTCGATTCAGCGATAACAAAACCTACGAAATAAAATATATTAATAGCGAAACAAAAGTAGGCCTTATAACAAACGGACTTGAAAAACAAATGAATGAGTTAGCTACTGTGTTAGAAAACATCTTGGCCGAAAATAAGACTTCTGAACCTAATGAGTTGCCTTCTAGTAATTCACTTGCTGATGAACTGACTAAGTTAGCTAATTTAAAAGATGCTGGCATTCTTACCGAAGATGAATTTAATCAACAAAAAGCTAAGCTATTGAATAATTAAGACAGGGCTTGCCGAGAAGTCGGCCACCCTCGAAATCTGGCCAGTTTAATATCAAACCAGCTAAGTAGAGGGGGTCGCAAATCACTACCCCCTTATACTTTTGAAAAAACGTAAAAAATGGAGTTTCGGACTTGCTACCCCAGGTCTGCTCGAATTGTAGTAGACCCACATATTATTGGGTAGGTACAAATCTGTACCCACCCCTGCTTTCTGACTTACTCAAATAGTCATACATAATTCGATGGGGGTCGATATTATGAAAGGCTTCAATTATGAGTATCAAAAAACAAGAAAACGGCACCTACCAAGTAAGAGTGCA
>NZ_DF820507.1 GCF_000691805.2 Weissella oryzae SG25 | reverse complement strand
TTATTAATGCCATATGATTTTATTGTGGGTTTGAAGTCAGGATTAGGAGTTAAGTGATGGCAGAACGAGAGATTAAACGTCTCGGCAAGATACGCAAATGGTTTGAGACAGACTTCAGGATAGCTAACAGACGTGCAGCCGCGTTTCACGAGCCAGAATTCCAACGCATAGTGGATTTAGTTA
The DNA here is from genome assembly GCF_000691805.2 of Weissella oryzae SG25. Classification (GTDB taxonomy): domain Bacteria; phylum Bacillota; class Bacilli; order Lactobacillales; family Lactobacillaceae; genus Weissella; species Weissella oryzae. The sequence continues at coordinate 11,659 of NZ_DF820507.1, read as the reverse complement.
AAAGCGTATTGGAAGTTATGCAAGATGAAAGCAGTAAAATTATTGAGCTGAAATTCATTAAAGAGTTGAGTAATAACCAAGTAATGGAGAGATTAGATTACTGGTCAGACTCGACATATTACCGGCATAAGAAGAAGGCATTATTAGAGTTTGCAGATTTAGCTAGTGATTTTGGATTTCTGTGCTTGGATAAATAAAAAAGCGCCAACCGAAGTCAGCGCCATGAGGATATATCTAGTAACTTTATTTTATCATGGAGGGCGTAGGTTGTGGCACTGTTACCAGAATTAGATGAAGCAAGAACTGTTGAAAAAGCTAGGTACTTTTTTGATAAAGAATTACCTACGATTAAAAGAATGGCTCATAAATCTTATGTTGATGTTAAGTCACCAATCATCAGTGGCATGCCGTCAAGTCGTAGCATTAACAATGCAACTGATGAGAAGCTAACTAACCACGCTTACGCTGAAATGATTTTAGAAGAAGTTATTGAAGCATGTAGGACTATGAAGTTTCCACATAGGGATATTATCGAATTGAGATATTTCAAAATGGTGAAGTGGGACAAGATATTCGAACAAATGGGTTATTCTGAAAGCCGAGGTTACCAACTTATTCGAGAAGCATTTTTGCAGTTTGTTTGGGCGTTTGCTGATGTTGAAGATTTAAGAGTATTTGTCCTCGAGGGTGCAAAAGATAAAAGTAAGCCTGAAACACCTTTTGACCCAGAGAGTTCAGAATATAATTATAGGTAGAGTGGAAATTCATTGTAGGCACGGTGGAGTAAAACCGTTGTATTATGATATTGTTCAAAAATTGAATAACAGCAGTGACGGAATAGGTAGACGTTAGCGCAGTGACGGATTTGGCACCACTGAGTAAGTCCAAGTCATGTAAGGTGCAAATCCTTACCTGCTGTATATGGACACAGGTTGTCCAGAAAGCCCACGGTAACTCGTGGTATGTAGTGTTTGCCTTTATCTGCTTTATGCGGATAGCATACTAGTTTAGGTGAGCGTGGCCATAGAGCTGATAGAAATATCGGCTCTTTTATTTTGCAATCAGATAGGGGCGAGTTTTGGAACTGGTATTAGACGAAAAGAAAATTAGAAAGGGTAAGCCGATTGGTTTGCCTTATGTTGGTTCAAAGAAAAAGATTAGCAAGAAGATCGTTGAAATTATTAAGCAGAATTTCGGCACTGACAAGCCTGTGTATGACATTTTTGGTGGCGGTGGTGCAATTACCGCAGAACTAATTTTAAACGGCTTAGACGTACATTATAACGATTTAGACAAGTCTATTACTGATATGTTCCAACGTGTAATTAGTCAGGATAGGGAATGGATTAAAACGTTGATTGTCAGTCGTGAAGAGTTTGTTTGGATTAGAGATAAGCAAGATAAAACTGTTGATGACGAGTTGAAGTTGCTAGTTAATTCATTTGGCAATAACAGAAAAGGTTATTTGTATGGAGTTGATATTGCTGATGATAAATATGAATTAGCAGTAAAAATAATTAGCAATCATGATATGTTCTCTGGATATAAGCAAACGGATACATATAAAAACAGAATGGCAACGGTACAGCAATTACAGCAGTTAGGGCAATTACAGCAGTTATGGCAATTACAACAAGTTAATGACGTGGTAACAACCAACCTAGATTACAAAAATTTCTCAAATATCACCGAATCTATTTTGTATTTAGATCCACCTTATGAAAATTCAGTTGGATATAACGAAATATGCCCGATTAAAATTCCGGTTGAAAAATACCAAACGATGCGAGATAAGCTTGTAAAGCTTCCAAGTGGTACTAAGCTAATTGAAGATTGTATCGAGTATAAATTAGGTACAAGTGATAACAATAGAAATCGAATGTATTATAAGACAGTTCAAGATGTTTTTGATAGCTCAGCATTTTATGACTGGGCTTTTTCTATGTCTAAAAATAACGTTGTCCTAATTTCTAGCTATGAGATTAGTGACGATAGATTCGAACCGGTCTTTGAATTTAAAACGGCACGTTCTACTTTCCAAGGAGGAACCGGCAAGCGTTACGAAAAGTTATTCATGGTAAAGCAATAATCTATTTTGCAATGAAAGGTGGTGAGAGTTGTGTAGTTATGAGAAAAGATAAAGAGTATGGCTTAGTATCTGGCGATGAAGAGCTGAGGATACTGAGACAATTAGATAAGGAGGCAGCTAGTTTGAAAACCTACACTAAATTAGTAGTGACACACAAAGCAAACACACGTGATTTTGATTTTGAAGAACAGTATTTTTATTCTGACACATTTAAATTAATCAATATGGCTAAGAATGAGTCTGTTTATCAAAGTGCAGATGGCGGTTTAAAAGTAATAATTCTCTATCGCAGTGTACGACAGATACTTAATTCTTGTTTAGATGGTTTAGGAATTAGCAATATTGTAATAGGTCGAGGTGGCTTTCTAGTATTAAATGATATGAAAGCAGGAGATATTAAACAGCTATTTAATATTGCATATAGTGCTTATATTAGTGGAGCTAAAGAACGAGCAGGCTGGAGAGAATATGAAAAAGAATCTATTAGAACGAATGCAAAGGTCAAATGAATATAATCGACCTGAATATGTTGATCTTTACGGGAATGGGTCTGTCACAGGCTACATCAAACGAGGTGGCAAGAAGTATACGCGTAATCAGAATGCAGTAGCAGATGTAGCTGTCGAAGAATCAAAACAAGAGGTTCATCATGCGAATCATTTGTTATCAGAAGAAGAGAAGTCATTAGTTCGTACGATTAATGCAGGGCGATTGCTCGAAGGAATTTGGTTACAGAATCTGATGAGGAGTTTATCTAGATAATGCCAAGAGTTAAACAATGTCGAATGGCTGGGTGTCATAAGCTTGCCAAGAATGGCAAAGCATACTGCTCAGCTCATCAAGACTTAGAGCAAGAGATGAACAATAGGCATGACAGAGCAATGGTCCAAAGATATAACAAGATTGATCGCAAACGTAATGAAGTGAAGCGTGAGCAATCAAACTTCTATCGAACCAAGCAATGGGTTGGACTAAGGCAACAGGTGTTAGAGCGTGACAACTACATGTGTCAGTACTGCCAAGCAAGAGGAAGAGTCAAACCTGCTAAGGTAGTGGATCATATAGTGCCAATTGAATACAGGCCAGATGATAAAGCTAAGTTAGATAATCTAGCTGTGATTTGTGGCGCTTGTCATACAAGAAAGACTAAGTGGGAACAACAGTATTATGGTACAGGGCAAGGTAATAAAGCTAAAACGACGGCAACTATCAAAAGTGTCGCAACAATAGCCAAGATGATTGAGGTTTAAAAAATAAGCCCCCCGTGTGTTTGACAGGAAAAGGAGCGCACACAGTTCATCGTCTTGTGTCGAAAGCAATTTTTGAAATATTTTAGGTAGGGGGGGTACCCCAGATAGAGGAAGGGAGATGATAGAGTGAAAAAAGCCGATAAAGATGTTAATGACGGGCGTTTGGCCTATCGTCCGCCTGATTATTTGGGTACTCAAGCTAAGGCAATATGGCGTAAAGTAGTCGGCTTTTTAGAAGAGAATACGGCTGTAAATAGAATTGATTCAAATTTAGTAGAGATGTATTGTACGCAGTACGAAATTTTTAGAAATGCTTACAAGCATATTCAGGAAAATGGAGAAGTTCAAGCTATTTATAAATCTGTTCAAGATAGTATGGGGAATGTGATTGCTACTGATTTTGTTGGGTATAAACGTAATCCTATGACACAAATATATGATTCAGCAATTAAAAACCTTACCCGTATTGCTGTTGAGTTAGGTTTGACGCCCAAAAGTCGAGTTGAATTGATGAATTTGGCTGGGGATGAAACTACAGAAGAGAGTGCATCAGATAAGATGAAAGCATTCTTTAGTAATAGTGAGGAGGATAGTTATTAATGAGCGATATTGATTTAACCGTATCCCATGATGTGTTGGGTGAATATAATAGATTGAATTTTGATGATGTGAAGTTGAAATATAAAGATCCAGGGACTATGTATGCGTTTGATGTGTTGAATGAAAAAGTCACATCAGGTTATTTGATAAAATTAGCAGCTTTTAGACATTTAAGAGACTTGCAACGTCAAGGAAGAGAAGATTTCCCGTATACATATAATTTGGTTGAAGTTAAGAACATTCTTAAATTTGCATCAATTGCACCAAATGTCGATACTGGAGAACCAACTAAGCTAATGCCGTGGCAAAAGTTTATAATGTCTCAGTTAATGGGCTGGCGAAACGATAATGGTGGTAAACGTTATAGTCGAGCTATTATTTCTGTTGGCCGAGGTCAGGGTAAAACGTACTTACTTGCAATCTTAATGTGCTACACATTCATGATGGAGTCATTAGGACTAAGCAATCAGGATTATCTTGTTTCTTCCATCAATTATAAGCAAACTAATAAGCTATTTGGTTATATTAAAACGATGCTAAAAACAATTATCAAAACAGAACCATTTAAAGAACTGGCTAATGAAGTGGGATTAGATGAGAGAGCAATTCAAAGTGATCAAATCATTATGCGTAAGCAAAATAATATTATCAGACCTATTTCACATGAAGCCGGGCAATATGATTCCTTTCATTTCACGACAGCAATTTTTGATGAAATTGGAGAAGTTAAAAGTCGAGATAAAATTTCGAAAATTATTTCCGGACAAGTTAAAGTTACGAATCGACAATTTATTCAAATATCTACCTCCTATCCTGACCCAACAGTGCCGTTTAGGGCAGATCAGATAATGCTTCAACAAGCAATGGAACAAGATTTCAACCGAGATGCCGATAGTTATTTGGGGTTAATTTGGGCTCAAGATTCATTGGATGAGAGTTTTAAACCTGAAACATGGAGCAAATCGAACCCACTCTTAGACTTACCAAGTGAAAAGAAGACCTTAATGCAGGGACTTGTTGATAAGCGTGATAGTGATATGCTTTCAGGTAACATTGCTGATTTTCAAAATAAAAATATGAATTTGTGGTTACAACAAAAGGCTGATAGTTATTTGAGTTTGGATGATATTAACGCCGCCGTCATACCGGAATTTGATATACGAGGGAAAGAAGTATACATCGGTTTTGATAATTCGTTGATGTCTGATAACACAGCCTTTGCCTTTGTTTATCCTTACGTTGATAAGAACGGTATTAATAAGTGGCATATTGAACAACATTCATTTATTCCCTGGAACAAAGCAGGTTCGATTGAAGTAAAAGAGAAACAAGATGGTATTAATTATCGTGCACTTGAGCAGCTAGGCTTGTGTACAATTACTACACACCCTGAGGGATTAATAAATCCAGATCAGGTCTACCGATATATGTTGGAATACGTCGATAATAATAATTTACAAGTAATGTTGTTTGCTTATGACTCTTGGGGTGCGACCGATTACATTAAACGAATGGAAAATAATCTGTCTTGGGAATTTATGCCCGTAAAGCAAACAACACAATTCCTAATGCATCCAACTAAATTCTTGCAAACAGGCTTCATTGAAAAAACAATCACTCGTTTAGACGATAAAGTAATGGAAAAAGCTTTATTAAATGCAGTAATTAAAGAAGACAAGGTTGGTATTCAAGTTGATAAAGACAAAGCCACTCTAAAAATTGATGTGGTCGATGCCATTATTGATGCTTTATATCAAGGTATGTATCATTTCGAGGAGTTTTCGGAAATTAATAACCCAAGTAAGGCAGTTGAAAGAATGACACCACAGGAACGCTACGATTGGCTATTTGGTGAAAATAGTGATTCTGGTGTCATGGACGATGAATTATATGACTGGAGGGACGATGATGATTTTTAAACAATTATTTGCGAATATTTGGAATGTTCTTGATGTTCTATTTTTTATAGCCTGCGCAGGTGCATTTAACTGCGGAGGCTTTTATTTTGGGCAAGGTTGGGGGTATTTAACTTTGGCTATTACTTTCTTATTAGCAGGACTCCTGGTGGAACAAATTGAAGCTAAACGAAAAGGAGGGGGTGAGATGTAGTGCCTATATTTAATGTGTTAGGTAATTCAGCAAAAGGATTAACTAGCAATGTGGGAGTTAGCATTAATGACGATGACAGTGTGATGAATTTCTTAAATCCTGCAAAAGCAACCTATATTAGTGCTAGGGATGCTTTAAAAAATTCAGATATTTACTCTGTTATTTTTAAATTAAGTGGAGACTTGGCGTTATCAAAATTAATTACCGAAAATTCAAAGGTTAGCTCTTTATTGGATAATCCAACACCTACAGCCAATCGTTTTTCATTTTGGCAATCGATGTATGCGCAAATGTTATTAGGGGGTGAGTCCTTTGCTTACCGTTGGCGCAATAGAAACGGACAAGACATACGCCTGGAATACTTACGACCAAGTCAAGTAAACACTTATTTACTGAGTGATGGGTCGGGTCTGACATATAATATTTCGTTTGATAGTCCCAATATTGGTGTTAAAGAAGCTGTGCCAAGCTCAGATATTATCCATTTACGAATGTTGAGCACCAATGGCGGAAAAACTGCGCTTAGTCCTTTGTATTCTCTGGCTAATGAATTAAGCATTAAGAAATCATCTGATGATTTAACTAAATCAGCCCTAGATCAGTCAGTTTTAGCTCCAGGAATCTTAAGGCTTCAAGATGGTGGCTTATCGAATTGGAAAGATAAACGTGGGCGTTCTAAATCATTTATGCGCCAACTATCAACGAAGGGGCCTATCGTCTTAGACCAGCTAGAAGAATATTCACCTCTGGAAATAAAGAGTGATATTTCTAAATTGTTATCTCAAGCTGATTGGACGGGTGACCAAATTGCCAAAGTTTATGGCTTAAAGGGCAGCGACCTAGCAGGGAAGAGCGACCAACAATCTTCCGTTACTATGCTGATGGAACAATATATGCGAGGACTAAATCGATTTTCAACGCCAGTTGAAAGTGAGTTGAGTTTTAAGTTTAAAACTCAAGTAGAAATGGACCTTTCACAGGTATCAGATTTGCTTCATACTTCGCTATTAACGACTACTTCTGAAATGGTTAAATCTAATGTTCTAACCTCTGGAGAGGCTAAATTATTGCTTAAACAGAAGGGATATCTGTCGAATGACTTTCCTGATATTGCAGAAACACACATCATGACAAAGAAAGGAGGTGAGGAATAGTGAGTAACGTTATCAATTTAACTGGGCCTGTAATGGGCGATGAGCAAGGATGGATTTATGATTGGGTAGGATTGAATTCAATTCATCCAAGTAAGATTCATGATTTGCTAAACAATACTGATGACGATGAAATTGTTGTTAATTTATCGTCAGGTGGCGGTGAAGTCGTAGCTGCTAGTGAGATTTATACAGCACTTCGCCAATCAGATAAGCACGTAGTTATTAATGTAACAGGCATGGCAGCCAGTGCTGCTTCAGTAATTGCGATGGCTGGAAACGAAATCAATATTTCACCAACAGCTCAAATCATGATTCATCAAGCATCTATTAACATTCAAGGTAACAAGGATGATTTAGAAAAGATTTCTGATTTACTGGATAAAACTGATAAATCAATTGCAGATGCGTATGTACAACGTACCGGATTACCAGTTGAAGATGTTTTAAAGATGATGTCTGATGAAACCTTTTTGACTGCTAAAGATGCTGTAGATTATCATTTCGCTGACTCGATTATGTTTGTTGAAGATAGCAAATCTAAGGTAACAAATTCTATGAACAGTGGTATGTTACCTGATGCAGTTGTGAATAAGATTGGTACGATGATTTTACAAGCAAAGCAAGAAACACCAAAGAACGAAGACACTAGCCGCTTAGATATTAAATCTAAAGCGGCTATTTTATTACAAGGAGAAATTTAATGACAGTAAGTATTAACGATTTAAATGACGCGTGGGTTGCAGCAGGCCAAAAGGTTTCTGACCTACAGAATAAAGCACAGGCGATGGTTATGGCAGATGCAACTGCTGAAGATATTCAAGCTATTCAAACAGAGATTGTTAATGCTAAAGCTAAACGGGATTTGGCACATGATAATCTAGTTGATGCACGAGCTGACGAAATTTTAAACATGGAAACAGTAGAACCGTTGTCAGATTCTGAAAAGGATTTAAAAACTAAGTTTGTTAACGAGTTTAAAGGAATGATGAAAGGTGACCCAAAGGTAGTTAACTCTATCAATTCATCTACTGATGAGAGTGGCAATAAAATTGGGCTGACAATTCCTGTTGATGTTAAAACTGCAATTAATGAACTGAAGCGACAATATGATTCATTAGAACAATATGTGAATAAAGAATCTGTTTCTACCGCATCTGGGTCACGAGTATATGAGAAGTGGTCAGATGTTACACCTTTAGCTGATTTGGACGCTGAAGATGCAGAGATTAAAGAACAAGATGCACCAAAGCTATCTCTTATTAAATATACAATTAAGCGATACGCAGGAATTAACACAATCACTAACTCACTTTTGAATGATACGGCAGAGAACATCTTAGCATGGCTATCGACATGGATTGCTCGTAAGACAGTAGTTACCCGTAACGTCAAAATTATTGCAGCAATGAATACTGTTCCGAAAAAGCCAACGCTAACAAAATTTGATGATATTAAGGAACTAGCTTTAAATACAGTTGATCCTGCCATCCAAGCGACTTCAATGTTTATGACGAATACATCTGGTTTTGCTGCGCTAGCTAAGGTCAAAGATGCGCAGGGTCGCTATTTGATTCAACCGAACGTCACTAATCCCGAAATTAAAATGATTGAAGGTAAGGTAGTTACTGTTATTGCTGATAAGTGGTTACCAAATGTAAACGGACTTATGCCATTATATTTTGGAGACTTGAAGCAGGCTGTTACGTTGTTTGATCGAGAGAATATGTCATTGTTATCAACGAATATTGGCGGTGGTGCATTCGAGACAGATACAACTAAGATTCGTGTTATCGATCGTTTTGATGTAACAGCAACTGACACTGAAGCATGGGTAGCAGGTTCGTTTAAGGCAATTGCTGATCAACAAGCAACTACACCAGCGAGCAATTAATCCGACCGTCAAAGAACTCGTGACGACCGATACTACAGCGACAATTAAGGTGGAGTAAATGAAAGACGACGAAGTATTTGATAAGCTAAAACTCTCATTACGGCTTGATTCAAATGAAGATGATAACTTGCTTCGTTTATATATTGATACAGCAGAAGGCTTTATTTATGGGGCAATCGGTCGTGATGAAGATTATAAAAGCTTTTTCGAGATAGAAGAGGTTAAAAGAATGCTAACAACCGCTGTAATCGCCCAAGCGACGGGTTATTACAACGCTAGAACGTCTATCTCTAATATCCCAATGTCGCCAGTAAATTTAGCTGTGAATTCAATCATTGGGCAGCTTCGCTATCGATACGATTCATTCATGGAGGAGCAGGCTAATGAAAATTAACGGATTACAATTTAATCAGCGCTGTGAATTTGGTACGTTTCAGAATACCGATTATGATGTGAATGGTCAGATGAAACAAGAATTTGTTCCTGAATTCAAAGTTTGGTTTGGCTATCGTCAACAAACGATTTCGCAACAATATGAATTAGAAGGCCTCGGCGAGAGTGAAATTAAGATAATTGCTATCAGACATAATTCAGAAATTAAGCATGGTTTATATTGCAAAATTAAGGATGATTTATTTATGGTAGCAACTAATAGTTCAGATGAACGAGTCGGAAATGGTTTAAATTCTTATGACGTCATCACACTACGTCGTGTTGAAAAGCGAGGTGAAACTCATGCCAAATGATTTTGAATCTATGACTTCAAATTGGCTAAAAAATGTGGGCAATTTAGTGAATCTAACCATTGAAGAAAGAGAAACTATTACGGGAGCTGGAGCTGAGGTGGTTAAGAGAAATATTGCTGAAGTTACTAAAGCAAAGCATTATCAGGATGATAGAGACACAACAAAGATGAAGCATTTAGCAGACTCAGTTGTATCAGGAAAGTTAGAAAAGACAAGGGCTGATGGGAGTACGGCAGTAGGTTTTAGTACACGAGATGTAAATCATGCACGAATTGCCAGATTTCTTAATGATGGAACTGTTAAACGCCCTGGTGATTCATTTTATGACCAAGCTGTCTCTAATTCTCAGAATGAAGCGACGATTATACAAGCTAAGGTATTAGAAAACATTCAAGGTAAAAAGAGCCTATGAGTACACTTAATGATGCATATTTAGATGTAAAAGAGTTGGCAAGCTGGGCTGATAAAATTTATTTGAATAAATTAGATATGACACGTTTTTCGGATGAAGAAACGTGTTTTCTTTTGCGCAACAGTACAATTTTGCCAGATGATTATGCTAGTAATTCATTTCAAACATTTAATTCTAATATTCAAATCCAGATTTTCTTTGGTTTAAATATTGATTTTGATATTGAAACCAAAATGATTGGTTTATTAAAACAATTAAATAAAAAGCATTGGTTAATTGAGACGACACGGCCAGCAATTCCTGACCCAGATACTGCTCAATTAACGGCAACTATTATTATTTCAAAAAATAAGGAGATTATTAATGTCAACATTAGGAATTGATAAAGCATATATTTCAGTCATTGATGCCACAAAAGATACTGTAGTAACAGGCGTGGATGGTATTAACGGTGATGCAACAGATAAGGTTGGAGTTTTCGTAGCAGATGAGACAACTGCAAAAGGTATTGTCGGATTCAATTTGACTAATATGTCAGGAAGTCAGACTGATATTTATGGTTCAAATAAAATTGTTTGGATTTCTCAAGGTAAAGCTGCACCTCAAGGAGTACTAACAGTTAATGCACTTCCTTATCAAGTATTAAATCGTGTACTAGGCCGAAAAGAAAAGGGCGACGGTGGCTATGAAGCGGCCGGCAAAAATAATACGTATATTGCCGTGTTAGTTAAGTCAGCTGAAGCTTTTGATGTTGATAAGCCAGTTTACGCTGGTTTTTATAAAGGCCTCGCACAAATGGCAACTGAGAATATGCAAACTAACAACGCAGCTGACCAACGAGTTCAGGATGCGTTGACAATTAAGGCAGCTGAGCGTGGAAAGGATGGCTTTGGTGCCTATTATTATTCGGAAGAAGCAGCTTTTACAGAAAAGCGCATGTTTGAGGACTTCTTCCCAGGGGTTGATGTTTCAACGTTGGTAGCAGATGGTTCAGGCGATGGTGGAAACCCAGCGAGTAAATAGTCCGGTGGTCGGCAAAATCGCGACAACAGACAAGCAAGCGACATTGGAGGTTAATTAATTATGACCAAATTTGATTTATATAAGGGTACTAGTAAGGTGCAATCTTCAGTGGATTCACCAATTGTTATTAGTGATTTAACACCAGAAACGCAATATGATGATTACTCAGTTTCTTATGCAGGAAATGAAGAGAAAACGCCAGTTTCATTTAAGACAGAAGCACAAAAAAAGGTGTCTGTTACAGGTGTTACAGTTTCTCCAAAAACAATTGCAATGAAGGTTGGAGAAGCTAAACAAGTTGCTGGAGTTATTAGCCCTGAAAGTGCAACCAATAAAGGCATGACTTACTTATCTGAAAATGAAGCCATTGTGACAGTAGCCAGTG
>NZ_DF820506.1 GCF_000691805.2 Weissella oryzae SG25 | reverse complement strand
TTATCTTTGAACTTATTAAGAACGGTAAACAATTGAATACGTCAGATGATACAGCCGTGGTTTCTATTAAGAATGCTAGCGGCTTTTTAATTGATGCAAATGTTCAGCTATCAAATGGCGAAGTTACATTAGATTTAAACAGTGAAGAATTAAAGAAACTAACGCCGGACCGTTATTACTTAGAGTTCACAATTAGTGATGATGGACGTACTGCTAAGTACCCTGATGAAAGCTTTGTAATCTTTGATGTAACGCAAAATGCTTACGGCTTATCCGGGCAGCTCAATTTAGATGATACTTTGACAGCATTTAAAGACTATTTGGATAAAAAGGCTGATGAGATTAAAGAAGGTGCTCAGGGCCCACAAGGACCAAAAGGAGACCCAGGGCCTCAAGGTTTACCTGGTGAACCTGGTTTGCAAGGACCACAGGGCGAAAAAGGCTTACAAGGTGAGCCAGGCATTCAAGGATTGCAAGGACCTAAAGGTGACAAGGGAGATACTGGAGCTCAAGGACCTAAAGGTGACAATGGTAAAGACGGACTATCTATTCCACTAAACGAATACGGTATTATCATTCGAAAAAGCGGACCAATGGATTGTTTCATTGATCGTGAAGCTAACCCATGGCGCATCGTATTTGATAATGGTTCTTACATGACATTGGATGATTATCCAGCTCATCCAGGTGACGAAAGTAGTACGATTTATGGTTATGGTTTTACTACTGGTTGGAATAACACAATTGATGATTACCCAATTACAGGCATTATCTTAAAAATGGCTAGAGGTATGATTACGATTGGTACATGGAAAAAAGCAACTCCAGGTAAGTTAACATATTGGGGACGGGCAACCATTACCAATCCAGTTAACAGTTTAGACAACTACGACTGGAGTAAAGCAACCTTGGGTATTTCAGGCGGTCCATATGATGCCAGACAAATTAATGTTATCAAGATTGCTTATCAGCTTGGCATTTGGTCAGGCAAAGATGTAGAAGGCTTGGGGGCAGTTAAGAAATGAGCAGTCATCCCTACTACAGAGCTAATGAAGACAAGATAATTAATCATCTTGAAAGCACAACTAAATTTAAAGACGACAGTATTCACAAACCGCAAACTCAAAACAAATGAGTAGGCGGTTATTTTTGTATACGGGAGGTGGTGAGATGTAGTTATGAAATTAACTGAAAAACAAAAACGGTTTGCTGATTTGTATATCAAGCTTGGCAATGCAACTAAAGCAGCTATTAAGGCTGGGTATAGCAATAAAACTGCGGCAGCAATTGGTGCAGAAAACCTTATAAAACCTAATATCAAAAATTACATCGAAACAGCCATGCTTAAAATTGAATCTGAGCGTATTATGACCGCCACAGAAGCTTTAGAGGGTATTACTCGTATTGCTAGGGGCGAAGAGTTAGAGACGGTTGTAGTATCTACCCCAATGGGCGCAGAGGCAGTGAAGAAGCCACCAGATTTAAAGACCCGTATGAGCGCATATAAAGAAATATTAAAACGCTATCCTGATAATGATCGTATGCTTAACGCTCAAATTAGGAAATTAGAGGCTGATGCTGATATGGCAGAAGCCAAAGCCAAAGTATTTGATGGTGAGGTTGAAAGCATAACGCTAAATATTACCCAATTTAAGGAGGATGATGATGACTGAGATAAATTGGAATCTTCCTGAGATGGTTAGCGGAGCTTATGCCCCTTTATTTATTGATAAACGTAAGTATATTGTTTATAAGGGTTCTCGTGGTAGCGGCAAGAGTGAGGCTGTAGCTCGTAAAGTTATCTTTGATATTGTTACATTACCTTATGTAAATTGGTTAGTAGTCAGACGGTTTGCTAATACGAACAGACAATCAACTTTTACTTTACTTCAGAAAGTGGCCGCAAAGATGGGGGTTGGCAATTTATTTAAGTTCAATAGTTCATTACCTGAAATTACCTATAAGCCAACAGGTCAAAAGATACTATTTCGTGGAGCTGATAAACCTTTATCAATTACATCAATATCAGTTGAGGTTGGTAACCTCTCGCGATTATGGGTAGAAGAGGCGTATCAGTTAGAACTTGAAGAATCTTTTCAAACTATTGATGAATCAATGCGTGGAATTATCGACGATCCTAATGGGTTCTATCAGATTGTGATTACATTCAATCCATGGAGTGAACGTCATTGGTTAAAAGAGAGGTTCTTTGATAATCCATCGAACAACACCTTATCTCTAACAACCACATACAAAGATAATCCGTTTCTTGATAATGAGTACATTGATAGTTTGATGGAAATGGTTGAACGTAACCCGAGACGTGCCCGTGTTGCTGTGTTTGGCGATTGGGGTATTGCAGAGGGCCTTGTGTTTGATAACTTTGTTATTGAAGATTTTGAGTTAGATAAGGTACTTAAAGAGGCTACATACGTTGTTCGTGGTCTTGATTTTGGGTATTCACATGATCCAACAGCTTTTAGTGAAGCAGCTGTAAATATGAAGACTAAGGATATCTATGTATTTACTGAGATGTATCAAGTAGGAATGAAGACACAACAAATATTCAACTGGCTTGTTGAGCATCGTTATCAAAATAGTGTTATTTCGGCTGAATGGGCTTCTGGTGGAGACAGGTTGATTGATGAGCTAAGGGAAAAAGGTATCAATAAAATCAAGCGAGCAAGGAAATACGAAGTCTTATATGGAATTAGTTTCATGCAAGATTTTAAAATTCATATTCGCTCAGATCTGACACATGCAATTGATGAGTTTAATTCTTATGCCTTTGGAAAAGACACCAATGGTGATTGGTTACCAAAACCGATTGACAAAGACAATCATTTTATTGATTCATTGAGGTATGCATTAGAGCCAATTATGATATCACAACGTAGTAGCAAGGATAAAATGGAAGCCTTTAAGAAACTAGGATTAGGGAGGTGATAACAATTGAACAATACACTTAATAACGTAGCCTTCTTGTCCGGAAGTCGCTACAGCCCAAACGCTAATGATGTGTTTATGATGTCTCCAGATACGTTTGCTGATATTGGGGATAATCCAACACTATTGATGAATTATGTGCAAGATTACATCAGCACTTTTAGAAGTCAACAACTGCGACGACTTAATGAATTAAAACGTTATTACAAGGGCGATAATAATATTAAATATCGCAAGAGTGATCGGGATAAGAATAGGGCGGATAATCGAATATCAAGCGATTGGGGTAAGTATGTAGCCACCTTTATGCAAGGATTTATTCTTGGTAACCCAGTGCAGTATCAAAATGAAGATGATGCTCTTATTGAGAAGATTGAAACCTTTGGTTCACAAAATAATGAGGACTATCATAACGGTCTGATTGAAACTGATTTAAGTATTTATGGTAGAGCTTATGAGCTTATATACATTGGTCCCGATGGCAAAGAACATCTAGCTAAATTGCAGCCCGAACAAACATTTGTGGTTTATGACGGTACGATTGAAAGCAATTCATTATTTGGAGTTAGATTTTACCAAGTGGCGTACAGTCAAACTAACGTTAAAGGCTTTGTTGAAATATACACGCCTGATAACGTTTTTTATTTTGAAGGTGATGAATCAATTACAAGTATGTCGTTCGTACGAGAAGAACCTCTATTTTTGGGAGCTGTTCCAATTAATGAGTATTCAAACAATGAGGAGCGAATGGGCGATTATGAGGCTGTGCTTGATATTATTGATGCCTATGATTTATCTCAATCGGAGTTGGCTAATTTCCAGCAAGATATGAATGATGCATATTTAACAATTATTGGTAATCCTATAACGGGAACAAATAAAAGTGAATATCAGACAGATAGTGATGGCAATATCGTTCTTGATGATAATGGCGACCCAATACTCGCTGATAATTCAGAGGGTGACGTGTTAGAACAAATGCTAAAGGCTAGAATGCTAATCTTGGATAATAATAATGATCCTAATGGGCCAAATCCAAATGCATTCTACTTGAAGAAAGAGTATGATTCTGCTGGTGCTGAGGCATACAAGAAGCGATTAGTTGCTGATATTCTTAGGTTCACATTTACTCCTGATACTAATGACGAGAACTTCGCTGGTACACAATCTGGTGAAGCAATGAAGTATAAGTTAATGGGTAACGACAACTTAGCAAAGACTAAGCAACGTTTGTTGATTAAAGGGTTTATGCGACGTTTACGCTTGCTTGGTAATAGCTGGGGTATTAAGAACAGCGTTTCGACCGCAACCAAAATTGATAGCCTATATGACAAGTTGAATGAAACAACAATCAAGTTCACGCCAAATATTCCACAGAATGATGAAGAACGAATTAGCCAGTTGAAGCAACTGTTTGGTGTTATCAGTGATGAAACGTTATTCGCATTACTTTCTTCCTTTACTGGTGTAGATGCTGATGATGAAATGCAGCGCCTTAAGGAACAAAAAGAAGATAGTATGATTGTAGCCGCAGATGCTGTTTATAAGAATAGTAATCTTAATCAGGAGGCCACGAAGCAAAGTTCAACTGATGAGGAGTAACTTATGGCAAATAATTATTGGACTAAACGAGTGGATAATATATTTAACGTTCTTGATACACAAGAAGCTGAGTTAGTTCCTAAGTTACTTACGTATTATCAAAGTGCATTGGATGAAATTAACAATAAACTTTTTATTTTTTATGATATGTACGCTAAAGAACACAAGCTTAGTTATGACGAAGCTATTAAGCGTGTGAGAAATACAGAATTAAATGATTATGTAGAACGAGCAAATGAATATCGTAAGTCGTTAGAAAAAGATTCAGAGGCTTTGAGACGGCTAAATGCACAATATGTTTCTTCGCAAATGAATCGATTAGAACTTCTTAGGCTTGAAATACAGTTTGAAATGATTCAAGCAACTGATAAACAAGATAGTGACTTAACAGAGTATTTGAAACACGAAAGCAAATATGTATATGATGCACTGTTGGCTGGCCAAGCAATTGGAAACATCAGTACTGATGAGATTGAAACAATTCTAAGTATGGAGTGGAGTGGAGCAAATTACTCCACTAGATTGTGGCGCAGTGCTGATGCAATGGTTAATGCTTTAGTAGATGAATTAACTAGAGCAGCTATCAATGGTACAAATCCTCGTGTAACAGCTAGAAGATTAAGAGATGTAATAAAGTCTGATAAGTATATCACTGAGAGATTAGTTCGGACTGAATCAACCTATGTTGCTAATTCAAGCATTGCTAAACGATATAGAGATATGGGCGTTGAACGCTATGAGTTTGAGGCAACGATTGATAATCGTACATCGAGTATTTGTAAGGAATTGAACGGTAATGAGTATAAGTTAAGCAACTTTCAACCTGGTACAAATGCGCCAGCTATGCATCCTAATTGTCGTAGTCGTATTGTTCCGGCAGATAGTGAACTAACTAAATACAACAAGTATCTTGATGACGATACAGTTGATGATTTACCAAAATGGAATAAAAAACCTAACGTCTAACTATTTGGTTAGGCGTTTTTATTATGTCTTTCTCGCTAGACTCTAAAGAAGCGAAATAACAATCAATTGGAGGATATTATGGCAACCGAACAAGAACCTGGATCAGGTCAAGATGAAACAGTCACATTAACACAAGAAGAGTTGGATCAGAAAATTGCAGATGCTCATGCAGAATGGCAATTAAGCGCTGAGGCGAATCTTAACAAGGCCAAGGAAGAATGGGCAGCCCAAACAGCCGAGCAAGTTAAGGCAGCCCAAACAAAGGCTGAACAATTAGCTAAGCTCTCACAAGAAGAGCGAGAAGCTGCTGAAGCTCAACAACGCAATGATGAGCTGGCTAAGCGTGAGCAAGAGCTAAATATGCGTGAGTATCGGATTGAAGCCTCTGCTCAATTGGAAGAGCAAGGGCTATCAACTGAGTTTGTGGATATGGTGCTATCTGATGATGTTGATGTTACAAAGGGAAATATTACAGCCCTAAAGACTGCTTTTGATAAGGCTGTTGAAGTAACTGTTACTGAAAAAATGAAGGGCGATAGCATTCGCAAAGGATCGGCAGCTGGAGAAAAGGGCGACTTGGCTTCGGCACTTGGACTAACAAAGGAGAAATAAAACATGGCAGATACAATTAACTACATTAAAAAAGACAATGGACTATTTGATCAGAAGATTAATCAAGGTTTGGTGACTTCAATTTTAGGAGTGCCAAAAGTTGACCTTGTGAATGGCGGAAAGTCTTTCACTATGACGACTTTGTCAACGTCAGGACTGAAGCCTCACTCACGTAATAAGGGATTTAATGAGGGTTCAGCTAAGAACGATAAAAAGGTTTACACAATGGGCCAAGACCGTGATATTGAGTTTTACGTTGATACCCAAGACGTTGATGAGACAAACCAAGATTTGGCTGTTGGAAACATTTCAAAGGTGTTCATTGAGGAAAAAGTTCAACCCGAAATCGATGCATATCGTTTCAGTAAGCTAGCTAATGAAGCTGGCAATACTAAAACTGAAACATTGACAGTTGATGATGTCTATACACGGTTGAAAGCTGCAATCTTGCCGGTTCGTAAGTATGGCGCTCAAAATATCATTGGATTTGTATCAAGTGAAGTAATGGATATGCTTGAGCGTTCCAAAGAGTTCACTCGTTCGATCACTAATCAAAACGTTGGACAAACAGCACTAGAATCACGAATTACTTCTCTTGATGGAGTTCAATTGGTTGAAGTTTGGGATGATTCACGGTTCAAGACAGCGTATAACTTTGATGATGGTTATGCACCAACGACAGATGCTAAGGATATTAACTTTATTTTGGTCGCTAAGCAGTCTGTTATTCCTATTGTCAAGGAGAATGCAATCTTCTTGTTTGCACCTGGAACACATACAGAAGGTGACGGTTACTTGTACCAAAACCGTTTGTACCATGATTTGTTTGTGTTGGAGCAACAAAAAGATGGGGTATCTGTATCGATTAAGGGTTCAGCGAGTAGTAACTAATCCAAAAATTAAATCAGTTTCAACTACAGGGACTACTGCAACAATCGAAATGGAGGAAAATTAATGCCTAAGTTTGATTTATATAAAGGTGATACAGTTGCTCAATCAGCTGTCGATTCACCAATTAAGATTGCATCACTCACACCGAATACTAAGTATTCAGACTATTCAGTTGCTTATACCGGTAAGACAGAAAAGACTGCAATTCCTGAGTTTACTACAAGTGATGTAGTACCAACAAAGCCGACAATCACTGTTACAGCCGCAGACGGAGCAGTAAATTACACTATTACTGACGGAACAAATAATGGCTCAACAATTACCGGCTATAAAGTCTATGTTGATGGGACAGCTCGTGACGTTACATCAAAAACTGGTAAGATTGATAGCTTAACTAATGGTACAAAGTACACGTTCGCAGCTACTGCTATTAACGGAGCTGGTGAGAGTGCTAAATCAGATGAAACTACTGCAACGCCTACCGCATAAGGAGGTATTGAATGGATGATTTAGCAAAAGTAAAGTTGCTTTTAGGGATTAGTGATGCTGTGCAAGATACCTTACTAATGTTTTTGATTGATGACAGCAAGGAGCGTCTTGTTAGTTATATTAATCAAGATGGGGTCTACAATTTATCATTTCCGAGTGACTTAGGGTGGATTTTACGAGATTTAACAGTTCGGCGTTTTAATCGGATTGGAGATGAAGGAAAGAAAACTTCTAGTGAGAGTGATGTAAGCATTACCTGGCGAGATGATGATATTTCTGATTATGCTATCTATTTGGATAAGTATCGTAAAAAGAATGGTGGACGTGGGATTGCGAGGTTTATCTGATGAGGTATAATCAGCGAGCAAAAATTGTTACTCGAACATACGATGTTGAGGACTCTGAAAATGATTATGAGGAGTCAATTTCTGATTGGCTGGCTGTAAGAATCACTGGCGTTTCAATTGCTATGAGCATGCAAATATTTGGTAAGGCAAACTCAACGGCGTCAGCAATTCATTTTAAAGGCAATGTGTATGGTATCGACTCAGTGATTATTGATGGTATTAAGCGTAAGCCACAAGCGGTTTTTAGAGCTCGTAAAAACACTGTTGTTATTGTTACGGAGGTTTAATTTTGAGTAAAAGTGGTATGAAAGTTACCTTTAAAGGTGTGGATAATTTAATCACTAAATATGATAAGCAACCTCAAAAAATTAAAGATGAAGCCACAGATATAATTAACAATACTGCTCAACAGGTAGAGAAAAAAGCCGTAGAATTGGCGCCGGTTGATACAGGCTATTTAAAGCAACATATAAAAGCTGAAAACAATGGCTTATTAAGCGCAAAGATAATCTCAAGTGCTAATTACTCAATTTATCTTGAAAAAGGTACAAGGCGTATGCCACCTCAGCCATTTATGCAACCTGCAGTGAGTTCGCAAGAAGATTTCTTACATCAGAAACTTAGTAATTTACTTAAGAGAGGTTTGCTATGACATCACCATTAGTTGAATTATTGCGAAGTTTAAAGAAAACACTGGAATCTGAAACAAGTATTCCAGTGTTTTTTACTTGGCAGGATGAACAAACATTCGAACCTTTTATTGTTCTAGGCGAAGGAAATACTGATGATAGTTTAAGCCCAAAGGCAGGTAAAGCAGTAACAAATTTAGCATTGCAAGCTCACCTGTTTTATCCAGGCGAAAGTCGTATCAAGGTCGAAGACGAGCGCAATAGAGTGACAGGTGTTTTATATAAAGCTAGCAATCGCATTGTTAATGTTGCTAGTGAGGTAATGAAAGATGATTCAGTAGGCCGAGAAGTTTATCACGTTGTGATAACACTCTCGGCTTTAATTTAGGAGGAATTTATATGTCAAAATATGTAGATAATGGCGTTGAACAAATCAAGGGGAATCCTTTGCTTGGGAAACACGTTTTGTGGTTCATTCAGTCAACGCTAGATCCAATCGGAAGCAAGGCTATCATGCCTGCAGGTCAAACTGGTGGTGATATGACTATTGGTGGAGACACGATTGATGAACAAACTAAGTCCGGACGAATTGTTATGCCATCAACGAACGAAGATTCAGTTGATTTGGAAAACTATTATGTACCAGGTGATCGAACTGTCGATGTTATTAATGATTCTAAACACAATGGTCATCAAGTTAAAACTTGGGGCGTGTATATAGATGAGCGAATGGCAAAGATTGAGAAGGATGATGATGGAATTGAGCATCAAGTCTTTCCAGCTGTATTCGGATATGGTGTCGTCGATGAATTAGAGATCGACGATTCCAATGATATGGTATCAGTAAGCTACACTTTAAATATTCTAGATAAGTTTAAGGATGGAACTTTCCCACTGACGAACGAACAACTAGCCGTGCTTAAGGAGTTGTATGACTTTGAACGGCCAGGAGAAAAGACTGGCGATTTTGGGTCAGTTGAAGAAAATGAGTCTGAAACTAGTTCACCTACAGTAAAGTCAGTAAATACTACAGGAACGACTGCAATAGTTGAAGCTGAATAAATTTTAAGGCCGTAGAGATACGGCTTTTTATTATGGCCTAAAAATGGTCGCCAAAATAATATTATAAAGAGGTAAATGACAATGATTAACGTAACAATTAAGGGCAAGAATATTGATGCAAAGTTTGGATTTGGCGCTTTGTATAAAGCAAATCAAAAATTTTCCAATCATGCTGATAATGGGGGCTCTCTCGAAAACGGGGCGGCTAACATCTTCTTATCATTGCTAACGGGTGATCCTGGAGCGTTGATGAAAGTGATTCAAGTTATTATTCCATCTGAATATAAGGAAGATGATTACATTGAAGCAATTGAGGAATTGACAGAGGGCGGTGACAAATTAGACGAAGTCGTCACAATGTTGAAAGACGAAATGGTACAAAGCGGTTTTTTCAAGAAGGCAATCAACAATCAAATCGAGGCTTTCGAAGAGAATCTTCCGATGTTGAAAGCGAACGAAAAGATGGAGGATCAGGCCAAGTCAGTCGAAGCAGCCTTGAAATTGATGAAAGAAAACATCTAATTGAACTAGGCGCTCGGTTTGGTTTTACGGACATTGATTATTTATTGGGGCTATACAAATGGGAGTTAGAAAGTCTCATAAAAGGAATTAGAATGCAACAAATAGATTCCGAGGAGCAAGAGGTGTCTCAATTGTTCAATGAACGATACGTTATGAATGCTAAGAAGCCTAAGTTCAATAAGATATTTAATAGAAAAAAGCTAGAGTCAAAAGTTTCAGAAATGTTTAATGAGCAAAAGAAACCTAATCAAAACAGGCGACTTCAACTCATGAAGAATGTTCAAAAAGCTTTTTCTAATGATTGAGGAAAGGAGGAAAATATATGGTTGCAAATGGTGGAGAAGTTACAGCATTAATTGGTGCTGATACCAGTGGGTATGAGGCTGGTATGAACAGGGTATCTAGTGCTTCTAGTTCCGCATTTGGAAATGTTTCAAGCTTAGCATCAAATATTGGTAAGGGAATGGTCGTTGCTGGTGCTGCAACAACTGCAATGGGAGTGACAGCTTTAAAGAGTTTTGGAACTTTCGAACAGTCATTGAACAGTGCGGCCGTCATTGCTGGCGGAACTTCTAAAGATATTCAAGGACTTTCAGATGTTGCAACAGAGATGGGGGCAACTTTGCCTTTGAATGCTAATGAAGCTGCCGAAGCAATGGTTAGCATGGCGCGAGATGGCGCTTCTATTGCTACAATCAAGGAAGAATTTCCAGCAATAGCTCAAGCTGCAACAGCAGCAGGATCCGATTTGCAACAGACGGCTTCTGTTGTGCAGCAGGCTATGAACTTATGGGGAGATAGTATTGGATCATCAGCCCAAGCTGCAGCAGTTTTGACAACGACGGCAAATGTTTCTAATGCATCAGTTGAAGAGATGCAACAAGTCTTAGCTGACGTAGGATCATCAGCTACTTCTGTTGGATATAGTATGCAAGATGTCTCAACTGCTGTTGGATTGCTTACTAATAAGGGGATACCAGCTGCCCAAGCTGCACAAAATCTTAATTTTGCTATTACTAAGATGATTAAACCTTCTGCATCTGCACAAGCAATGATGGATAAACTTGGTGTTAGTTACTACGATGCACAAGGAAAGATGAAGCCTATTAATCAAGTTGCAGGTGAGCTTTCAAGCAGCATGTCTGGTTTGTCAGATGAACAAAAACAGAATGCATTATCAGTTATGTTCGGGCAAGCGGGATATAAGGTCATGAATGATCTTATGCAATCCGTTAGTGATACTACAGGTAGTACAACAACTAGCTGGGAAGGTATGTCAAAGGCCATTAATGATGCATCTTCATCATCTGATGCTGCAAATAAAGTCCTTAGTGACCAAGCATCCGAGATGCAAAAGAATATGGGCGCTAAAATTGAGCAAGTCGGTGGAAACTGGGACTCTTTGACTAAGAAAGCTTTGGCATCGAAAGGCGGTATATCTGGTGCAATCCTAGATATGACTAATGACACTTTGAGCTGGGCTGCCAAATCTAAAAGTCCATTTGCTGAACTAACACGCGGATTTATCGGGTTATCTCCGGTTATCGGTCCTGCAACTATGGCTGTAGGTGGATTTCTTACGAGTGCCGGTAAAATCGTTGGTGTC
Organism: Weissella oryzae SG25; assembly: GCF_000691805.2. Classification (GTDB taxonomy): domain Bacteria; phylum Bacillota; class Bacilli; order Lactobacillales; family Lactobacillaceae; genus Weissella; species Weissella oryzae. The sequence continues at coordinate 5,555 of NZ_DF820506.1, read as the reverse complement.
CTTAAAGGAGTTGGCGGTTTATTTGCCAGCATTGGTAAAAGTGTTGTTTCTTTGGTGACAAAAGCATTTAGTTTGGCGGGTAGCAATGCAGCCGTTGCAGCTTCATCAGCACCCGCAGCTGCTGGAGAAAAGGCTGTTGGAGCAGCGGCTAAAACATCTGCTAAAGATATGATGATGATGGGACTTGCAGTTCTAGAAATTGGTGCTGGTATAGGCCTGGCAACTGCTGGAATGGCACTATTGGTGTTATCGATTACGCAACTAGCTAAGCAGGGCCCAATGGGTGTAGCTACGTTGATGGCAGTTACTGGAGCGATCACTTTGTTAGTTGGGGTATTTGCAATTGCTGGTCCAGCTTTAACGGCTGGTGCTATTGGTATGGTAGCATTTGGTATCGCTGCAGCCGCAGTAGGTGCAGCTGTGCTAATGGTTGGTGCAGGGATAGCGTTGGCAAGCGCTGGAATTTCGTTGTTAGCTACGCAATTACCTGTCATTTCGCAGTATGGAATAACTGCAGCCGCTGGTATATTAGCATTAGGTGGTGCACTAGGTGTATTCGCTGCAGGCTCGTTGGCAGCCGGTGTAGGACTAGCTGCTTTAACAGTAGGCCTATTAGCTGCAACTATTGGATTAACAGCTGGTGCGGTCGGTATGTTAGCTTTGGGAGTTGCAACTGGTGTATTTTCAGCTGCATTACTTTTAGCTGGTACGTCAATAATGATTGCGGCAGCCGGAATTACATTGTTAAGTGCTGCATTGCCATTAGTAGCCGCTGGAGCAAGCGCAGCAGGTGCTTCGATGTTACTACTAGTTTCAGGTCTAACCGCAGTCACTGCACTAGCAATTGCAACAACAGCTAGTTTGGCTGCATTAGTTGTGGCAAGCGCCGCTGTGACGATTGCTATAGCGGCATCAGCGGTTGCTCTTGGAGCATTTGTGATTGCTTTAGGACTTACGTCAGCAGGAATCATTATTTTGATGGCAGGACTTGCTGGAATAAAGGGTAGTTTGTCATCAATAAGTAGCAGCGCTTCAAGTACGGCTGCTAGCTTAACTGCTATGGTGACAAGTATTAATGTGGTCAAAACTGGACTAGATGGAATGGTTGCAAGCGCTAAATCAACAGTGTCTTCATTTCTTTCTACGTTTGGTAACGCAGTTGGGCAAGCTAGAGCTAATGGTAATAATTTAGGTACTGCAGTTTCGAATGGTGTGTCATCTGGCTTAAATAACAGTACCGGCCAAGCAAAATCAGCGATGAATGCAATGATGAATGCAATTAAAGATTCCGGTAATAACGGTGTTAGTGCCATGCGAAATATCGGAAATATGATTGGCCAAGGTTTGGCAGTTGGCATGCGTTCAGCTTTGGGTGAAGTAACTTCAGCTGCAAATGCACTTGTGGCACAAGCTGAAAAGGCTGCACAAGCAAAGGCTAAGATTCATTCACCTTCACGTTTGATGCGTGATGAAGTTGGGTACTATATCGGAGCCGGTATGGCAGTTGGTATGGATGGCACAGCTGGAATGATTGCCAAGAGTTCATCAGGGCTTATTGAAGCAGCACAACAATCGGTTAGTGATGTAAGAGCAAACGGAAACATTACAGCAGATGCCTCGATTGGTGGAGTAAATGGATTTAATTTGGCTAACGAAGTTGATCCAGATGTACAGAATGCCCCTAATTCAATGATCAATTTAACAATTGAACAAAATTGGGATGGCAACAGTGTACGCTATGCAATTAAGTCTCAAGATAGCCGCGATGAAGCTCGATTAAATATCGTTAATAGTGGAAGGAGCTAAATATATGGATCTATTGGTTGAAACTAATAATCAGACATATGTGCTTTCAAATACAGGTGTATTTGTAAAGGATGTAAAGATTGGCGCGCCTTCTATAGATATTTCAAGCAACACAATTAATTTTAAAAACGGTAAGCTGTTTTCAGGAGCAACTTATAGTGAGAAAAAAATAACTGTTTCTGGGAGCTATTATGCTGAAAATGAACGTATGGACCAAGAGATGCAAGATAAACTGAATTTTCTTTTTGCAAGAACTGAACCGTTCTATATAAGTCAGATGTTCAGAAGCGGCGGACAGTACGAATATGAGCGGCCAGGTCAAAACACCGGTTCAACTTTAAATAATCAAGACGACCCGATGCCATATCACTATCGCTTTAAAGTATTGTTATCTGACAATATAGATTATGATTTCCAAGGTAAAACTGGTGCTGGATTACTTACAAATGTTTCATTTGAGTTTAAAACTGTTGATATTCCGTTCGGTATGGGACAAATAGAGAACGAAATACTAACAGATGAGGGGTCCATTCCATATAACGGAACTGCTGATGTTTCGCAATTAGAGTGGCCTTTTTATTTCGTTTTAACATCTAAACAAGCTCAGGGTAAGGCGTTTGATTTTACGGTTGGCACAGAAACTTTTACTTATGATGGTGACGTTTCAATTAAAGCAGGTGACATTTTTGAATTGCGAGGAACCTCATTTTTGCTTAATGGCTTAAACATTAACGATCATACGAATATCCAATATTTTATGTTTAAAGCTCAGCAAGAAAATATTATAGAAACTAATTTCATCGGTGATATTGAACTCAAGAATAAGATTGCTTTTTATGTCTAGGAGATGGGTATGAATAAGTTTACAAATGAGCAGGGCGAACAACAACTTGCTTTAGCGGAAATAACATACAAGGCCACTGTGAATGGTGAAAAATCACTTACGGGTACAATTTACACGAATGACAAGGTTCTGAATAAAATCGACCGAGGCTGGTATTTGGAATTTAACAAAGAAAAATACGTTATCACTTATACAAAGCCTAGCGATTTAGGGCAAAATATCAAAGTTGAGTTTGATGCTGTGCATGAGTTCTTTTATAAGATGGGGAAGACAGCTGTTTATTCTCAATTAAATGATGGCTCACATACAGCGGATGAGTATTTAAGCTTTATTTTTAATGGTAGTGGTTATTCTTATCAACTTCGGTCAACAGTTGAAGCATTTGAAAAGCAAAGTTTTGGTTTAAAAAATCGAATGGCTTTATTTAATGATTTTATTGATTCAACTGGTTTAGAGTTTTCTCTTTCAGGACACACGGTTACTATTATTAATAAAGTTGGTAGCGATTTATCTACAATTGTCAGAAAAGGGTTTAACCTGCAAGAACTAACTCTCGAACGCAATATAAGTAAATTCGTAACTTATGCAAAGGGATTTGGGGCTTATTTAGATGAAAATAATCACGATGCGGGTCGTGTAACTGCAGAATATATAAGCCCCTTGGCTGATATATATGGCAAATTAGAGGCTGACCCAGTTAGCGATGAACGGTATACAGTTGTTGAAAATTTGCAATCTAAGTTAAAAGAATTGGTTGAAGGGTCATATAGTATCTCGGTTGGTATGACTTTAGAAGATTTACAAAAGGCTGGATATGCTTATTCATTACCAACTCCTGGCGATTATATTCTCGGGATAGATGAGCAACTTGGCTTTTCTCAAAAAGTTAGGATTATTAGCACTGAAACTCAATACGACGTTCAAGGAAATAAGCAAGAAACTAAAGTGACTCTTAACTCAATTAGTTCAGTAGATGAAAAAATTAAGAGTGATGCTAGTACCTCTAATACAATGAACAACATTATCAATGGTAATGATTCAATTCCTAATTCATGGCTAGAAGATGCTACTCAGATTGCAACCGAAGCACTTAAAGATACTCAGACGGAATTGAAGTTTACATCAAATGGTATATTAGCAATTGATAAAAATGATGCTAATAATGTTGTCATTTTTAATTCCGCTGGGATTGGAGTATCTACAAATGGTGGTAAGACTTTTGACAATGCAATGACCGGTAAAGGTATTAATGCAACTGCCATAACAGCTGGTGTCTTAAGAGCAATTCAGATTACAGGTGTGAATATCTCAGGTAGCACGATTATAAGTAAGTATGAAAATGACCAAGCATCTATCACTTTAGATAAAGGTAGACTTACATTCAAAAACTTTGATGGCAGAGAGGTAGCTGCGATTGTTCCAACTACTGATGCAAACTCTGGAGTTGCAAATGGTTCAGCTATTTTACAGTACCCTGGAGAGATATTATCAATTAATACTAATGATCCTAATACAGGTACGTCTCTTCCACTGATTAAAGTACCAGCAGATTCGAACGTTAATGACCCGCACTTTGAACTACCTGGCAAACTTTCTGGCGGTATCGCATCTCGTGACAATACATTATGGATTTCTGCTCATAATCAAGTAATATTAAGCGGCAATAATGGGAGTGGTAATCAACTAAATGTTTATGGCGACCACGTTGACATTTTAGGGAATTTCAATGTTTATAACGGCAGCAAAAATGCGGTGCATCCTACTCGGAATGGATTCAGAGCAACCCCAGCCTATGAAACGGCTGAATCATATTTAGGCGATATTGGCGAAGCTATCACTGATGGAGACGGGACAATTGAAATAAAGATTGAAGACTTGTTTGGCGATACAATCAATACTGATTACGCTTATCAGGTCTTTTTGTCGTCTTATTCAAAAAGTCATGTCTGGGTTTCGGAACGCGGCAAAAATAGCTTTATTGTTAAATCTGATGAGCCAAATGCCCCCTTTACTTGGGAACTCAAAGGCAAGCGACGAGGCTATGAAGGAGAGCGTTTGGTTGATTCAGGTTTAACTTATAAAGAGGCAGAAAAAATATATAAGGAGGTAAAAGCAAGTGACAAAGATATTGATTAATTTAGATATTTCTAAGACACCAACAATTACGCCGATTTTAAGACAACGACGTGCCGACCAAACAGCCTATACTGCTGATGTTTCAATTACTAGAAATGGTGCAGTATTTGATTTAACTGGTTTTGCAATTTCGTTTGAGGGTATTACAAATAAGGGTGCTAAAATCATTGACGATAGCGGTATTGTCGTAAATGATGCAGTAAATGGTCGATTTACCTATTCAATGCCGGCAGAAGCTCTAAATGATGTTGGTGATTTTAAATCAGCCTATTTTTCTTTGACTAAGGGTAGTGAACGAGAGACGACAAATAATTTTGGCGTATTTGTGTTAGCCTCTGCTGATTTAACCGAGGACGAGTCAAAAAATTACCTTTCAGAATATGAAAAAATGCTTGAAAAGCTAAGAGAGCTTTATGAGAGCATGAATATTGATGAAATTAAAAAGGATATTGATGAACTTAAGGGTGAGATGAATGAAACTAAAGAGGACATTAATAAGCAGTTAGAAGATACAAAAACTGAGATTCAAGCAATGATCGATGAAGTTACTAAGACCATAGCTAATAAAGATATTGCTGTTCGTGGTGAAGATAATCATTTTACAGCTAATATGATAGTTGATAAGCCAATTGATGGTAGTTTGAAGACGAGGGTAACAACTGTAACTGATTTCGCAGATATTGCTAAAGCAATAACTACTTATCCTGGTCAGTGGGCTAACAATGGTAAAAATATTGCGAATGCTCCTTTCGCAAGTGGAAACTACACT
>NZ_DF820505.1 GCF_000691805.2 Weissella oryzae SG25 | reverse complement strand
TTATCTTTGAACTTATTAAGAACGGTAAACAATTGAATACGTCAGATGATACAGCCGTGGTTTCTATTAAGAATGCTAGCGGCTTTTTAATTGATGTGAATGTTCATCTATCAAATGGCGAAGTTACATTAGATTTAAACAGTGAAGAATTAAAGAAACTAACGCCGGACCGTTATTATTTAGAGTTCACAACTAGTGATGAGGGACGTACTGCTAAGTACCCTGATGAAAGCTTTGTAATCTTTGATGTAACGCAGAATGCTTACGGCTTATCCGGACAGCTTAATTTAGATGATACTTTGACAGCATTTAAAGACTATTTGGATAAAAAGGCTGATGAGATTAAAGAAGGTGCTCAGGGCCCACAAGGGCCAAAAGGATACCCAGGGCCTCAAGGTTTACCTGGTGAACGTGGACCTCAAGGTATTCAAGGCGTCAAAGGTGATAAAGGTGACCAGGGGATTCAAGGTGAACCCGGTTTGCAAGGACCACAGGGTGAAAAAGGCTTACAAGGTGAGCCAGGCATTCAAGGATTGCAAGGACCTAAAGGTGATAAGGGAGATACTGGAGCTCAAGGGCCTAAAGGTGACAATGGTAAAGATGGTCTTGCTGCTCCATTAAATGAGTACGGCATTATCATTCGAAAGGGTGCACCAATGGCCTATTTTATCGACCGTGAAGCTAACCCGTGGCGCATCGTATTTGATAATGGTTCTTACATGACATTGGATGATTATCCAGCTCATCCAGGTGACGAAAGTAGTACGATTTATGGTTATGGTTTTGCTACTGGTTGGAATAACACAATTGATGATTACCCAATTACGGGCATTATCTTAAAAATGGCTAGAGGTATGATTACGATTGGTACATGGAAAAAAGCAGCTCCCGGTAAGTTAACTTACTGGGGACGAGCAACCATTACCAATCCAGTTAACAGTTTAGACAACTACGACTGGAGTAAGGCAACGCTTGGTATAAAAGGTGGAGCTTATGATGCCAGACAAATTAATGTTATCCAGATTGCTTACCAGCTTGGTATTTGGTCAGGTAAAGATGTAGAAGGCTTGGGGGCAGTTAAGAAATGACCAGCCATCTCTACTACAGAGCTAATGAAGACAAGATAATTATTATCAGATAAGACATATGGAGGAAGTGTAGAAGATGCCTAGGGTACACAGATGTTATTACCATGATTGTAGAAAGACCGTGTCACTAGGAGAGCGGTATTGTGATGAACATGCTGGGTTAATCCAACGCAATACACAATCAGATAAGGACTACGACAATAGAAGGCATCGAGACGTGGAACGTGATAATAGGCATAGGTTCTACAAATCAAAACCATGGCGCAAGCTGCGGTTAATTATACTGGATAGAGACATGAACCTATGTCAATATTGCGCTTTGAATAACAGAGTGACGGTTGCAGATATGGTTGACCACATTGTTCCAAGAGAGGTTGATGAGAGTATGGAACTAGAAGCTGATAACTTAGTTGCTTCTTGTAATAGCTGTCATAGACTTAAACAAGATTGGGAACAGCGACATTATGGTACAGGCCAGCGAAATAAACTCGATTCTAACGCAATATTGATTAAGGATATACATTTTATTAAAGAGGTGTTTAAGGATGCTAAGAATTGATTTTATGAGCAAATAGGGGGCTATACCCTTGCAAAGGGGGACCGATGCAGTAGTGTCGTTTTCTGTGTTATTCCCAAAAAATGAATTTTGAAAAAGGGGAGGTGATTATTTGGCTGGTGTTAAGGGTAAATCAGGACGCAAACCAGATCTTAAAAATACTGATGCAAAGAATTTAGACAGACGTGACAGAGCTGAGAGAGCACAAGAAAATAATACTGGATTTGAGAAAATCGGAAAGCCACCTAATCGCCTTGATGATTTCTCAAAGAAATTATGGACTGCAATTGTTGATGAGTTGGACTCCAAAGAATTATTAACAAAATTAGATGAACCATTGTTGGAGGAATATGTTACTCAGGTTAGCTTAAGTAGGATGGCCGATGAATCAATTAGAGATATCGGAGTAATTTACATTACTGAAAAAGGCGAGCCAAAAAAGAATCCAGCAGTAGACGTTAAAAATAATGCTGCAAAAAATATTAAAGCAATTGGGTCATCTTTAGGACTTGATCCAATCAGCAGAGCAGCGGTATTGTCTGATTCAACAACAGGAGATGAAGATGATTTAGATGAAACAATGAGTTCGTTTGGGGTGAAAACATAATGGATGAGGTGACGAAGTACGCAAGAAGCATTGTTAATGGCGAAATTTTGGCAGGTAAAATGATGATTATGGCTGCTGAAAGGCATTTAAATGACCTAAAAATGCAAAATACTGCCGACTTTCCTTATTATTTTGATGATAAATTGCTAGAAGGATTTTTAAACTTTACTAAATACGTTCCAGATCCAAAGGAAAACATCCCGATACCGCTTATGCCTTGGCAGAAGTTTGCACTTGGTTCAATTGTAGCGTGGAGAGATAATCGGACAGGCGGGAAAAGGTTTAAACGGGCAATTGTTTCTATTGCACGTGAAAATGGTAAGACCTATCTCGCTTCGATCCTTGCAACATATGATTTCTTTGTTCAATCATATGGAAAGTCAAATCAAGATATACTAATAGCTTCAAATACAGCTCAACAGACTGGAAAACTTTTTAATTACACGAAGAGTACCGTTGAAAAAATGCTACAGGGTCCATTCAAGAAATTAAGTAGAACAGTCAGGCCTCGTGAATATGATGTTGTTAGTCGTAAGACAAAAAACCAAATTGTGCGAATATCAGCCGATGGTGGTCAAGGAAAGTTCGATTCATATCATGCTACAACAGCTATTTTTGATGAAGCAGGTGACCAAAAAACACGAGGAGCTTTTGGAAAGATAACGTCAGGTCAAACAGGAAATAAAGAAGCTATATTCTTTATGATTTCAACTGCTTATCAAAATCCGAATGCGCCGCTTAGGGAAGATATTAGAATTATTACCGATGCAATTAAGAGTGGTGAACGAAAACTTGATGATAATTTTCTTGGTGTCTGGGCACAGGATGATGAGAATGAAATATTTGAACCTGAGACATGGATAAAATCTAATCCTTTACTTGGATTACCAAATTTAAAGCTTGAAAAGACTATAGGTATAACTTCTGAAAGAGACAATTTGTTAGCTCAAGGAAAGTTACCTGATTTTTTGGTTAAAACTATGAATATGTGGGTAAATGCTAAAGAGGATGCTGCGTTCAAGTTAAGTGATATAGAAGAAGTCGCTATTGACAGTTTTGATATTGATGGACGGGATGTTTACGTAGGATTTGATAATTCAATGACCTCTGATGATGCTGCTTTGGCATTCATCTTTCCATATACAGACGAGAATGGTAATCAGAAATGGCATTTATACCAACATTCCTTTATTCCATGGCATAAAGCTGGTTCAATTGATGCGAAAGAGAGTCAAGATGGTATTAATTATCGCCAAATGCAAGGCCTTGGTTATGCAACCATTACACCCCATGAGAAGGGATTAATAAGTAACGATGATATATATGAATGGCTGCTTGAGTTTGTTGATAAACATCATTTGAAGGTTCTTAAGTTTACATATGATTGGGCGCATAATAGTGCATTTATTAAGTCGCTGGAAGCAAACACCTATTGGGAAATCCAAGCTGTCAAACAAGGGACATTAACATTAAATGAGCCAACCAAATGGCTGCAGGATGCCTTTGTAGAAGGACGAGTTACTACTTTTAAAGATCCAATGATGGAGAAATCGTTAGTCAACGCCATTATTACAAGTGATAATAATGGAATCAAAATTGACAAAAACAAAGCAACTATGAAGATTGATCTTGTTGATGCAATTATTGATGCGCTTTCAGAAGGAATACATTATTTTGAGGATTATGGAACGGGGGAATATTATTTCTAATGCGTAGTACAATTTCAGATATATTTTCATTAGTCGGTGCAATATCAATTATTGCAGCGGCCTTTTTTATTAATTTAATAATCGGTTTAATTGTTTTCGGATTGTTTGCATTTGTTTTTAGCTATTTTATACAAGATAGGGGGTAATTATGTTTTTTGAAAAAAGAACAGTTCCAATCAGAGGGTCTGGACGAGCGTATAGTCGTGGAAGTAGCAGCTGGTTAATTTCTGATAGTGGTCATATACCTGCTACTGTCGCGCTTAGAAATTCTGATATCAGAACAGCAGTAACAATATTGGCATCAGATATTGCTCGGGTCACATTTTCGACTTCTAATAAAAAGTTAAATGGTATTCTTTCAAGTCCCTCACGAATGACTGGAAGATACGCATTTATGCAATCAATGATGGCTCAGCTTTTATTAGATGGTAATTCGTATGCTTTAAGACGAGCAGATAGTTCGGGTAAAGAGTACTGGGAATATGTAAAACCCTCAAATGTTACAGTAAAGTTGTCTGATGACGGTCAGACATTAACATATGATTTTAGATTCGAGTCAGTTGATGAGCAAGATGAGAACGATGTTGAAGCAAGCGATGTAATTCATTTTCGACTTCTTGGAGTAGATGGTGGCTTAGTGGGTAGGTCTCCATTGGAATCATTACAAACAGAGCTGTCATTACAACGAAGTTCGCGTAATTTAGCTCTAAGTATTTTTGGTAAAGCTGTTAATCCAACGGCGCTACTAGGCTTTGCTGCTAAAATGTCACCAGAAGAAAAAGATAAAGCACGAGACGCTTTTGAAAAAGCTAACTCTGGCGATAACGCTGGTCGGACTTTAATACTTGACCAGAATTCTACATTCTCTCAACTAGAAGTAAAATCAGACGTTGCTAAATTACTTGAATCAACTGATTGGACTCGTGAGCAAATTGCTAAGGTGTTCATGATTCCATCTGATTCGTTGGGTTCGGAATCTGAACACAGTAATTCTGACCAGATTAGAAATCTATATAACACGGCACTTGGACGATATATAGCATCGGTTATTGATGAGCTCACACTTAAGTTAGGAACAAATGTAATTGCTAATGTGCGTGAAGCTATAGATTTAGATGGTTCTCAAATTGAGGCAAGAACAATCGCATTAGTTAAAGATAATGTAATTAGTTCGGATGTAGGAATAGAGATACTTAGACAGAGTCATTCAGATTTAGTAACCACGGATATATTGAATAAAGTTGCCGCTCAGAATTTGCCTTTGAAAGGGGGTGATAACAATGGTGGAAAAGAAGGAGATTCGAACACAATTAAATAACATTGAAATCAGAGATGATGAAGCTACAGGCGGTCGGGTAATCACAGGTTATCCGATCGTTTTTAATAAGCCTTCTGAAAATCTAGGTGGGTTTATTGAGTATGTGGAGTCAGGGGCATTGAAGGGTGTGTCAATGGATAGTGTGTATTTGATTTACGGACATGATTTTAACAATGTTTTAGCTCGAAATGATGCAGGTACTTTGAAACTATCTATTGATAAGACAGGCTTATTATTTGAGGCTACGTTGCCCAATACGACGCTTGCAAATGATGTTCTCGAAAATATTCGAGTGGGTAATATTCGAGGCATGAGCTTTGGTTTCACGGTGGCTGACGAGAGTTGGGAATATGGTAAGAATGATGATCCAGATATTAGACACGTTAAACAAATTGACGAGTTATTCGAGATCACGCTCACGCCTATTCCTGCCTATAAAGATACAACAGTCGCAATCGCTAAGCGAGACGCAATGCACAAACAACTATCATTACGTTCTAGGCTTGAAATGGGAATAGAACTAGCAAAGGCCAAGGAGGTTTTTAATGGCTATTAAAGATTCAATTTCGGTTAAAAATACCGAACTTAAAAAGGCAATCGAAGATGCACAAGCTTTGATTGATGATGTGAACTCTGATCCAGAACAAGCTAAGGCTGCAATGGATTTGGTAAAAAAGCTTCAATCAGATATTGATACACTGAAAGAACTTGAAAAGGCGGAACCAGGCGACAGTGATGCCGGAGCAAGTAATGTTAGTTCGGATAATTCAGGGGACAACAATACTGGTGACGGTAATACCGGTTCTGATAACGCTGGAGATAGTAATACCGGTTCAGATGATTCAGGGGACAACACCACAGGCAATAGTGATACTGGATCAGATGATTCAGGAGATGATGACAACAAGAAGGATCCAAAGGAGAAACGAGATATGCCAATTCCATTGAACAAGAAGAACAAGAGTGAAGTACGTGATGTTTTGAATGCAGTTATTCACTCAAAGGGTGAGAAGCGTGATGATGCAAATGGGGTATCTGGAATTACCTCGACTGATGTTGGAGTTATCATTCCAGAAGACATTATTTATAACCCAGAAATGGAGTTAAAGACGGTAACTGATTTGGCACAGCTAGTTACAAAAACAAAAGTAACTACTGCTTCAGGTAAGTATCCAATTTTGAAACGCGCATCTACTACAATGAACACTGTTGCCGAATTGGAAGAAGCTCCAGATTTAGCAAAACCAGAATTTTTGGACGTTAAGTATGAAGTTGAGACTTACCGTGGTCAAATTCCTATCTCACAAGAGTCAATTGATGATGCAGCAGTAGATTTAGTAAAATTAGTTGCTCAACATGCTCAACAAATCAAAGTTAATACTACTAATGCAAAGATTGCTAAACAATTAGCTGGATTTACAGCAGTTCCATTGACTGCGGATAAGTTGATTGATGGGCTTAAGGAAGTTTATAATGTCAAACTTGACCCTGCTTATAACAAGAACATTGTGTTGACTGCCTCTATGTATCAACTATTGGATACAACTAAGGATGCCGATGGTCGTTATTTGCTACAAGACCAAATTGGAACTGCTTCAGGAAAGACTCTTTCAGGTATTCCATTGGAAATTGTTGAAGACACGGCATTTGGTGGTGATGCTGGATCACAACAAGCATTTATCGGCGACCTATCACGTTCAATTTTGTTTGCCGATCGTGCAGATTTGCAACTTGAATGGGTTCAATATCCTATTTATGGTCGTATTTTGGAACCAGTAATGCGTTTTGACGTTGAGACAGCTGATAAGGAAGCAGGATACTTTGTAACCGTTGGTACAACGTCAAAATAGAAGCCCCTACATCAGTTAAAGTAACTGTTAGTGGGGCTATTTCAGCAGAATAGATAGGAGGTTATATGATGACAGATCGTTCTAAGCAAATGTTAAGGGTCTATGATAAGGCAGGAGCTAAATTAGCAGAGGGTGCACAGGGAACAAAAGACGTTCAAATTCCAGAATCTAATTTAAAACCTGATACAACGTATAATGATGGTGATTTTCAAGTTACTTATGTAGAAGGAACAAATGAATCTGACAAAGCCAACGTACCTGGATTCAAAACGGCGCCAGCAACGATTGCTGTAGCCGGTGTTACAATGAGTCAAAAAACGGCTAGCATGACGGTTGGTGCAACTAAGCAAGTTACTGGGAATGTCAACCCAGAAAATGCGACTGATAAATTGGTTACTTATGTTTCATCTGATGAAGCTGTTGCTAAAGTAGCTGCTGATGGAACAATCACAGCCGTAGCGCCTGGAACAGCTGATATCACTGCTACTACACATGATGGTGGTTTTAGTGATAAGACTACTGTCACTGTAACAGCGTAAAAGGAATCTTCATGGAGGTATCTATGACGCCAGAGAGCTTACTATCATCTGTGAAGGTTGCATTAAGAACAACAACGTTAGATGAGGATTTAGATGCTGAAATTCTTATGCTAATCAAGTCTGCTATGTCCGATTTAAAAGTGAATGGTATTGTTTCAGACAGGTTTATTTTAGCTGAGAAAGACTTGGTTACTAACGCAATAATTCTTTATGTTAAAGCTCACTGGGGATATGATAATCCTGATGCAGCTCGTCAACTTAGCACGTATGAGTTATTGAAAACAAACCTGTCTATCCATTCACAGTATGGGGGATAATTATGCGATACAATTCAGTGATTTATCTCTCGAAACTAGTGATTGAAAAAGATAATATTGGACAACAAGTAAAAAAATTAGGTGAAAAGCGAAAAGTTTATGCGAATGAATTTTCTATAAGCCGGGCAGAATTTGCAGCCGCCGGTGAGGTTGGCTTAAGGGGCTCCCTTGCTTATCAAATTAATTCAATTGATTACTTTGGAGAAGAGTACGTTTTCGCTGGTAACGAACGTTATCATGTTTATCGTGATAATAAAGCCGGAGATAAAACCACTTTATATCTTGAAAAGGCGGTAGCAGATGGCATCAGTTGATGAACTAGCTGAATTAATTAATCAGAACTTGAAAGAGTACTCCGATGAAGTTGAAGAAACTTTGGAGAATGAAAAGAACGCTATTGGCAAGGAAGCCGTTACTAAGCTAAAACAAGCTGGATCATTTACTGATAAAACAGGTCGTTATCGTAAAGGTTGGCGAGCTAAGAAGCAGGGCGGTAAGTTAATCGTTTATAACGGTACGAGTTGGCAATTAACACACTTACTTGAAAACGGTCACGCTACTAGAAGTGGTGGTAGAACACATGCTTATACGCACATTGCGCCCGTCGATGATTGGGTAGCTAGTGAACTTCCAAAACGCTTGCAGATTAAACTTGGAAAGGGGTAGTTATGGGATTGAGTGATGTGTATAGTGGTTTAGTTGCTGCTACAGGATTACCGGTTGCCTATCGTGCATTTAACGCAGATGATGCCCCTGGAACACCGTTTATTGTGTATTACGTTGTAGAACGTGACGATGAGAGGGCTGATGATTCAGCTTATGTAAAAAATAATTCAATTAATGTTGAGTTATACACGGATAAGAAGAACTTGGGTTTAGAAGAAAAACTTGAGCTTTTTTTTGATGAGAAAAACATCATTTATTTGGTTTCGGAAGATGATATCCCCGATGAAAAAATGATGGTTAGAACTTATGAATTTGATTTAATGGAGGAAGTTTAATGACTGATAAGAATAAATTGAAGTTCGGTCTGCGGAATGTTCACCTTGGGCCACTTACGGATACAGGATTGGCACTAGAGTATGGAGATATTGTTAAATGGCCTGGGGCTGTTGAATTAACGCTTGATCCTAATGGTGACCCATTGGAAGAGTACGCAGATGATGTACTGTATGCAAAGATTGCCAATAACCAGGGCTACACAGGTAAATTAACGACGGAGTATTTAACTCCTGAGATTGAAGCTTTACTCTTTGGGAATGAAGCTGGAACCGATGGCGTTACTGTCGAAAATACGGATAACAAGAACTCACCAGTGGCTATGATGTTTGAGTTCTCTGGTGATCAGAACCACGTTCGCCATGTGCTGTACAACGTATCCTTCTCAAGATCATCTGATGGTTCGGCAACTCGTTCGGATAAGTTGGAGTCACAAACATCAGAATTTGAATTTTCTGCTATGCCAGATCCTTATACGTATAACGTTAAAGCGAAAGCACCAGAAGATTCAGCAGCCTATGCAAAATGGTTCGACAAGGTATATGTACCAAATGATTCTGGCACCAAACCAGCTAATCCAACGAATGTAAACGTTACAAATGAAGGAGCTGTAACAGCTGAATAAAGGCAGGGTTTCCCTGCATACATAACTAAAAAAGGAGAATTTAATTATGGAAAAGAAAGTTATTATCGGCGGTAAAGAGGTTCGACTTGTTTCATCCGGTGCGACACCTATTTTTTACAAAAACGCTTTTAAGGCCGATTTCTTTGAGGACTTTGGAGAAATCATGGAAATCGCAGATACAGCATCAAAAGCTAAGAAAGGCCAAGAAATGAAAGCATTATTACCGATGTTTAAGTCTGGTCAAATTGCAAAGCTTTATAATTTTATGTGGGTTTATGCCAAGAATGCAGATCAGTCTATTAAACCATTAGATGAATGGATCGAGAGCTTTGATGAATTTCCATTGTTCGATTTCTTGCAAGAGTTAATGGACTTAATGATGTCATCAATTACAACAAAAAAAGGTTAAAGAACGAGTATGAATCAGATGATCCATTTGATACAGACTCGTTTTTATATGTAGCCAAAAAAATAGGATTAAGCTTTGAAGAATTATCCATGATGGATATTGGTCAAGCAATGGATTTTATCATTGAGTATAGTAATTCTGAAAGTGAGGCGCAAAAAGAAAAAACACCAGTTAAGAAAGCCAATCAATCTGATTTTGATGGCTTTTAAGATAAAGGTGATATATAATTCACATATGGACAATAAAAATAAAAAAACAGCTAATTTAATATTTAAAGGTGCCATTGAAGGTGTAGAAAAGAATGTATCTTTTTTGGCGATAATGCTTATGGAACTTGTAGCATTAATTGTTGTTGGTATTGCAGTGTCTTTGTTATCTTTAATAGGAATACCTGGAGCATTTCTAATGATTTTAGCAATAGCAGCCATGATTTTTATTCTAATCATGGCTCTAATTGTTGCTTGGCAGCAATCGATTATGGTTGGAATTTTTTCAACAATAATTAACGCGTTTGTTCTTTTGATGGTCATTTTAGCGCTTTAATAATTAATAAAGTTTATAGCACTCTAACTGAGTGTTATTTTTTTGCACTTTTTTTGAGAGGAGGGAATATGGCGGGCGGACGTGTAAAAGGAATTACCATTGAAATTGATGGTGATACAAAAGGTTTGAATTCGGCTTTAAAAGATGTGAATTCACAAACATCTAAGACCAGTACGGAATTGCGTGATGTTAATAAGTTGTTAAAGCTGGATCCAGGGAATACAGAGTTGATAGCTCAAAAACAACAGTTGTTAGGAAAAGCCGTGCAAAGTACATCCGAAAAGCTAGCAACTTTGAAATCAGCACAATCACAGGTAGAGGCTCAATTTAAGAGCGATGATATTGGCGTGGAACAGTATAGATCTTTTCAGCGCGAAATAATTGCGACAGAAGGCCAATTGTCGCGTTTTGAGGCAGGAGCAAAAGGGGTCGATGATGCGCTTAACGGTATTGATTCTTCTGCTGCTAGAGCTGAGTCTGGTTTTAAGGAAATTAAGCAGAGTGCTGGTGAAGCCGATAATAGTATGCAATTTGCTAAAGGAGCGCAGGCGGTGCAAGTCCTTAATGATGTTTCAGAAAAAGCCAGCGGTCTTGGTACAGATTTAATTTCGACAGGAATGGATTTTAGTAATGCACAATCATTGATGCAGACTTCAATGGGGATGACTAAGTCAGAAGCTGATCAGGCTATGACATCGGTACATGCAGTTTTTGATTCAGGACTTGTTGACAGTGTAGATGAAGCAAATCAATCAGTGATGACAGTTAAAAATTCTTTTCAAGATTTGAATGGCGTTGATTTAACTAACATGACTTTAACATTAACTGCGATTGCTAAACATGCTGGCGTCGACATAGAAGATGCAACAAATGCTGCTAGCCAGGCTATGAAAGGCTTTGGAATAGATGGTAAAGAGGCTACGGATGTAGTTGCCAAAGGTCTCCAGATGGGGCTTGATAAAAACCATGACTTTTTAGATACGATGAATGAGTATTCACCAACTTTTTCAGATGCTGGGATTAGCGCGCAGGGAATGCTGAGTATCTTACAAACTGGTATGGAAACAGGAGCATTTAATACTGATAAAGCTGCTGATGCGGTAAAAGAGTTTAATCTTAGATTGACTAATGGTGACTTAGACGAGCCAATCAAAAAATTTAGCTCCTCTACACAGGACATGTTTAACCAATTTAAAAATGGTCAAGCTACAGCCAGTGATGTTATGCAGGCAGTAGGCACTGATTTGCAAGGTATGCCAACGGAAGAAGCCAAGGGCGCAGTTCAAGGCTTAGGAACTCAGTTTGAAGATTTGGGGCAAGTATCTTCTGCGTCTTTGTTGATGGCGACAAATAGTATTGTAGATACCGATGGAGCTGCAAAGAAGATGAGCGAGAACACTCCTGGGGAGAAATGGCAAGGAGCGATAAACAAACTGAAGGATTCGTTTTCTCAATTATCCGACTCACTAGTTCCAATAGTTAGTAAGTTAGCAGACTTTGCCAGTAAGATTGCCGATGCGGGACAGCCAACTAAGACTATTATTGCAGTCATAGGAGGGCTAGTTGTTGCATTGACAGCCTTAGCTCCTGTGTTGGTCTCAATTGGAATGCTGATATCTGTTTTCTCAAAAATGGGTCCCGTAATATCAGCCGCTAAAGATGCAATGGCCGCATTTAATGTTGTGATGTCTGCAAATCCATTCGTGGCAGTTGCGGTAGTTATTGCAGCTTTAGTTGCAGCGTTGGTATACTTCTTCACACAAACCACTACTGGAAAGAAGATGTGGCAAGAATTTGTAAGTTGGCTAAAAAATTTATGGAATGGTATCAAAGACTTTTTCTCTGGATTATGGAGTGGAATTACACAATTATTCAAATCAAGTGTGAATGCTATAACTCAGTTCTTGCAGCCTGCTTTTACTGCTACAGTTAACGTCATTAAAGCGCTTTGGAATGGAATCGTCACGTTCTTTTCAGATATTTGGAACGCAATTAAATTAGTATTTACAGTTGTCATTACTGCAATAGCGGTTCTGATAGGTACGTATATCAACATTTGGAAGTCGATTATCACAACAGCTATGAATACCATAAAAGTAATCTTCTCCACGATGTGGAATGCAATTAAAGATGTCATTATGGCAGTTTGGAACTTCTTAAGCCCGTTTATTTCAACCGCAATTAATGCGATTAGTAATGTTATTTCGACGGTCTGGAATGCAATAAGTTCGGTAACATCGACAGTCTGGAATGCCATTAGCGGAGTGATACAAACAGTGTGGAATGGCATTAGTTCGTTTATCTCTGGAGTAATCAATGCAATAAGCTCAGTTATTTCCAGTGTTTGGAATGCTATCAGTGGAGTAACCTCATCTGTTTGGAATTCAATTAGCTCAGTAATCAGCTCAGTTTGGAATGGGATTCAATCAGGAGTATCAAATGCTGTAAATGCAGTTTCTAGTGTGATTTCAAATATTTGGAATGGAATTAAGTCGGTAACTTCATCTGTCTGGAATGGAATTAAAGATGCAATCACCGGGCCTATGGATGCAGCTAAGAACATGATCTCAGGTATTATTAATGCCATTAAGGGCTTCTTTAGCTTTTCGATTACTTGGCCGCATATCCCGTTGCCTCATTTCTCAATAAATCCTAGCGGTTGGCAAATTGGTGATTTGCTAAAAGGTAAGATACCGAGCTTAGGAATTAATTGGCACGCAAAGGGTGGTATTTTTAATAAGCCCACTTTATTTGCTGGACAAGGCGGAATGCATGGTGTTGGCGAAGCTGGGCCCGAAGCAGTTGTGCCACTAAACGCAAAAACGCTGGCAGGTATTGGCGCAGGTATTGCTGCTAATATGGATAACTTAGGACAACCACAGATAAACATTAATGTGTATGCTGATGTGACTGACTCTACGATTAAGAAAATTGGTCGTGAAGTTCAATCCGCGATGGCTAGAACCGCTCGAAATAAGAACATATCGATGGGAGGTATGTAAATGAAACCAGGATCGTTCATTATTGGTGGAGTTAGTAGCGAAGAACTAAACGCTGTAATTACTAACTGGTTCGATACTACTATTCCAGCACGGAGATTGACCTTAAACACGGATGCTGTTGGTGTTGATCAGGCGGCTATATATGACGATGGTGTATACGAAAATCGGACATTCACGGCTAATATTTCATTTCGTGGTGTTTTAGAAGAAGTAGATAGACAAATTAGCAAATTTATACAGGCAATTGACGGTAAAGGATACGTCGATGCCTGTTTTTATTTTGACCAGGATTATGTTTATAAAGTTGTGAGGACGGATGCTGCAGATGTTACTCGATTGAGTCGGTATAGCGATCATCGAGAAGTATCAATCTCATTCAGCGCGAAGCCTTTTAAATATTTAGCTGGGGAGTATATTGTACAGATAACAAAATCAGCTTCATTGATGAATCCAACGGGCTACATATCGAAGCCATTAATCAAGCTTATGGCTAAAGGTGACACTATTTTGACTATCAATAATAAGAAAATTGAGTTCACAGGTTTAACAGGTGAAATTTATTTAGATAGCGAGATACAAGACGCATGGAGCTTTGATGAGAACGGCAAGCTGATCAATGAAAATTCGAAGATGTCGCACGTTGAATTTCCAAAGCTTGAAGCTGGTTTAAATAAGGTTATTTTGACCAATGGAACTATTGAAATGAATTTAAGATGGAGGTCACTATGACGCCGATACTTTACGAAAGTTCGGAAGTTGATTTTAAAACTAACGGGCTAGGGAAATTGGCAGAGATTCAGAATGCAGAGATTACAGAGCAACGTAACGGAATATTACAACTCACAGCAACCTATCCAGTGGCAGGTCGTAGATATAACGATATTTCAATTGGCAGATTAATACTTGCTAAACCTTCGCCCAAAGATGCAAATCATGCATTCAGAATTACTAATTTGCAGTTGGATATTTCTGGAAAAAATGTTGAAATCCAAGCTGATTCAATTACTTATGATCTAAGAAATAATCTGATTAAATCGGTCAAGATTAAAGATGACAATGGATTGATGGCCATGAACGCTATTAAAGGCGCGATGGTTCATCAGTCCATTTTCGATTTCTATTCAAATATTGAAACGGTTAGTTCAACCGAGCTTAGTTATGTGAACCCATTAGAAGCAATAGCTGGTACCAACGGATCAATTCTCCAATATTGGGGCGGGGAGATGTTGCGTGAGAATCGACGTATATCTATGTATAAGCGTCGTGGCGATGATGACGTAATGACGTTTAGACTTGGCAAAAACATTAGCAGTATGACCTATACGATTGATACAGCTAATCTGGTCACTAAGATTTATCCATATGTAAAGCAAACCGTTAATGAAGTTGATAAATACATTGAGGGTGACAGTGTCGAATCCCCCAATATGAACAAGTATTTCGATATCTATATCCGTCCTGTCGATGTATCGCAAGATATTCAAATTGAACAAGATGAGTCAGAGGATTCCATTAAAGCCAAAATAAATGAATATGCAAAGAACTGGTTTACTAAATCTGAAAACACGGATGTTGATTTACCAGAAGTAACAATTGAAGTTGATGTAATTTCATTACGAGAATCAGCAGATTTAAGCGATCAATTTAAGGAGTTGGAAAATATTGGATTGACTGATACAGTTACAGTTTTTGTACCAGAGTTCAACGTTGATGTGACGGCGGTAGTAAATGAACTGCACTATGATCCTGTATCAGAGCAAGTTATTAGTTTAACCATCGGAACAGCGAGATTAAGTTACACGGACTATAACAAATCGCAATTCGAGGATATGCAGAATAAGATTACCGTAATCAATGAAGAAGCGAACTATGCCGCTACAAAGCTTTGGGACACTGAGACGGAGCTTAATTTTTCAACTGACGGGATAATTGCAACTGATCCAAATTATCCTCAGCGGTTGGTTATTTTCAATTCAGCAGGTATTGGAGTTTCCGAAGATGGTGGTAAGACTTTTGGAAATGCAATCACTGGCAAGGGTATTAATGCAACTGCTATCACAACTGGTATTTTAAAGGCGATTCAAATAATTGGAGTTACCATTACAGGAAGTACTATTACCAGTAGGGATGGAAGTACTCAAGCCTCAATAACTTTGAATAATGGTGAGCTCACATTTAAAAATCGGGACGGTAGAGACGTAGCCGCAATTGTCCCAACGACAGATGGAAGTTCTGGAGTAGCAAATGGTTCGGCAATTTTGCAATATCCAGGAGAGATATTTTCAATTAATACTAATGATCCCAACGCTGGCATGTCTCTCCCACTGATTAAAGTACCAGCAGATTCGAACGTTAATGACCCGTACTTTGAACTACCTGGCAAACTTTCTGGAGGCATTACATCACGTGACAATACATTATGGATTTCAGCTCGGAATCAAGTAATATTAAGCGGTAATGGTGGTTCTTCTAATGCTCTAAATGTTTATGGTGACCATGTAGACGTTTTAGGAAATTTTAACGTCTATAACGGTAGTAAAAATGCGGTTCATCCAACTCGTGAAGGTTTTAGAGCAACCCCAGCCTATGAAACGGCTGAATCATATTTAGGCGATATTGGCGAAGCTATCACTGATGGAGACGGGACAATTGAAATAAAGATTGAAGACTTGTTTGGCGATACAATCAATACTGATTACGCTTATCAGGTCTTTTTGTCGTCTTATTCAAAAAGTCATGTCTGGGTTTCAGAACGTGGCAAAACTAGCTTTGTTGTTGAATCTGATGAGCCGAATGTACCGTTCACATGGGAGCTTAAGGGTAAAAGACGGGGCTATGAAGGAGAGCGTTTAGTTGATTCTGGCTTAACGTATAAAGATGCAGAAAAAATGTATAAGGAGGTACAAGCGAGTGACGAAGATATTGATTAATTTAGATGTTTCTAAGACGCCAACAATTACACCAGTCTTAAGACAACGACGTGCTGACCAAACTGCATATACTGCTGATGTTTCAATCACTAGAAATGGTGCAGCGTTTGATTTAACTGACTTTGCGATTTCGTTTGAAGGTATTACAAATAAAGGTGCCAAAATTATTGACGATAGCGGCATTGTGATTACTGACGCAGTGAACGGACGGTTTATTTATTCCATGCCAGCAGAAGCTCTAAATGATGTTGGTGATTTTAAATCGGCGTATTTTTCGCTTACTAAGGGTAGTGAGCGGGAAACAACAAATAATTTTGGCTTGTTTGTATTGGCTTCCGCTGATTTAACTGAGGATGAGTCAAAAAATTACCTTTCAGAATATGAAAAAATGCTTGAAAAGCTAAGAGAGCTTTATGAGAGCATGAATATTGATGAAATTAAAAAGGATATTGATGAACTTAAGGGTGAGATGAATGAAACTAAAGAGGACATTAATAAGCAGTTAGAAGATACAAAAACTGAGATTCAAGCAATGATCGATGAAGTTACTAAGACCATAGCTAATAAAGATATTGCTGTTCGTGGTGAAGATAATCATTTTACAGCCAATATGATAGTTGATAAGCCAATTGATGGTAGTTTGAAGACGAGGGTAACAACTGTAACTGATTTTGCAGATATTGCTAAAGCAATAACTACTTATCCTGGTCAGTGGGCTAACAATGGTAAAAATATTGCGAATGCTCCTTTCGCAAGTGGAAACTACACT
>NZ_DF820504.1 GCF_000691805.2 Weissella oryzae SG25 | reverse complement strand
CACTGGCTACTGTCACAATGGCTTCATTTTCAGATAAGTAAGTCATGCCTTTATTGGTTGCACTTTCAGGGCTAATAACTCCAGCAACTTGTTTAGTTTCTCCAATCTTCATTGCAATTGTTTTTGGTGAAACTGTAACACCTGTAACAGGCACATCTGCTTGAGCTTCTGTCTTAAATGAAACTGCCGTTTTGCCTTCGCTACCAGCGTAGGAAACTGAGTAATCGTCATACTGAGTTCCTGGTATTAAATCACTAATAACAATTGGTGAATCCACTGAAGATTGCACCTTACTAGCACCCTTATATAAATCAAATTTGGCCATAATTAATTAACCTCCAGTGTTGCTTGTTTGTCTGTTGTCGCGATTTTGCCGACCACCGGAATATTTACTCACTGGATTTCCACCATCGCCTGAACCGTCAGTAATCAATGTTGAAACATCAATCCCAGGGAAAAAATCTTCAAACATACGTTTCTCTGTAAATGCTGCTTCTTCTGCATAGTAATATGCACCAAAACCGTCCTTCCCGCGCTCTGCTGCTTTAATGGTTAATGCATCTTGAACTCGTTGGTCAGCAGCATTATTAGTTTGCATATTCTCTGTTGCCATTTGTGCGAGACCCTTATAAAAGCCAGCATAAACTGGCTTATCAATATCAAAGGCCTCAGCTGACTTTACCAACACTGCAATATAGGTATTATTTTTTCCAGCTGCTTCATAACCACCGTCGCCTTTTTCTTCTCGACCCAATGCACGATTTAATACTTGATAAGGAAGTGCATTGATTGTTAGTACTCCTTGAGGTGCTGCTTTACCTTGGGAAATCCAAACAATTTTGTTTGAACCGTAAATATCAGTCTGACTTCCTGACATGTTGGTCAAATTGAATCCAACAATACCTTTTGCAGTGGTCTCATCTGCTACAAAAACACCCACTTTATCCGATGCATCACCATTAATACCTTCTATACCAGTAACCACGGTATTTTTTGTGGCATCAATACGTGCCATATATGCTTTTTCAGCTCCTAATGTTGACATTAATAATCTCCTTATTTTTTGAAATAATAATAGTTGCAGTTAGTTGTGCAGTATCTGGGTCTGGAATTGCCGGCCGAACTATCTCAATTAACCAATGCTTTTTGTTTAATTGTTTTAATAGGTCAATTACTTTAGTTTCAATATCAAAACTAAGGTTAAAACCAAAGAAAATCTGAATTTGAATCTTAGAATTAAACGTTTGAAATGAATTACTAGCATAATCGTCTGGCAAAATTGTGCTGTTGCGCAAAAGAAAACACGTTTCTTTATCTGAAAAACGTGTCATATCTAACTTATTTAAATAAATTTTATCTGCCCAATTTACCAACTCTTTGACATCTAAATACGCATCATTAAGTGTACTCATAGGCTCTTTTTACCTTGAATTCCTTCTAACACCTTAGTTTGTACAATCGTTGCTTCATTCTGCGAATTAGAGATAGCTTGGTCATAAAATGAATCACCAGGTCGTTTAACAGTTCCATCATTAAGAAATCTAGCAATTCTGGCATGATTTACGTCTCGTGTACTAAAACCTACTGCCGTACTTCCATCAGCCCTTGTCTTTTCTAACTTCCCTGATACAACTGAATCTGCTAAATGTTTCATCTTTGCTGTATCTCTAGCTTCCTGATAATGTTTTGATTTAGTGACCTCGACAATGTTTCTCTTAACTACTTCAGCTCCAGCCCCCGTAATAGTTTGTCTTTCTTCAATGGTTAAATTTACTAAATCACCTACATTTTTCAGCCAATTTGAGGTCATAGATTCAAAATCATTTGGCATAAGTTTCACCTCGCTTTTCAACACGGCGTAATGTGATAACATCATAAGAATTTAAACCGTTTCCAACTCGTTCATCTGAACTATTAGTTGCTACCATAAATAAATCATCCTTAATTTTGCAATATAAACCATGCTTAATTTCTGAATTATGTCTGATAGCAATTATCTTAATTTCACTCTCGCCGAGGCCTTCTAATTCATATTGCTGAGAAATCGTTTGTTGACGATAGCCAAACCAAACTTTGAATTCAGGAACAAATTCTTGTTTCATCTGACCATTCACATCATAATCGGTATTCTGAAACGTACCAAATTCACAGCGCTGATTAAATTCTAATCCGTTAATTTTCATTAGCCTGTTCCTCCATGAATGAATCGTATCGATAACGAATCTGCCCAATAATCGAATTAACTGCTAAATTAACTGGAGACATTGGAATACTAGTGATGGAAGTTCTAGCGTTGTAATAACCGGTCGCTTGTGCGATTACGGCAGTTGTTAACATTGCTTTGACTTCTTCTATCTCAAAAAAGCTTTTATAATCTTCATCACGGCCAATTGCCCCATAAATAAAACCTTTTGCTGTATCAATATATAGACGAAGTAAGTTATCATCTTCATCTGAATCAAGTCGTAATGAAAGTTTTAGCTTATCAAATACTTCGTCATCTTTCATTTACTCTACCTTAATTGTTGCTGTAGTATCGGTCGTCACGAGTTCTTTGACGGTCGGATTAATTGCTCGCTGGCGTAGTTGATTGTTGATCAGCAATTGCCTTAAAGGAACCTGCTGCCCATGCTTCCGTATCCGTTGGGACAACATCAAAACGATCAATGACACGAACCTTAGTCGTATCAGTTTGGAATGCATTGCCGCCAATGTTTGTTGATAACAGCGACATATTCTCACGGTCAAATAACGTAGCAGCTTGCTTTAAGTCCCCAAAATATAATGGCATAAGTCCGTTTACACTTGGCAACCACTTATCAGCAATAACAATTACTTGTTTGCCTTCAATCGTCTTAATTTCCGGATTAGTTACGTTAGGTTGAATTAGATATCGTCCTTGTGCGTCCTTCACCTTAGCCAAAGCAGTAAAGCCAGACGTATTGGTCATAAACATTGAAGTCGCTTGGATAGCAGGATCAACTGTATTTAAAGCTAGCTCCTTAATGTCATCAAATTTTGTTAGAGTTGGCTTTTTTGGAACAGTATTCATTGCTGCAATAATTGCGACGTTACGAGTTACTACCGTCTTGCGAGCAATCCAAGTTGAAAGCCAAGCGAGAATATTTTCCGCAGTATCCTTTAAAAGTGAATTAGTAATTGTGTTAATACCTGCATATCGCTTAATTGTGTACTTGATAAGCGATAATTTGGGGGCATCTTGTTCTTTAATTTCTGCTTCTTCGTCATCCAATGCAGCTAGTGGTGTAATATCTGACCACTTCTCGTATACACGTGAACCAGATGCGGTAGACACAGATTCTTTGTTAACATATTGTTCCAATGAACCATACTGGCGCTTTAAAGCATTAATCGATGTTTGAACATCTACAGGAATTGTTAGCCCAATTTTATTATCATCTTCTGTCGATGAATTAATTGAATTAATAACCGTTGGATCGCCATTCATCATTCCCTTGAAGTCATTAACAAACTTAATTTTCAAATCCTTTTCAGAGGCTGACAACGGGTCCACTTCTTCCATATTTAAAATTTCGTCAGCTCGTGCGTCGACTAGACTATCATGTGCTAAATCCCGTTTAGCTTTAGCGTTAACAATCTCCGCTTGAACAGCTTGAATATCTTCAGTAGTTGCGTCCGCCATAACCATTGCCTGTGCTTTATTCTGTAGGTCAGAAACCTTTTGACCCGCTGCAACCCATGCGTCATTTAGTTCATTAATATTTACTGCCATTAAATCTCTCCTTGTAATAAAATAGCCGCTTTAGATTTAATATCTAAACGGCTAGTGTCTTCATTATTTAGTGTTTCCTGCTTTGTTTGTACAATCATTGTGCCAATCTTATTTACGACCGCATCAGGTAGCATACCATCATTCACAGAATTTGTTACCTTAGATTTGCTATCTTCAACAAACATAATTGAATCAGCGAAATGATAATCTACAGCATCTTTAGCAGTCAAAAATGTTTCATCAGACATCATCTTCAGAACATCTTCAACTGGTAATCCAGTACGTTGAACATAAGCATCTGCAATCGATTTATCAGTCTTATCAAGTAATCCAGAAATTTTTTCTAAATCGTCCTTATTACCTTGAATACTAATAGATGCTTGATGAATCATAATTTGGGCCGTTGGCGAAATATTGATTTCATCACCAGCCATAGCAATTACTGAAGCAGCACTGGCTGCCATGCCTGTTACATTAATAACTACGTGCTTATCTGATTGGCGAAGCGCTGTATAAATCTCACTAGCAGCTACGACTTCACCGCCACCTGATGACAAGTTAACAACAATTTCATCGTCATTTGCTTCGTTTAACAAATCATGAATCTTACTTGGATGAATTGCATTCAATCCTAACCAATCATAAATCCATCCTTGCTCATCGCCCATAACAGGCCCAGTTAAATTGATAATATTACTCACTATTTCTCACCTCCTTTCTTTGTTTCGACATTTGTTTCTGCAATATCTGGGAAGTCATTAGGTAGATAACCCTTTTGCTTAAGCAATAATTTCGCTTCTCCAGAAGTTAGAACGTTAGATTTAACCATTTCAGTAGTAGTTGTTAATAACGACGTATGAAGCAAATCTGATACCTGTGAGAGGTCCATTTCTATTTGGGTTTTAAACTTAAAACTCAGCTCACTTTCAATTGGTGTTGAGAATCGATTTAGTCCTCGCATATATTGTTCCATCAGCATAGTAACCGAAGATTGTTGGTCGCTTTTTCCAGCTAAGTCACTACCCTTCAAACCGTAAACTTTGGCAATTTGATCACCCGTCCAATCAGCTTGAGATAACAATTTAGAAATATCACTCTTTATTTCAAGCGGTGAATACTCTTCTAGCTGGTCTAAGACGATAGGCCCCTTTGTTGATAGTTGGCGCATAAACGATTTAGAACGCCCACGTTTATCCTTCCAATTCGATAAGCCGCCATCTTGAAGCCTTAAGATTCCTGGAGCTAAAACTGACTGATCTAGAGCTGATTTGGTTAGATCATCAGATGATTTCTTAATGCTTAACTCATTAGCAAGAGAATACAAAGGACTAAGTGCAGTTTTTCCGCCATTGGTACTCAACATTCGTAAATGGATAATATCTGAACTTGGCACGGCCTCTTTAATACCGATGTTCGGACTATCAAACGAAATATTATAAGTTAGGCCGGACCCGTCACTTAGTAAAAAAGTTTGTACCTGACTTGGTCGTAAGTATTCAAGACGTATGTCTTGTCCGTTTCTATTTCGCCAACGATAAGCAAAGGACTCACCACCTAATAACATTTGTGCATACATAGATTGCCAGAATGAGAAATTATTGGCTGTGGGTGTTGGATTATCTAGCAAAGATTTTACCTTTAAATTTTCGGTAACTAGTTTTGATAACGCCAAATCACCACTTAATTTAAAAATAACGGAGTAAATATCCGAGTTTTTTAAAGCATCTCTAGCACTCATATAAGTTGCTTGGGAAGGATTTAAAAAATTTATCACACTATCATCATCATTAATGCTAACTCCTACATTGCCAGTTAATCCTTTCTCTAAATTACCTAACACATTAAATATAGGCACTACATCTCACCCCCTCCTTTTCGTTTAGCTTCAATTTGCTCGACCAGGAGTCCTGCTAATAAGAAAGTAATAGCTAAAGTTAAATAACCCCAACCTCGCCCAAAATAAAAGCCTCCGCAGTTAAATGCACCTGCGCAGGCTATAAAAAATAGAACATCAAGAATATTCCAAATATTCGCAAATAATTGTTTAAAAATCATCGTCGCTCCAATCATATAATTCATCATCCATGACCCCGGAATCACTATTTTCACCAAATAGCCAGTCATAGCGTTCTTGTGGTGTCATTCTCTCAACTGCTTTACTAGGATTATTAATTTCTGAAAACTCCTCGAAATGATACATACTTTGATATAAAGCATCAATAATGGCATCAACCACATCAATTTTTAGCGTAGCTTTGTCTTTATCAACCTGAATACCAACCTTGTCTTCTTTAATTACTGCATTTAATAAAGCTTTTTCCATTACTTTATCATCCAAACGAGTAATTGTTTTTTCAATGAAGCCTGTTTGCAAGAATTTAGTTGGGTTCATGACGTATGGTGTAGTTTGCTTAAGTGGCAAAAACTCCCATGACAAGTTATTTTCCATACGTTTAATGTAATCAGTTGCTCCATAATAGTCATAGGCAAACAGCATTACCTGGAGGCTATTATTATCAACGTACTCTAACATATATCGATAAACCTGGTCAGGATTTATCAGTCCTTCCGGGTGTGTAGTTATTGTACATAATCCTAGTTCCTCAAGTGCACGATAATTAATACCATCTTGTTTCTCTTTTGCTTCAATAGACCCCGCCTTATTCCAAGGAATAAATGAATGCTGTTCAATATGCCACTTATTAACGCCATTTTTATCAACGTAAGGATAAACAAAAGCAAATGCAGTGTTATCGGACATCATAGAATAATCAAATCCTATATATACTTCTCTGCCCTTAACATTAAAATCTGAAATGATTGCATCTGTTACATCCTTTAATTTTAAATATGCTCGACTAGAATTCTGAAGGTAAATGTTCATAGATTTATTTTGAAATTCAGAAACTTTACCTTCAGCCATCATAGTTTCACGTAATTTTTCAAGTGAATCTATTGTGGACTGACGTCTATCAGGCATACCAATAAGTGGCGTTGATTTTTCCCACGTTTCTGGTTTAAAAACTTCTTCTTCTGAATCTTGTGACCAAACTAAAAACAATTCATAATCAAAATCTCGATTAAAATCTTGTTCCATAGCTTGTTGACCACGTTTCAAACCGTTATAGAATTCTGTATCTAAAAACTCATACGCTGTAGAAATCTTTATAAATTGGTGATACCGTACATCATTTTGCCCAGTTGTAATTCGTGAGGTATATTTTCCTGCATTTTCATCACCAGCTTCATCATAAATAGCTGTTGTGAAATGATAGCCATCAAACTTTCCTGATTCATTTGAAACTTTTACAAGCCTGTTTCTAACTTTTTTAGCAATTATCATTTTTTCTTGAACTACTATTTCTTGATTTTTAGCTAATCTTCCGAATAATGGGTCATTATCTATCAGTGAATTAATCATGTCGCTGACATACCCGTATAATTTTGACGTCTGATCAGATGTATTCGCTGCAACCAGAAAGTCTTGGTTATGTAAACCGTTAGCTTCCAAGAAAAAGGAATATGCCAATATAATAGCTGCTAAATATGTCTTACCTTGCTTTCGAGCGATACTAATACTTGCCGCAGTAAATCGCTTGTCATCTCTTCCAACAGAAGTTCGCCACCCAACTAACATTGATAGAATAAATTTTTGCCAATCCATTAATGGTAACGGCTTACCAGCATCTGGGTCAGGACAAATGCTAGCAAAATTTAGTATGCTTCTAACTTTTTTTAAATTATAAACGTACATAAAGTTGTCGTCATTCTCTTCTGAACGCATTAAATCACGAATATGTCTAAAACAAGCTAACTTAAGTTGATAACCTGCTACCTGTTTACCGTCCAAGACTTTAAAAGCATACTTAGTTCCAGTATCCCTATAGTTACGCCTAATGCTGTACGTGTTTAATGATTTGAAAACTTTTAAGACATCCTTATCTCTTGTTAAATCAATCTTTTCCACTAATCTTCACCTTGCATCCTGCGTATTGATTCCTCTAAATCAGTATCAGAATCGTCATCATTATCTTTTCCAGCTATTTCCATCAATTCAACTCGACTTTTTGGTGTCAAACCTAATTCAACAGCAATACGAGTAAGGTTTTTTATTGCTGAATCATATATTTGTGTCATAGGATTACGCTTATAACCAACAAAGTCAGTAGCAATTACATTCCCCATGTTATCTTGAACAGATTTATAAATAGCCTGAACTTCTCCATTTTCTTGAATATGTTTGTAAGCATTTCTAAAAATTTCGTACTGGGTGCAATACATCTCTACTAAATTTGAATCAATTCTGTTTACGGCTGCATTCTCTTCTAAAAAGCCGACTACTTTACGCCATATAGCCTTGGCTTGAATACCCAAATAATCAGGTGGGCGATAGGCTAAACGCCCGTCATTAACATCTTTATCGGCTTTTTTCACACTATCATCTCCTCCCTCAATTTGGGGTCCCCCCCCTACCTAAAATATTTCAAAAATTACCTCCGATACAAGACGATGAACTGTGTGCGCTCCTTTTCCTGTCAAACACACGGGGGGCTTATTTTTTAAACCTCAATCATCTTGGCTATTGTTGCGACACTTTTGATAGTTGCCGTCGTTTTAGCTTTATTACCTTGCCCTGTACCATAATACTGTTGTTCCCACTTAGTCTTTCTTGTATGACAAGCGCCACAAATCACAGCTAGATTATCTAACTTAGCTTTATCATCTGGCCTGTATTCAATTGGCACTATATGATCCACTACCTTAGCAGGTTTGACTCTTCCTCTTGCTTGGCAGTACTGACACATGTAGTTGTCACGCTCTAACACCTGTTGCCTTAGTCCAACCCATTGCTTGGTTCGATAGAAGTTTGATTGCTCACGCTTCACTTCATTACGTTTGCGATCAATCTTGTTATATCTTTGGACCATTGCTCTGTCATGCCTATTGTTCATCTCTTGCTCTAGGTCTTGATGGTCGGCACAGTATGCTCTACCATTCTTAGCCAGCTTATGACATCCAATCATTCGACATTGTTTAACTCTTGGCATTACTCTGACACACTCCACAATCTTGATAATCTGCGAATCACACTCTCCTTTGCTGGCCAAGCCTTACGAACTAACTGCCTTTCATATTCTGATAATAAATGTTCAGACTTATAATTAGCTTGCACAGACAACGGAACCACCTTTTCCGTAATATTATCTTTTACTGCGATATTCTCATTCCCCGTATATTTCTTACCGCCCTGCTTGATATAGCCTACGATAGAACTGTTAGCGTAAAGAGGAAAATATTCTGGTCGATTATACTCATTTGACCTTTGCATTCGTTCTAAAAGATTCTTCTTCATCAGTAATCTCCTTATCTAATCGTCTTAGTATTCTCAATTCTTCATCGCCAGATACTAAGCCATACTCTTTATCCTTTTTCATAGCTACACCACTCCCACCACCTTTCATTGCAAAATAAAAACGTCTGAACTTAATCAGACGTTTAATATAAATTGCATGTCATTAACTTAGATAATATTTATAATAAAAATCAATCAATACTCTTAATAAACTTAATTGCATATAGTGCGCTTAAGCCGACAAGAACATAAACAATTCGAGCTATCACATCTCCAGCGAATCCAAGACCAGAAAAAATAAATTGCACCAAATCAAATTTAAATAATCCAACAAGAAGCCAATTCAATCCACCTATTATCAATACTACTAAAGCAGTTATATCTAAAGCTTTCATAATTAAATCTCCTTTTTATAGACATCTAAATCAATGACATATCTTAATAATACCTTAAATTTACAATTTATACACTACAAAATAAAAGGGCAGCAATCAAATGATTGCTACCTTTCTGTAATTTAATAAATCATTTCATATTCTGAAGCATACTCATACATCGATTGAAATACTGTGTCTTCAAGCTTCTCTTCATTAATCTGTCCGTCTTCTTTAAATAACTTTAATTTATTAAAATCGAACTTCGATAACCACATACTAAAATCAATTATATTTACGCCAAATGGATATTTGAAAAAGGGATCTTTATTCTCCCTCTTCTCTCTACCATCAAAAGTAAAATCTCTTCCGCCAAAATTAATTGTAAAAAAAACACTCTCAAAATCTGTTATAAATTGTTCAAATAATCCATAAGAAATCTGCGTCTTCTCTCCATACATATCTGTCAACTTAATTTTCATCTAGGCAACCGCCTCTCCGTGGAACATCCTTAAAAGAATGTTATAAAAAAGGTGAAAGCATAGTACCATCACCTTTTAATCAGTATCAAATGTATCAGATGAGTTTCGAACCCATATCTTACTAAATCAGAATCTTGCATCTCACAGAACGGAGATAAAGAAATAATTGCATTACCTATTATGCTACAAATACACGTTCGTTAATATTCTTGTATCTCATTATACAAGAGGACCACTTTATAGTTATGCGCTAAGGGACTCTCGGATTAACGATCTTGTTAATGTCATTAAACATCAACAGATGTAACTATAGCATTTATCCTAATTAATAGCAAATTTATCTAAATTAAAACTTATTTAAGATAAAAGAGCCGATATTTCTATCAGCTCCATATACAACAGGTAAGAATTTGCACCTTACAAGTTTTGTTTAATCACATATTGTTGCAAAATAAAAGACACCTAACAAATGTTAGCTGCCTTTTAAGTAGCAGAAAAAAACACCATCAACAAGATAATAATAGTATTAAATAAAGTGACAGTGATTTTTTTGCTCAAACTCGAATCAAGATTTTTGACAGTTGTAACTGTTTAGTCCTCCTTTCAAAAATCATAAAAATATAGGAACGTTAGCAATAAGCTTGTGTTTACAGACATGTGTTTAGTTAGATTTGAAATTAGAATAACCATTGCTAACGGAGCTCTCGCAAAAGCTTTAACCAATACCTTTATTAAGCGTAACAAATGCTCTGAAGAGTGAGCAAAAGAAACATCACTACCTAAGTAGAGCGCTATTTATACATATTTAAAACGATGAAATAAGGAGAAGAAAGAATCATCGATTAAACTTGATATACGCTAAATAACGGTTCAAACAATTGAACAAACTCATGATAATTTGTTCAATATATTAAACAACACAATGCTAACAAATTATAAGTGAAATCGCAAGGATTATTTTTAGTCCTTTCGAACATAATATTTTCCAAAATCAATTCGCAATTTTTTATAATCAACCTAAAAATAAAAGACATCTAGCAAACGTTAGATGTCTTGATATTATTCATTCCTGGGCTCTATCCAGCTCAGCTAAATGAATATGGAATTACTAATCCACATAGGGTTATAACTAAATAGTTTTTTATCTAAATTTTGAGAGAGAAAATAAATAAATTGTTGTGGACTAGTAAACTACACAAGCATATCATCAAATAAAAATATCAACAATATAATATTAATGGCCATCATCTATACCATTAACTTATTTTATTCAATTTTTGAACAATATCATAATATAACGATTTTACTCCACCGTGCCTACAATAAAACTCCAGTCTACCTATAATTTGAACCTCAAAAAAAGGACCACAAATGTGATCCTCAAATATTCTAACCATAAAGTTTCATTTTAAATTGTTCACTTGAATCTTCCATATGTTCTTGACCAAACCAAGAATTCTTAAATATTAATCCTCGACTTCTAAAGTCCGTTAAAAAATCATCCAAAGAAGACTTTTTATACTGTAATGCGGCTCTTATATAACTAGGTATTTCTACTGGTATTATATCATCATATGGTTCCTTCTTTCGCCAGCCATTTCGCGAAAGTTCTTGCATTAAAGAAATGTACCTTGACTTCGAAATATACTTGCTATTGTAGCTTCTAAATAAAATAGCTTGCATAGAAATTTTCCACTTCTTTTTTATCTCTTTGATATTGTTAATATTTACCCCAGACAGTAGCTCGAATCCCAATTCATACTCAGAAATAAGAAATGTATTAGCAAATTGATTTGCTTCTTGTTCAATTCGCTTATGAATCTCAGTATCATTTATCACATTCTTAGCAAACTTTGAGTGCATTATTATGTGTCCAAGTTCATGTAAAATATCGAATCTAATTCGAACACTAGATCTACCATCATTATTAACAGCAATGTAATACCTTCCATCTATGTTCATAGTGAAGGCGTCCACACCATGTACTCCAAAATCATCAAGGACAATCCTAATACCTAATTTTTCAACTAGTTTCGTTACATTAGAAATAGGCCCACTACCGATGCTTAAATATTTCTTTACTTGGAGGACCATTTCATCAATTTCATCAAAATCCGTAAGCTCAAAAACATCATTTTTTTTAGGATTCTTAATCATTTCCGCTAATTTGAAATATGGTAAATTAAACCTACTAGAAATCATATGTTCAACCTGTGCATACAAAATAGCTTGATTTTTTACACTATTCATTATGACCTTCGGAGTTGTTGCTTTCTTTCTAAAAAATACTGCCTGATTTTGCTTAGAGTCTTCTTCAATTCCGTCATGAATAAAATAAAAATACTGCTTTGGAATTTTTAATGTTGCCGAAATGTCCTCCAGTTGTTGAAATTGAGGATTAACCTCACTTTTTTCCCATCTGGACACTAAAGATTGTGATACATGAACAGCTTCAGCAAGTTGTGTTGCACTGTATCCTCTTAGCTTTCTTATGAATTTTAGGTTATCGCCGATGAATCTCATTGTTTTGTCCATAAGAACCACCTCCAAATAACCATAATACACTATCTGTCAAGATTAATTGTTTTCTTTTCTTCTTGTTCATTGCCAAAGTCATTATGATCAAACTCAACAGACTCAGGTTCAACAGACTCATCGTTTACTAACTTCTTATTACGTTCAATCAAGCAATTAATACTTTGACCAACTTGCCAGTGGCCTTCTGATGGTATACCCAAAATAACAAAATCCAATTCCCCATAACCACCAAAGTTTAATTCAATCAAAGGCTTTTCATCATTTTCGTTGAACTCATCTCCAAAATCCAAAAGCATTTCAAGCGGATTATTAACTTGTTTTCTTTTTTTTGCTTTTCTTGAAACTTCATTCGCATTTGCAGTTAAATTAACTCGAAGATCAAATCCATCACCAATGAAAGCATGGTGCGGATATGATTTATTCTCCGGTTTTATAATTAAAGCTGTCATTGGCAAAAGTTTTCTGTCACACAACTCCTTAATCTTTGAATTTGCTAGCCAGCCCCAATGTCTAGAAAATATATCCTTCTTACGCAAATCATCTTCATTCGGAAAATATTCACTAACTATTCTTTTGGTGTCAGCCAAAGCACCTTCTATAGTCCTAACCATTAATTCTCTCTGTAAAGGTGTGAACTTATCATATAGCACGCTTCCATTTTTGGATGTATTTTTCGTCATGGCATCTCCTAAACAATTTACATACTTCTGTTATCGTTATTACCATTATACAACTTTTCTAAAATTTTACCACCAATCAAGAAAGCCTTTCAAATCAACTAATTTATGAACAATTATTTTTTAGACTTGTTATATTTTTAATTAGATGATTAATTAATTACTTTTTAAATATAATTGATTTTCAAAAAATCTAAATTCTAAAATTACCTATATTTATATTCTGAACTTTCTGGGTCAAAAGGTAGTTCAGACTTACTCTTATCCTTCACACCCTCGAGGACAAATACTCTTAAATCTTCAACATCAGCAAACGCCCAAACAAACTGCAAAAATGCTTCTCGAATAAGTTGATAACCTCGGCTTTCAGAATAGCCCATTTGTTCGAATATCTTATTCCACTTCACCATTTTGAAATATCTCAATTCGATAATCTTTCTATGCGGAAACTTCAGAGTCTTACATGCTTCAATAACTTCTTCTAAAATCATTTCAGCGTAAGCGTGGTTAGTTA
Source organism: Weissella oryzae SG25 (assembly GCF_000691805.2). Taxonomy (GTDB): domain Bacteria; phylum Bacillota; class Bacilli; order Lactobacillales; family Lactobacillaceae; genus Weissella; species Weissella oryzae. Next base: position 4,065 of record NZ_DF820504.1, on the reverse strand, counting down.
GCTTCTCATCAGTTGCATTGTTAATGCTACGACTTGAAGGCATACCACTGATGATTCGTGACTTAACATCAACATAAGATTTATGAGCCATTCTTTTAATCGTAGGTAATTCTTTATCAAAAAAGTACCTAGCTTTTTCAACAGTTCTTGCTTCATCTATTTCTGGTAACAGTACCACAACCTACGCCCTCCATGATAAAATAAAGTTACTAGATATATCCTCATGGCGCTGACTTCGGTTGGCGCTTTTTTATTTATCCAAGCACAGAAATCCAAAATCACTAGCTAAATCTGCAAACTCTAATAATGCCTTCTTCTTATGCCGGTAATATGTCGAGTCTGACCAGTAATCTAATCTCTCCATTACTTGGTTATTACTCAACTCTTTAATGAATTTCAGCTCAATAATTTTACTGCTTTCATCTTGCATAACTTCCAATACGCTTTTAACTAAATCCACTATGCGTTGGAATTCTGGCTCGTGAAACGCGGCTGCACGTCTGTTAGCTATCCTGAAGTCTGTCTCAAACCATTTGCGTATCTTGCCGAGACGTTTAATCTCTCGTTCTGCCATCACTTAACTCCTAATCCTGACTTCAAACCCACAATAAAATCATATGGCATTAATAAATCTTCACTAAACGTATGATTTTTCATATTGTTAATGATTATTTTCAACATTGCTTCCCGCTTATCTTTAGTCGTTGTCATCTTCTTCCACCTCAATTTTCATCACCTAGCAGCGACCAACTGCCATAAATAACTAGTGCAGCTCCAAAGATAATCATTCCACGAATCATCCAGGGATGTGTGCAAGTAAACATCCAAAGCTTCCACAACATCAGTAATCCCTCCTATCAACATCTTCAAAGTAGACCTCTTCAAGACCGTTGTATTTTGCATCTTCCATAGCTAGAACTCCTTTGCTTTGTTTCTTGACTCGATACTGTTCAATCGTCCTTGCTTGCTACTTTTTAACTCCCGAATCTGTTCCGTGCTAAGCTTTGGTTTAGAGTCAACCTTGATTACACTGCCAAATTCGTCATAAACATTTGGGTCTGATTTCTGAAAGCTATAATGTAAAAGTCCGCCAGCGGTTGGGTCATATTTATTAACCCAATCATCATTTTTTATTTTCATATTCAAACGGGTTCACAGTCTTTTCACCCTCGACTGATAGTTTTACTAAATAATAAACATGTTTTTCACGTTTAAATCTAACAAAGTGTTACACATTTAACCGCATAGCATCTTCTTTAGTGCCTTGTTCTAATTCAATTACATCAACCACAATGCATGGTTTATCACTGTAGAGCTTCTTGGCCACAATCTCGACAATCTGATTATCATCATGCCAAAAAACATCGTTTAAACCATCTTCAAATGCCTTCAAGTAATTTGATAAATCGGGCTTTTTAACTGGAAACCATTTATTAGCCTTAATAAGCGCTCTCTGCCATTTTGTAGTTGCTTTGGGTATTTCCCTATAAAAGGTAACTTCTAGCCTTAGCGGCACATCTGCTGCGGAAATATTGTTATTTTTAGCTAACCCTAGTCCAACCGCTCTAAGGAGCTTTTTAAACTTGGCTGTTTTTGGTGGGTCATAGACACTTGTAAAATTACCCCGCCTAGAAAACCTCGGTCGCTCTTGTTGCTGTGGTGCTAAAGCAATTTCATAGTGCCATTGCATCAGTCACCCGCTCTTCATCAGATACCTGACTAACGATTACTTCTGTGCAACCGATATTTTGATAAGCCTCGGCTAATTTTTCGGCTTGCTGCTTGGTGTTCCGAAAAGTCTCGCTCTTAGCACCGTAAATATTTATAAAGCTAATTTGATACATAACTATGTTTCCTCTTTCTGTTTAAACCGTTTGTTCAAACTATCTAACGCCTGTTGCGCAGCTGCTAAGTCTTCGCTACTTGCTGGGGCAACATTTTGCTCTTCAAAGTTTGGTCGAGCTTCTTTAACTTTTGGAGTTTTACGATTTCTACTCCATGTAGCCTTTTGGTTAGCTCGTTGTAAGTCGAGTGCTTCAATCTCTGCAACATTTTTAATGCCTTTGTCGTACCAATCCTTCAATGGTTTCTTAGCATAGTTCCAAGTTGGAACCCCATTCTCAACCGCACGACTAAGTGCCTTTATGATGATGTTAGCTGACTCTTGTTGGTCATTTGTCAGCCCATTAAAGTCATTCATCTCATTTCGCAACTCTTCAGCAATTAGTCCACCAATCATGCCGAAGCCATTGCTTTGGAAAAAATTAGCTACTTGCACTTCTGGTTTTGGCAGCAGCGGCTTATCTTTAGTATTTAAGTCATTAGTAATATCAGTACTTGGTATATAAGTACTTAGTAGCTTCTGGTTTTCCACATCTGGATAACCCACATCTGGATAATCCACATCTGGGTTTTCAGTATCTGGACTGTTCAAAAACTTTTTAGAATCAGAAACTTCTTTTTGCCAACGAATTACTTTCCCTTTTTCGTCAGTTATTCGCCTATTAACAGCATATCCTGCCGCTTCTAGCTCACCCCAAGCTCCACGAGTTGAGTCACGACCATTCTTAGAGTTCTTAGCTATCTCTTCAAAGTAAATCACCCAGTCATCTGGTAACATCATCAAGTAACTAAGTAAGCCTTTAGCTTGTAACGTTAGGTCCTTATCCTTCAGAAAGTCATTATTAATAATCGTGAAGTTAGAGCTCGACTTTTTACGTTTAATAGTCTGCCTCATTTATCAAAACCTCTAAAATGGTAAGTCATCATCTGAAACTTGAACCTCTTGTCCTATGCCAAATGGGTCATTATTCACTGGTGACTGTTGGTTGTTGCCAAATGAGTTGTTATTAGCTTGATTATCAAAGCCAGGATTATTGTTCGCCCCTTGTTTTACCTGACGGTCAGCCCGACTTTCAAGGAAAGTGAAACTATCAACTACAACTTCCGTAACATACCGTCTTTGACCACTTTGATCATCATAAGAGCGAGTTTGTAACCTACCCTCAATGCCAACTAGTGAACCCTTACCAAAGAAATTCGCAAAGTTTTCTGCTGGTTTACGCCAAATAACTGCGTTAATAAAATCAGCTTCACGCTCTCCATTTCCATTTTTAAACTGACGGTCAACCGCAAGCGTAAAACTTGCTACAGCCATACCTGATTGTGTGTAGCGCAGCTCAACATCTTTTGTTAAGCGCCCTGTTAGGACAACCCTATTTATCATGGTCTAATTCCTCCATTCGTTTCTTAGTCATAATGCCAAGCCTGATTAAGTCTTCTGGCTTTAAAGTGACACCTACTACGTGATATTCAGCCGAGAAGCTTGGCCAACCCATGTTATGTGCTAACTGATGATGTTCCCGACATAAAGCAATCAGCCTACGGCCTCGATGGTCAACTAAGTTACGGTCATTCCCTCGTCCAACAGCATCTATGTGATGTACATCTGCATGTTTGCCACAGATAACACATGAACGATACTTTAATGACTGATACATATAGGCCTCCAAGTCGTCTTGATATTCAAGCGCACTCTTACTCATCGGCACATGATGTCTTAGTGCATATTCAAGTAAGAACGTTATAAATTCACGAGCTGTGGTCATATCGACAGTCGCAAAACTAAAGTATTCGTGACCAGTTTCAGCTTCAAAGAAATACTTCATCCACTCTTTCATCTCGTCAGGAAAATACCCGAAATAGTTAGCCATTTCACCCATGATTGCATAGGCTTTTTTACGTTGAACTGGACTTATATGTCTATCATCTGAAATCTGTAGCACAGCTTCCGGTTGTTCAACTGTTGTATACAGGGACAAGCTAGCCAGCTCTTCAAGGCTTTCAACAGATAAAGTCACCTTATGGCCTGAAATGCCTGTGATACGCCCCCATAGCTCCATAAGCTAAGCCTTTGAACCTTTAACAGCTTCAACATACTTAATAACATCTTGATAAGCTATGTCTGGGTTCATCTGCCGCCACTTAGCTGCTTGTTCATTAGTCGCTGAATACTGCTGCTGAGCTTTAACAATAGTAGCTTCCACAATTGCTCTCTGGTGCTCC
>NZ_DF820503.1 GCF_000691805.2 Weissella oryzae SG25 | reverse complement strand
GTTTTGACTTTTTTCACAATGTCAATAAATAACTGGTATTTTTTTACTATCAATTGACATGTTTTCGGCATTAACTGCTTGTACAAGCTTCTTTTTGTCATCTGATAAATCAATTTCCCGGATAGTTTCAAGCAAATTCTGCCAACGTCCCGTTTCTTGAATAATTTTTAATGAGGGCGCTACATACTTACTTATCCAATTCTCAATGCTTTCGATACTTTGTTCTTTGGCTTCGGTGGTAAACTTCATTTTTTGCCCCAATGAAATTAGCAAAGCCCATGCGGCAATGGGTTTTAAACTCTCGATATAGGTTCGCCGGTCTCGTGCCTTGGCGAGCTTTTTTTCATCAAGTGGCTCTTCTACAAAATGCAAATAAGTGTACAGAATATCAAACGTAATACCTACCAAATTATCATTACTTAGCCATTCTTGAATAACGTCAGTGGCTTTGTCACCATGTAATTCTAATTCTACCCGGGTCACAATATTTGTATCTTTCCCCTTTTGTTCCTGCTCTTTAGCCTTATCATACATACGAATAACAAAGGGCGAAGTACCAAAGTCTAGCGTCCAGCCAAACTCTTCACTGCCATGTACTGCATAATGCCGGGCTTTCGTCCAAAAGCGGCCTTCTCTGACAGCGTCTACTAATTCATTCATCTTCAATAAACCGCTAGTGTCATTGATTGCGACATCTAACCGGGTTACATGACCTCGATATTGATACATGCGGTTAAAGAACTTTTGCCATGTTAAACCTTGTTCCAACAGAGCTTTTTCAAATAACCGGGTACCAATACCAGTTAAGAATAAGGTTGCACCTTTTTTACTAATATCCGCATTATCGCCACTATCAGACACATGTTCTGGTGCGAAATCTTGCACGTAAATACTTTTTTCACCAGCGTACGCATATTCACGAGTGTAAAAGTTCTGGGACGTTGGCCGTTCAATAAATAAATCAGGTTTCAATCGAAGTACGTTATTAATAATTTCAGCCCCATTTAATTCAGGGAAATTAAAGCTAACCCAATCTAATTGAATAGTAACTTTGTCGGTAAGGCTTGGTATTACGTTAACCAAACGATCAACCATTTCTTGTGAGACCTCTTTATTGTCCGCTTCAATCTGTTGAACTCGTTGACGAGTTAAACCAATTATTTCCCCGATTTCAGTTTGAGTTAAATTCAATTTACTTCTTAAAAGCTTTAGCAATTTACCATTAAACTTAGCATGTTCAATAAAACTATCCATGTTCTTACTCCCTCGTAGTATTTGATAATTACCCACATTTTTTAACGCATATAACTGTTCAAATTGACTGACATAGTTATTAAAGTCCCAACTCCAGCCGTCGGTAAATTCAGCTTCATAGCCCTTTAATTCGCTACCAATAATTTCATCTATAAACAACAATGTACCAATTGGTGGTAATGAGTTAATCTCCGTCATGCGTACCTTTATATCAAGCTTTTTAACAAACTCATTGTTGGAGAACAATGCCACTGAAACCGTTGGCTCAAACGAAAACATTAAACTGTGTTGATTTGTGCCAATAAAAAAAGCCTGATAAGGCTTAAATTCGTTATTTATTATCATTTTAGAAACACTCCAATGAGTGTTGTAATAACTCCAATTAGAAGAGTTAACAATAAAACTAGTAGTTTATTGTCCCATTTACTTCGAGTATCAATCTCTGTATCTAATTTAGATGAAATATTTTCTACTTGGCTATCTAACTTATTGAATAAGTCTTTCCTAACATAATCGTTATTAACCATTGTGGCTTGATCATCAAGTTTCTTTTCAAATCTATCAATAACGTTTTCTAAATAATCTGTATGAGTATTAGCCATTTGTCTACTCCTTTATAAAAAAGACTGTTGCAATTTCATCAATTAACTTTAATGATTCATCAAATAACTTAAATTTAACCCTAAGCGATTTCTTTTCAAAAACACTCATATAACCAAAATTAGTAAATAATGGTTCTAGTGGAAGTGAATTGCTAATCTCTATTAAATTACTTGGTAATTGGTACGAATAACCTCTTGATATAAAGCCTTTAGTTTCAACAAAACCTTCTACTTTTTTACTTTCAACATATAGTGGGAAACTATGAAAGTTCGAGTTATTAACTTCAATATCTAATTGATAATTTTTATCTGGTTTGATTAACATACCTATTATAGCTACCGCATCATTCAACTCGTTTGATTCCAGACTTAACCCCAAGTTTCCCAAATGGTCTCTTGAAACTAAATAACTAAATTTTTCGCGTTCACTATCAAATATTATTTTTTTTGAGTTATGAGCTTCTTTTTCATCTCTAATGGCTATTATCTTATGCCGCTGATTAATTAGCTTTTTGTTATCCAAATCATAGAGGCTAGCTGAAAATATTAAATCAGAGTTAACGGCACAATTTTTAATTTCAATATCTTTCATTGAATCAGCTTTTAGGACCCCTGAAGTCCTATATGTCTTTTCAATACCAGCAGCAACCATTACATCAAATGAAATATGACTATTTAGACGTATAACTTCATTTTTAGATGTTTGCAAAATTTCAAGTTTAACTAAAAAATTTTTGCCTTCATAGTCATCTCCTATTATTAAATTTAAAAAAATATTTACTCTAAAATGAATACTTTCCATTATTTTTTCATTAGTCAATATTTGAGTTACGGGTCGCCCCCAAGGTGTCTTTAATATATTATCCATTGGTTCAACAATTAAGTCATGAATTTCAATAAAACTACTTGCTTTTGAATTTTTTTCCATAATACTAACTAGTTTAACATTATTAGACTTTTTCATGTTCTTTCTCCTGTTCAATTTTAAACAATAACCCTCAGCACTAATTTTCAATAAAATCTAAAATTTTTCATATTTCTGCCATATCAGCATAAAAGCCATTACCAAATGGCTTAAATGGTTTCACCAATGACATATGAGTATAAAACTGAAAAAACTATAAATATGTTGAATAATAAGCAAGATCACTATCAAAATATTCATAGGTTGGCTTGACCAAATTATGAAGCATATCTGACAGCGGACCAATAATACTATTAAAAATACCAGTTGACCTAAACCATTCGTTTCTAATTAAAAGCACAAAATCAGCATGTAATTTATTAATAATGTCCTGTCTTTGCTGTAAAGTAGCTTTAAATTCATTCATTATTTCTCTCCAAATAGTAGATTTACTGTCTATTCAAGTTATCAACTAATAGCAAATATCCGCGTAAAAGCCATAACCTAGGGACTTTAGACGTTTATGTTTTAACATCAGATTTAAAATAGTTTGCCAATTTGGCTTACTAGTCACTGACACTAAATTATCTTTTATATCCTGATTAGTAACTAAAGAGTACAAAGCGTCACTTATATCACTGTCAAATAGCGTCTTAACAGCTTCTAACGGACTAGGACCATATCCTACTGGGTAAACCCCTAAGCAATTAATAACATTTGTAAAAACATTAAGACTATCTTCTAAATCACGAGGCGCTATTTCAACAGTAAGACCTTCTGCTAGTAACCCCACGAGTTCTACCTTACGAATATCGGCCTTGCTCATTGCACCAATAGCTTCATAGTCCCACGGATAAAGAAATTTGTGAGTACCAAATTGTTTGTCTGTTAATTTTAAAAACATATTGTTTACCTATGCCCCCACGGTGTCTGCATAAAAGCCATTACCAAGTTGCTTAAAATGGTCGTGCGATTTCATCATGTCTAAAATGCTGTACCACGTAACCGCCGAGCGTAATTCATTGTCATCTTCTGCGGACATTTCAAATGGGGTAAACACATCTTCGTATGCTTTCGTTAAGTCATTGTCAAATAGCAACTTAACTGCGGTAATGTCATCGTTAGCATAAACCACTTTGTAACCAGCTTGCTTATATCGAACAATATTTCTAATAACCGGTAACTCACTGCTTAATTCAGTAACGTGTAAATCAAACGGCCCATTGTGCAATAGACCGAGGATAAGTGCACGACCAACTCCACGTGTCGCAATAGCATAAACTTGTTCGCTAGACCACGGAAATTTTAAATCATGTGAAATACCGTGTGTATCTACAATTCTCAAACTAATATTTGTCAAAATGTATCACCTTTCTTTAAAAAACTTGCTTTTCATGCCTAAAAAGCAAGCGGACTTAAAAGTGCCACAAATGCCGACCTGATACCCGTTCAGGTTATGGCGCTCGTAGCGCTTTTTGCAATCTAACCCCCCTGTTAGTGCACGGGGGTTAAGGTCATTTAACCGCAATAGCAGGTGCAAGGTGGCAGGCACTGGCGCCCGCTTTGCGGGTCGCTTATCAGCACCCAAGCCACCGTGGCTTAAGTCGCTTTGCGACACGCCACTGGTGGTGCCACTGGCTCTCCCTTTGGTCGAACCCCACCTACTATTGCTATATAGACAAAAACACCCCATACCTATAACAGAGCAAAAATCTCGTACGACCTACTTACCCCGTATCGTCATAAACTACCGCCTTTCACTGCGTTTCAGTTGGTTGCCAACAAATTAAGGAGAACTTTACCAAAAACACGGTAAAGCTCTCCTTAATTTGTCGGGGTAGAAACCACCAATAAAAATGCCCGGCTAGGCACAAGTACCAAACAATAAATTAGCTAATAAAAAGCCCCAACTTGATTACTTCAACGTTGAGACTTCTTGGATAAGATTTTGAATTTCCCCGGCACGGTTCTTCACATGCGTGTGTAGTGAGTTCATCGTACCAATCATGAACTTCATGTTCTTCTGAATATCAGCCATATAAGACAACATCATAGGACTAAGCCCACTTTCTGTGCCCATTTGGGTAATTTTCTTTAACTCATCATTCAATGCGATAATAGCTGGCGTTTCACCAGCACTGGCAATCTTTTGCATTTCTGCTAATGCTGCGTCACTTAATGATAAAATTTGCTTTGCGTCAATCATAATAAATACCTCTTTCAATTTTAAAATACAGGTACTTATGCCTAGCCGGGCACTCTTATTAAAGCGCCGTTTCAAAAATATAAATAAATGTTCATTCATTAATAAAAAGCTAGTTAATCACTAACTAGCTTCTCGTTTACTATCCATTTCTTCTATCCATTCATGCAGATTAAATCCTTTTGTAAATTCAGGTGCGAAGAATGAACGTACTTGACTACTGCCCGACTGTACAAACCCCCAGCCCTTTAAATCTTGTGATAACGGACGTAGGAGCTTATCACTATCAGGGAAAACCATTTTACCTACTTCTGGCGTTGGCAGACCCATAACAACTTTAAAATTCAGCTGATTACGGATAGACATTGGTAAACTATCTGCAGAAGGACGTTGCATACCGATAATGATATAAAAACCTAGCTCACGCCCAAGCATAGCTATCTGTTTCATATCAGACATAGCTACGTCATAAGTTTTACGCTCATCTGAACCAAATGCCGTATTAACATTCATTTCAACCCATGCGCCAAACTCATCAAAAAACAGAAAATGTGGTTTAAAATTAAAATCCATATAAGCACCTAATTTACCACTTTCTTTAATCTTCTCCATTTTTGCAGACCGCAACATCATCTCTTCATAAAAAACATGCACTTGTTCATTAATTTCAAGGTTAGTACTAAATACCTTGCCTTCTAACGCCTTTGTATACTTCAAACTAGCCAAATCAGAGCGCTTGGGGTCAAATACCGTTATGAACTTAGTAATTTGTAACAACTGACCTAAAATCGAAAATAACATATACGATTTACCTGTACCAACATTTCCAGCTACTACCATGTTGTAGAATTTATCGTATTTCCAATCAATGCCCTTCAAAATATTTACTACACCCTTTGTAGGCATTAAATCAGACAACTGTAATCTAAACTTTATAGGGTCAAAAGCAAACGTACTAACCAAAACACCCTTTTTAAATTCTGTTATTTGCAGGTCAGCTAACATTACAGTTTCTATTAGCTTATTAAACTCACCACTCGTGAAAGTATCCATATACTTCTCACCGTCAACGGGTTGTTCAACAAATAACTGACCTGTAGAGTAATTAAATTTTATACGTATCAAAGGGAAATAACTAATATATTCACCTTTATCATCAGAAGATACATCAAACATACCCCGGGAAATTACTAATTTAGCGAATAATTGCCTAGTCTCGATTAACAAAAACTTTCTTGATAGCCAATTATCATGTTTTAACCCGTAGTATTTGTACAATCTAAATAAATAAAAGGCACCTGCAGCAATCAGCAATACAATAACTACTAACGGAACAAAGTAACCTGCCTTATCTTGATACCCTGTTTCAATCAAATGTACCCAAAATAAAACTACCGGGACAAATAAAATTACTGAAAGAAAAAGCAAAGTCCTTTTATATAAAGTCTTTGCTAGTTCTTGGTCAGAATATTTAATTTTTCTATACATAGCTACTACCCATACTTTGCTTCCAGCTTAGCACTAGCATTCTCTTCAACAGTCTTAAAGGCTGTTGTCCATTCATCAAATAATGAATGTATTACAACCTTACCAACACGACCATAAATATCACGGAACAAGCATTGACCCTTTTTCAAGTCCTTTAGCATATCAATATTTTCTTTGTTGATAGGTAAGCCAAACTGCTTTAAAATACTCTCCCGGTCATTAGAATCATCGAAAGCAAAAATCTGTCCATACTGACCGTTATTTCCAACGCCACCAACATCTGTAATATTCTGTGTTGCGGATATTAACTGATTGTTCTCTGAACGACCAAGACGCAAAATACTATCAAGAACTTTCTTACCGGCCGGGGAAGTGTTAAATATCCAAGCCTCGTCCATAATTTCCATAGTAAACTTAGTTGTGTCTGCACGACCAAACTTTTCAAGATACTTTCCTAACGCAATCATTATTGAAACTGAATAACGCTGTGTCTCCGTGTAATATTTCGCTTGGTCTGTTGCCTTTGGCAAATCAAGGCCATTAACTTCGAGAATTGTACGCTTATCAGTAATTTGTAGACCTTCACTTGTACCGTTACTAAAAGCCAAACGCAACATGGAATTTGGAATGGTTATCCGATAATAATTGGCTAACTCTAGCGACTCTTCATGCCCCGGCTCTTTACCTCGTACACTCAAAGCATCGATAACATTTAAAGTACCAACTTTCCCTCCAGCTAAACGTTGCATGGCTACATCATTAATTGCCTCTGTTAAATCAGTCTCTAACTGAATACGGCCTGACAATGGACGAACTTGTACTAACATTTCCTTAACCAAAGTCAAAACATCAGGGATATCATCAACCGAACTCTGGCCCGCTTTCAAAGTTAGCATTGGGTCAAGAACACCATTATTAGTACGGTCACTTGAGTCGAGGGTGACAAATTTAAACGATTTAATAAGTTTATGAAAATATGGATTATCACTCTCTTTCAAGGCTGCATTAAACCAACGTCGAACTTCTTGTTTGGGGTCAAAGTAAATCATGTTGACTTCAAACATAGCAGAGTGAAGCAACATGAGTTTAACCAAAAATGACTTTCCTTGACCGGTCTCACCAGAAATCATGATATGCGGGCTATCTGTTTTTGCCCCTTTAATACCCTTATTAGCAATTATAAGGTTCATAAGTAAAAGAACCCGTGAAGAGGCCACGGCTTCGTCTACGGACGCATAATGCCCGTTATCGAGTACTCTACCAATATAAAAGCCTGTCCGAGTTCCTAATTGCGTACTAATACCAAACATCAACTCCGCAAATGCCGGGGCAGTTGTAAACTGTTGCCACTGTCTAAAGACACCTAATTGACTAGCTGGTAAATTTTGATACAACAACATTTCTTGATTAAAACTAGGCTGAAATACATCAATATCTCGATCAAAATTGGTTAAAACATTCCGTATTTTTCTAACCTTGGCTTTAAGTTCGTCTAAATTAGTGTCCCGGATAACTAATATCATAGTCCACTTCATAAAGGCGTCTTTTGACTCCAAAATATCGACTAATTCCTCTGCTAAATCAAAGTTTTGCTGGCTTTTCGCCGAACTACTATCGTTGGCTTGGTAAGCGTCGTCCAATTCATCTCGATACTTACCCTTTTCACTCTGTGCATTCTGCTTCATACCGCGAATACCAGTTTTAGCCGGGAAATTTACTTTAAAGTGTACTTCAACCGGAAATTTGAATGATTGAATTACCGGGACTAGTTCCAAATATGAAAAATCATCAGGTAAGTTAAGAACTAAATGACTAATATAATCAATCTCTTCACCATTATCTCGCTTTAATACACCCTTTGTTGCCGGGTCAAAGACAGTATTTCTCATCTCGGTAAATGTTCGCTCGTGTTCATGGTGGTAAGCAAAACCTAGTAATTTAACTAGCTTTTCTTCACTCACAGCGGAAGCGTCCAAAGAACGTAGAATTGCTAAGACATCGTCATTCATAGCTGAAAATTTATCAAAGAAATCATTTGAAAACTTAACATTGTACTTCATGCTTTCTGCTAAGCGCTTTAGTGTTAAATCAACAATGAACTTTGCTTGATCTCTGAGACCGTCCCCAACCGCTGTGTTCTTCAATTTAACTCCGATAAAGAACTCGTCAACTACCGCCGGATTAAATTCAGATTGAAGCATATTAACTTCTTCTTGAGCTAAATAATACTCGGCAACGTCACGTGTATCTTGAGCCCAATCTTCACTAGTTCCTTGAATACGCCCCGGTAAGTCCATATCTGCGGGTAGTAATTTCAAATCGAGATCGTCGTACTTTTGTAATCGTTCAAAAACATCTATCAATCGTGATTGATAGTTCTCTTTATCATTAATGTTAGCAACATTAATCTGAAAAGGCTGTATTTGAAAATACGCCCAAACGTCACCCAATCGAGTTAAAACCAGATTATCCTGATACTGAATAACCGGGTTTTCATAGCGAATAGTAACTTTTTTAGCCATTTTTCATGTTCTCCTTTAATTATTTGTCTATATCATCAACATAGTTATTAACATCTTTACGGTTGGTAATAACTGAACTTGTATTGTTATCTAAGTTCACAAATGTAGGTGTGGCTATCAAGCCTTTTTCAGCAATAAAATGTTTATTTGTTGGTGCGTCTAAATTAATAGTTTGAATTTGTTTGCTTGGCTGGTCGAAATCTAAAACATTATGCCAAAAAACTTTAGGATAAACGTTGGCACAATCAGAACATTGTGCGCTGTAAAACATGACACGTTGCTGTTTATCGTTTAAAGTGGCGGCATTGTTATTTTGAAAGTGCATAGAAACATATGGTGCAAAAAAATACCCCACTACAACCAAAATAAAAAGCAGCCCGATTGAATTAAAAAACCATGACTGCTTACTTCTACCTGATTTAGTTTTACTAGTTTCTGTTCGGTCTTTTTTTGATAATCGCTGTTTCATAATTTTCCCCTAAATTAGTTGATTAATCTGTACGTTTGTTAAATACCCGGAATTAACATCATAACTTGAATGTAAAATGACCTTTTGTGATTTCATACCTAAATCATCACTACCAGCTTTTACTGAAACAACGCTTACAAGCTCAATATTTTTAGAATTTGAAGTAACTGCAGAAGAACTTAAAACACTTTTGTACTCGCTACGCAAATTCAAATTATTAATACGGTCGACTTGTGCTTGTTTGTCATCAGGAGCAAACAAAGATTTAGTATCTGCGTCCGAAAGCCTAATTGTCCCGGATAAATTATCTTGACGCTTTGCATAAGAAGCTGCGTCCTTATACGTAAAATAAGTTGAAGCAAACTGTTTTACTTTGTCCTTAGCCTTACTAACATCTGTACTTTCAGGAATAACTGGATCACTCATTGTATTCTTTGAACTGCTTTTAGCTAATTGCCGATACTCACTCTGCGCAGTAGCTATTTTTGCCAAAGCCATATTATTGTTATTAATAACATTAACGATAAGTCCAGCTAACAATAAGCTAATAGATATCGCCATTAATGACATAACCCAAGGTACTTTACTCGTTGTATTCATTAAATGCCCCTTTCATTGCTGCCCGGTCAACCCGTGTAATTTCATGACTAGCCAAATCATAAGTTACATAATACGTATTCTGCTGCGTATCATTTTTAGCAACTATTAAAAACTCCAATGGATCGGCATACTCACTTACTGCACCAATATAAACAACGTTTTGACTATCAAACTGACTTGTTGTAACTGTTGGTGTTAAATCAGCTTTTAATGAGCTAATGGTTGACGGTGAGGCTTTACCAACTAGTGTTGTCTCAAACTTTCTAGGGTCACTACCAACAATTAACTGCATTGTCTGCTTAACACTGTCCTTAGCTGAATTGAAACTTTGCTCTTTATTAGCTTTAACATCAGACAATGACACCTGATTTTGCGATTGCTTAGCTAACCGCTTTTTTAAATGCTCATTATCAGCTTGAACCCTTGTAAGTTGTGAATTAGTTGTTTGCAACGTATGATTTTGCCAAATATATACAACAAGCAAAAGACCAGCTAATACCCAAAAATATTTAACATACTTCATTTTAAAATCTCCTAATCAATGCTTACCTTGAATAAAAATCATGCCATTACCGGCCGTTAATTCTCGAAAACTAACCGTTCCTGAACCGGAATTAACAACATTACATTCACTAACAAGAAAGTGTGAACCGTCATCACTGATTGCTTCTACAACTGCCACATGCCCATAAGTAGGATCAGCACCAGCAACGCCTTGCGTGAAACTGATTGCCCAGCCAGCATGCGGTTTGGTGTCAGTAGTATAACCTTTGGCCTTAGCATTAGCGCCCCAATCAGCACCATTACCTAGATAATTCTCAACTGGAGTACCTAACGCTTGCATACGGTTAAATACATACCACGTACATTGCCCAAATGGATAGGTATTAGTTGGTGAAGTAGCAGTAAAATTTGTATTTTTTACTTTACCCTTGTAATTAGCCGGCATTTCGGTAACTGGCGCACCAGACGAAGCCATACCTTGACTAGTATCAACCTTACAGCCGCTTGAACTACTAGATGTTTTATTTTCATTGGTTGCTGAATTTAAACCACTATCAGCAACGTCAGTCGCTGGAGTATCGCCACCCTTATCTAATTCTGAATACCATTGCTTAGCATGACTAATTCGCTTTTCAGTTGTCCCAACACCACCACGTTCCCACTTAGCACGTAGAAATTCGGTAGCTTGTGATACATCAGTCATTGCAAGACCTTGTTTCAATAACGTTGAATTTGCGCCGTCGCCGTTAAGAGCAAAATCAAGCTGTGTACTAGGGTCAGTCCAAGACTTACTTTTAGAAGTGGCGTATTTAATCAAATCGACACGTCGTGAACTGTCCCATTGATTAAAGCCAAAACCATAGCCACTTAGTTTTTCATCCATTGCCCTAAGTTGATTAAAAGGTTGACCCGACTCAATGCTAGAAAAGTTTAATTGACTTTCTTCTTCTGCATTACCTAAATAACCAGCTATTCCTGCGTCCGTTGTATTTGGTTGTGCTTTCAAATTCTTATAAACAGACTTTGCTGTTTGTTGCTTATCTGCCGAAGTAATAACATCTGTTGCGGTTGAATTATCACAATTTTGATTTTGACTAGTTGTAATCATTCCAATAATGATTATCAAAAGTAATACTAACGAGCCCAGCATGATTGCATAATATTTTAAAATCTTACGCATGGCTTACACCTCATGTACTCTGTTCGTTCGACGCTTTTTGCTTTCATTACGAGTTACCTTAGACCCGTCATATTCAGTTTTCTTTAGCACAAATGAGCGAGCTGCTCGCCGTTGCATATTAGCTTTCTTTGCTTCATCATAATCACCACTATTTCCACCAAACTTTCCATAATTAACCGTTGTTGGTCTTGAATTATTTGGAACAGTAACGCCATTATGGTCTGTCCGGTAATTTTGATGTTGACCATGACTTTCTGAATCTTCATCTAACCACTTACGTGCAGCTTGGCGTTTTTGTTCTGCTCGTTTAGTTTCATCTGGGTCAGCATGACGTTGTGGAGTACGTGGTGTCTCCGGGTCGTCCTCATCATCTTCAAAACGTTTTTTAAATTTGTTATATTTCTTTCTTGCTTTATTAACTCGACGACGACCATTCCAAACCTTACGCTTAGCCTTATCGTATTGTTGCTTCATCTCATTAATTGGCTTGCGAACATGTGCTTTTTCAGCAACGTTTTCGACTACACGCGAACCAGTAATAGCACCAAATATACGTCCTTTATTTTTCCAAAGTAACAATATAAGAACTATATACAATGCAGCATTTAATATGGCACTACCGCTATCTGTTGGTGGTATTACAGCGTCAGAAAAACCTTGTATCCAATTAAGAAGCATAATACCGAATACAAGGAAAATCTTACCAAGTAGTACTGCAACAGCCGCTAAAGCTGTTTTAATACCACTTGTTGCATATTTTGGAAGTAATGAGATTAAAATTGCGAATGGAGCAAAGAAATACAGCGCAACCGATAGAAATTGCAAACCTATATTAAATAAGCCAATAGTAAACAATGGAATACCGTAAGCAATTGAAGTAACAGGAGAAATTAAGGCAATCATTACCTGATACCAACTTTTTTTACCATCCTTATTCATATTCGGGTTCTTGTCTGGTATATCATCGCTTGTTTCTACTGCCCCCCGAATAAAGTCAATTGGATCACCCATTTTCTTTGTATCAATATTTTCATTCTTAGTCTTATTAAAATTCTCCAAATAAAAAGAACGCTCAATAGCTTGTTGAAAATACTGGAAACGTAAAGCTTGTTGAAAATCATTTACTTGTGTTGTAGAACTAACGCTACTTGTTGCTTGAAATGCGGTAACCTCAGCTGTTGACGTTAAATTATTAACTTTTTGAAGTGCTGCGCCTCCACCGGCTATCCATGCACTACCAAAAATTAAAAAAGCAATTATCATAGCAATAGATTTTATCCCACCATGATTTTTAGCTTGCATAATAAAAGCCCATAAAATACCTACACCGAAAGCAATATATACAATATTTTTAAAAGCCTCATTATTCCAAAATGAACCATTAAATTTACTCGTTTTGTTAAATAAACTATTTGTAGAATTTTGTACATTCGTTAAATTAAACAACAATGATAATGCTTTATCAAACACAACATATACTAAATCACGATTAATTGAGGAAAATAAATCTGCCAACACATGTGCAGCATTAGTAGAAAAATCAAGTGCATTATCGGGCTCTTGATGATAAGGCTTGTAGTTACTCAACATTTTTTCATTAATATAATCCATATCCTGCGAACTATAATGTTTAATAACTTCTTTTTTATTAAGGCCTTTATCATCAGCTTTAGCCTCTGGAAGACTTTTTTTATTTGAATTTTCATTATTATTCAATTCAGATTTTTCACCACCAGTGTTAGATATATCCCCGATAGTTTTAGAACTATCTTTAACAGCAAAATCATTGTTATTAGCACTTACTGAACTTTGGAGTAAAAAAATAGAAGCAATTATAACGATAACTACTCCTAAAAATTTATTTAGTTTTAACATTGTATTACCTTTCAAATAAAAAAGTTCCTAGTGCTTAAACATAGGAACTTTTTTTTATTTTGTTAAATCTTTATTAGTAAATTTCCAAACTAACTTTTGGTAGTCTGACTCATTAATATTCTTTGAGGTAGTAAAGCTATCATTAGAATGCACAACCTCGTCATCTAATTTATATGAAGTAGGCGGATTAGAAAAAATATCTCTTTGGCCGTCCTTATCTAGAAAAACAAAATCTAGAACTGGACTAAGTAATTCTGGCCTACTATCATAGTAGACTTCAACAGCAGAATATTTTTTCATATAATTACTCAAATTATTATTTTGGTTTGTAGCATATCCTGCCTTAAGCAAGGCTGTGTCTACAGTTGAATTTGTAACACCGTCAATCTGTGTACGTTCAACTGTATAATCTTTGCCTTCTACATATTCTTTGGTACTTGAACTTGTCGCTTTTGTGCTGCTTTTTGTACTAACACTAGTTGATTTAGCAGTTGTATTGCTATTTGAGTGCATTAAGTTCCCAGCCAATGCACCGATACCGAATACTACAATTACACCCACGATACTTACAAGAATTATTTTAGTCTTATTACTCATTACTCGAAGCTCCATACTCTTAACTGTTATAAGCTCCATTTTATCACAACCCTTCATACCTTAAATATTAATTTCACAACTTAATAAACTACTTTGTAGTGCTTTGTGTAGGAACTGCCCCTACATGCCCTACCTGACGGCGACCAAAGCTTAATTAGGACGTACCCATAATACGTCCTTTTTACTTTGTGATAAAATTTACATGTTAGAGATTACGCCTTCTTAATTTAATTAAATTATAGAAAGGAGGGAATCCATGACTAAATTATTAGATCAGTTCGAAAATCTTATTAATATGGATAACTTTGAATTTTTTAAGTTACTCTTTAAACCAATTTTTTACGTCGGCGATAAACTGTTCGACTTCGGAATGGTAGTATTAAAGTTATATTCTCCTTTTTTAGTGCTTGCACTACTAATTGCGTTTATAACTCAATAAAGTTTTAATAATCTCTAACATTAACGGCTATTAATCAAGACTTAATAGTCGTTTTTCTTTATCACAAAATTTGAAAACGCTTATTATTACTTTCTAAGCGTTCCCCTTGGTATATCTGCTTCCTCTTAAATCGAAAATTCCAAATATACTTAAAATAATACTTTACTGTTTGTTCAAACGGTAAAGCATCAAATTTCAACCAATCATCAAGTTTATAAACTCCCACCAAACTTACCACTAGTAGAACTAGACTAAAACTTATAGTAGTCATTGTGTATAATTTAAAAACCACAATCAGCAGAAGATCACTAACTGCTGTGATAGCTAAAATTCCGGTTTTCCTTGTATCTACCCAAAAAGGAAGATAAAAATCACCATAGACGTGTCTAAATTTTGCGGAGGAAGTAAACACTCTTCGATAATTATTCATGCTATCCTCCTAATGTGCTAATCCAATTTAGGACAAGTCTGAATATCCCGTTAAAGGAATTCATCGTTTCTTGTGGCCCATTAACGAAGAATACAACAAGGGCCGCAATTCCAATCGCCATCCACATTGATTTAGTCTCACTTTTAGCATAAAACACGCCCACACGCCAAGCTGCGACTAACAAAATTATTGTTATTAAACCGGGCTTTAATCCACTGTAAAGATCCATATTTTCTCACCTCCTTTCTAAGCCTGAACTAGCTTAGTGACGAAGTAGGTATTATCCTGCTTCTTTAGTTCAAGGTGAATAAACTGGTTCTGAACAATGTCACTATCCTTAGCCTTCACGCTAAATTTCACGTCGACCTTAGGGTGTGCTTCTGTCCCTGAAACGTTTATATCACTGTCATTTAAGCTATCTAACGTTGCCATACTCTCTAAGCCTTGTGGATCAGCCATTAATAACGACATTTCCTTTTTAGACGAAGAAAGGTACTTACGGACAAATTGGTCGGTAAATTGTTGAACATGCTTCACAGTACCGGAATCAGTAATGGCTTTAGCATTCTTTGCAAATCTTGCCTTCCCAATTTGGCCCACACTATCAATTTGTTCAGCGATATATGGATAACCAATAACCGTCAACTTTTCATTTTTTTGTTGATAAGGCACATTAACAGTCAATTCTTTGTCTTGTCCGTTTTCAGTTACAGTCAAGTCAAATTGTCCCGTTTTAATACCGTCTACTGTGAAAATACCGTTTAGTTTTGTTCGCTTTAATGACATATCAACATCATTCTGCTTAGAACCGTCAAATAACAAATTCTTTGCAAAATAACTCTGTAATGTTTTAGTACGATCACTAAGTTGCGACTTGTCCACGGTGTAGTAAGTGGTTAAGAAATCGTTTAAATATTGACCAACAACCGGATTATAACTGGTTGAACCGGCACTTGCTTCATCTAATTGCTTAGTTAATGCAGTAACATTTTCACGTAATGAACGATTTTTGACCGCAATTGCTCGTGATTGAATAACTGTAAAAGTACAGTAAACAAGTATGAGAACTAAAAAAGACCCAACTATAAATCTTGCTTTACGCAAAGACACAGCATGGGACTTCTTTATTTTCATTGGTTTATCTTTAACTTTTTTTTCATAGTCAAAGTTAACCTTGAATTTAGGAATGTGCATTAAAATTCACTCCTAGTTATTAATTTTTTTGAACTTTAGAATACCAAATAGACTAGCGATAGCTGTTAATATGAGACCTGCAACACTAAAACCAGCTTGTTCTGTATATCCTGTCTCTGGTAATGCTTCTGCGATGGCTTTATTCACAGCGTCTTTTGCTTGAACAACGGCAGCCGCATTACTATCGCCGTTATTATCGGCTAAGGCTTGGTTGTAACTAGTTACGGCTTTAGCAACTTCTGGTGTCGATTGAGCAATGGTTGGAACTTGAATAGTGTTGCCTGAATTGTCAGGCTGAACCGGAACCGGTGTTACTGCGTTACTATCGGTGTTGGTATTTGTCGAACTACCGTTATTTTTATCACCGTCAGTTGTTGAACCACCGTTGTTCTTATTGCCGTCAGTAGTCGAGCCACCCTTATCCTTGTCGCCGTCAGTAGTAGAACCGCCATTGTTATCTTTGCCACCGTCAGTAGTAGAACCGCCGTTATCTTTGCCACCGTCAGTAGTAGAACCGCCGTTGTTATCTTTACCACCGGTATCAGTGTTCTTACCTGTTCCATCATCAGTATTAGTACCAGTGCCGTTGTTGGTATTTTTACCAGTATCTTTGCCAGTTCCGTCATCAATATTAGTTCCCGTACCGTCATCAATATCCTTGTTTAACGTCTTACCTGAAATTAAATTGATAACATCAGTCTTAGCCGTTGTATTGGCGTTGGCGGTTGCTGCAGCATTAGTAGTCTTAGTCCCCAAATTAAGTGTATTAGATTGTAGACTTTGACTAGCCTTAGTTGCTTGAGCTGTGACTGGTGTATCAGTCTTGGCTGTTGTAACTTGGTCAGCATTTGCACTTGTTACTCCTACTGCAGTAGCACCCAACGCAATAGCAGAAGCAACAATTACTTTCTTAGTATCCATAATTTTTTAACCTACTTTCCTATATATACAATTTTGCTTCTCTCTGATACTACCGTGCTAAATCTGCAAGCACTTTAACATCAAATAGAGCATTTTCAACTTTACTTTGTGTAGCCATAAACTGTAACACATAGATAAAATCTACCATGTTGTGTTTTGCCTGTTCACTTTCAAGGAAGCTTGAAATTTCAACCATACCTTTCTGTGCCCTATCTAAATTATCAAGTACTACATCAAAACTTGAATGTAGTTTCTCTAATTTTTGACGATTGAGTTCACTTTCAGACATACTTATTCACCCTCATTAATCGTTTGTTCACCGTCTTTCTTACGCTTTTTCGCAGTGCCAAATGCAGCCATGCCCGCAAGTAATGCAAAGCCTACCCCAGATAAGCCAAGTCCTTGCTCCATACCCGTTTCAGGTAGTGAAGCTTGTACTTGCGCTGGTTTTGGCTGTGCTGGTTGAGCTGACTCTGGGTCAACCGTTACCTTATACGGTGTAACGGTTGCCTCTTGAGCCTTTGGCGTATCAGCCTTAGGCAATTGTGTTACTGAATAATTAGTAACTTCACCTTGTACCTTATCTGGTGCCGTAGGTTCTGGTTCATAATCTGGCAAATCAGGCGCCTTGTTAGTGTTAGTAAAGGCGATTTCAACTTGCCCGTGCGTGTTATAAATCCAGTTATCAGCAATCTTCAAAAATGAGAACATTGAAGATTGTTGACCGGGTGTCAACTTAAACGATTGATTAATATTAAAAGTCTTATTAATGTCCTTTTCGAATGAAGTTTGTCCGTCATGTGCAACTGCAAACAGTTCGTTCCCATTGTTGTCGTACACATGGAAATTGATATTTTTATTGTTAGCAGTATTAACATTCAAGTTGGTGTAAATGTACTTATAAAGCTCAATACCGGTTACAGTAATTGTTTCTGTACCGTCACCATTTGATACAACAGTAAAGATAATCTTTCCAGTTAGTACACCTTGCCCGATAATTGAATTACCGTCATTCATATCATGCTTAAGCGTAAACTCTCCAGTTTCGGAATTTACGTCAGCCGTCATCATTGTTTTATATTGACCGTCTCCCATATCTGTATCAGTATGAGCGTCCATATTAACATTGACGTTTGTACCATTCATAAAGTCACTAAGGGCTTTTTCATAAGCAGCTTTCTTTTCGGCATTCTCCTTATCAACTCGGGCTTTTTCAGCCTGATATTGTGCTAATGCAGCTTCATACTTAGCAGTCAATTCTTTAAGCTGCTTTGTATCACTATTGGTACTATCAGTTGCTTGTTTCATAGCGTCCTGATAGGCATCAATATTATGTTGCATTGCGTCTAGCAATGCCTGCGGTAAGTCCAGTTAAATCTTTATAATCGGGAGTAATTGTCTTGTCGGTAACGTTCGTATCGACCCCGGCGTCCTTACTATCATTGATTTGGTCTTGCTGGTCTTGCTTAGCCTTATCTAAATCAGCTTCACTCTGATTAATAGCGTCATCTCGTTCAGAATTTGCCTTGTCAGCTGCTTCTTTGTTGGCTTGTTGTTCAGCATTTGCCTTATCGACATCAGCCTTTTGCTTATCTAAATCAGAAGTCGCCTTATTGGTTTCCTCGTTAGCGTTATCATCATTCATATGAATGTCTTTAGCATCATTATGATTGATTACAACGCCGTTATTTTCAGCATTTGCAGTACTATCGTCAACTTGCGCCTGCTTATCATCAATTACCTTTTTACCTTCATCAGGTGTTAAAACATCAGCTTGCACAGCTGTTTGACTAGTCGTAGAAGCTTGATTGTCAGTACTTGCCTTATCTGTGGCAGACTTTAACGTAACTTCATCAGCTTGTAAGCCGTTGTCTTGCGTATTAACAGACTCAGTAGCCGCATTATTTGAATCAGTGTGCACTTCATCAGCACTTGCATGCGTTGAACCCGATTGCATTACCATAAGTCCAGCAACTGCAGCCGCACCAACTAACCATTTCTTACCGTCTTTGTACATCTTAAATCTTGGTGAATTTTCCATGATATAACCTATTTCTTTCTGCTATTTCCCTAAAATTAATAAAAACTGCAAAATAAAAAGCACTTATTGAGCCATAATGTTCAATAACTGCTTACGTGGCATATAATACTCAAAATTTGAAAACTCCATTCTCAAATCTTCGAAGGGTATTAAATCTTGTAATTTTAAATTTTCATCTTGAAGAACAAAATCAGCTGGCAATTGATAACCAACTAAAGCTAATTCATCTACACAATTTGCTCCAACGACCATTAACCAATTAAAAAACTCTTTGTTATTAACTGGATAGCGAAATCGTCGGGTAATTTGAGCATAACGAATATCAATAAAGGACGCTCTCATTACTTACCTCTATTTAATTCTTTTTTGCTTCACTGCCGTTACTCTTTACTTCATTAGCTGGCTTACTGTCAGCTTTTGGAGTAGTACCTGCAGCCTGATTACTTGGCGCTAAGTCAATCTGGTCAGCGTATACAGTCCAGTCGGTAGAAGTGTTCCCAACGAATGCAAACTTTAACCCTTGTGGGTAAACTTGTTGTCCCGGTTTTAAATCTTCAATTACTCGGTCGTACTCTTCCGGTTTGACTAGAATACGGATATAATCTTCTTCTGTCACCTCACCATTAGCTTTTGACTTAGGAATAAAGTTAAATTGATAATTATTAATAATTGGTTCATTAGTTTGCTCATCACGAGATACCCCATTACGATCATCAGGCTTATAATTAGGAGCAATCGAAAACAAAATTAAATCATTACGGTTAAATGCGTCAGCACTACGAACTCTGCCTACCACATGCTGGTTCTTACCAGTAACAAAAAGAGCGTCATACTCGTCAATCGAATACCTATCTTGCTCATTACTTGAAGCTGGTAAAATCGTTCCTGAATAGGTTGCTACACGAGCGCCAGCACGTGCATTAGTCCGTGCTACGCCAGCAATAATTTTTGCGCTAATCAAACGCATTGTTTCGCCAAACTTGTGATTGAAATCAAAACCAACTTGTGGAGTAACTTTGATTGTTTCAAAACTATTTCCTACATTAAATTGTGCAACCTTCACATCACTATTACTGCCAACAACATCAGGTCCAATATAAGTTAGAGCTCCGACACTTGAACCTAATAACGATAAACTCTTAAATGCGTTAATCATAAAATAACTCTCCAATACTTCAATAAAATAATTTCTAAAAAATCGCCTGCAGGTATGTTGCCATACACCTATGCAATATGCGTTAAAAGAACCATATGTTCTCGCAGTTGTAGTCAACCACTCCAGTTATTCGATAACATAGCC
>NZ_DF820502.1 GCF_000691805.2 Weissella oryzae SG25 | reverse complement strand
ATGCTTCTGTTACACAAATGCAAAATTGGGTGTTTATGTAACAGGCGTTTTACAAAAGTATTCCTAGTTCGTAACAGATGTGCATTTGGGGTTGCAGGTTGAGAATAAAATTATAAGCATAAGGTGATAGAGAGATGTTTGTAATCTCTTTGAAATATTACCTTGTGCTTATTTAATTAAATAGGGCAAAGTTCTTATATTATTTAAATTAAAAAGGCATAAGGTAATTAGAGTTAAATTCTCTGTATTACCTTATGCCTTTTCTTTTTATAAGCTGCCATAACAACATGGTAGAAAATAAAAAAACGACTAGCTCTAACTAGTCGTCCTTAGTTCATTGATAACTTCATATACTTCAATAAAGCATAATCACGGTATCATTCATTACCACAAGTAAATAATACCATGAATTTAATAAATATTCCTAAAATTTAGCTTTATTGCGGAGCAGTAATCTTAGAGAGAAAAGTCTTGTGCTCCGATATCAAAAGGTGCAGTCTGCATTTACTGAATGTAGGTAGATGTGGCTATGTTATCGAATAACTGGAGTGGTTGACTACAACTGCGAGAACATATGGTTCTTTTAACGCATATTGCATAGGTGTATGGCAACATACCTGCAGGCGATTTTTTAGAAATTATTTTATTGAAGTATTGGAGAGTTATTTTTATGATTAACGCATTTAAGAGTTTATCGTTATTAGGTTCAAGTGTTGGAACTCTAACTTATATCGGGCCTGATGTTGTTGGCCGTAATAGTGATGTGAAAGTTGCACAATTTAATGTAGGAGATAGTTTTGAAACAATTAAAGTTACTCCACAAGTTGCTTTTGATTTCAATCGCAAGTTTGGTGAAACAATGCGCTTGATTGACGCAAAAATTATCGCTGGTGAAGCAAGGACTAATGCACGTGCTGGCGCACGTGTAGCAACCTATTCGGGAACGATTTTAACAGCTTCAAGTAATGAGCAAGATAAGTATTCGATTGACGAGTATGACGCTCTTTTTGTTACTGGTAAGAAACAGCATGTAGTAGGCAGAGTTCGTAGTGCTGACGCATTCAATCGTCATGACTTAATCTTGTTCTCGATTGCACCCAATTATAAGGCTGATGACCGTAACGGGGTAGCTCGTGATACTCAAACTGATGAGCCAATCATTAGTAATTATCAATTTAATTTCATTCCTAAGTCAAAAGCTAATGGTGAAGTTACGGAAGAAGATTATATCCGTATTTTAGTTAAACCAGAAGAGTATGACCGGGTGATTGAAGATTTGAAGCCGGGTCAACAAGTTTACCCACAGGGGTTAAAGTTTGCATTCGTTGGGAACACTTCTACTGACTGGACTGTATACGCTGACCAGATTGACTTAGTGCCAAGTAATCAGGCTGCAGGTACTACTCCAAAAGCTGACAGTAAGCCAGCTAGTGAAGTAAAGAGTAACGGCAGTGAAGCAAAAAAGAATTAAATAGAGGTAAGTAATGAGAGCGTCCTTTATTGATATTCGTTATGCTCACATTACCCGGCGATTTCGCTATCCAGTTAATAACAAAGAGTTTTTTAATTGGTTAATGGTCGTTGGAGCAAATTGTGTAGATGAATTAGCTTTAGTTGGTTATCAATTGCCAGCTGATTTTGTTCTTCAAGATGAAAATTTAAAATTACAAGATTTAATACCCTTCGAAGATTTGAGAATGGAGTTTTCAAATTTTGAGTATTATATGCCACGTAAGCAGTTATTGAACATTATGGCTCAATAAGTGCTTTTTATTTTGCAGTTTTTATTAATTTTAGGGAAATAGCAGAAAGAAATAGGTTATATCATGGAAAATTCACCAAGATTTAAGATGTACAAAGACGGTAAGAAATGGTTAGTTGGTGCGGCTGCAGTTGCTGGACTTATGGTAATGCAATCGGGTTCAATGCATGCAAGTGCTGATGAAGTGCACACTAATTCAAATAATGCGGCTACCGAGTCCGTTAATATGCAAGATAACGGCTTACAAGCCAATGCAGTTACTTTAAAGTCTGCCACAGATAAGGCAAATACTGACGCTCAAGCTTCTGCAGCTAGTAAAACAGCTGTGCAAGCTGATGTTTCAACACCTGATGAAGGTAAAAAGGTAATTGATGATAAGCAGGCTCAAGTTGACGATAGCACTACAAATGCTGAAAATAACGGCGTTGTAATCAATCATAATGACGCTAAAGACATTCATATGAATGATGATAACGCTAACGAGGAAACCAATAAGGCGGCTTCTGATTTAGATAAGCAAAAGGCTGATGTTGATAAGGCAAATGCTGAACAACAAGCCAACAAAGAGGCAGCTGACAAGGCAAACTCTGAACGTGATGACGCTATTAACCAGAGTGAAGCTGATTTAGATAAGGCTAAGCAAGACCAGCAAGACCAAATCAATGATAGTAAGGACGCCGGGGTCGATACGAACGTTACCGACAAGACAATTACTCCCGATTATCAAGATTTAACTGGACTTACCGGTCAGGCATTGCTAGACGCAATGCAACATAATATTGATGCCTATCAGGACGCTATGAAACAAGCAACTGACAGTACCAATAGTGATACAAAGCAGCTTAAAGAATTGACTGCTAAGTATGAAGCTGCATTAGCACAATATCAGGCTGAAAAAGCCCGAGTTGATAAGGAGAATGCCGAAAAGAAAGCTGCTTATGAAAAAGCCCTTAGTGACTTTATGAATGGTACAAACGTCAATGTTAATATGGACGCTCATACTGATACAGATATGGGCGACGGTCAATATAAAACAATGATGACGGCTGACGTAAATTCCGAAACTGGAGAGTTTACGCTTAAGCATGATATGAATGACGGTAATTCAATTATCGGGCAAGGTGTACTAACTGGAAAGATTATCTTTACTGTTGTATCAAATGGTGACGGTACAGAAACAATTACTGTAACCGGTATTGAGCTTTATAAGTACATTTACACCAACTTGAATATTAATACTGCTAACAATAAAAATATCAATTTCCATGTGTACGACAATAACGGGAACGAACTATTCTCAGTTGCACATGACGGACAAACTTCATTCGAAAAGGATATTAATAAGACTTTTAATATTAATCAATCGTTTAAGTTGACACCCGGTCAACAATCTTCAATGTTCTCATTTTTGAAGATTGCTGATAACTGGATTTATAACACGCACGGGCAAGTTGAAATCGCCTTTACTAACACTAACAAGGCGCCTGATTTGCCAGATTATGAACCAGAGCCTACGGCACCAGATAAGGTACAAGGTGAAGTTACTAATTATTCAGTAACACAATTGCCTAAGGCTGATACGCCAAAGGCTCAAGAGGCAACCGTTACACCGTATAAGGTAACGGTTGACCCAGAGCCAGCTCAACCAGCACAGCCAACACCAGCGCAAGTACAAGCTTCACTACCTGAAACGGGTATGGAGCAAGGACTTGGCTTATCTGGGGTAGGCTTTGCATTACTTGCGGGCATGGCTGCATTTGGCACTGCGAAAAAGCGTAAGAAAGATGGTGAACAAACGATTAACAGAGGAGAGTGAAAGTGAATGAGTCCTCATATTTGAAAATTACTGACAACTGGGTTTATAGAACACATGGGGAAGTTGAGATTATCCCCAGTAAGTTAAATGAGGTATTTGATTTACTAAATTATGAACCAGAACCAGTAATTAATTATGCTGCGTGCGAACCAAGATCGTTAATATAAAAATAATCAAAAATCATATATTAAAAGGTAGGTTAAAAAAATATGGATACTAAGAAAGTAATTGTTGCTTCTGCTATTGCGTTGGGTGCTACCGCAGTAGGCGTAACAAGTGCAAATGCTGACCAAGTTACAACAGCCAAGACTGATACACCAGTCACAGCTCAAGCAACTAAGGCTAGTCAAAATCTACAATCTAATACTGTCAGTTTGGGGACTAAGACTACTAATGCTGCAGCAACTACTAACGCCAATACAACGGCTAAGACTGATGTTATCAATTTAATTTCAGGTAAGACGCTCAACAAGGATATTGATGACGGTACTGGCAAGGATATTAATGACGGTACGGGAACTAATACTGATGACGGTACTGGTAAAGATACCGATAACGGTAAAGGAACTAATACTGATGACGGTACTGGTAAAGATACCGATAACGGCAAGGGTGATAATACTGACAACGGTGCTGGTGGCAATACTGATAACGGTGGCGGAAAAGACACCGACAACGGTACTGGCGGTAATACTGATAACGGTTCCGGCAAGGACACCGATAATGGTGGGAAAAACTCTAATTCTGACAAGGATAAGGGAGATAGTACGGACACTGGTAAGAATGACAATTCAAATACCGATAGCAATACGGTGACACCTGTTCCGGTTCAACCTGATAATTCAGGTAACACTATCCAAGTTCCAACCATTGCTCAATCGACACCAGAAGTTGCTAAAGCCGTAACTAGTTACAATCAAGCCTTAGCTGATAATAACGGTGATAGTAATGCAGCTGCCGTTGTTCAAGCAAAAGACGCTGTGAATAAAGCCGTCGCAGACGCATTACCAGAGACGGGATATACAGAACAAGCTGGTCTTAGTGTTGCAGGTCTCATACTAACAGCTATCGCTAGTCTATTTGGTATTCTAAAGTTCAAAAAAATTAATAACTAGGAGTGAATTTTAATGCACATTCCTAAATTCAAGGTTAGCTTTGACTATGAAAAAAAAGTTAAAGATAAGCCGATGAAAATAAAGAAGTCTCATGCTGTGTCTTTGCGTAAAGCAAGATTTATAGTTGGGACTTTTTTAGTTCTCATACTTGTTTACTGTACTTTTACAGTTATTCAATCACGAGCAATTGCGGTCAAAAATCGTTCATTACGTGAAAACGTTACGGCACTGACTAAAAAATTAGATGAAGCAAGCGCTGGCTCAACCAGTTATAACCCAGTTGTTGGTCAATATTTAACTGACTTTCTGACAATTTATTACACAGTTGATAAATCACAGACTAGTGACCGTGATCGAGAATTACGAGGGTATTTTGCTAAAAATTTATTGTTTGACGGTTCTAAGCAAAATGACGTAGATATGACCTTAAAGCGGACAAAGCTAAACGGTATTTTTACAGTTGATGGTATTAAAACCGGACAATTTGATTTGACCGTGAATGAAAACGGACAAGATAAAGAACTGACTGTAAATGTTCCCTATCAACAAAGTAATGAGAAGCTAACGGTTATCGGTTATCCATATATTGCCGAACAGATTAATAGTATCGGTCAAGTTGGGACAGCTAGGTTCGCTAAAAATGGTAAGGCATTAACAGATGAGAACACTGTAAAACATATTCAAGAGTTTACAGACCAATTTATTCATAAATATCTATCCTCTTCTAAGAAAGAAATGTCGTTAGTAATGGCTGACCCACAGGGGCTAGAAGGTTTGGCAACGTTGGATAGCTTAAATGATAGTGATATAAACGTTACTGGAACAGAAGCACACCCTAAGGTTGACGTTAAATTCACAGTTAAAGCTAAGGATAGCGATATTGTACAAAACCAGTTTATTCACCTTGAACTAAAGAAGCAGGATAATACCTACTTTGTCACTAAGCTAGTTCAGGCTTAGAAAGGAGGTGAGAAATTATGGATCTGTATTCTAGTATTAAACCGGCGATAATTACAATATTGATGTTCGCAGCTGTAATATATGCAGTATTTAAGTTCTTTAAAAAAGAAACACGTGCTATGTGGATCGGTATTGGAATTGCAGCTGTATTATTGTACTTTATTAAGAGCCCGCAAGAAGCGCTCTCGTCATTCGATGGTTTAATCAAGCTTGTTCTTAACTGGATTAGTAGTTTAGGTGGTTGATTATGAATAATTATCGACGAGTTTTTACTTCTTCTGCAAAATTTAAACATGTTTATGGAAATTTCTATTCGCCCTTTTGGATAAATACACGCAAGATGACTATTCTAGGGGTTACTTTTGTAATTGATATTCTTATAATTTTGCTCTTTCATCTGTATACTTCTAAAACGCTTAGTGTTGGTATAGTACTTACAGTTTTTAGTTTATATGGGAATTATAAACTTGATGAACTATTAAATTATAATGATTTACCATTTGAACAAACTGTTAAATATTATTTTAAATATGTGTGGAACTTTAGAATTAAGAAGAAACAGCTTTATCAAGATAAGCATTTAGATAGTAACAACAAACGTTTCAAAATTGTGTGATAAAAGAAAAAACGCTCATTGATCAGTACTCAATAAACGTTCATGTTAGAGATCGTGTCTATGTTTTTTACAAAATAGTTGGACCAAACAATAGACTGGCATAAATTAACATGCCAATTCCAACGATTGGTGCCTCAATTGTAATTTGAATAAAACCTTTAATTAAGCGATATAAAAAGAATATCAAAGCTACTGGTATTAAGCAGCACTCGAAAATATCGTTCATGAATTTACTCATGTGATTACCTCCTTTCTAAATAAAAATAAAAATTTGATAATCTCTAACATGTAAATTTTATCACAAAGTAAAAAAGGACGTATTATGGGTACGTTCTTGATTATGTTTTGGTCGCCAACTGGTAGGACAAATTAGGGGCAGTTCCTAGGCAAAACAACAAAAAATTAGTATTATTAAGTTATCATTCCTGATAGGAGGCTGATATAATGCTACTAAATTTACCAACTGAAAAATTATCATTAAATGAGATAAAGCAGAGGGTTAAAAGCATTTTCTCTCAATATGATATAAAGAAAGCTTATATTTACGGCTCATACGTTAACGGTAATTTTGATTTTACAAGTGATTATGATTTATTGCTTGACGGTTTTTATGGCAAAGGTCAACCGTTTATAGGTCATAAAGCGAGTTTACGAGAATTACAGCGAAAACTTGAAAAAGCTTTAAACAGGGAGGTTGATATTATTTTGTTAAGTAATTTAATGTCACCTAGTACAAATAAGCTAGATGAAGAGTTTAAACAAAATGTGAAGAGAGACATGGTATTGATCTATGGAGAATAACAATAAGGATATTCGGTATCTAAAAGCAATGCTTCAATTTGTCGACGAAATACAAGAAATTGCAAGTAGGCAACCACTGGTTGATATTTTAGACAAACCAGATGTTGAATTAAGTGCAATTATGATGAAACTAACACAAATTGGTGAGCTTGTTGGTCGACTATCATTCAATACGATTGAAAATTATCCAGATGTTCCTTGGATACAAATAAAAGGTCTGAGAAATACAATTGTACATGAATATGAAAAAGTCGATAGGGAGCAACTTAAAGACGTCATAACTACTGACCTAGACTCTTTAAAAGATATGTTAAATGACGTTGTGAGAAATGAGCTTAGGCGTACTAGAAATGAATTTTAATAGTCTATATACAAGCATGTTGATAAGTTAACATGCTTTTTGTTTTGGTAAAGTTTCGTTTGATTGTGAAATTAATATTTAAGATAAGAAAGGGTGTGATAAAATGGAGCTTATAACTAGTAAGAGTGGGGAGCTTCGGGTAATGACTAATAAAACTAAGATAATAATTGTTAGTATTGTGGGTGTGATTGTAATATTTGGTATCGGTGCATTGGTTGGGAACCTAATGCATTCAAACAATAATACGACAGCTAAGACAACGACTGCGGTAAGTAATAAAAGTAGCAAAAAAGCCTCAAGTTCTTCAAGTAAAATAATGAATTATGTTGAAGGTAAAGACTATTCTATTGAACGTACAGAAGTTGACGGTGTTACAAATTCTGTTGTTGATAATACTATGTTGAAAATGGGAATATCTCTTAATCAAAACAATAACATGGCAGAATATATGAAAAAATATGTTACTGTAGTCGTTTATTATGACAACAATCCGCTTCTTGGTGGAAACTCACTTATATTTGAGGCTACATCAATGTCAGGTGAACATAATTATCTAGTTTACGATTTGGAAGACCAACGGAGTGAAGACTATAACTCTGTTGTTACATATTTTGGGCATGATGTTGATAATGGTACAGCAAAACAAGTTTGGAAATTTACTAACATTGACAGCAAAAATTAATTAATTCGACAATCCTATTTTATAAATAGGATTTTTTTATTAGAAAGGATAGTTATGAAAATTTTGAATAGGTGCCTAGGAGTAATTACAATATTAATTACTTCTATTTTTTTGTTACAAAGTTCTGTCTACGCTGATGATGCCGACCCTTTTGCAAGTTCTGGAAAGACACAGACAATAGGCAACATAGATAGTAATGGTGGTAAAAATTCAAAATTTAATAATAATGAGAACACCAACAAAAAAGATTTACAACAGGTAAAAAGTGAAGATAAAGGGCTCAACAAAGATGAAGTTTTAAAACATCTAAATAATCAAGATATTGATTATATAAATGCCAAGTTAATTTCAAATTATATTCCGTATTATCAAAAGCCGGCAGATAGTTTTGATTTTTCAACCCTTACTGCCCATACTTTAGCCAATTTATTTACTTCACTTAATCATGATATTGTCTACGCAGTCTTTGATAAAGCTTTCTCTTTACTATTTGATTTAACTAACGTACAAAATTCGACTAATGATTTATATACCGAGACTGGTACTTTTAATAGTGCATTTTTTAAAAACAAGGCGTTTAAAGAATTACTTTATCTAGCTTTTGCTGCTGGAGTTGTCACAGTTTTTATCAAACAAATAAAAGACCGTGGTGGCATAAAAATTTTGCTTATATCACTAGCATGTTTTGTACTGGGTAGCGCTTGGATAGCAGGAGGTGGGACAGTTCTTAAGAAAATTAATAATTTAACTTCCACTGCCGAAGTTACTGCCTTTCAAGCCACAAATTCAACTAGCAATGTAATTCAAGTTAGCAATTTTCAACAAACAATTCGATATCAATACTTTAAACAAACTATCGAACGTCCTTTTTATGAAGAGAATTTCAATACTACAGAAAATAAGGATATTAATACCAAAAAAGTTGGCGATCCCATTGACTTTATCCGGGGAGCAATCGACAACAATAGTGAAGATGTCCCGGATAAAAACCCAAATATGAACAAAGACGGTAAGAAAAGTTGGTATCAGTTCATTGTTGCTTTTGTGTCACCTACAATGTCTGCGGCTTACGGTGTTCCCTTGTTCGCAATTGGGGTGGTAAATGTTGCTTTACAATTTGCTTCAGTAATGTTGTATTTCTTTGCTCCGTTTGCAGTTTTAATGTCTCTATTTCCCAGATTTGCATTGAGCGGTATAAAGACAGTTATGGGGGCAATTTTTATATTGTTTGGTAAGGTATTTTTAATTCTAGGTATTGTACTTTTGAATTGGGTTCAAGGTTTTACAGATCATTTGGTACCGCCTACTGATAATGGTGGCGCGATATTGAACGCTCTATTGTATATAACATTTCTATATCTAGTTTGGAGAAACAAAGGCAGAATATTTGGCATGTTGACGGGTTCTAGTGTTGCTGAAAGGGTTGCGGATAAAGTCCATGTTCGTAAACCGTATGAGGAAATGAAGCAATCTTACGGTAAGGCTAAGGATATGTTTGTGAACGGTCGGACACACGCTAAAAATACTCGTAATAACTATCAAAAGGCTAAAAATTGGACTAAAGATAAGTTTGGCAAGGGTAACAATGAAGAACCACCAACACAACAATCAAGAGAGCGAAATTCTGACCCAGAAGAAGTGAAAAATAGTGAACACCTTCGGCAACAAGCTCGTAATCGTGATAGAAATTTTGGCAATAATAAGTCAATTGAGCGCCAACCAACAATGCCAAATAATCAAACTAATGAATATAGTGGGCATACAGAAGCTGGTGAAGTTGAAAAAGCTAAGCAAAAACGACAAGCTGCACGTTCATTTGTTTTACAAAAGCAAGAATATGACGGTAAGAATGTGCAACGAGATGAAAGTAAGAGAAACCGCATGGGTAGAGATGAGGTGTAGCTTATGCGTAAAATTTTAAAATTCTACACGATTATGCTTGCCGCCATTGTATTACTGTTAATTCTTATAATTGGTTTGATTAGCAACACTAAATCACAGCAATGTGATAGTGATAATACAGGCAGTAACGTTGTAACCTCGGCAGATAAACAACAAACCGCTAAATCAATTTACGATAATCTAAAGAAACAGCCTAATACTACTGACGCAGGCATTGCTGCTTACTTAGGTAATACTGAGGTAGAAAGTGGCATAAATTCTAATAGTATTCAGTCTGGGGCTGCGTTTAATCAAGTTAAAGCAATGGATAAAAATTTATCTGGTTACGCTTTCGGTTTTAATCAATGGGATAGCGGACGCCGAGTTAATCTATTGAATTATGCGACAAAACAAAGTAAATCATGGACTGACCCTAGTTTACAGCTAGATTTCGCTTTGAATAATGACGGCGCTGACTCAACACTTTTAAAACAAGGCCTTGCAATGACTGATGTATCACAGGCTACTGAATTTTTACGAGCTAAGTGGGAACGTGGTGGTGTTGGGACAACTGAAAAGCGGACTAAGTTTGCTAAACAATGGTATTCAGAATTAGCCAAGGGCGGCGATACTCCGGCTACTGATGTTGCTGATAGTGGTTTAAATTCGGCAACCAATGAAAATAAAACATCTAGTAGTTCAAGCGGCTGTAAGGTTGATACTAGTGAAGGTATGGCTTCGTCTGGTGCGCCAGTTACCGAAATGCCGGCCAATTACAAGGGTAAGGTAAAAAATACAAACTTCACTGCTACTTCACCAACTAATACCTATCCATTTGGGCAATGTACGTGGTATGTATTTAACCGTATGCAAGCGTTAGGTACTCCAGTTGAGAATTATCTAGGTAATGGTGCTGATTGGGGCGCTAATGCTAAGGCCAAAGGTTATACTACTGACACCAAACCACATGCTGGCTGGGCAATCAGTTTCACGCAAGGCGCTGCTGGTGCTGATCCTACTTATGGGCATGTAGCAGTTGTGGAAGCAATCAGTGATGACGGTTCACACTTTCTTGTTAGTGAATGTAATGTTGTTAATTCCGGTTCAGGAACGGTTAGTTTTCGAGAATTAACGGCCGGCAATGGCATGATTTTTATTCAAGGTAAGCATTGATTAGGAGATTTTAAAATGAAGTATGTTAAATATTTTTGGGTATTAGCTGGTCTTTTGCTTGTTGGATATATTTGGCAAAATCATACGTTGCAAACAACTAATTCACAACTTACAAGGGTTCAAGCTGATAATGAGCATTTAAAAAAGCGGTTAGCTAAGCAATCGCAAAATCAGGTGTCATTGTCTGATGTTAAAGCTAATAAAGAGCAAAGTTTCAATTCAGCTAATGACAGTGTTAAGCAAACAATGCAGTTAATTGTTGGTACTGACCCTAGACAGTTTGAAACTGTACTAGCTGGTAAAGTCTCACCGTCAACCATTAGCTCATTAAAAGCTGATTTAACACCAACGGTTACAACAAGTCAGTTTGATAGTCAAAACGTTGTTTATATTGGTGCAGTAAGTGAGTATGCCGACCCATTAGAGTTTTTAGTAGTTGCTAAAAATGATACACAACAGAATGCGTATTATGTAACTTATGATTTGGCTAGTCATGAAATTACACGGGTTGACCGGGCAGCAATGAAAGGGGTATTTAATGAATACAACGAGTAAAGTACCTTGGGTTATGTCATTAATGGCGATATCTATTAGTGTATTGTTAGCTGGACTTATCGTTAATGTTATTAATAACAATAATGTAGCTTTGGCAAAAACAGCTACTGCACAAAGCGAGTACCGTCAATTAGCTAAAAGCAGTTCAAAAGACACAATGAGTGCTCCAGTTATTCCTGAAAGCACAGATGTTAGTAAGGCTAAGGACAAAGTAAAACAGTTCGCTTCAACTTATTTTACGTATAAGGACGCAGCTGCTTATGCAAAGCGTCAAGCTAATTTATCTGGGACAATTAGGCTTTCGGACGCAGATACTAAATCTTTATTTGCTCCTGATGACAAACAGGCTCAAGTCGACCGTATTAATAATCTGAATTTACGCAGCGAGTACAAAAGTGTTTTAAGTTCTTCTGCAGTTGCTTCAAATTCTAATAATATTGAGCTTGTAAGCGTTGTTTCAGTAAAAGCTGGTAGTGATGATTTAGGCATGAAATCACAAAAGGTCATTTTACATTCAAGTTATGATGTTAATTCCGGGTATTTAACAAACGTACAGATTAATCAACTAATTTAGGGGGAAATTATGAAACAGCGATTATCAAAGAAAGACCGAACAGGCACTAGTAAAACTAAATCAGGTAGAAGTAAGCAGTCATGGTTTTTTAATTCAATCGGGCTGCTTTTTATTTTGGTTGTAGTGGGGTATTTTTTTGCACCATATGCTTCTATGCACTTTCAAAATAACAATGCCGCCACTTTAAACGATAAACAGCAACGTGTCATGTTTTACAGCGCACAATGTTCTGATTGTGCCAACGTTTATCCTAAAGTTTTTTGGCATAATGTTTTGGATTTCGACCAGCCAAGCAAACAAATTCAAACTATTAATTTAGACGCACCAACAAATAAGCATTTTATTGCTGAAAAAGGCTTGATAGCCACGCCTACATTTATGAACTTAGACAACAATACAAGTTCAGTTATTACCAACAGTAAAGATGTTAATAACTATGTTGACGATATAGACAAATAATTAAAGGAGAACATGAAAAATGGCTAAAAAAGTTACTATCCGCTATGAAAACCCAGTTATTCAGTATAAAGATAATTTAGTTTTAACGGGCTTAGGAGATGTTTGGGCTTATTTTAAATTACAACCTTTTCAAATAAACGTTGCTAATAACAACGAAAAAGAAAAATTTCAATCTCGTCTATCTGGAGTATTAGAACGGCTTCAATATTATGAAGATCTTGATTTGAAATTA
Source organism: Weissella oryzae SG25 (assembly GCF_000691805.2). GTDB lineage: Bacteria > Bacillota > Bacilli > Lactobacillales > Lactobacillaceae > Weissella > Weissella oryzae. The sequence continues at coordinate 8,349 of NZ_DF820502.1, read as the reverse complement.
CTTCCAGCAAATATGGACTTATCGGGCAGAATTAGGGGCACTTATGAAGATTGGGCAAATGATACTAGAGACGTAGCTAACTATTATCTTTGGCAAGAAGAAGTTAATATGTTGCAAGCTGAATTTAAGCCTGCAGTTATTGATGAATTTTATATTGGGGTAAAGTTAAAAGCTACCGCAGTGGGTGACGGACTTAAAGACCAAGCTAAATTTATAGTTGACTTGTCTTTAAAACGTATTGCAGAAATGATGAAATTTAGCGTTAAATTCTCTGATGATTTTTTTAATAAATTTTCAGCTATGAATGATGATGTGCTAGGCATATTGCGTGCCTTAGATGCAAAACCTGTAACAGAACAACAATTAGTTAATTTACTAGGCTTTTCTTATCACCAGCAAGACGAACACTCTTTTACAGAGATGAGGAACACAATTTTTGACCCTGCTAAAAAGGGGGTTTTAAAACGTGATAACGGTAATGAAGTTGATTATATTAGTCATTTAGTGTTGAATTTGCCTGATGAATTATCTTATCTTGAATTAATGCCGGTTATTCAATCATTTAAATTTCCTGTCGAGGTACATTTTAAGATTAACTTTCCGAAAAAGAACGGGCTTACCGGTATGAGGCAAAGTGTTGAGGGTGAGCGAGTTAAATATCGTGAGGAGCTAGAAGACGCTACTTTATCTAATGATACTGGGTCTTCAAAAAGTAGCCATAATTATCAATTAGCTGATGATTTAGTTAATATTCTTGACTCTAAATATGCTTTTTTAAGTTGGTCAATGATTTTAGTTGTGCGAGATACTGATTTATCAGAAGTGAAACGCAAAATCAGAAAAATTAAAAGTGATTTGAACACCATTAACAACGATATAGATGTATTTCAACCAAGTTTTAATCAAGAAATGTTGTTGTACCAAATTTTACCCGGTACAACGCTGGGGGTATTTAAACAGTGGCGGCAATATACAACGGCTCCAGCGTTCGCTGAGTTGTTATTTGGTATTAGTACTCAATTAGGAACACAAACCGGCTTCTATATTGGTAGGGTGCTCGATAACGGGCATTACGAGAGCGTAGATGAGGCTGTGGCTTCTTCCCGTGTTCTTTTACTTATGAACCTAATAATTGCTAATAAGGGCATTAAGGGGGCTAAAACGGATAGCCCACATATTCTAATATCGGGTGAGACTGGGCAAGGGAAATCCTTTTTGGTTAAACTTTTATTACTTCATTCTGCAATGTTTGAAGTTAATATGATTTACTTTGACCCTAAGCAAGAGGTACGCAAATGGTTTAACGCTGCTTTAGAAGAAAGCGATAACCCATATTTTCATAAATTGATTAATTCTTTTAACTTTGTAACGCTTGACGCTAATGACCGAGCAAATGACGGTGTACTTGACCCTATTTTAACGTTAAAAGCTGGTCGAGACACAATTGAAGACATACCAGATGTTTTGACTTTGGTTAAGGAAATGCTCGTACAAATACGCCCAGTATCCCATAGTCTTCAACTTGAAACTGATTTAACTGAGGCTATCCATGAAGTTTGCAAGAAAAGATTAGCTGGTGAATTAGTTGGTACTTTAGATGTTATTGAAGAGTTATTTCTTCGTGGTCGTCAAGCTGGGCATGAAGAAACTGAACAATTAGGTAAATATTATCAAGCAACAATTCCAACCTCTATGCTACGCTTGGCGTTTAGTGACGGCTCTAATCGTGGGCTTGAAATTACTGACAAGCGGACAATTTTGGAGGTTGCAGGGCTTGATTTACCTAAAGTTGACGATCTTGTTAAGAATTATACAGATACGCAACGCTATTCTATGTCAATTATGATTGCGTTAGGAAAGTATCTTGAAAAGTTTGGTCGTGCAGATACTGATAAGTTCACTATGGAGATTATGGATGAAGCTTGGATATTTAATACCTCGCCGGCTGGTAAGAAAGTCTTGGATGGCATTAAACGATTAGGACGTTCCGAAAATAATGCATTAATTTCTGTAACTCAAAAAATTACCGATGTTGGTGGTGAAGGTAATAATGGACAGTACGGTCAAATTTTTGCATTTGATGATTCACATGATAGGCCAAGTATTTTAAAAGAGTTTGGGCTTGAGGTTGATGAAGAAAATACTAAAATGCTAGCTAGTTTTAAAAAAGGTCAGTGCTTATATCGAGATATTTATGGCCGTGTTGGTAAGGTTGTAATACATTCATTATTTGATGAATGGACGACAGCCTTTAAGACTGTTGAAGAGAACGCTAGTGCTAAGCTGGAAGCAAAGTATGGGTAGTTGCTATGTATAGAAAAATTAAATATTCTGACCAAGAACTAGCAAAGACTTTATATAAAAGGACTTTGCTTTTTCTTTCGGTGATTTTATTTGTCCCGGTAGTTTTATTCTGGGTGCATTTAATTAAAACGGGCTATCAAGATAAGGCAGGTTACTTTGTTCCGTTAGTAATTATGGCATTGCTGGTTGGTGCAGGTGCCTTTTATTTATTTAGATTGTACAAATACTATGGGTTAAAACATGATAATTGGCTATCAAGAAAGTTTTTGTTAATTGAGACTAAGCAATTATTCGCTAAATTAGTAATTTCCCGGGGTATGTTTGATGTATCTTCTGATGATAAAGGCGAATATATTAGTTATTTCCCTTTAATACGTATAAAGTTCAATTACTCTACGGGTCAGTTATTTGTTGAACAACCTGTTGATGGTGAGAAGTATATGGATACTTTCACGAGTGGTGAGTTTAATAAACTAATAGAGACTGTAATGTTAGCTGACTTGCAAGTAACAGAATTTAAAAAGGGTGTTTTAGTTAGTACGTTTGCTTTTGACCCTATTAAGTTCAGATTACAGTTAGCTGATTTAATGCCTAAAAAGGGTGTAGTAAATATTTTGAAGGGTATTGATTGGAAATACGATAAATTCTATAACATGCTGATTGCTGGAAACGTTGGTACAGGTAAATCGTATATGCTATTTGCGATTTTAGGTCAGTTGTTACAAATTACTAAGTTCATAACGGTATTTGACCCCAAACGCTCTGATTTGGCTAGTTTGAAGTATACAAAGGCGTTAGAAGGTAGGGTATTTAGTACGAATCTTGAAATTAATGAACAAGTGCATGTTTTTCATGAAGAAATGATGTCCCGGGCTGAAAAAATGGAGAAGATTAAAGAGAGTGGTAAATTAGGCGCTTATATGGAGTTTAATTTTAAACCGCATTTTCTATTTTTTGATGAGTTTGGTGCATGGGTTGAAATGAATGATAAAGCGGCATTTGGTTCAGATGAGCGTAAAACTTATGATGTAGCTATGTCTGATATGAAAGAGATAGCTATGCTTGGGCGTGAGCTAGGTTTTTATATCATTGTGGGTATGCAACGTCCGTCAGCGGATAGTTTACCTATGTCTATCCGTAATCAGTTGCAATTTAAGATAGTTATGGGAATGCCTACGTCAGAAGTAGGTAAAATGGTTTTCTCTGATAGTGATAAGCTCCTACGTCCGTTATCACAAGATTTAAAGGGCTGGGGGTTTGTACAGTCGGGCAGTAGTCAAGTACGTTCATTCTTCGCACCTGAATTTACAAAAGGTTTTAATCTGCATGAATGGATAGAAGAAATGAATAGTAAACGTGAAGCTAGTTAATAATTAATTAGCTTTTTTATTTTGGAAAGGTGTGTGTAGATATGTTAGAGGAGAAAAAGTCCTTAAAAAAGTTTTATGAGCGAGTGAATGGGGGTAAACAGCCTAAAAGGTACGCCTTTAGGTTTTCATCAACTGGAGACAAAGAACTTTCATTTTGGGCTCGAGGAGAGCGATTTGTATATAGTTTTGATTTCGATGATAATGGTGAGTTTACGAATTTTCGACTGATAGATAATGAAGATTTAGAGGGGCCAAGTCAAGTTTTAATGGAACACTTATTAAGCAATTAATTAACTTTTTTTAATATTGGAAAGGTGGTTCTTATATTGGTGGTAATTGGTGTGTGTCTTTCTATTGGTCTGCTAGGGTTGTCGTCGTTAGGTTATATGGTACGGCAAGATGTGAACGTTGAGAATGAAGTTGAGTATGCGGAAACTCACGTTATTTATTAATGAATGTTTATTTAGTTAAAGGAGATTGAACTATGGAGATTAATATTAAGATTTTTGTTGGTTTAGTTAGCAGTCCTGCTTCTGGTGTGTGGGCTACATTGCCAATGTCTGTTTCAGATATTAAACGAGAATTGGTAAAAAGAGGTGTATTAAGTAGTCCTGATGAAGACAAGGAATTGATGATTAGCGATTATGAGGCGCCTTTTAAAATATCGGAATTTGAAAGAGTTGAGCGCTTGAATGAAGTTATTTATAACGTAGCAGATGTTGATATCGACAGTGATGTTTTTGAGGCCTTGGTAGAAGACGGCAGAATTGATATTTTTGATTTTGATGTTTCAGAAGTCGAGGACTTAAATGTTGTTGAGGCTGATAGTGAAGAAGATTTAGCTTCAAGCGTTATTGAAGAAGTTGGAGGAGTTTCTGAACTAGGTGAAGAGACTTTAAACCAGTATTTTGATTACAAGGCGTATGGTCGTGATTTGGTGTTGGGTGGCGATTTTACAAACCTAGGTAATGGTTATTTTGTTGGAAATTAAGTAGTAATAGGCACTAATAGAAGTGTCCTGCTAGGCGCAAGTACCTTATTATCCAAAATTGAAAGAGGTTTTTATATGTTAAAAAGATTTATTTATAGTTTAAAAAACAACAATAAGCAACACGATCTTATGATGCTTTTTAAACAATGTCCTCACGGTGAAATGTACAGAGGCATTTCTTTAACAAGGTGTGACGAGCAAGAATAAGTTTAATAATTTAACGACACTCTAATAAGAGTGCCCGGCTAGGCATAAGTACCTGTATTTTAAAATTGAAAGAGGTATTTATTATGATTGACGCAAAGCAAATTTTATCATTAAGTGACGCAGCATTGGCAGAAATGCAAAAGATTGCCGGGGTTGGTGAAATGCCAGCTAGTATCGCATTGAATGATGAGTTAAAGAAAGTTACCCAAATGGGCACAGAAAGTGGGCTTAGTCCTATGATGTTGTCTTATATGGCTGATATTCAAAAAAACATGAAGTTTATGATTGGTACGATGAACTCACTACACACGCATGTGAAGAACCGTGCCGGGGAAATTCAAAATCTTATGCAAGAAGTCTCAACGTTGAAGTAATCAAGTTGGGGCTTTTTATTAGCTAATTTATTGTTTGGTACTTGTGCCTAGCCGGGCATTTTTATTAGTGGTTTTATACCCCGACAAATTAAGGAGAGCTTTACCGTGTTTTTGGTAAAGTTCTCCTTAATTTGTTGGCAACCAACTGGAACGCAGTGGAAAGCGGTAGTTTATGACGGTACGGGGTAAGTAGGTCGTAGGAGATTTTTGGTCTGTTATAGGTATGGGGTGTTTTTGTCTATATAGCAATAGTAGGTGTGGTTTGACCAAAGGGAGAGCCAGTGGCACCACCAGTGGCGTGTCGCAAAGCGACGTAAGCCACGGTGGCTTGGGTGCTGATAAGCGACCCGCAAAGCGGGCGCCAGTGCCTGCCACCTTGCACCTGCTATTGCGGTTAAATGACCTTAACCCCCGTGCACTAACAGGGGGGTTAGATTGCAAAAAGCGCTACGAGCGCCATAACCTGAACGGGTATCAGGTCGGCATTTGTGGCACTTTTAAGTCCGCTTGCTTTTTAGGCATGAAAAGCAAGTTTTTTTAAAGAAAGGTGACATATTTTGACAGATATTAGTTTGAGAATTGTAGATACACATGGCATTTCACATAATTTAAAATTTCCGTGGTCTAGCGAACAAGTTTATGCTGTTGCGGAACGTGGAGTTGGTCGTGCGCTTATCCTCGGTCTATTGCACAATGGGCCGTTTGATTTACACGTTACTGAATTAAGCAGTGAGTTACCGGTTATTAGAAATATTGTTCGATATAAGCAAGCTGGTTACAAAGTGGTTTATGCCAACAATGACATTACCGCAGTTAAGTTGCTATTTGACAATGACTTAACGAAAGCATACGAAGATGTGTTTACCCCATTTGAAATGTCCACAGAAGATGACAATGAATTTCGTTCGGTGGTTACGTGGTACAGCATTTTAGACATGATGAAATCGCACGACCATTTTAAGCAACTTGGCAATGGCTTTTATGCAGATACAGTGGGGGCATAGTAATGAATGATTTTGGCGTTATCAAAAAGCAAAGACAGGATATTATCAATGAATTGCACACTGACTTTGTGTTTTTAATTAGAAATGAGTGGTTTAAATCAGCTGGGATTTTTAATAGTATTATTGGTCCACTGTCAGATATGCTTCATAATTTAGCCAAGCCAACCTATGAATATTTTGATAGTGAGCTTGCTTATTATTCAACATATTTAAAAGAAAATCGGAGTGTCCTGTTAACCAACTTCTTCCCAGCAAATAGGCAGTTAGAAATGATTAATAAATATTTTCAAAAATTGAAAGGTTAGACATATGTCTATAACTACGTTGTTAGCTCCAATACCAGTTCTTTTCCTACTTATATTAATAATAATTTGTCTTCTTGGCGAGGTTGATTTAATTGAGTATATATTACGGGTAGCAGCTATCTATTTTCTATTTCTGATACCTATGGGGCTATTTTTTATCCTGATATTATATTTAAACTAAGAGGCTTCAAAATAATGATAATAAATAATGAATTTAAGCCTTATCAGGCTTTTTTTATTGGCACAAATCAACACAGTTTAATGTTTTCGTTTGAGCCAACGATTTCAGTGGCATTGTTCGCCAACAATGAGTTTGTTAAAAAGCTTGATATAAAGGTGCGTATGACGGAGATTAGCTCATTACCACCAATTGGCACATTGTTGTTTATAGATGAAATTACGGGTAGTGAACTAAAGGGTTATGAAGCTGAATTTACTGACGGCTGGAGTTGGGACTTTAATAACTATGTCAGTCAATTTGAACAGTTATATGCGTTAAAAAATGTAGGTAGTTATCAAATATTACAAGGGAGTAAGAACATGGATAGTTTTATTGAACATGCTAAGTTTAATGGTAAGTTGCTAAAGCTTTTAAGAAGTAAATTGAATTTAACTCAAACTGAAATCGGGGAAATAATTGGTTTAACTCGTCAACGAGTTCAACAGATTGAAGCGGACAATAAAGACGTCTCACAAGAAATGGTTGATCGTTTGGTTAACGTAATACCAAGCCTTACCGACAAAGTTACTATTCAATTAGATTGGGTTAGCTTTAATTTCCCTGAATTAAATGGGACTGAAATTATTAATAACGTACTTCGATTGAAACCTGATTTATTTATTGAACGGCCAACGTCCCAGAACTTTTACACTCGTGAATATGCGTATGCTGGTGAAAAAAGTATTTACGTGCAAGATTTCGCACCAGAGCATGTGTCTGATAGTGGCGATAATGCGGATATTAGTAAAAAAGGGGCAACCTTATTCCTAACTGGTATCGGTACCCGGTTATTTGAAAAAGCATTGTTAGAGCAAGGTTTAACATGGCAAAAGTTCTTTAACCGTATGTATCAATATCGAGGTCATGCAACCCGGTTAGATGTCGCAATCAATGACACTAGCGGTTTATTGAAGATGAATGAATTAGTAGACGCTGTCAGAGAAGGCCGCTTTTGGACGAAAGCCCGGCATTATGCAGTACATGGTAGTGAAGAGTTTGGCTGGACGTTAGATTTTGGAACTTCACCCTTTGTCATTCGTATGTATGATAAGGCTAAAGAGCAGGAACAAAAGGGTAAAGATACAAATATTGTGACCCGGGTAGAATTAGAACTCCATGGTGATAAAGCCACTGATGTTATCCAAGAATGGCTAAGTAATGATAATTTGGTAGGTATTACGTTTGATATTCTGTACACTTATTTGCACTTTGTAGAAGAGCCACTTGATGAAAAAAAGCTAGCCAAAGCACGAGACCGGCGAACTTATATTGAGAGCCTAAAACCAATTGCCGCATGGGCTTTGTTAATTTCATTGGGGCAAAAAATGAAATTTACGACCGAAGCTAAAGAGCAAAGTATCGAAAGCATTGAAAATTGGATAAGTAAGTATGTAGCACCCTCATTAAAGATTATTCAAGAAACGGGACGTTGGCAGAATTTGCTTGAAACTATCCGGGAAATTGATTTATCAGATGATAAAAAGAAGCTTGTACAAGCAGTTAATGCCGAAAACATGTCAATTGATAGTAAAAAAATACCAGTTATTTATTGACATTGTGAAAAAAGGCAAAAC
>NZ_DF820501.1 GCF_000691805.2 Weissella oryzae SG25 | reverse complement strand
GACAAATACTCTTAAATCTTCAACATCAGCAAACGCCCAAGCAAATTGTAAAAATGCTTCTCGAATAAGTTGGTAACCTCGGCTTTCAGAATAACCCATTTGTTCGAATATCTTATTCCACTTCACCATTTTTAAATATCTCAATTCGATAATTTTTCTATGCGGAAACTTCATAGTCTTACATGCTTCGATAACTTCATCTAAAATCATTTCAGCGTAAGCGTGATTAGTTAGCTTCTCATCAGTCGCATTGTTAATGCTACGACTTGAAGGCATACCACTGATGATTGGCGACTTAACATCAATATAAGATTTATGAGCCATTCTTTTAATCGTAGGTAATTCTTTATCAAAAAAGTACCTAGCTTTTTCAACAGTTCTTGCTTCATCTATTTCTGGTAACAATGCCACAACCTACGCCCTCCATGATAAAATAAAGTTACTAATGTTTATTCGCATGGCGCTGACTTCGGTTGGCGCTTTTTTAATTTTCTGCCTTATCAACAATATCAACCAACTTAATGCCCAGAACTACATATCCATCTCGTTGAGCATATTCAGTCATATACACTACTTGCGCTAATAAAGTATCAGCATTCTCCTTGGTTGCTCCCACTACACTACTTCCCCCCCAACCAGTTCTTTTAAGATACTGACCATTTGAATAGCGTTGTAAAAACAATAAATCACCTACTTGATAATCACGGTCATTTTTACGAATTTCAAATTTCTTTAGACTATTTGCTACGTCATCAAAATATTCGTTATCTAATTTAAGATTGTGTGCTTTCATTGTCTCCTCCATTCAAATTATTTAAAGATTTGTATTTATATATCAACTTTTCTTGTGTCTCTACAAGTTTTTGAAGTTGACTAACTCTACGTTTCTTGGTTTCAATTAACTCAGATTGAAGCTCGATAATATGGCTATTAATCGTATCCATTAAGGCAAGTATCAGCGAATATACAAAGACAGCAATAACCGCAAACATCCGCATCCATTTTGCTTCAGAATTACCAATAAATGCCACGCATACCCACATAAGCAATGTATTTATCAGAATGTCATATCTGTTTAACCAGCCAATCACTCTTTTTAACCCATTCATTTTCATTACTTCACATCCAATAATTTGATAGCATGTTCCAAATACCACACTGCCTTTTCGAGGTCCTGACTAGTCGTTCCCTTGAATGGTGCTCGTAAGATATACTTCAAAGCATTTCCAATACTGAACGACAACTTAGGCTCAAATGCTGGAGCTACTTCATCAATCACATCAATAGCTTCAAAATTGAATTTCTTGTAGTGTGACGGATGATTCACTAAATCATTATGATCTGTCATTATTTAACTCCTAACTAATTATTTAAATAAACCCATTATCAATTTAATGCATCGGACTTAGGTGGTTCGCCATGCTCAGCACAATGTAGTTTGACGTAGATAAAATGATTGCCGCCATCATTCACGTTTCCACTGTTAGTCCAATAATTAGCCGGATCATAAATTCCAGCTTCTTCTTCGGCTACTTTTATAATGCGTTCACGTTCTCTTGATTCGCCAACTCCTACACCAATCGTGTAAGCAGAAAGAGCTGAAACCAACGCCACAATAATCATCGCTAACATTACTCATCCTCCGATATTTCACGAACAATAATGTCATACTCAACAGGAATGGCGTTATACTCTTGCAAGTCATGGCGAATCTCATCAGCTGTTTGTTTTCTCGCCAAAACAGTACCATTCTCTGGCGAGATAAGTTCATATAAATCTTCGTCATCCGCACTACCGACATTAACACGTGATATAACATAAAGTTCATCGCTGTCTGTAAACAGATAACTCCGACCCTGCCCAATTTTGTAACTGTCAGTACGATCTAGTCTTTCGATTGATTCAATTTGTCCGCTCATTACTCCGCCTCCAATAACTCTGGGTTCTCGTGGATATTGCCAATGACATTAGCAATCACTTGATTAAGCCTAATGTTGCCAATGACCCATTCACTAAATTGCGAATACTCTACAACGCCTTTTTGAATCAACCCATAGATTGAAGCTGAAACAATATCACCTTCATAAATCTCAACACCATTCTTATCTTTGAGACCTGTGTATTGCTCTAAAATCACGTTCATACTAAATAAGCCATCATATTCGACTTCTGACCGCAGATTTTTGCCATCTTCAATAGTCATGTACTGGAAATCCATCCCAGAGTGACTCCACTCTAATGCAGTTACTCTGTTTAATTGCTTAGTGCGTTTATTCCACGCCCGAAACTTAATCTGTCGTTGTGCCATTACTTAACTCCTAATCTTTCAATTTTTTCAAAGTTTCTTTTGCAATAAACGATCGTTTTGCTAACTTAGTTGCATCTGGCGTTAGATTAGCCTTATTTAAATCAACATAGATACTACTAATTGTCTTAAGTGAGTCTCGCATTATTTCGTTATCCTTGAGGGTACGTTTATTTACCCACTCTAGATAATAGTTATAGTCACTCGCAATTTCTTGCATTTGTTTTGACCGCTTTTCATAGTCAATTCTTGCCTTCATCGTTCTGATAGCAAAATAGAAATACAAAATCGCACACGCAGCCATCAATCCAAACCCTGCCCAATCTTCAATACTCATAATTTTTCTCCTAACCTAATTCGTACCAACTGACATAAATGACTAGTGCAGCTCCAAAGATAATCATTCCAACGATCATCCAGGGATGTGTACAAATAAACATCCAAATTTGCCACAACATCCAAAACTTCCAAAACATTAGTAATCTCTCCTATCAACATCTTCAAAGTAGACCTCTTCAAGGCCGTTGTATTTTGCATCTTCCATAGCTAGAACTCCTTCTTTGAATAACTCTCTAACAAACCACCGCTTTAACTGTGGGCTCTGTGCTCGCCAAGCTAGCTGTTGGTTATCAGTCCAAGTCATTATTCTCTTACCACTAGGCTCATAAGCTTGTTGCCAATACTTACCATCAGACTTGCGGACAATGTAGTAAGACTTATTCATCTCCAACACCGCTTTTTCTAGTGCTGTATTTGCTAATCATCTTGTAAGCATTTCTCAGTTCTTTAACTAAAGGCTGGGCTTCATCAACATCCCACTTCTCATAACTGCCTAACTCTCTTAAAATTCGCAGTTTTTCTTTTTTCCAAAAGTTGTACTGTTCTTCATTACCCAAATAAAGCCCACCGTCTATATGGCCGCTACCTATACCATGTTCTTTACGGTAACGAACAGCATATTTGCTGCCATTTAGCGACCTAGCTGTATAACCCCAATCGTCAGCAATTTGTTCAACAGTTGCTCCGGCTTCTAATTGCTCACAGAACTCTGCATATCTTTCCTCGTAAGACCATTTATTTTTTCTAGGCATTTCAAAACGGGCTTGCAGTCTTTTCACCCTTGGCTGATAAAATTATGCAATTACTGGAGTTACTGGCAATGCTGCTTCAAGGTATGCCGCAACGTTTGCCATTGCTTCATTAGCCCAAGCTCCACCGTCTGCTTCAAACAATGCCATGTAAATATCTCCGTCGCTCTTCTTGATACGATAGATAAATTCACTTTCTGGTTGTGCTACTTCGTTAAATGTACGATATGGCTTCAATACTGCTGGTGATGGCACTTCTGCTACAGCCTTACTTGCCACACCATCCTTAACGGTTGCACGCTGTGTGATACCATCATCTGAATACGATTGCTCGTTAGTATCAGTCACATCACCAGCAAACTTAATTAAGATATCTCGATGATCATTTGCAATAAAGTTTGCTCGCATCTTAATTTGGAACTTCTCTTGATCCAAGTAACTCTCAAATGGAAATTCCGGTGTGATTGCCTCAACACTTGCCAATTCTGGACGATTTCCAAAGTTATCAACTTTACCAAACACGAGAACCTTTGTTGGACTCACAACTTGAATAGACTTAACGGATGCCCCCAAAAGATTCTCTTTGATAGCTGTAACAACACCGCTCAATGTATGCGATTCAATCGTTTGTGGTGCATCATTTGGTTCAAAGCGACGTACCCGTCCATCCTCAATCAAAAATGTGTCTTCTCCAACCTCGAATACAGCCTTTTCTGCTGCCTTAACTGATTGATTGTCCAAAAATTCTAGTGCTTCTTTAGTCATAGTCATATTCCTTATCCTCCAATTGATTAAAAGTGATTACTTCATGTAGTTCTTAACTGGTCGAACTGATGGTTCACCAGCCACAGGCTCGCCTGTATCAGTTAGTAGCTGTCCTGAATCTGGGTCGATAATCGTTTGACCCGGTACTTCGCTCAACATTTCTCGCATCTCAACGTTACCTGCTCCGTTTTCACCAACTAATACACGTGTTGCCTTAGATTCACGAGGTGCTAGCTTTGAGCTAACAGCTGTAAGTGTTGCGATTGTTCCGTCCTCATCTGGCTTAAATTTCACCTTGATGTTCAATTCACGGAATGTATTATCCTTTGCATTTGGATCAAGCAAGTTCTTTGCGATCTTTTCAAGCTCGATGTTCACATCTTCTGCCAACGCACCTTTTGCCAATTTATTCAAATTTAAATCAATATTAGCCATTGTTAATTACCTTTATCCTAACGCATCGTTATAGTAGTGTTGCTTACTTCATTTCATTTACGGCATAACCGTTTTCTAATTCTGGACTGAATGTTAATTCGCTTAGCATTTGCCCATTCAAGTTGCCATTCTTTTTCAAGAATTTAATGCGTTTTTCAATATCTGACGGGCTCCACTCATTACCAAATCTTCGGACTAAGTGATCCAAATTTAGTTGTACTTCTAATTGCTGCGTCCTTAGGTGTCTGTCATAACGCCATGAACTTAACAACATGAATGTTAAGGTGTCGCTAAAACCTTTCGGTAATCCTATCCACTTATTAGAGGCCCAAATATCCAAACCTTTGTTATCCTCACGAAACCCCAAACCTTTTTCAGTAATAACAGAGTAATGTATATTGTCCTTAGGGGTTGTCCACCTAGCCACAAAATCATGCTCTTCAAGATTATTCAAAGCATCTTCAAATGAATGTATACTTTTTGAACCTTTACCGATTTCTCGTTTTGCTTTAATAGCGACAGCCTTCTCATAATCTTTGGGTGAATCAGAAACGTGGTTATTGAATATAACATTTTCCTCAAAATTGAATGTCTGTTCATACATCGTATATCGCCATCTTGTCATGGTGAGCTCACCGCCAATCACCCCCTTATTTATGTTACAAAGTTGTTACGTCAGGAGGTTCTTATAAATATATATATATAAACCTCCTGATTTAACATTCCTGTAACATTTAACGGGTGTAACCATTCATCCTCTCAATTGCCTCATTTTCTTCTAACAAATCGAGGTTTAATTGATCAATATCGATTGATTGGTAACTAACCTTTGTATCGAGATAGCCTTGTAGAATTTTCTTACTTGGCATATACAATGCATGTGATTCCTTTGCTCGAGTTAATGCCGTGTACAGAATGTTACGGCTAGACAACCGAGAGTAACCAAGAATCGAAACTACATTATTAATTGTTGAGCCCTGCGATTTATGAACTGTAATTGCGAATCCAAGTTCTGCTTTATGCTTTTGGAAATCAAAATTAATGTCGTTAAATTCGAGTGGTTGGCCGACATCATCAAGTAAGACTCGCTCACCCTTCATATTATTTAAGTAAAACTTTCCTGTATCTTCATCCCGAACGATTATGAAAATATCGCCGTTCATGAATCCAGTATCAGGATTATTCTTACCAACAATGATTTTGTCACCGTGTGCAAAGAATTGTTTTCCATCGAAATTCAACAAATTCTCTTCCGGAGTTCGTTGAATAATTTCTTGATGTTTAATTGCATTAATCAAGTCTTTTGCTCCGTTTGCAGTTGTTAAAAATACATCTGCATTCGGATGCCTTGAAACAATCTCTTCGATCATCCATTCGTGGCCCGGCGTGTTGAAATATGCTGTGCTATCTGGATGTTCAAATTTTGGCATCTCACCTTTGATCACATCCATTGAATCTTTGAAAATTCCCGAATCAGCCGCTTGCCGTTTTGGAATTGTTAGCTTGATTGGTACAAGTAAGTTCTCATCTTCCAACCGTTGCAATACATCCAAGCCAATGGCTGGAAGTTGATTACTATCTCCGATAAAAATGTACCGTGCTTCTGGATTGATTTTGAAAAGATATGCTAAGTCTTGCAAGCTGATCATTGAAAATTCATCAACAACAATCGTTGTAGCGTGTGCAAACAACTTGCGATACTTATCAACCTTTCTAACTCCCGTGATTGTTGTTGTCTGGATGTTAATTCCATCAACACTTTCAACGAAATTCTTAACAGCTTTACCAGCCAATGCGGTTGCCACTGCATAATTTGATAAACTCTTACCCTTATAACCCAACGCTTCCAAAACTTTCTTAATGACGAATGTCTTACCTGTACCGGCGTAACCAGTTAAGAATGAAATTGGTTGCTTCATGATTTTCTCGACGGCCTCTTTCTGATCATCAAACAAATCAGATAAATCAACATCTTCAATTTCATGGCCTACCGATACACCTACATTGTTTTTCAACAAATCATTAACAATCTTGTAAGCTCGTAATGTTTCAGTTCTCGCCCAACCGTCCATGAACGGCGTGACAATTCCATAATCTTTTAGAGAATCATCATCCAAAATATAATCAGATTTCTTAACTGTGATTAGGTTTTGAGATTCCTTTTCTCTTAATTGATATTCAGCATTCCAAACCGCTAAAACCTTCTTGCGCTTCTCAAAATTATCCTTGGTAAACATACCGTAAATATTTGCAGTGAACTCAAAAGTTAATGCGCCTGTTTTATATGCACTCCACGGATTTTCCAAGTCGTCGACTGCTTTAGCAATCTTATAAATCTTATTTTGGTTAAGCCCAAATTCTGGATTTTCAAGTGCCAAGCGGTCTAATTGCTTTTTAACTTCCCAATTAACATCCTGAAAGGGATTGTTATTGTATTCTTCAATGTACCGCTTGGCAGTTTCCTCTGTAATGTTTGGAACTTGCGTTAGTAGCTCAATTGATTTGTCATTATAGATAACTTGCTTATCATTATCTTTTCCGTCATATCCGTTGACCAATGCCAAGAATAATGATTTAGTACCTGCAATAACTTCTGCTCGCTTTTGCGAAATACCATTTACAACTTCTAAATGAAATTGATAGTTCTTGGCGGCTCGTGGATTGTATTCTGTAAATTCCATTCTCTAACCGTCCTACTTATATGCGCTTGATGTCATAACCTCTTTTTCAATATCACCCATCCCATGGGTTGGAATATCTGAAAGAAATTCAAGTCCTTCAATTGCTTGTTCTTGTTCAAAGCCTGCTTTTGATAGCGCCCCGATTAATTGTTGCAACGTATTGTGTACATTGTGGCCAAGAACTAATTCAGGTACATTGTGCTTTCGCATATAGTCTTTAACAAACTTTTCGGGTGATACCCCACGATTAGTCTGTCGACCTTTCCTCGATTTAGCTTTGGGCGCTTTGTACTTACTCTGAATTGCATATCGCCATGAGCCATACCAACTAAAAGTTAAGTATTGTTGCAATGGTAGTCCCATCAATCGCCCTATTGTTTTACTAGCTTTTATGTCAGCTCCATAGTTTAGTAAATTAATACCAACTTCCAAAATGAAAGTTTTAACTATTTCGTCTACCGCTTGCGACAATAGTTTCGGCTCAATTGGTGTGCTTAGTGGAATGTACAAACGCATACCACCTTCATGCTTAGAACTTCCAAGGGATGAAGGTGTCTGCCAAGCATGAAATTCCATATCAAAGTTCACTAATTTCATTAGGTCACGGTCTAACTCATGCAAATCAGGGACAAAATCTAAATCGAAAATAATCGCCTGAACGTCTTTAATGTTTTCACGCCGCCTAGTCAATCCTTCAATTAAGTTACTTGGTGTGAAATAAGTTGCTTCAAAATCTTTGTACGATTGAACATCAACAATCGGCGGTATCGTAAGTGGCAATGATTCAATAAAAATTTTCATATCAAAGTCTTCTACAACATCATAAGCGCCACGGTTTCCCGCAATTTTAAATGCCATCATGGGCACTTCCCCCTTCGGCCTACCAATCTACTTCGGCGTCTGATATTTCAACATATAGTCTGTTATCTAATCCGTATTTTTTACCTAGCATTTCAAAAATAAACTGTGAATCATCAAAATCAAAAGCTTCCTGTAATGCGTCGGCCGCTGCTTTAGTTGAATTATCCAGATCAACCGTGCCTCGCGTTATGGGATAAATCTTTCCTGCTTCAAATGCTGCTCGCTTAGCTTTCGTATTAACCTTTGATTCTGGGACAGGATATGTGAATAACATTTTGAGCTGGAGTGCGGTTCCTTTAGGAACTTTCCATCCTAACTCGTCACCCAATTCTTGCAGTGAATCAACAATATATTTTTGATACTTGTGATACCCCGGGGTTCTGAATACGGTGTTTGTGTGCGTGTTGTGCTCCATTTGATTTCCCGAAGCATGTGTCATCGGAAGCACAACCTCAGCCTGTATATAGATCATTACTGTTGACCGAATCCACCGCCAAAGTTTGCACCTTGATTACCGAATGGACTTTGTTGTGCTTGTTGTGCCCCAAAGTTTGCGGGTGGTTGATCGTTGTCACTTGGCATTGGTACTGGAGAACCAAATGCATTACTTCCCCCAAACGCATTATTGGTATTTGAAGGTGCCCCAAATGCTCCAGTACCATTTTGTGGCGATCCAAATGCGTTACCTTGATTTGACGTTCCTGCATCAGTTGTTTCTGGGCGTGGCTTGTCAGTGTTAGGCTCTGATCCACCTTGCAAGATCATATGATATGAAGATACATTTGCTCGCCAGCTTTTCTTACCGTTGAACTCATTTTCGCGCCATGTTGTATTAACCGAAAGCCGCTTACCAACTAGCAATGTTTTCGCATCCTTCAATTCAAATGGCGTTCCATCAGCTAGTCCCAAACCGTCAACTAGGAATGAATTAATCTTCTTGTAAGCAAAGAATGTCTTTGTCGCTCCGGGTACATCATCGGCTCTATCGTCAATCAACATATCGTAAGGGATGATGTTCTCTGCTTCAGTTCCATCAAGAACTTTATAAGTTATAGTAATCATTTCATTACCTGAATTTTTTGAAACGCTATATACTGCATCTGTAATTTCTACATTGTACTTACCAGCGTAAGTAATGGTTTGTCCGCCTTGCTTCTTTGTTGAATCTGCTGTAAATACCATAATTATTTTTCCTCTGTTTCTTTGATTAGTAAGTCTTCTGCTTTAATTTTTGTACGATTATCAAGTCTATTTTTGGCATGATTACCGTTTTCTGTGTCTAAGTCGATCCAACGTTGACCTTCTTGTTTATAGATACGACCGACCACATCAAACGCTCCAGTAAAAGCATTAAATGTTTTTTCATTCATATCTGCCGTGAATCGCCCCTTATCAACAATCCCTGCTGAACCCAAGTCGACTTGATGGGCCGTGGCAATGATTGTAATTCCATATTGAGTTAAACTTCGTAAGAACATGCCAAAGTTTCTAAACCATAATTGCAGCTCTTGATAATTTTGGCGATTGTCCTTTGAGTGATTGATGTTATCAAGTACCCAATTTTGCATGGCCGTAATATTGTCCAACATCAACACTTGGTGTCCGGGCGCTCTACCGTTAATTTCATCAAGAACCAACTGCTGTAATTGCGGTGCATCCGTATGGTCAAATGTTGTGACGTCAATATCAGTAGTTCCTAACAACGCATTGGTTGAACCGTCAAAACTAAGTAAAAGTTTCTTGCCTTCAAACTGTTTAATGAGTGAAGTTTTTCCAGTCCCACCATCGCCATAAATAAAACGCATATCGCCCATCTTAGGAATATGTCCCGCTTCATAACGTTGCATTTAGACCTCCTTAAAAGAAAAGTCGATCTCCATTTGTTCAAAGCCACGTTTGATGAACTCAAATTGTTCAGATGTAATGTGGCTTACTCGGAAATTAAAGTTAGCAAACTGCTTGATTTCCTTTTGTTCCACGACTTCGCCTGTATCAGAATTAACCAGCTTGTCACCAACCTGAGTTGCATGCTCGACCTTTTCTTGCTGCGTTTGCCGCTCTCGTTCAACTTCTTCATGCTTAGCTTCAATAGCTGCTTTAGCCGCTGATACATCAAAATCCATCTTCTGCTTAACGGCATCTACATCCATTGTCTCCAATAAGTGGATATAGCCGTCAGCCTCAACGTTTAACTTTTCAGCGTAGTTCTTGATTTCATTAGATCGTAATTTTTCAAGCTCGATTGCCTGTGAAATTCTCTCGCTGATATTTTTAAATTGATGGTTAATATCCTCCAACATTTGAGGCCATGAATAAGATTTATTCAACCACCGTTCATCGAACACAATTTCCTCATGCACCAGTGGATAAGCTTCGGAGATTTTTGCAATCTCTTTATTAATCATTTGTCGCTTGTTTTCCTTGCGTGCTTCATTCAACTCTTTAAGTTGGTCACCAATCAAATCAGCGCCTTCTTTAACGATTTTTTCCAACTCAACCAGTTGTTCTTTGGTGGTTGGCCAGTTACCTAGTAATGACTTTTCAGTATCAATACGTTGGCGTTTGATACTTTGCAAGAGTGCATTCAACTCTTTGCGAATATCTTTAGCACCCTTTTCAGTTTGTACAGCAACCGGAAAGGCTTTGTACTTATTAACTGTCTCCACAGTTGTAGCCTTCAACTGATCCAAATTCGCGACGTTCACATTCGCTGGAGTAGCGTTAATAGATATCTCTGCAAGTTCATTACTCATTGTCATACTCCTCTACTCGCACCTTTAGCGCTTCAATGTTTAAGTGTGTTAACTTACTTTGTAGGCTACCCAACTCTGATTTGGTGAAGCGTGTTTGAATAACGTCGCTTTCCTCTGCATCCCAAAATTCAAAACTTTCGTTACCATCAGCTGTAAATTTATTTAGAACTTTCATGTTATTAACTGGTGAAAGTACATAATAAAGTTGTTCTTGTCGAACTTTTGATTGAGCTTCACTTAGTAATGCAGTTAATAAAGCAATTTCATTCGTCTGAGTAGTTTCGATTTTTGATACTACTTCAGCATTTAACTCATTAACCCCCTCTAGAAAAAATGTTAATGTTTTAGCGCTTTCTGCGCTTATCAATAAATTATTCAGTGTTGAGATTGCTTCTTGAATATCTGACATGATTAACTCCTATATGTCCGCTTCTTACGCAATACGGCGTTTAAGCGTTTAGCAATAATTTTCAACGTGTGCATATCCTTAGTCATAATTGAGCCAAGAATTTCACCCGTATCAATTTCTACAATGTTGTACATTTGTTTACTCTCCGTGATAAACTTAAAGGGTAAATTTTTGTCAAAATTTATTCACTTTGCACGTTAGTGGTGGCCGCCATTAACGTGCTTTTTTTGCATAAAAAATGAACTAAATTAACGAACCCAATTAATGCTCCTCCTGTTGCTAAAATCACTGCAACAAAACCCAAGAGCAGTTTTAAGTCATCAAAAGTTATTGCGTGGTACATGTCCTCACCTCCCTTCACCTCTGCCGTAGGCCTTTAGTAGTTCATAAGAATACCGACCATTTTCAACTTCAACACCGAGTTTTTTAAAACGCTTATCGAAACGGATAGATTCATCAAAATATGACCTAGACCTAGAAAGCAACGCAGCAGCTTCGTCAGCAGTGACCATTATTTTTTGCTCAATTGGCATTACTAGTTTCACGGTTACACCTCCTGATTAAATTGATTCTTTCGAAACTAATTAGTAATTCGTTCCAAACGATTACGATAAAATTGAAGCCACAGATTTTTAAATTGCTCATAAGCTTCAATAGCCTCTTCTTGGTCGGCTAAAGTCATCAAATCTTGATTCTTTTTCGTTCCAAAGACAGATAACGCTAAGGCCCTAAAATGTTCCTCCAACGTTGTTGAATATATAGTGTCTTTGTTTCCCCATAAACGCCAATCGTATTCGGGAAAATCGTTGTTAGGAAATAAAACAAATTCGGCAATCGCATCGTTTTGGAAACCATATTTAGTATTTAGTTGGCGGACTTCGCCGTCCAACTTCACATTTCTAAACAACCCTCCTGAAGGACGTTTATCGGTTAGTGATTTACTCAACATCACATTAGAGTTTCTTAAACGCTTAACTTCTTTACGAAGCTCAATTACTTCTCGTTCTAAGCTCATATAAATTTCTCCTATTTATTCAAAATTCCATCAACATACTTTTCAGCATCATTCAAAACCCGTGAAGCCGTAATAGTACCAGCTGTTCCATTTTTAACGTTATTCCACGTTGTCATGGAGATACCAAGGTAATTTGCTACCGTGGTTTCATTCACCCCAGCAATCTTCTTAGTTTCAAAAATCTTGCCAACTAGTCGACCTACCCGCGCTAAATAATCACGATCAATAGTTACTGCCACCATATAAACAAACCTCCTTTTATTATTTGGTGTACTTTTATTCTTTTATTTTATTTACTTTCACGTTATAGCGTGCTAACATATACACATAAATAAGCGCATTAAAACAACAATACAGCAACTAATTTCACCGTCCTACTGGTTTTATTTGCTTTTGTTTTATGCACCACTTTTTAAAAGAACTTTGGTACATGAATAATAATAACACGCTAAATCGTGCTGTCAACACAAAAATAACCATTAAGCGTGCAAATTGTTCATGTTACCTTTCGAGAGGTTGATATGACAACATTTGAAAGAATTAAAAAAATATCTAAAGAACAAGGCTACAGTAGCCTTCGCGTGCTTTCCGAAAAAGCAGGTCTTGGAACTAACGCTATCTACCAATGGAAAAACAAAATTCCAAGAACTGATAATTTGCAAGCCGTTGCTGATATTTTAAACGTCTCAGTAGATTACCTGTTAGGCAATACAGATGAAAAAACTCCTCAATCTACCAAAACTGAGGAATCGCAAGAAATTGATTTAGACGTTTTAACTGACACTGATAATATTAAAAAAAGACTAATTTCTTTTGGAGGTAAGCCCGTTACAGAACATGACGCCAAAGTTATTAGTCAATTTTTAAAAACATATTATGAGGGTCGTGATTAGTATGCAGGATGACATTATTAATGACTTATGTAAAATGCTTAAACAGCATGGCTATGTTCTAGCTATTGTTAATATCCAAACCGAAGCCTATACAGACCCCGTTTTACCATTCGTATATTTTAGTAAAGAAAACGGCTCAATTTTTGCATTAGCCGAAGAATATTTTCATATAGAGAATGAGCACTCTGGTCGTTTGCTTTGGACTGATAATGATGAGCGTAACCCGCATGAACATGAAGCTTGGAATGAAGCACTATCTTGGTTAAAAAGATACTGGAATATGAACGAAGGTGGCGACAACTATTTAAAGTTCATGGAATATTTTGGTGTGCCCTACTCACTTGAAACAAGCGTCATAGAGGAGTTCTGCCCAGTAAATCAAAATATCAATCACGCTTAACACATTACGTGCAATCATGATCCACGTTAAAAGCTTAGATTTATGTTTGTGTGGGTGCAAGCATTATTTAGGAGTCAGTTATGCCTGAGAAGGTTAAAAAACCTTTTTATAAAAAAATATGGGTTTGGGTTTTGATCATTTTAATTCTTATAATGGCTAGTTTAGCAATTTTCAAACTAAAAGATACAGCTGATCATTCAGCTCCCTATTACAGTAAAAAAAATTTAAATAAAGAAATACTATCAACTGATAATGACAAAATGAATGATTATCAAGAAGATCAATTTTATAGTATTGCAAGAGGCTTAGTGCACTCTGAATTTCCAAGCTTAGACATGAAACAATTTGATGATGACTCTTTGTATGTAAAAAAAGTTAAAGGTACGGGTACCTACTTTGTCGATTATGTTGCAGAACTTCCATCAACTAAACGAAAATTCGAGACCTCAGCTACCTTAACCTTAAAGAATGCAGATTTACGTGGTACAAGTAAATTTACATACAAAGGTTTGAAATCCGATTTCACATCATTTATTGAGAATATGAATAACTTAAACGAGAGTTTAAATAACTTGGATGATAGTCTAGATAATTTAAGCAGCACTTTCTCTAATCACTAAAAAACCACATCCCCCGCCTGGCAGCAAATGGATGTGGTTAGAGCTTTGAACCTACTCGTCAATTTAACGGGCTTGATTCTGTTTATTAGTATATCAGACCCGAGCAAGTCTTTAAACTGCTCAAATTCAAGAAGAAAGGTTAGGTTTAACTTATGGCTAGCGTTTACAAACGAGGCAAAACCTATACTGCTTCCATTTCAATTAAAGATGGTGGCAAATTTAAAAAGAAGTCGAAGGGAGGCTTTAAAGGTAAAACAGAAGCAAAAGTATGGGCTAGAGAACAGGAGGAGTTAGCCTCAAAAGGTTATTCTGTAACTATCAAGGAAAAGTTACTATCTGATTTTTTTCATGATTGGCATGAGCTATATAAACAAGATGTATCTCATTCGACAAGGGTTTGGTATAACCGAGTCGAGGTCTATATAAAGGAATTACTACCAAACATTACTGTTCAGGACTTTTCTAGAGAACTAGCACAAATGTTTTTTAATAACCTTGGTAAAAATTATTCTACCGAAACCGTGCAAAAGGTTAAAAACCAACTCCACCAAGCCATGAAGTCGGCACTTTATGAAGGAATCATATTGCGTGACCCTATAACGGATATATCTGTTAGTGGTAGAGATGGTAAACACCGTGATTTAAAGTTTCTTGAAGAGGCGCAAATAAAAGCTTTGGCATCATATATTCAAGAAATACAACCCTCAGAGCGAAGTTATTCAGACATGATGATTTACCTAGGATTATTTACGGGAGCCCGATACGAGGAGCTGGCGGCCCTTACATGGAATGATTTTACTAATGGTTATATTGATATAAATAAATCTTGGAACCAAATTACTAAAGTCATCCAGGAAACTAAAACGCCCTCATCAATTCGAAAAATCTCAGTACCAAAAAACATTATTGATGATTTCTCTATCTGGAATCCAGCGCACGAGCGCTCACAGTTCATTTTTGGCAGCAAGCGACCAATTACAGGGGCAAGTGTTAATAAGCGCTTAAAAGCTCAACTAGAGGCGATTAAATCGCCTAAAATAATAACGTTTCATGGTTTACGCCATACTCACGCTTCTTGGCTTATTTCTCAGGGTGTCGATATTCAATATGTTTCAGAACGTCTGGGTCATACTAACGTTGCAATGACATTAAGGGTGTACACTCATATGCTAGATAAAACAAGGCATAGCGAAGATGATAAGTCGCTGAAACTGTTACAAAATTTGTAGCAAATTTGTAGTAAAACTCATGGGAAACTGTGAGAAATGACGGGAAATTATGGGAAAAATAACCTTTTTAAAAACAAAAGAAAACGTTGATATAACGGCGTGCGTGCCTATATACCAACGTTTACTCACAACACTAAAAACAACTAGAAATGCCGACTATAGGATTCGAACCTACGACCCTCGGTTTACGATACCGATGCTCTACCAACTGAGCTAAGTCGGCATACTCCGAATGCCGGGCTCGAACCGGCGACAACCTGATTAACAGTCAGGTGCTCTACCAACTGAGCTAATTCGGAATAACGCTACCTGAATATTATCTATGATTGCCCCCCATTCGTCAAGCATTTGTTTTTTACAAACAAAAAAGGCCATGCTGGGTGACATGGCCTTTTTGCGTCCGTGTTCATTTACTGAAACCGGACTTATATTTTCATTTTAGGAGTAGGTTATACGCTGCAATTACTGGGTGATAATCACAACGGAAAGAAGAAAATATATGTCTTTCTTATGGGTAAATCGGAAAGTTTCCTTTTCGATGTATTTAATATAACGCCAAAAGCTTAAAGTACATTTAATTGAAGGTTAAGCCAAAATTAAAGCTACCTACTAAAAAACCGCTCGATTAGTATCAAGCGGTTTTTTTAATTTAAAATATTAATACTTCAAGAAATATTTAGCAAAAAGGGCTGCACAAGCTGCACCAACGAAAGGTGCGATTCCAGGAACAATGATTCCATATTGCCAATCTGACTTAGCTTTATCAGCAATTGGTAAGATGCGGTGTGCAATTCTTGGTCCCATATCCCGGGCAAGGTTCATTGCGAAACCAGTTGGTCCCCCAAGACCCATTCCAATTGCCCATACTAACAAACCAACGCCGATTGGTAGAATACCTGGTGTTTTGATTTGGGCAATCGCCAAAATTGAAGTAATAAAGACAAAGGTTGCAAAAAATTCGACAAAGAAGTTACGGGGTAAATTCCGAATTGCTGGTGATGTAGAGAACATGTTTCGAACCACAACGGGGTCGATATCACCTTCTGAAGACTTGAATTGGTCAGCATACATAATCCAAACGATTACTGCGCCAACGATTCCACCAAGGACTTCCGCAATTGAGTAAGGAAGGAAATCACTCCATGGTAGCATTCCTAAGATATTCTGAGCCAAAACCATTGCTGGATTCATGCAAACACCGCCAAAAATGAACAAAGCAACTGAAATACCAAATCCCCATGTGGTAATTGCAAATAAGTGCCCTGAACCGTGATATTTGGTATTATTCAAAACAGTATCTGCGTGTACACCGACACCGAAGACGACCATTAGCCCAGTACTCAAGAATTCTGCCAATAACTGATGCATTATTAATAACTCCTATAATTTTCTAGTATATGCAAAGAACAAGCTTGCTTAAAGCAGCAAACTATGAAATCATACAGGTTTATTATTGTGTGCGTAGTAACTTTATATAGCTACATTTGTTACGCTTTGTTATGAAAGCGGTTTCTAAATATTCATAATAAAATCATCTGAATTATCTTATTATTAGCTTCAAATTTCTCACTTAACTAATAATACACCTTTTATTTTAGCGAATTCCGTAATTCAAGTAATCTCGCCAGAAACCATTCTTACTTATTCAATTTTTTATTATACTATTAAGCTTAGATTAATATGTTTGTGTTCAAGAAAACCATAACATGTGCCGTATGATTTGTTACTAACATAACTCACTTTTTATTGTTAACGTCTTTGTGTTATTTTCCAGCCAAATATGATTCAAGTCTGCCCGTTTACATTAAATTGCATTAATAAAGTTTTTTAAATAAAATAAAAATTAAAAATAAACGCATAATATCGCGACTTTTTTGCTTAAAAACCAGCATAGGCGCATAATAATCTTGAAATATTTACCTTATGATTGGAGTAACCTGATGGCTAAATTAACGCTATACCTCATTCGTCACGGACAAACTTATTTTAATATCTACAATAAATTACAAGGTTGGAGTAATTCACCACTAACCAAGCAAGGTTATAATGACGCAAATCTCGCCGCAAATAAAGTTGCTAATGTAGCTTTTGCCGCTGCCTACTCTTCAGATACAACGCGGGCACAAGAAACGGCGGCTGTAATTCTCGACAAGAACCAAGCATCAACTGGCTTGCAAGTTGCACAAAGTACCCCCTTTCTTCGGGAGCAATTTTATGGTTCCTTTGAAGGTGACAACATGGACGAAGTTTGGGCTAAAGTTGGCGCACCAGCCGGTTTAAAAAATTTCAAAGAAATTGTTGATACCTTCTCGATTAATAAGGCTAAAGATATGATGAAAGTTGCCGACCCTTTTCATGATGCAGAAGATAGCTCTGAATATTGGCAACGAGTTGATCAAGCCTTTGCTTTAATTGCTAGTAATCCTAAACTACAAGATGGTGATAACGTTTTAGTCATTAGCCATGGTAATACCCTGCTAAGTTTAATGGAACGTTATGGCGCTGGTAAATTTGACCTTAGTGTCCGACCAGCTAATGGTAGTGTTACCCGCCTCGCCTTTGATGGCAAAACAATCTCTGTTTTAGGTTACAATGAATAAATAAAATCCTTTGAAAGTTGTATGAACTTTCAAAGGATTTTATTGCTTTACGCTTCACAACGCTATTTACCAGCTGTTATACTTAGATACAACATATTTTTTAAGGGGATTTTTATGTTAAAAGAGTTTAAAGCATTTATTTTACGTGGTAATGTCTTAGATTTAGCAGTTGGGGTAATTATTGGGGCTGCCTTTACAGCAATTGTAAAATCATTAGTTGATAATTTAATCAATCCATTAATTGGGCTTTTTGTTCGCAACAGCGCCCTAAACCAGCTCAGCTTCAAGTTAATGGGCGCTAAGTTTACCTATGGTGCCTTTTTAAATGATGTACTTAATTTCTTAATCACCGCTTTCGTAGTCTTCTTGTTAGTTAAATCAATTAACCGACTATTTCCTAAGAAGCCAGTCGACGAAACAGTTGTTGCTAGCGAAGAACTCACTACGCTACAAGAAATTCGCGACCTACTAGCAAAACAAAATTAAACAAAAAGGTTGGCAAGCTTGCCAACCTTTTTTTATTTGATTTTACCAGCTTCTAACCAGAAGCTCGTCTCATAAGCATATGATTTTTGATAAATATCTTTATAGATTTGTAACTGATTTTCTGCTAAGTCCTGATAATTTGGTACTAATTGGTCTAAAGTCGTCCAAGCCCAATTAACGGTCGCTTGATAGGCATCTGAACAGTAATAATTAAGCCATTGCTGATACCCTTGTGCATTGTGCTGAGCCTGCAATGTCTGCGCAATCAGATAATAAGACTCAGTACAAGGTAAGAGTGCAATCAGTCCCGCCACTGGGTCAGCAATTGCTACTGCTTGCTGCATATGGGCTAGGTAGGCTAAATTATGTTGACCAATTGGAATTTCAGACCATTCCTTGCTTGGCGCCAACCCTAGATGGGCATCACTCTCATCATTCCCTAAATTAGGCGCTGAAGCAAAGCCAGCTGGTAAGGCCTGCGTAACTTGGTCTGCTAATTGGATAAACTGGTCTACATAGTAGCTGTCCTGGGCGACATAATAATTACGTTGGGCCTGTGTTAGTCCACCCATCCCCAGTCCCTTAACAAAGGGTAACTTTAGAATCTGGGCCAAATCGGCTTGCCCTTGCGCCAATAAATACTCATGAAAAATCATCATTACTCCCTAACTTACTGACACTAGTTAATTTGGGGTCTGTAACTTTAAAAGTACCCAGTTATCTCAACCACTTTCCTACGTAAGTCTTAACTTATTCAGGTTCAAAGGGTTCAAAAATTTGTCTCAGGTTATTAAGTAACCACCCCTAGTGTCATCTAAGATTTTACCATAAATAAAAAGCGACCAGCTGGGTATCTGGTCGCTTTTCATAATTTAATACTCGCGTATCAAATTTATTTTAGGAGTAGGTTTTATCCAAAGGGTAACCTTTGAACTAGAGTGTATGTTTATCTTACTTGGGGTTTTATTAAAAGAACTTGGGTAATCCTTTCAATACAGTTACTATAAAGCCTCAAAAATAAAATAAGCTTATACAGACAATAAATGAACCATAAACTGCCTATAAACTAACTTGCCCGCTGATTAGTGCATATAGCGCTAAGGCAGCAACAATCGTGATTATTAGCATCAAAGCCATTTCGATTGGCTTAACATTTTTGCCAGCATGTTTACGGGCAAGATAATAGAAAATAAAGCCTAGGACATAGATAATTGTTGCCAGCCACAAATATTGTAAGCCAACAAAGATAATTGCTGATAATTCAAAGGCAGCTGATAAGAAGCCGGGCAAAAAAACACTAAATTTTTTCTGTTGCCAACCGAGTTTAACCATATAGGCCCCCACAAAACTGTAGGTAATAATGATTGCCGATGTACTCATTGAAAAAGCAAAGTTATAGGCTTGATCTGTAAAGACTAGAGTAATTAAGAACAGCTGCATCAAAATTTGGGTAATATACAAAGCATGTGCAGGTGCCTCATATTTGTTTAATGTACCAAACCACTTAGGTAAAAGTCCTTGCTTTGCCATCAAAGAGGTTGATTCAACTGGTAACATCGTCCAAGATAGCCATGCACCAAAAATTGAAACCATTAGACCAAGTGAGATAAAAGCCCCACCAACCGGACCAAGCATTTGCTTAAAGATATATACAACAGCTGGATGTGGCATTTTTACCAATTCTGCCTGACTTAAATAACCAAAAGGTAAAATTGAAATGATAATGTAGATAACCAACAGAGCTAATACACCAATAATTGTTGCTTTTCCTGCATCAGACTTGCGCTTAGCACGGTCAGCCAGCATCGTTGCTCCTTCAATTCCGACAAAGACCCACATCATTGCCATAATCGATCCTTGAATCTGTTTAATGACACCGCCGGTCGTAGCGGTACTAAAGAAGATTTTTCCACCATCCGTGTTTACTGAAACGTTCGCCCAGAAATGTGCGGTAAAAACCCCTGATTTGAAGGAAATTACAATCATTACCATGAAGGCAAGAATTGGAATTAATTTGGTGATTGTCACAATTAAGTTCAAAATTGCGGCACTTTCAATTCCTCGAGAGACAATCCAAGTTAAAAACCATGAAATGATTGAGGCAAATATAATTGCCTCAATACTATTGCCGCTTTTAAAAGATGGAATAAAATAACCAACGGCTGACATCATCATGGTTGCAAAGGCGATATTGCCCAACCAACCTGATAGCCAGTAACCCCAGCCAGACACGAAGCCGGCAAAATCACCAAAACCAGCCCGCGCATAATCCGCAATTCCATTTAATTCTGGCTTATTCAGTACCACATAATTCAAATTCCAAGCCAGCAATAAAATACCAGTTCCAGTGATTAGCCATGCAACTAGCGCAACTCCAGGAGTTGCATTAACTGCCAAAGTAGCTGGCAAATCATAAATTCCTGCACCAATTGCCGATGAAACTACTAACGCGATTAACGCCGGTAAGGCAATCCCTTTTTTACCATATTCGTCCATTAATTAGTCCTATCCTTCAAAATAAAAGTATAACCACTATTGTACACAGTTTATGCGCAAATAAAAAGCATTAATTGTATAAATATACTGATTTAACAAAGAAATATGCAAAAAAATCAATTTTTTCGTAACGATTACCCTTTAATTATAAATAAACCAGCCCATGCTAGCATATTCGCTCTATTTTCACCGCGTATCCTTGCCTTGCTACAAAAATTAAATAAAAATGCAGTGAATTCTAAAATTCACTGCGTTTCATTTTACATTTAAAATTACTTAACCAAGGCGGCCTTAGTTTCTGAAGTTAGGCTATCATTCATGCGACCAGATTTGAAGCCCATCAAATCCAAAGTTACATATTGATACCCCAATTCAAGTAAGGTGCGATTGATTTGTTCAGCATGTGCTAGTAAATCAGCAATTTGCTCACTTGGTACTTCAATGCGTGCCGTTAAATCTTGAACCCGGACACGGATTGTAGCAAAGCCTAACTCACGCAAATATGCTTCGGCCTTTTTGACCCGTTCAATTGCATCAACTGTTAGCTCCGTATTATAGGCAAAGCGTGATGAAAGTGAGCATGACGCTACTTTGTTCCAATTGCTCAAACCTTCTGCGGCTGCCAACTCACGAACATCAACCTTATACATGTCAGCAGTTTGTAGAATTGAGATTGCGCCTTCTTCGTCACGTGCACGTAGCCCAGGACGAAAATCATTGTTATCATCCATAATCATACCATCAAGGACAACATCGGCATGATACTCACCAACTAACTCATTCATCCGTTGATAGAACAACTTCTTCATCCAGTACCAAGAAGCCGGTGTATTATGCTTAATCTCTGCATTTGCCAAATAATCAATCTGCGTTGTAATAACTTCCACATCCATGGTGGTTGCCAAAGCAACGGCCTTATCAAACTCTTCATTCGTAAACAAAACTGAATTAGCGATTACGGCGTAGACATTTTCCTTACCTAAAGCCTCAATGGCTAATTTTAAGGCTAGGGTTGAATCAATACCACCGGAAAAGGCAACTAGTACTCGATTATATTTTTTAATATTTGAAATTGCGGTGTTCTTCTTATCTGTTAAGGTCATTTTCTTAAACTTCTTCCTTTGGATTCTCTAATGCCAGACGGCCAGCAGCTTCAATCTCGATAATTGATTTGCCTGCTTTTCGTGCTAGGGCACTTAATTCATCTGCTTCAAAACTATATTTTTTAATTGCGTTATAGGTCAAAACTTTAACTTTTAACTTACCATAGCTTGTTATTACCGTATTAAAACTACGCTGCATAATCGTTCGTTGCATAACTGACCAACGCAGCCCAATCGTTGTGGTATGTTCAAATAAAAGCTCAGTTACCCTTGCCCTGAATTGCTCGGATAATATTACCGTCAATTCATAGGCCGGACGTCCCTTTTTCATGAAAATTGGGGTAAAGAAGACATCGTAGACGCCCGCTTCCATTAATTCATTCATCACAAAAGCCAATTGTTCGCCAGTCGTGTCATCTAGGTTGGTATGCAATTCCAACACCGTTTCATCTTGCTGCTTTACTTCGCGTTCGCTTTGCTTTGAATCAAAAAGATGAACTCGTAGCGCATTCAAACTACCCGTATCCCGACTACCAAAACCATAACCGGTGTTCACAAGCACTTGTTGACTTGGCATTGAAGTAAATTGTGTAACCAAAACCTTCACTAAGGCCAAACCAGTCGGCGTAATCAATTCAGTCTGTACATCCGTGCGTTGGCGAATCGGAATGTCCGTGCCTTGCCGCATCATCATCACAGCTGGTACTGGCACCGGCATCACCCCATGCGCGACTTTAATGGTACCGGTCCCGTCAACTAACTCTCCGGAAATAACTTGATCAACGCCTAATAAATCAAGAGCGATGAAAGCCCCAACAATATCAACAATTGAATCAATGGCACCGACTTCGTGGAAGTGAACGGCTTCAAGCGGTAAGCCATGCACCTTCGCTTCGGCCCTAGCAATTTCTTCAAACGTGGCTAAAGCCCCAGCTTTTACTTTTTCACTCAAATCACTGGCATTAATGATTGCTTGAATCTCAGCAAGGTTACGACCATGATGATGATGTTCATGCACTTCATCCTCCGCATGTGAGTGATGATGATGGTGATGCACAGGCTCAGTGGCTAAACCATCCTGTTCAGCTAGTGTTAAACCTTCATCAATCGAATGCGCTGAGTCTGTTAAACTTACGTGGAAACTAGTGCCATTAATTGCTGATTTCTTTTCTGAGCGCATATTTAACTCATAGCCGGTCAGTTCTAACTTAGCTAAGGCTGCCTTAAAACTTGCAAAATCAACGCCCAAATCTAATAGAGCACCAATCAACATATCACCGGAGATACCGGAAAATGGTTCTAAATATAATGTTTTCATTGTGCCCCCATGTGGTTAATCATACTTGCTGAATAAGCTGCGCCAAAACCATTATCAATATTTACAACCGTTATCCCAGATGCACAAGAATTTAACATCGTTAACAAAGCTGATAAGCCACCAAAATTAGCGCCATAACCAACACTAGTAGGGACTGCAATCACCGGTCTATCAACTAAGCCACCGACAACACTAGCCAGGGCTCCTTCCATTCCCGCAATCACAATCACCACCTCCGCGCTTCGAATCTCATCGATGCGGGCAAAAAGGCGATGAATTCCAGCAACCCCAACATCATAAATCCGTGTGACTTGATTACCAAAAATTTCTGCTGTCACCGCTGCCTCTTCAGCAACCCCTAAATCTGATGTCCCAGCCGTTACAATCGCAATATTACCAACTATAGTTTCGGGTAGCTCTGTTGATAAAATCTGCGCCCGTTCGTTATAAGTCAATTGAGGGAATGCTTCTTTAACTATTGCCGCCTTTTTTTCATCTAAGCGCGTAACTAAGATTGGCAACTGAGCTTCCAACATAAAAGTAACAATACCAATAATTTCATCAGCGGTCTTGCCAGCGCCATAAATAATTTCTGGATAACCGGTCCGTTTTTGACGGGCAGTATCAATTTTGGCAAAATCAAGGTCAACAAAGCCATCATCTTTTAATAAGTGCTTTGCATCTGCCACCGTCAACTGCTTGTCAGCAATTGCGTGTAATATCTCATTTAATTTCTGGTCTTCCATTGCCTAATCCTCAGCTACAATTACTCCTAAGCCATCAGGAATTACGGTAACTTTTGCAGCTTCGCCTTCCTTAGCATAGGCTAATGCCAGTGCTTCATCTAAATTACTAGCTAATTCCATATGCATATCTGTTACCAATTTAGGATCTACTAAGTCCGAAACCATAATTACCCGGTGATTCACCAGAATACGTGCCAAAATTTGCGCGGTCCATTGGTCAGGAATTGTCTTTAATCGTGGTGTATTAATCGCCTTATCCAAAAACTCCTGTGGATCAGCTACATCAGCAATATTATGATAGAAGCCTTCACCACCATGACCATCACGCATACCAGCTACCATAATAATGGTTCCATGGTCCTTGTTACTAGCTTCAGCTGCTGTCATACCCTTAACCGCTTGATAGATATTCTGATCAAGTGGATAACCACCATTGGTAGAAATCGTAATATCCGATTTAATAGCCTTAACTTGTGACAAAGCAGCCACAAAATCAGTTCCTTCTTTATGCGCAGCTTCTAAATCACCAGCAAAGGAAGCAATAATATGTTTATCTTCATCTAGGACAACATTAATAATAAAAGCTAGATTTGCTTTATGAGCTGCGTAGACCATATCTTCATGAATCATATTATGATGTAAATTACCGGTTCTTGAATGATGGTCATTAATAAATTCACCTGAATGGTTAGCCATAATTGTCTTATATGAAGCAATTCCTGGTAAGACCGACTTACGCCCACCAGAGAAGCCCGCAAAGAAGTGCGACTCGATGAAGCCTTCTGAAATCAACAAGTCAGCTTCAGCGGCAACTTTATTAATAATCAACTCACCACCAGAAGGCAAAGTGCCGATTTTGACCATATCAGCATCAACTTCTGATTTGTGCATAACGATTTCCTCGTTAGCGACAATCTCTTCCCCATACTTATTAATCAATTCGGCTTGTGTTGATGGCCGGTGAAAGCCAGTTGCTACCAAGATGCGGATTCTTGCATCAGGAGCGACCGAGCGTAAGCGCCTTAACAGAATCGGTGTAATAATGTGTGAAGGTACTGGCCGCGTGTGGTCAGAAGAAATGATTACAATATTTTTTTTACCCTGCGCAAGTTCCTCTAGCTTAGGGCTACCAATTGCTTGGTCCAAAGACTGCTCAACTAATGTTTTCTCGTCATACTCAGCCTTATATGTTGCGGCTTTTGAAACCAATTTACCAGCGAAGTTCTCATCTGGTATATGGGCTGTAATTGTCTTTTTATCATACGGTAATGTTACATCAATCATGTTATAAATACCTTTCTGTTCATAAGCTCAAGGAACATCTTATTTCGATTAGCAAAGAAATAATACTTTTTGTTTTACACTGATTTTATAGATGTTTTTATTCGTATGAATTGTTGCCAACATAAGATAATATGGTAAGCTTTCTAAGAGAGTACTATTAGTTGTTGTAATCTCTTGCCCATACTTACTCCTGGGAGGATTATTAAGATGGTTATGAATCACATTGAGTATCTACTTAACTACCTAGAACATGAGGAAATTCCGGTTGTCCGCAAAAAAAGACATACCTATCTTACCTACCATGGTTTCGAAGAGAGTAGTACTTATATCCTAAAAAATGGTATTGTGAAAAATTCGATTATTTTACAAGATGGCCGTGAATTTAACATTTCATACATAGCAAAACCTGATGTTATCAGTCTTCTACGTGATGAAGTCTCAAAATATACCGAGCAACCCTTTAATGTCCGGATCGAGTCAGAATTTGCTGAATTTTATAAGATTGATCGGGTTGATTTTTGGCGCATTGTTAATACTGATGAAGAGCTCCAGGCTTACGTTAAAGAGTATTATCGAACAAAACTTTCCGAAAACATCGTCCGCCTACAACGGATGGTTATGAACGGTAAAGCTGGTGCCGTCTGTGCCTTTCTTTATGAATTAGCTGGTTTATTCGGTAAAAGGCTCCCCAATTACAAGGGTACCTATATTGATTTCATGGTAACAAATGAAGATATTGCTGGCTTCTGTGGTATCAATTCACGCTCCTCAGTTACTAGAATCTTATCTTCACTGCGAAAGCAAGGCGTTATTGATATCGAAAATCATCACTTCGTAATCAAAGACATGGATTATCTACTGGATAACGTTGCCATTTAATAACATAAAAAGTCCTAGAGTCATATAACTGACTAGCTAGGACTTTTTATGTTCTCTATACTTTTAAACCAAAAAATAAAGGGATAACCTAACGGCTATCCCTTTATTTAGTACTCCGAATGCCGGGCTCGAACCGGCGACAACCTGATTAACAGTCAGGTGCTCTACCAACTGAGCTAATTCGGAATAAAGCATCGCGATGTCCTATCCTCGCAGGAGGCGATCCTCCAACTACTTTTGGCGCTACTGAGCTTAACTTCTGTGTTCGGTATGGGAACAGGTGTAT
>NZ_DF820500.1 GCF_000691805.2 Weissella oryzae SG25 | reverse complement strand
CAAAAGTAGTTGGAGGATCGCCTCCTGCGAGGATAGGACATCGCGATGCATATCTTGGACGTTTAGCTCAGCTGGGAGAGCACCTGCCTTACAAGCAGGGGGTCACAGGTTCGATCCCTGTAACGTCCATCGGTCGCATGGTCTAGCTGGCTAGGACGCCTGCCTGTCACGCAGGAGATCACGGGTTCGAGCCCCGTTGTGACCGCTTTTGTTGTATATTATGTCATTTATAGGGGTATAGTTTAACGGTAGAACGACGGTCTCCAAAACCGTTGGTGGGGGTTCGATTCCCTCTACCCCTGCCATGGCGGTAGTGGTGAAGTGGTTAACACATCGGTTTGTGGTACCGACACGCGTGGGTTCGATTCCCATCTACCGCCCTTGACATAATATAAGACAGGCCGTTGTGGCGGAATAGGCAGACGCGCTGGACTCAAAATCCAGTTCCCGCAAGGGAGTGTGGGTTCGACCCCCACCGACGGCATTTATCGGGACGTAGCTCAGCTTGGTAGAGCACCTGGTTTGGGACCAGGGGGTCGCAGGTTCGAATCCTGTCGTCCCGATTACTAAAACGACCATTACTTTATAAGTAATGGTCGTTTTTTTTGTAAAGACGTTATATCATATTATTGTCTGATTGGTAAACGCGATT
The DNA here is from genome assembly GCF_000691805.2 of Weissella oryzae SG25. Lineage (GTDB taxonomy): Bacteria > Bacillota > Bacilli > Lactobacillales > Lactobacillaceae > Weissella > Weissella oryzae. The sequence continues at coordinate 26,194 of NZ_DF820500.1, read as the reverse complement.
GGATACTTAGCAAGTAGATACCTTTTAAAATTTTAGATCATTCGATTAGTAGTTTGAGTCTATTCAACGGGCTTATTGGCTAAAAGAGAATAGTGGGAGTAATTATTATGGCAGAAATAACCCTTCATGAAGATGCATACCAGACATTAATGAATAAACTAGGTGAGGGGGGACCAACCCTAGGCGAACGGACTTTGAATGTAGCAGAGGGATTCTTAATTCGCGATTCAGCTGGAAAAGAAGCTAGTTATCAGTATTTAGATGTTATTCTACGAGCTGATGATACCTATTGGTCACCATTGGGCACAGAAGATCGTTTGACCTTATATAATATTTCAGATTATACAATCCAGTCACAAGATGACCAACAATGGATAAGTATTGCCGAATGGTTTAATCGCCCAGGAAAATAAATAAAACCACCTCATTAGTGAGGTGGTTTTATTTATTCTATCTATCCTTTATTAAGGTGTTTTAGATAGCGAAGTAATAGATAAGCTAATGTAATTATTAAGGCAGCACTAGAAAGTAAACTAGCAAACCTTAGATAAGGCGTACGATAGACTAAGTGAACAGTTTTCTGATTAGCTGGTACCTTAAGCCCAATGAAAGCTGAATTAACCTTTACAATTTCTGCATCACTACTCTGCCAACCAGTACTGTAAGGAATGGTACTGGTGATTAATTGAGTCTTATTGCTAACACGTGGCTTGATAGTAATATGATCTTTAGCAATTTCATATTTAGGTGCACTAGCTTGCATCGCTTGAGCATTTTTCGTGAAACGATGGTCAACTGGTACAGCTACAACTCGAGCAGTAAACTGATAGTTACCGACCTTGCTAAATTTAAAAGGAATGAATTGATCATGTTGGTAATCACGAGCAGGTCCTAAGTTGATATTGACCATTTTTCGTGGATTATAAAACGATAGATTGTTTTGACCAGTTTGCGTAAACTGCCCTTGATTACCTAGGTAATCAGCAGAGAAAGTATAACCACTAATTTGGTTATCCAAATCATTCAAATTATTACGAATCCAATTCCAATTAGCCGCTTTATTATTATCACGATAATCAGTTGAAAGCGAAGGATTTTGTTGTATCAAATTTTGATTAAATTGATTAAGCGCATCCGCATGCTTTAAACGGCCACTGAAACCAAATGGTCTACCACTGAGATTAGTAATTTCTAAATGTAATTCTGTGCCTTTTAAATTAGAATTTGCTTTTAAGAAAATTCCATTTGGAAGTAGGCTAGGCTGACTTGACCATTTGATATGACTACTTGTTTGATAGTGAACCTGGTCATTATAGGAAATTTTTGCAGTGTGAACCGTCTGTGCGAAGGCAGATGTACTTGTTTTTTTATTTGGTTTATCTACTACCGTCGTATCAACTAAACTGGCGGCCTTAGTAGAGCTATTGAGCTGATTAAAAGCGGTACTTGTCATTTGGTACGGAGTTTCATAAAAAAGGGGATAGGCAGTCTTAGAGAGCAATTGATTTTGATTATTAACTGTGTTTGTTGTACTCGTAAAATTAGGTAGCTTGGTTTTGTTATTTAAGAAAACTTGATTAACTCCTAGTATATTTAGTAGATTACTATCAAGATTTGCATTGCTGACTACATCATTTGGACTACTGTTGGCAATACCAAGCTGCTGCATTAATTGGCCAACATTACCATTTTGTAATGACCAATAGCTTTCAATATTTTTAACGGAGCTTAGTAAGGGAAGGTTGCTGGCAGGTGAGATACCAGTGATGTCACCAAGCTGATTTTCAATGTAAACTCGGTTTGAGCTGCTGCCAATTTGTGGGTAATTCTTTTGTTGTGCAACTAGACTATTTGCTGCTTGCTGGGTTAAAAGCTGAGTTGCTTTAGGGTCCGAATTATTTTGATGATATAAATTCATTGTGACTAAAGCGTTCAGGATGATTGCTAGCGGTAATAGGCGATGCCATGTTCTCCGATTAAAAAGAATGGCTAAGCTAAAAATTAATAAGGCTAGTAAGAGACCAAAAACACTTTGTAAGCTAAAGTTTGAGCTGTAAAGTAGGCTGATGCTTGCAATCACGCTAAAGATAAACATATAACGTAAATCACCTTGATTAATTTCTGAGTAATGATCAATTAGATAAGCAAGGCAAAGGCTAAGTGGAAAATTAGCTAAGAATAACCAACGGTTTGATGGAGAAGAACCACCATTCATTAAACCAGCAAAAAATGGCAGGATTAAAATTAGAACAATTACCGCTATTAGTAACCAACGCTTGCGATTACTATGGATAAGATGTCTAAAGACAAAAATTAAGGCGAAAATCGCTAGAATACTAAAACCACCGGTAAACCAAAATGATGGTGTTGAAAGATTACCAATTAACATACCTGGCAAGGCTAGATAGTAGTTCAAAGGGTAAAAAATGAGCCCGTTGGCCAAGGATTTTCCTGATCGGGCTGAACTAAGTAAGCCGGCTAAACTAGGGAGAAAAATGATTGCACTAAGTGCTAAACAGGCAAGGCTAGTAAGAATTAATTTGAGCAAGGTTACTTTATTGCGTAATTCAGGTCGAACAATCCAAAGCGTGGCCCAATAAATAATTGCGGCGCTTGCAAGCATAAACGCAAAATAAAAGTTATTAATTAAAGTCCAAGTTCCAATTACTAATAACAAAAGATAGCGTTGTTTGACAATGGCTTGCTGAATAGCAACTAGTAACAATGGAAGAATAATTAAAGGTGTAAGAAAAAAAGGATGTTCAAAGGCGGCAAAGGCCGTATACCCGAAGAAGGTATAGCTAATTGCTGCTAATGATTGAGCCTGGGCTGAAAATTTATTGAAATACTTACTGGCCCAAATAACACTGATACCAGCAAGATAAAGTCGCACCGGAATCATTAGACTATAAAAAATTGGTACGGCTTTGACTGAAATGAAAGCGACTGGATAGGTAAAGATATCACCAATGGTATAGTATGAAAATGTCTGTAAGTAATCAGCACCAAGGCCAATGTGCCAATTCCATTGGCTAATTAGATGATGGTTAAAAATCAATGTTCTTAAAGTTTCACGCCAGCTTAGAAGAGCTGGGAAGTGTTGAGTTATCCCATCGGCATTCCAAATTAAGGATGAGCCGGTGAAAAAGTAAGGTAGGAAAACAAATAAACAAATAATTAAAAAGTAAAGTGTAAATTGTAAGTATGGGTTTCCTAAGTTTTTTTTGAAATTTTGCATGGTTAACTCCTATTTTTCCTAAGTAAAAGTATAACAGACTTAATAAAAAGGAGAATTAAAATAGGTATAACAAACTATAGTTTTATCAACAGGTTAATGAACATCTGATTCTCTGATGCAAAATACCTGTAAAAATTAAGATAGTGAAAAATTTTTACATGACATTGACGAAATGACCTATACATTATATGGATAAACAGCTCAATTCCTTATATATTCAGTAAAGCTAATGATATACCAAAACCTTACGGTGATTTTATGAAAACGTTTACTTATTCTTACAATTAAGGTATTATATTTATGGCTCATAAAATAACTGTTATGTACAGCTTGTTTGTATTTATTTATTAGTTGTTACATTTTAAAAGTCCTATTAACAAGTAAATATGACTTATCTAGGTTATTTGAGCAAGTAAAGCAATTTTATAATTATTTATTTCATAGAAGGAGGTAGAGGAGTTGAGTGTTGGAATTATTATTGCAAGTCATGGTGAGTTTGCCAACGGAATCCATCAATCAGGATCAATGATTTTTGGTGACCAAGAAAAGGTTGAAGTTGTGACTTTCATGCCTAATGAAGGGCCAGCTGAGCTACATACCAAGTTTGAGGAAGCAATCGCTAAGTTTGCAGATGATGATGAGGTTTTGATTTTGGCTGACCTATGGAGTGGGTCACCATTTAATCAAGCGAGTGCGGTTTTAAATGAAAGTGCTAATCGTAAAATCGCCATCATTACGGGACTTAACTTACCAATGTTGATTCAAGCATATACTGAGCGCATGATGGATGCTCAAGCTGGAGTTGAACAAATTGTTGCAAACATTATGAAGGAAGCTAAGGGTGGGATTCGAGTATTACCCGAAGCACTAGAACCAGCAATTGAAACACCAGCAACAAGTGCTGTTGAGGGACCAAAGGAAGCAATTCCAGAGGGAACTGTCATTGGTGATGGAAAAATCAAGATTAATCTGGTTCGTATTGATACTCGGTTATTACATGGGCAAGTTGCAACGGCATGGACACCTGATTCTAAGGCAGATCGGATTATCGTAGTTTCTGATAATGTAGCTAAAGATGAGATGCGTAAGACTTTGATTGAGCAAGCAGCACCATCAGGTGTTAAGGCTAATGTGGTCCCAATCCATAAGATGATTGAAGTTGCAAAGGATCCACGTTTTGGTAATACGCATGCTTTCTTATTGTTTGAAACACCCGAAGATGCTTTAGCAGCTGTTGAGGGGGGTGTCCCTATTGAAACCATTAATGTCGGATCAATGGCGCACAGTAAGGGTAAAACAATGGTCAATAGTGTTCTATCAATGGACAAGACTGATGTTGAAACCTTTGAAAAACTACGTGATTTGGGCATCAAGTTTGATGTTCGAAAAGTTCCTAATGATTCGAAGTCAGATTTATTCGCTTTGATTAAAAAGGCTAACGTACAATAAATATAAAGGAGAATTTCTACAATGAGTGCTATCTCAGTTTTCTTTGTCCTCATCTTCGCGTTCTTAGCAGGACTTGAAGGGATTTTGGACCAATGGCAATTGCACCAACCAATTATTGCGAGTTCATTAATTGGTTTGGCAACCGGACATTTGGCAGCCGGAATTATTTTGGGGGGATTCCTACAGTTGATTGCTCTTGGTTGGGCAAACGTGGGAGCCGCAGTTGCACCAGATGCAGCTTTGGCCTCTGTTGCATCAGCAATTTTGATGGTTCAATCAGGTAATTTCTCGGTTGAAAATATTAAAGGTATTATTATCCCAGCTGCAATCTTATTGGCAACGGCTGGCCTGGTCTTGACGACCTTGGTTCGTTTCTTCTCAGTTGCAATTGTTCACTTGGCTGATGCACAAGCTGAAAAGGGTTCATATCGCGGTGTGGCTTTTTGGCATATTGTTGCCTTAGTAATGCAAGGTTTGCGAATTGCTATCCCAGCTGGTCTACTTTTGATTGTTCCACAGCAAGTAGTAATGCATGCGCTTCAATCAATTCCACCTGTAATCAGTGGTGGTTTAACAATTGGTGGTGGTATGGTCGTGGTTGTTGGTTATGGAATGGTTATTAATTTGATGGCAACCCGCGAACTATGGCCTTTCTTCTTCCTAGGATTTGCAATTGCGCCGATTAATCAATTGACTTTGATTGCAATTGGAATCATCGGTGTAGTAATTGCCTTAGTTTACTTAACTTTGCAAGATAGTAATTCAGGGTCAGGTTCAAACGGTGGCGGTAAGTCCGGTGGTGACCCAATTGGCGATATTTTGAACGAATACTAGAAAGGAGTTTAACTATAATGGATACTAACACAACAAAAAAAGTTACCCTTTCTAAGGGGACACGTTTCAAAGTTATGATGAGTTCAATGTTCATACAAGGTTCTTGGAACTATGAACGTATGCAAAATGTTGGTTGGGCCTTCTCATTGATGCCAGCTTTAAAGCGACTATATAAGCCAGGAACTGAAGAAGCAAAGCTAGCCTTGCAACGACACATGGAGTTTTTCAATACTCATCCATACCTAGCTTCACCAATTTTGGGTGTTACGCTTGCGCTTGAAGAAGAGCGAGCAAATGGAGCCAAAATTGATAATGCAGCTATTCAGGGTGTTAAGGTTGGAATGATGGGACCACTTGCTGGAATTGGTGATCCGGTCTTTTGGTTTACAGTTCGACCAATTATTGGTGCAATTGCTGCATCCTTAGCAGTCAGCGGTAGTATCATCGCACCAATCGTATTCTTCGTAGCCTGGAATATTATCCGGATTGCCTTTCTATGGTACACCCAGGAGTTTGGTTATAAGCAGGGAACAGCAATTACTGGTGACCTTGGTGGTGGCATGCTACAAAAGGTTACAAAGGGTGCATCAATTCTAGGAATGTTTGTGCTTGGGGCTTTGATTCAGCGTTGGGTTTCAATTAGTTGGACTGGACCAAATTCAGTTGTCTCAAAACTACCCCTTTCAAAGGGCGCTTATCTAGATTGGAATAGCTTACCATCTGGTGCACAAGGAATTAAAACAGCTATTACTACTTTGTTTAAGCAAGATGCATCAGGTAATCTTACACAGTCTGGAGTTTACATGACCCCAAATAAGATTACTTACTTGCAAGATAACTTGAACATGTTACTTCCTGGGCTATCTGCCTTGTTGCTAACATTCCTTGTTATCTGGTTGTTGCGTAAGTTTAAGAGCCGGAATACGCCATTGTACATTATTATCGGATTATTCATTTTTGGAATTCTCCTACACTGGGCTGGCTTGATGTAAATTAGCATAGTAAATAAACCACCAGTTCTGCTAGGAATTTGGTGGTTTTTTGTTAAAATTGACCTAGAGACTAGATCAGATAATAGATAAGGGGTAGTTTTATATATGGTAGAGTCAATCAACACGCGCGCTGATTTGACAGCAGAGGCCGTTGCTTACCTGGGGTTTCCAAAGTATGGAAAGATTTTGATGGGCGACAATGGATTGGAATTCTTTTCCGATCGTAATGTTACTGACAATATGACTTTTCCATGGAGTTCAATTGATAGGATTGAAGGGGATGTTAGTCGGAGTGGTAAAGTACGTCGCCAATTTTATATAGTTTTAGAAAATCAAGTTAAAATTCGTTTTGCTTCAAAGGCGAGCGGTAAAATTTTGCGGCTGTTTCGTGATCAATTAGGTAATGACCGGGTGGTTCGAGCGCCTTCATTTTTGGGTACCCTGACAAGGTTTTTTACTAAGCATTAAATTAAATTTTCAGTATAGAGACGTTTTAAAGTAGTTGATAAACCGTGGAGTTGGAGAACATTCTTTAACGCTAGGTGGTCATTTCAAACCATGCTTTAAAACGTTTTTTATTTGCGAAAAAATCGGAATAACTAAATATAAAGTTAAAATCAACTAAATTTATTCATCTAAAGCTAATTATATGTAAAAAACATGATATGATACATAGTATTATAGAATGGAGTAGGGTATGGCAAGACAATCAAAAAGAAAAAAGCGTAATTCATATTTTAGCCTGTTACTGGTTTTAATTCTAAGCCTCGTTGGTGGTGGTTGGGCGGTTCAAAAACAACATCCAACTCAGCCACAAAGCCAAACCAGTGAGAAAATAACCAATCAGAGCCAAACGGCTTATGGTACAGTTAATGACTTACATCCGTCATTACAGTTGGCTAATACGGTTATGACGGCCAATGTTAAGCAGCAATTAGCTAGTAGTGCTATCCAATTTAATGGGACGGGAGCCTTCATTATTAATAATAATCATAATGATTTAAATACAAATGTAGCTTCTGCAATCTATGTCAATTTAAGTCCATTGGATAACCTTCAACGACCTGGAGTAGCGAATGCTTGGCTAAGCCGTTCGGCGCGCCAATATAAAAATCGAGTTACTACCGGCAATGCCGATAAGATTGAGCCACTTGGCTGGCATCAGTTAAAAATTGCGGGTAAATATCAATATCTATATAACCGAGGCCATTCAGTTGGCTATGCGATTGCGGGTAATGTTGCAGGCTTTGATGCGTCTGAGGCAAATGTTCAAAATATAACAACACAAACCGCCTGGGCTAATCAAGCGTCAAATGGTGATAGTAATAATACGGGTCAAAATTACTATGAAGGTCTAGTTCGTAAAGCACTAGATCAAAATAAAAGGGTACGCTATAAAGTTACCCCGATTTATGACGGTAACAATATTGTGCCAGCAGGAAATTGGTTAATGGCTAAATCTTCAGATGGAAGTCTAGAATTTAATGTTTTTGTACCAAATGTTCAGCCGGGTGTCGAAATTAATTATGTGAATGGTAATGCAAAACTTGTGAAATAACTTGCGGATTAACTGAGGAAAGTGCTATACTATGAGAGTTGTAATGCGCCCGTAGTGTAATGGATATCACGTTAGATTCCGGTTCTGGAGATGAGGGTTCGATTCCCCCCGGGCGCATTTTTATAACCTTGTGAATGCCTTATATAAAGGCTTTACGGGGTTTTTATTTTGCATTTGTAGCACTAAAAGAAGCACTAACCAATTGGTTAGTGCTTCTTTTTACTTAATAACGCCAATGCGCTGATAATAGGCAACGGTCTCCTCAGCGAAATCTTGTGGATAACCAAAGTAATCAGATAGCATCCAAGCGGAGAATGGTTGATCATCAAAGCGACGGGCAATTCTCAATATGTCATCATCTGAAGTCATATAGGCTAAAACATCTTCACGGGCGCTAACTTCATCATTTTGGGCAGTTGAGTCACTATAATCTAAGTGGTCACCTAAATCGGAAATTGCATGGAAATATTCTTCAACTAAGGTTGCAGCTTTTTCAAAAGTGTCTAGTGATCGCTCAATAAAAATAAAGACGCGACCATCTTTGATAAAGGTGACACCTTCCAAGCTAGAATTTTTGTATAGGTCAACATTATCAATAATTACGGGTTTTAATTGACGTTCAGTTAGATCATCTTCAACCCGCATTAGTAAATCATCATATTGGTCGTTATGCATCTATGTCCTCGTAGTTAGCAATTAGGCCTTCAACGTAGGCCTTAGCGCGGTCGATTACCCGGCGACGTTCAGTATCAGGTAGGGATGAAATATCGATACCCCAATGAGCAGCCATTAAGATAGGTTCATCAGAAGCGGAAGCCGAAATAGTCTGTGGATCTTCAACTAAATCTGACTTTTGTACGCCGAAATATGAGGCCATTGCCTCAATCTTAGCAATTCGTGGGTAGGTCTTACCATTTGACCAATCAGAAACAGTTGCTGTTGATACCCCAAGAATGTCAGCAAGTTGAGCAGCTGTGATACCTTGTTTTTTTATTAAGCGTTTAATATTACGCCCCATTGTTATCTTTCCGTCTGAGCTTGTCATGGAATCACCACTTTCGTATATTCATATAAGATATTCTAATTGTAAAGGCTTGCCTAATATTTTTCAAGATAAACCTAATAATTCCTTGAAATTAGCTTTTAATTAATATATACTATGGATTATTAAAATAAAGTCTTATTTAAAACAGTTTAAACTTAATGGAGGAAGAGAATATGTCAATGTTTGATCAATTATTTGTTTTAGGTTCATTTGCCGTTGTTTTTACTACATGGGCAATTATTTTGGGTATTGTATCGTTTTTAACATTATTGACGCCAAAAAATATTAAACGGTTTAGCCGTGGCATATTTCGAATTATTCGTTATGGAATCTTACGCTCGGCCGGGATTGGTTCGAAATCTGCTTTTGAACTTATTTTACACAAGTAGCATTCACAAAAACGACACAAAAACACCCAGTTTCATAAACGTTTCTCCTGTATCATTGCTCAATGAGCTTGACATGTGAAGTAGGGGAAAGATGGAATGGCAAATAATATAGATGGACAAGATTCATTAAAGGAACTTACAACTTTTAGGGATGTTGCTTTTTTATCTTACCAGATAAAAAAGCGCCTAATGGCATTAGGGGAAATGATTCAAAATTTACCGGCTAGTTTGCAAAGCTTGATTGAACCCTTATCAGATATTTACGAATTAGTAATGAATCAAGTTACACCACCTGAAAGGGAAGGGGCTTCGGTTAAAGCTTTCGGTAATTGGTATGTTAATGCAATTTCAGCCGAGAAAAAAGCTTACTTTGATACACTAGATTTATTAACACATAATCCAGTGATTCAGCATCAAATGGCGATTGTACTAGCTTTAGATATGCTAGTTAAGGTTGAAGATGAACATAAATATAAGGATATTGGGGCCTGTTATGATTTTGCCGCAATTCAAGAAATTATTGGTCAGTTAGACGACTAATTATGGAATAACTAAAAATGGCCACATACTTAAGGGAAAGCTTAAGCAAAGTTGGTGTATAATAGTAAGTGTCAAAAGAGTGTTGGATTTTTTGACGATGGTAATGAGATTTTTGTCTTTTTTGCATCAATAATATTGGTACGGCCCATTTGCGCAATAGTAAACTAAGTCGTATAATATTAATGGTAAAACGTTTATAGAATATCTGGGAGGAATCTTAATAATGACTGTTAAGGTTGGTATCAACGGTTTCGGCCGTATTGGTCGTTTGGCTTTTCGTCGCATCTTGGAGTTGCAAGACTCTGCAAGCGACATTGAAGTTGTTGCGATTAACGATTTGACGAACCCATCAATGTTGGCATACTTGTTGAAGTATGACACCACTCATGGTACGTTGAAGAACGAAGTTTCAGCTGATGAGACTGGAATCATTGTCGATGGTAAGCACTACACTGTATACGCTGAGCGTAATGCAGCTGACTTGAAGTGGGTTGCTAATGATGGTGTTGAAGTGGTTTTGGAGTCTACTGGATTCTACACTTCAGCTGAAAAGTCACAAGCACACATTGATGCCGGTGCTAAGAAGGTTTTGATCTCAGCCCCAGCTGGTAAGATCCCAACAGTTGTTTATGGTGTAAACCAAGACACGTTGACTGCAGATGACAACATTGTTTCTGCTGGTTCTTGCACGACTCAATCTTTGGCTCCATTGGCTAATGCCTTGGACAAGGAATTTGGTATTGAAGTTGGTTTGATGACTACTGTTCACGCCTTCACTTCAACTCAAATGATTTTGGATGGACCTCGTGGATCAAAGATGCGTTCAAACCGTACAGCATCTGCTAACACGATTCCTCATTCAACTGGTGCAGCTAAGGCTATCGGTTTGGTAGTTCCTGAAGTTGAGGGTAAGTTGGATGGTCACGCACAACGTGTTGCTGTGATCGATGGTTCAATTACTGAATTGACAACTATTTTGTCAAAGAAGGTTACTGCTGAAGAAGTTAACGATGCTGTTAAGAAGTATGTTAACGATTCATTTGGTTGGAATGCTGATGAAATTGTTTCATCAGATATCATTGGCGACACCCACGGTGCTGTTTACGATCCAACTTTGACTAAGGTTATTACTGTTGGTGACAACCAATTGGTACAAACTGCTGCTTGGTATGATAACGAGTACGGTTTCACTTCAAACATGATCCGTACATTGTTGCACTTGGCAACTTTGTAATCTACTAGTCTATATTATCAATAGTCTAAAAGATGACACAAACAGGTGGTCGGTGTAAAAACCTGCCACCTGTTTTGTTTAAAGAACGATAACCGATAAAATTAAGGAGCTAAATATGGCTAAATTAACAGTTGAAGATTTGCAACTTGAAGGTAAGAAAGTATTGATGCGAGTTGACTTCAATGTTCCTTTGAAAGAAGAGAACGGTGAAGTAGTTGTTGCAAATGATAACCGTATCGTAGCAGCTTTGCCAACCATCAAATATGTTTTGGCTCATGGTGGCCGGGCGATTTTGTTCTCACACTTGGGACGTATCAAGAGTGAGGATGATAAGCCAGGTTTGTCAATGAAGCCTGTAGCACAACGTTTGGCTGATCTTTTGGAGCAACCTGTAACTTTTGTACCAGCAATTGAAGGTCCAGAGTTGGAAAGTGCTATTAATGGATTAGATAATGGTCAAGTTTTGATTTTTGAAAACACCCGTTATGCTGACGTTGTTAATGGTGAAGAAGTTAAGCGCGAATCAAAGAATGATCCTGCATTGGGTGCTTATTGGGCATCTTTGGGTGATGTTTTTGTAAATGATGCCTTTGGAACTGCTCACCGTGCTCATGCTTCAAATGTTGGTATTGCTTCTAACATCGGTCAAACCGCTGCTGGTTTCTTGATGGAGAAGGAAATCAAGTTCTTGGGTGGTGCAGTTGAAGCACCTAAGCGTCCATTCGTTGCTATCATTGGTGGTGCCAAGGTCTCAGATAAGATTACCATTATCGAAAACCTTTTGAAGAAAGCTGATAAGGTAATTGTTGGTGGTGGTATGGCCTATACCTTTGATGCAGCAATGGGTAAGACAATTGGAAATTCATTGTTTGAAGCTGATAAGGTTGATCTAGCAAAGCAATTAATTGAGGAGTCAGGTGAAAAGCTTGTCTTGCCGGTTGATGCGATTGCAGCTGATGCCTTTGCAAATGATGCCAATACTTATGTTGCAGAAGATGGTATTAAAGATGGTTACATGGGCCTTGATATTGGTCCTAAGTCAATTGACCTATTTAAGTCAATCTTAGCTGATGCAAAGACGGTTGTTTGGAATGGCCCAATGGGTGTCTTTGAAATGCCTAACTTTGCTAAGGGAACCCTAGCTATTGGTGAAGAACTTGTTAAGGTTACTGAGGAGAATGGTGCAACAACCATTGTTGGTGGTGGTGATTCAACTGCTGCGGTACAACAATTGGGTGTGGCAGATCGTTTGAGCCATATTTCAACTGGTGGTGGTGCATCATTGGAGTACCTTGAAGGAAAGACCTTACCTGGAATTGCTGCAATTTCAGACAAGTAAATCATAAAGTAATAAACTTAAAGCATTGTGGATATAGCTCCACGATGCTTTTTTATTTGAGTAGGAAAATAAAATTTATTTTTAACAAGCTACCAGCTTCTTTTTAAGGATACTTGTTCGGATTATATTTAAGCGTTATATTTGATATATTGTATTTAATAAATTAGAAGAGGAGTCAGGTGCATGAAAATCATAGCCGATTTACCAGCTGAGTTAGTTCAGCAATTAGAGCTGAAAGATGGTAAATACGCAACTAGTATCCGACTTGAAAATAATAATTTAATTTTTGCAGCGGCAAATCGTTTGGCCACCGCAAAACAACAAAGGGCACTTCGATTTGCGATAATCAGTGCAATTATAGCAATGCTGATAGCAATGCTGACTTTTAACTATGATGGTTTAACCTTAATTCGGATGAAGGGTGGCTATTCAATCTCACAGATGGCGATTTATCTAGGCGTTGGTATGGCCTTTATTGGCTTTGGTTATTATGCGATAAAGGCCAAATTGCAAAAACAATTAATGGTTCACTGGATGAACCTGTGTACGCTAATTTTAGCCTATACAACTATTAGTTTTGTGGCGGTATCGCTTTTCATGTGGGCTGTTACGTCCGCGTTTGCAGGAGCGCGATTAGATATTTATACTGCATCAGCGATTGTCGGTTTGTTTGTTGCTGGTCTGAGCTTTACAATCGTGATGCTTGCGCAAAATATTTCATTTTCGCAAATTATTACGGTTATGATTATGACTTTGTTTGGTGGAATCTTGTTTACGATGATTACCAACGGTAGTGCGGGTTGGTGGGAACATAATTTTTCTTACTTAGGTACGCAAGGTGTGGGTGATGGTTGGATTTTTAATTTTACCTTGATTTTCTCAGCCCTAATTATGTTAGCTTTAATTGATTATATTTTTAGTGAATTAGGCGCAAGTTTTTCAAAACATCGTTCTTTGTTCTTTTTACGGATTTTATTTTCATTAACGGCGCTCACATTGGCCGGTGTTGGGGCAATCCCCAATAACCGGGGATGGATGCACATTGTACATGATTACTTAGCGCAGGGATTAGGATTGTGGATTTTAGTGATGATTGTTTTGATTAAGTGGCTTATTCCAAGTCTTACGCGTGAATTTTTGCTAATTTCTTATTTAATTGGTGGTGGTCTGATTCTATCTGAATTTTTATTTCAAGGAATTCATTATCTATCCTTAACCGGTTTTGAGTTATTATCCTTTGGCCTAGCTTTTTCATGGATTATCCTACTATTACAGAACCTGCAAGAAATGTTCAATATTCAACAACAGGTAGTGGTGTTAGAAGTGATGGAATAAATCTTTATAAACTACGGGACGCAATGTCGTTCGGTAGTTTTTTTATTGGGAAATATTTGGTAAGTAGCCTTTACGGTGCTATTAATGCCCTAGATTAACCTGTATAATAGTTAAGACAGATTAAAGAAGAGGAGCGCGTAGATGGACAGTATAGAAACAATGCAGGAACGACAAAAGCATATCCGTAATTTCAGTATCGTAGCGCATATTGATCACGGAAAATCAACTATATCTGATCGTATCTTAGAGGCAACCCATACGGTTACCGAACGTGAAATGCAGGATCAATTGTTAGATACGATGGACCTTGAACGTGAACGTGGAATTACGATTAAGATGAACGCAGTCGAAGTACATTATCAAGCTAAAAATGGTGAAACATATATCTTTCATCTTGTTGATACGCCGGGACACGTAGATTTTTCCTATGAAGTTTCACGTTCTTTGGCAGCGGCTGATGGCGCAATCTTAGTTGTGGATGCTGCTCAAGGAGTTGAAGCGCAAACTTTAGCTAACGTTTACTTAGCAATTGAAAACGATTTAGAGATTTTACCAGTAATCAATAAAATTGACTTGCCTGCAGCCGACCCTGAGGCGGTTAGAACCGAAATTGAAGACGTGATTGGTATTGATGCTAGTGAGGCCGTTTTAGCTTCAGCAAAAAAGGGAATTGGTATTCCAGAATTATTAGAGCAAATTGTTACGAAGATTCCAGCGCCAATTGGTGATCTTACGGCGCCACTACAAGCGTTAATTTTTGATTCAGCCTATGACTCTTACAAAGGAGTTATTTTAACAGTTCGGGTCAAGAATGGAATAATTAAAGCTGGCGATAAGATTCGTTTTATGAACTCTGGGGCTGAATATGAAGTAACAGAGGTTGGCGTTAATTCACCACATGCAATTAAACGTGATTATCTCATGGCTGGTGATATTGGTTATGTAGCTGCATCAATTAAGAATATTCGTGATGCTCGCCCTGGTGATACGATTACAAATGTTCAACGACCTGCTGAAGAAGCCTTACCTGGTTACCAGCCAATGACGCCAATGGTTTATTCAGGATTGTATCCAACTGATAATTCAAAATATAATGATTTGCGTGAAGCGCTAGAAAAGTTACAATTAAATGATGCAAGCTTAGAATTTGAGCCTGAAACATCGCAAGCTCTCGGCTTTGGTTTTAGAACTGGTTTTTTGGGTCTGCTACATATGGATGTGATTCAAGAACGCTTAGAGCGTGAATTCGATATGGAATTAATCACAACAGCACCGTCAGTAACATATCATGCTTATCTGGCGGATGGTGAAATGATTGAAGTGGACAACCCGTCAGAAATGCCTGACGCAGGTAAAATTAAATCTATTGAAGAACCATATGTTTACGCACAAATTATTGTGCCTAATGATTACGTAGGTGCAGTTATGGAGTTGGCTCAGCGCAAACGTGGTGAGTTTGATACGATGGATTACCTTGACACTACGCGGGTTAATGTTAAATACCATATTCCTTTATCTGAAATTATTTTTGATTTCTTTGATAAGCTCAAATCATCAACTAGAGGCTACGCCTCGCTTGATTATGAAATTGAAGGTTATCGACAGTCTGATTTAATTAAGATTGATGTTTTGTTAAATGGTGATAAAGTTGATGCTTTAAGTTTTATTGTGCATAAAGACTTTGCACAAGAACGTGGTCGAATTATTACGGCTAAACTTAAGCAGATTATTCCCCGACGAAATTTTGAAATTCCAGTGCAAGCTGCTGTGGGTGCAAAGATTATTTCACGGTCAACGATTAAGGCTTATCGCAAAGATGTTACTTCAAAGATTCATACGGGTGACCCTGATCGTCGTGCTAAGCTATTGGATAAGCAAAAAAAGGGTAAGAAACGTATGAAATCAGTTGGGACAGTTGATGTACCACAAGAAGCGTTTATGGCTGTGCTTAAAGCGGAAGACGATACTGAATTTGCTAAGGGTGCTAATCATTAGGCCTATCAAAATTGAACGTAGTATGTTAATATAGTAAAGTTAAATAATCTGACTCTGGTCCAAAGAGGCTAGGGCGCTAAGGAGATTCAAAATGCAAAAAGATATGCATCCTGATTACCACCAAGTGGTATTCGTTGATTCAACAACTGGTTTTAAGTTCCTTTCAGGTTCAACTCGTAAGTCAAACGAGACAATTGAATTTGAGGGTGAGACTTACCCAATGATCCGTGTTGAAATCACTTCAGACTCACACCCATTCTACACTGGTAAGCAAAAGTTTACTCAAGCAGATGGTGCGGTTGATAAGTTTAACAAGAAGTACGGTTTGAAGTAAACCTAATTCTGTTTAAACGCCTATGTATTAGCCTACAAGCTGATATGTAGGCGTTTTTGTTTGTTTTTGATAGACCTAAACATACCCGTAAATACCTAGTTTAACCTAATAAATTTGCACCAAATTTGCACCAGAAAAAATTTTTTGCACCAAATTTGCACCACCTAACAGGCCTATATATCAGCTTTTATTAAGCAAATTGATTGCTTTATTCGCCTCGGATTGACGTGTTTTTTGTAGCAAGTGGAAGTAAGTATTTTGAGTTACTGTGATATTTGAATGTCCAAGTCGTTCACTCACATAAGCAATGTCAACATTATGATTAATTAAATAACTTGCATGCGTATGTCTTAGTCCATGCAGGCTAATTTGTTTAATACCTAATTGGCTAAGAATTTTTTTAAATCTTCTTAATAAGCTTGATTGGTCAGTTGATTCACCAAAGAAATGTTCATCAAAATCAGAGTAGGTTGCTTTAATTTTAGCTAATTGTGTGAACCAACGGTCAGGCATAGAAATAGTGCGAATTGATGAGCTAGTCTTAGGCTGGGTATATTGGTGAGGTCTGATATTAGTCTTTGTTTTGTTAATGCGCAGAGTTTTATTTGTTTCATTAATATCGCTAAAAGTTAATGCAAGAGCTTCGCCGGCTCGTGCGCCTGATAGAGCCAGAGTATAGATAACAAAATTGTATAGATTAGCAGTTGTGTCACTCTCTATATATGAGAGTAGCTGATTTAATTCATCTTCTTCTAAAAACTTTAAACTAGAGTCTTTGCTTTTTTCACCGTTAATTTTTATTTTGTAAGTTGGGTCAACGTTTATGACGCCAGTATTAAAAGCCTCCTTAAGTGGCATGCCAATTCTTAAAGCAACTTGTTTAGTTGTACTGGCTTTATGTTCAAGAGCGTATTGATCAATGATTTGTTGGAATCTATTTCTATCCATTTGCGCTAGAGTAATACCTGATAAATGAGTATGAACATATTGCTGAGTCCATTTGTGATTTGCCACGGTTTGAGGTTTTAAGCCATAGCTAAGGTGTTTAGTTAACCATTTGTCATAGTAATCAATAAATAGCACATTATTCGCATCAGGGGTATAACCGGCTGACAGTTGGGTAATAAGTTGCGCCTCATACTGTTGAGCACTTTTTTTGGTAGTAAAACCTCGTTTAACTTTTCGCTTATATGAAGTGCCTACCTTGTAGTTAACAATCACAGTGTAGGTTTTTCCGTCTAATCTTATTGACATATAAATTTAAACCTAACCTTTCTTTTATAAAATTGAGTAGTTTAAAGACTTGCTCGGGTCTGATATACTAATAAACAGAATCAAGCCCGTTAAATTGACGAGTAGGGTTCAAAGCTCTAAATCCACATCACTTAGCTTGCCGGCGGGGGATGTGGATTTTTTTATTTATCCATTAAGGGATAACTTATTTCATCAGACTGTCTAATATAACTAGACGAACTAGACCATCTAATTTCGCTATGTGAAGAAGCGGGCTGATTGCCGTTGTTAGGCACTTCGACAGCTTGATTTGTTTCTACATTTGTTGATGATTTAACTTGGTTATCTGTTGAGCGGGAAACCGCTCCAGTCTGTGAAACATAAGTTGTTGAAGAAGTTGACGTTGATTGTTCAACTTGAGTTTTGGATTCTGATTTAGATTGTTCAGAACTTTTTTTAGATGCCACTTTTTTAGATTCTTCAATTGATGAACTATAACGCTTATTTGATTCACTTACTGAATTATCATGTTTTTTAATTGATGATTCTTTTGCTGCGATAGCTTTTGACTGATTCACTGAATGAATTGTAAAACCGATTGCTGTAATAACAACTAGAGAAATGACTGCAATGACTGTGTATATTTTTAATTTCATTTTATTTTATTTACTCCTCTAATTTAGATAGTATCGGTTTACCTTTGTTCGTTGAAAAATTGTCTTGCCAGTCCAAAGAACGATTTTATTATTGTCATTATCCAACTTATAAACCGTTGTCATACCGTCTGAATTAGTATCTAAGCGCATTAGTATGCCTTTTCCGCTGTTCCATGAATACAAAGTTCCTTCAGTAATTTGTGAAGAAGAGTATACATTACTTTTTTGCTGTAGCTCATCGACCGATTTAAGCCCAAATGTTTTTGCATAACTTTTTAATGTTTCTTTTTCACTAGACATAGAGTTAGCATTTACTCTTTGATTAGTATTCGTTGGATGAGTAAATGAAATAAATAAACCAAGACACAATAATAAAATCATAGAAATTCCAATAAAGTGCCCTTGAATGTTACCAGAAGCAATAAAGTGTCCTGTTTTAACTTTATTGTATAGGAATGAAAACAAATATATAGCTGTAAATATCCCACCAAATGCAGCTATAATAACCCCCAAAAGATACATTTACCTACTCCTAAGCTTTTAACGTGGATCATGCTTGCACGTAATGTTACACAAATCACAAGTATATGTGTAATTAAACAGCCTCAATTGCTTCTTTCACCATATCTTCAAAATAAGAAGGGAGACCGAAAGCATTCATGAAGTTAATATAATTACGATATTCAAGCGGTGTATCTAAGTAAACAAATTTAGTAATCATACTTAAAGCGTTCTTATTTGCATTGATTTCAGAAGTACGTTGACTACCAATTGAGAATGAATAGACTTCATCTGATTCAGAATTACCAAATAAAATGTGTGATAATTCATGTGCTAATCGGAAAGAAACATCAATATTTGTTGAAGAATTTTCATTGATGATTACTTTACGTGCTGCAGGAATAGCAATATCTGTATCGTGTGATTCTAAACGATCAGTTACAACTACTTCGATACCATTTTCTGAAGCAATAAAATATAGATAATTAATTAGATTTTTCACTTAGTCGTCTCCTAATTCAAGAATTTGCTTAATGATTTCGCGTTGCCTATCTGAGATAGGCCGACCATTAAACGAAAGAATAGGGGTATCATCAATAATCTCAGCTAAGTCAGCCTTGCTATCCTCATTCTTATTGGAGTGAGGATTTTTTTCGTCTGTGTTGCCTAATAGATAATCAACTGAGACATTTAGTACGTCAGCGACAGCTTTAATTGCAACTGGACTGGGATTAGTTGTCTTCCATCTGTATATTGCGTTAACACTTAAGCCAGCTTTTTCAGCAGTTTTTTGCAGGCTAAGGCCTCGTTCTTTAGATACATTCTTTGTTCGTTCAAATAGTGTCATGATAGGCAAACTCTCCAAGTAAGAGAATTAAACATTTATAACATCAGCTAAAAAGTCTTGCATATTTTTATACTGTGTATTATAGTTAATTCATCAAGTTATAAAGCAACAAAAAAACAAGCGATAATAAATGTAACTTTGCAGAGGAACGTTATTATATCGGGATTTTTTTGTGCTTTTAAGTATGTGTATATTTTATACGAAGTATAAAAATAAAGCAATAATAACTTGATAATCACTTTACAAGGAGGACAAAAGATGTCGGTTAAAGAAGCAGTAGTGACACTACGTAATGCCCGTCGTAATTTCTCAAATTACTTAGAAGATAATAATTACACTCGCGAAGAATTAGCTAATGTAATAGGTACAACAAAACAATATCTTTCACGTTTATTGAATGGGAATGAGAGTGGTCGAGCTGCTCAAGAAAAGTTACGTACTCTGTTTAAGTACACGGGTTATACCGGTGAAAATTGGCTACAAGTTTAGGAGGTTTTAAACATGGACGAATTAATTAAAGTTCGAACAACTGAGCAGGGCGAGCAACGAGTAAGTGCTCGTGAATTGCATAAGGGGTTAGGTGTTAAAGAGCGATTCAGTTTATGGTTTGGACGATATGAAGATATGTATGTAGAAGGAGCAGATTTTACAAGTGTAGGTTTGCCTACGGTTGTAAATAATGGAGCCGTACGTACTCTGCAAGACTATTCCTTAACAACAGATATGGCTAAGAATGTAGCGATGATGTCTAAGACGGCTAAGAGCCAGGAAATTCGTAACTACTTCATTGCAGTTGAGAAAGCATTTAATTCGCCTGAAATGATGATGGCACGTTCTCTACAGTACGCAGAAAGCAAAATGCTCAATTATGAGTCACAAATTGCGGAGATGAAGCCTAAAGCAATCTTTGCTGATGCAGTGAACGTCAGTCACCAGACAATTTTAGTTGGTGATTTAGCTAAGTTAATTTCTCAAAATGGTGTAAAAATTGGTCAAAACCGGCTGTTTGGTTGGCTGCGAGATAATGGCTATCTTCATAAACAAGGTAGCCGGTATAACCGGCCTACACAGCGTTACATTGATCAAGGACTCTTTAAAGTAAAGGAAAGTCCACATATTAATCCAGACGGTTCAGTTAAGCTAACGTTCACAACAAAAGTTACTGGCAAAGGCCAGCAATACTTTGTTAATAAGTTTCTGAATTTTGCAGGGGTCGAGGAGGTATAACAATGACTAAGAAGAAAGCAGAGGTAAAGGATAGAGGGCTAAGAACGATGACAGTCACTGAAACTGCCGTTCATATTTTCGGAGTTAGTTTAGACACTTTTAATAAAAACTACCGTCATGCACCTTTATTCATGCGAGAGGTACCTGATATTGGTGTAAATAAAACAGAGTACAGAAGAAGTGACGTTGAGCGATATTTTAAATTAAATAGGAGGTGAGGACATGTACCACGCAATAACTTTTGATGACTTAAAACTGCTCTTGGGTTTTGTTGCAGTGATTTTAGCAACAGGAGGAGCATTAATTGGGTTCGTTAATTTAGTTCATTTTTTATGCAAAAAAAGCACGTCAATGGCCGCCACCACTAACGTGCAAAATCAATAAATTTTGACAAAAATTTACCCTTTAAGTTTATCACGGAGAGTAAACAAATGTACAACATTGTAGAAATTGATACGGGTGAAATTCTTGGCTCAATTATGACTAAGAATATGCACACGTTGAAAATTATCGCTAAACGCTTAAACGCCGTATTGCGTAAGAAGCGGACATATAGGAGCTAATCATGTTAGATATTCAAGAAACAATTTTTACACTGAAGACTTTATCGGAAAGTGCAGAAAGCTCTAAAGCCTTAACAAATTATTTAGATGGAGTTGATGGTTTAAGTGTCGATCTAGTAATGAAGCTTAAATCTGCTCAGAACGAAGAAAGGCATTTGCTAACTACGCTACTTTCAAAAGTTCAGCAAGAACAGCTTTATTATGTACTTTCACCAGTTGATAAGCGAGATGTTTTAAATGATGAAACGCTTGGTTTGGCCTTTCAGGAAAGATGGTTTAATTTTGGAACTCGTTTAGAGGATAGCCGTCATAAGACTCGCTTCACCCAGTCAGAGTTAGATAGTCTACAAAGTAAGTTACCAGGCTTAAACATTGAGGAGTCAAAGGTGCGAGTGGAGGAGTATGACAATGAACATGCTTGATGGTCAGCTCGACCCAATCGAGCCAAAAATATTTGGTGAAGATTGGAAAGGGCAAGCAATCTATGAAAGCGATAGCCACGTCTATAAAGACCCGTTTAATGGTCATTATTTAAATTTGTCTGACTTAATTGATAGCAATAATTTAATCGAGGCAAGAAGCTATGTCAGCACTTACTTTATGTTTGTCGGTGATACATGGGACGGGGATGTACCTGTTTATAAAGACGAAGATAACCATGTATTCAGCACAGATGAAGTAATCGAATACATCAAAGAAAACTTTGAACGAGTTTACACCAATGGAGGTAACTCATGAGTAATAATCTAACATCAGCACAATATTTCAATGCACCAAATATCAAAGGAAAGTTCGAAGAGGTGCTAGGTAAGAATGCCAACGGATATGTCACCAGCTTGTTATCTGTAATTAATGGCTCGCAACAACTGCAAAGAGCAGAGCCTTCGTCAATTATGGTGGCTGCAATGAAAGCCGCTACGTTGAATTTACCAATTGAGAGCAGCCTAGGTTTTGCTTACATCGTACCTTATGGTAACAATGCACAGTTCCAAATTGGCTATAAGGGCTTGATTCAATTAGCTTTGCGCAGTGGTCAAATCAAGGGATTAAATTCAGGTGTCGTTTATGAAACACAATTTATTAGCTATGATCCATTATTTGAGGAGTTAGAGATTGATTTTAAAAAACCAGCAGAAGGTAAAATTGCTGGCTACTTCGCAAGTATGAAGCTAACTAACGGTTTTTCTAAGGTAGTTTATTGGACGAAAGAACAAGTTGAACAGCATCGAGACCGCTTTTCTAAGGGAAAGAACAACGGCCCATGGAAATCAGATTTTGATGCAATGGCTCAAAAAACGGTCATGAAAGCGATGATTTCTAAATACGCACCATTAAACCAAGAGATGCAACAAGCCATTGTTGAAGACTCTGAGAGTGAATTAACTGTGCCACGAGATGTGACAACGAGCAATGAAGCAGCGGAACTTAATAGCTTACTTACTACTCCAAAGGTTCAAGAGGGCGCTAATACAGATTTAAGTGAGCCTTTTCCAAATGCAGAAGAGACCCAACTATTTGATGATTTGGCTAGCGTAACTGGTGATTAACTATGATGAAGTTATCGCAAGAGAATTACTATGACGTGTCGCCGCTAGAGTACATGTCAGCCTCAACGTTTAAGCAAATGTATCAAAATGAAGCAGCTTTTATCGCTAGCTTAGCTGGTGAATATGAATTGTTTACAGATAGTACAGCATTGTTGGTTGGTAATTATTTGCATAGTTACTTTGAAAGTCCGGAAGCGCATGCTGCTTTTATTAAAGAACATCCGGAGATTATTTCTAGTCGTGGAAGTTCTAAGGGCCAGCTAAAAACAAGTTTTGCAAAGGCTGAGCAAATGATTAAGCGGATTGAAGATGATGCAGTCATTGTGAACCTGATTGAAAGAGCTAAAGCACATGAGGTAATCATTCAGGGAAAGATTGATGATGTACTTTGGAAAGGTAAAGTCGATGCTTTAAATGTTAAAGAGGGCTACTTTCTGGACTATAAGACAGTTCGAACACTTAAAGATGATGGCGCTGAATGGGTTGATATGCCAGATGGCGAACGCATAAGGTATGACAACTTTATTGAGGCTCGTATGTATCACGTTCAAATGTTTGTCTATAAAACCTTGTTGGAACAAATGTATGGTAAAAAATTCATGCCAATAATTGTTGCTGTAAGCAAGGAAGATGAGCCAATAGCTGATTTATATGGCTTAAGTGATGATGTATTAGAGGGCGGAAAGGTTCTAGTTGAAACATACCAAAATCGGTTTGTTGATGTTTTGAACGGTAAAGAAAGCCCTAAGATCGTCGCTGACCACAGTAGATTTTATAACTCACGTTATCGAGTTAGTGAAGTGAAAATAGTTTAGGAGGTACACCGTGGCAAATAAAAGAATGTTTAGCAGTGAAATCACTGATACAGATAAATTTATGACGATGCCGTCCTCAAGTCGAGAGCTTTATTTTCAACTCGGAATGCATGGTGATGATGAAGGGTTTATTGGAAATCCCAGGCAGATAATGCGGGGTACAGGTGCAGCTGAAGGAGATATGACGAACCTAATTGAGAGAGGATTTGTTTACTCATTCAGTTCTGGAGTGATTGTCATTCTCGATTGGGAAATCAATAACACTTTAAGAGCTGACCGGCGAAAGCCAACTATCTATCAGAGTGAATTAAATGAGCTTAAACGCCTACCTAATAAGCGTTACGCACTTCGACAACCAGATGACAACCAAGTGGCAACCAATCGTCCGCCTAGTATAGTACAGTCTAGTTTAGTTAAGTGTAGTGTAGTAGAGAGTAGTGTAAATGACAACCAACTACTAATTGATGACTCACTGTACCAAAACTCACTAGACTTAACACTATTTCAAAAACAAGAAATCAATCTTTTTATTAATGAAGATGGACTAAGTATCGACGTTGTTATTAAAGCTATTGAGAAAACTGGTAAAGTATCAAAACCATCGTTCAATTACCTTAAATCGGTGCTAAATGGTTTTGTTAAGGATGGCGTTGTGACCCTTGATGACCTCAGACGAAATGAAGCTAACTTTAGAGGTACAAATAATAAGTCCAGAAATAACGCTCGTGATGAGAGTTACTACAAGAGTGGGCCTTTGGATTAGGTGATTTTGTATGAATGATATGGATAAATTAGCTGCTGTCATTGCTGATAAGAGGGGTAAACGCCAACAAATGTTAGGTACTGAATCATCAATGACAGGTCTTAAAGAAGTGCAAAAACGCCTCGTTAAAGAACGTGGGTTAGATCAATCAGTGATTGATAAAGCATCAACTCCTGAAGCATTAGCTAAGCAAGAGCGACAAAACTCAATCGACTTTACAGAGATGTGGGAAGCAAAAAAACGGCAAGCACTAAGTAAATATGATTTATGGGCAGACACGCCACTATTAGCAACGATTAATGACTTTGACCCAGCAATTCAGGCTTCAAATATCATTAAAGCTCAAAATATCAAGCAAGCAGTGAGGGAAATTGGGAATAGATATTTTAAAGGCGCTACTGAAAATATTGTATTTTTTGGGCCGCCTGGAGTTGGTAAAACGCTTTTAATGTCTGGACTATTTAATGGGTTGAGAAAAAAAGGCATGGGTGTGCTATTTGTAAGTGCAGTCAAGCTTTATGAATTGAAGCAACTGTCAATGGATAGTAAACAACAAATTGACCGGGATAAGTTTAATAACATTCTGAGGGCTACCAGAGAGGCTGAGGTGTTGTTTTTAGATGATTTAGGGTCAGAGCTACAAGACGGCAAAACAAATGCCATGGTCAGCTCATATATGCGGCAGATTGCTGAATCACGTACTGACAAGGCTACGGTTATATCTACAAACGATAAACGAGTAACTATTGCCCAGAAATATGGGGATGCAACAGCAAGTCGACTATATTCACAGAATCCAGAGCGAATTGTTGATTTTACTGGATTGAAGGATTTGAGGAACAGGTAAAATGCAAAATAAAAGACAAAAAATAAAATTCCTTATCGAAAAGATCGAGAAGGAATTTGGAGATGTAATTAATGAATTGCTTAACTTGTCAGATGATGAGCAGGGTGACGAGGAGATTGTGGATTTGATTGAAGAGATAGCTTGGAAAGATTACTACAATTCTCCGAAAACTATTGATAAGTATCATTCTCATCAAATTGCTCTGGCGCTTCATCTACAGGCAGTTCGATCTGTAAATCTAAGTTATCACGGGCATACTCAATAGCTATATCAAAATTGAAGGATTGCAATGATTTGCCTTTGATAAAAGATCGGTTAAAAGAAATAATCTTATCGAATTTATAAGTCCAATCTGAATAGTGTCTACGTGTATCTTCTTTTTCAAGAATGGTGAAGGCTTCAATTAAGTCAGGCACTATTATCGAAAGTTGGATGAAATGTCGGCGATCTTGATTTTCAGGAAAAGAAAGAAATTCATTAATTAAGTGACGTGACAAATCGTATAAGATTTCTTGTTCTCGATCGGCGCTATAAATATGCATAAAACAATTCTCCTCGAAAGTATTTATATAGATTATATCAGAGTAAGAAAGGCTCAAAATGTATCAAGTTGTATTCACCGATAAAAGTGGCGTTGAGCGTTATACAACGTATGAATCAAAAGTTATGGCAGACGATGGACTAGCAACTTATTCCAATATGGGAATGGCAAACGTTTATCTGGTTGAAATTTAGAAGGGAATAGTTATGTATCAAATTAGCTTTATAAATATTTACGGTGCTAAGAGCAAGACTTTTCGGAACACCAAGCAGCAAGCCGAAAAATTAGCTGAGGCTTATCAAAATATCGGTTGCACAGAAGTAATTGTTAGTCAGGTATCTGATGAAGAGCGGGTGACTGATGCAATGGCAC
>NZ_DF820499.1 GCF_000691805.2 Weissella oryzae SG25 | reverse complement strand
GCTAAGCCGAAATTTCGATATCAGAAAATCATTGAAGACCAACAATTTCCTAATATTATTAATCGACAGTTTTCTTCTTCTAAACCTAATCAAAAATGGACTAGTGATATGACTTATATCAAAACTGCGCAAGGAAATGTTTATTTAGGGGTTATTATGGACATATTTTCTCGAAAAATAATTAGTTGGAAAGTTAGTTCTCGAATGACAAGTGCCTTTATCGTTGAATTAATTAGAAACGCGCTAATTAAGCGAAGCACTTCCTCAAACCTGATACTTCATACTGACCGTGGATCTCAGTACACGTCGCACGAAGTGCGCCAATTTCTTGACACCAATCATATTAATCATTCGTTCTCAAAGCCTGGATATCCTTGGGATAACGCAGTTACTGAGGCATTCATTAAATATGCTAAAAAGGAAGAATTTAATCGCAGAAAATTTAACAATATTATCGAAGTAAGGCAAGCTGCATTCACCTATATAGAAGGATTTTATAATACCAGAAGGCCACATTCTGCAAATGACCTTATGTCTCCAAATCAGAAAGAATCAAATTTTCATACCAATCATTAAATCAAAAACTGTCTACTTTATTGACATTTGTCCAATTTGCTCATATGTCAATAAAATGGACTAAAAAGTTTCTACTGAACAAACGAGATTCTTTCATTATTAAACCAATAGATATAATTACCTACCGCTAATTGGATTTCATCAATACTTCTGAATTTTCTTTGATAAATCATCTCTCTCTTGAGAATGGAATGAAAAGCTTCTATACGACCGTTATCATATGGATATCCTTTTAATGAATATGAATGTTTTATTTTATTTGTTTTTAAAACATCTTCAAAATTAAAGCTTGTATACTGGCTTCCCATATCACTATGAATTATGTGTGGGTTTCTAAAATGCTTAAGCGCATCTAATATGGGGGCTAGGGCTAGTTCAGACGTCATCTGCTTTCCAATTTTGTAGCTTAAAACGCTTCGCGTTTCCGGATTATATGCAGTTGCCAAATAAACCCACTGTCTATTAACTAGTTGTAGATATGTAATATCTGTGCTCCAACCCCCTGATAAATCATCAAATTTTTTAATTATATTTTCCCGTTGAACGTAATTATTCTTTGCTGCCGGTTTGCGGTAACGTTTAACCATGATTGATCTAATATTTAGCTGACGCATTAATTTAAGAGCCATATAGTTACTCATAGTTGGGGTTTGCTCATTTGTTTTTGAATACATACTAATCCGACGATGACCATACATTTTATTATTACTCCAAATTTGCATAACGGCTTTTTTAAATATTAATCGACGTTTTTCAGTAGGACTTGGCACCCATTTTAGCCAATTAAAATACGTTGATTTATTTACATTTAAGGCTTTTAAAATTCTAGTAAGTAGATAACCCTGTGCTAATAAATCTTTAATTAGCGGCAATCCATTGCCTCGCTTTAATGTTTTGCGAGTAGGATTGCCGCTCTTTTTAAAATTTCTAATTCTTCCTTTGCAATTGCTAATTCTTTTTGAAGCTTTTTAAATTCTTTATCCGTAATAAGCTTACCTGTTTCATCTTTAGTGACAGGCGTAGCCTGTCTAACCCAATGTCTAATTGAATCTGCAGATACTCCATATTGAACAGATAATTCTGTAAATGAATTTCCTTCATGATAAAGCTTAATCATAGAATCTTTAAAATCAGTGGAATAACGTTTTCCTGCCATTCGTTTTGTCATAAAAAAATCTCCCATACTAAAATTAACAGACGCGAACTAAATCGGTCCATATTTTTAGTATAGGAGCAATTGGCTTAGGTAGGTGATTGTTATACCCATATCGACTAGCCCTGATACTTCTTACAGCTTCAAGGTTCGAAGAAATCATTATATCGCTTTGATTAAAGTTCAACGGCGAACTACCAAAGAGGTAAATAAACAACCACCGATTTACTACCTAAATTAAAATTGTTCCACTACTGACAATCTCTTTAATTATATCTAACAAACAACGTAACTCTTCGTGATCATTATCAGTCAAATATGCAATTCCATATGTAATTTTCGTACTATAATCCAAGGGAATTGCTATAATTTCAGAATCAGTTCTATCGACAACAAAACTTGGTAAAATACCGACCCCTTGCTTGCCTTTTATTAGAGTAATTAAAATTGCAACTGTGTCAGCTATAGTTTCTCGTCCCTTTTTAATATGAATACTTAATTCTCTTTGTAATCTGTCAATAGCTGGTGGAGATTGCCTTGGATTAAATAATATAATGTCAGTATCATTCAAATCATTAATATCTAGATGGGACCGATTCGCTAATGCACTTGATTTTGTAACTAAGGCTACAAATTTCGAGTCAAATAATGGGTCAAATATAATTGCTGGATTACCGGCAACGTTCTCCGATGTTGTTAATATAAGATCAAATCGATGACTAATTATGTCGTCGATGCCAGCGTTTAAATTAAAGTTTTTAAGAACAATCTTCAAATTGGGCTCTCTTGTGGACACTTGTTCGAGAATTTTGGGCAAGAAAAGTTCTTCGAAAGGTGTATTAGTATAACCTAACCTAATTGAAGACAAAAAATTATGACCTTTAATCTGTACTATCAATTGCTCAATATTTGACATAATATCACTCATATGTTGATAAAAATACAGCCCTTCTTTCGTAAGACTAACTCCCTTTTTCCCCCTATTAAACAATTTTATAGCCAATTCTGATTCAAGTTGCTGGATATTTTTTGTGACTGCGGGTTGTGTCATATGCAGATTTTTTGCTGTTTTAGATAAGTTCAATGTTTCTGAGACATTTAAAAAGACATTTATTTGGATAAAATTCATTCTTTTTCTCCTTATTCTTTTTAGTAATCAGTTATAACTTTTTATGATGTTTTAACATGATTGTATTGTGATAACCTTAACTTGTAAATATAAAATTAAAGAGGTGTTCCATATGCGTTATATTGTTACAGGTGTTGATGGCAAGCTATCAAGTCGAGTTGCTGAGCTTATGTTACAAAATGTGCCTGGTAATGAGCTTACATTTACTTGTTATAAAATTGATCGTCTACCAATAGATAAGCGTAAGCGTTGGGAAAACGAAGGTGTTCGAATTGTTGAAGCTGATTACAATAATAAAGAATCACTTGTAAAGGCTTTTGAGGGTGGTGACAGATTGTTTTTGATTTCTGGCCTTGACGTTGGAAAACGTGTAGAGCAACATAAAAACGCCATTGACGCGGCAATTGAAAATGGTGTCCAGCATATCACATATACCTCATTCATTGGAGCGACAGATCCTGCATATGAGCATGTATTTGTGACTCCTGATCATACTGCTACCGAAAAATATTTGGAATCAACAGGCATCAAATATGCAGCGCTTCGCAATAACTTATACCTTGAAACCTTTATGACAATGCGAGCAATGCTTGCATTTATGTCAGATGGTAAGTGGGTTACTACAGCTGGCGAAGGCAAAGCAACTTTAGTTCATAAAGATGATTGTGCTGCCGCCGCCGCTGCTGCACTATTAGGCAAGGGTGGTGACCGAAAGGTATTTAACATTGTGGGATCTCAAGCTATTTCGGTACGTGAGATTAGTGAAATAATTTCTAAACGCTCTGGTATTAATCTTGAGTACATTCCAGCTACGCAAGAAGAATATTATGCTTACTTAGAAAAATTAAATATCCCGCATGATATGAGCGGTGATTTCTCGAAGTCTCCAGCCCCATTTAGTGCAAATGATGTCGTAGACAATGATCAAGCTGTTGGTGACGGTCTATTTAATGTTGAATCAAATGACATAGAATTCCTAACAGGACATAAACCAAAAACCGCATTAGATATTGCTAGTAATTTTGATTACATTTGGCAAAATCACATTACTAATTGGCGTCAGATAAAGTAATACAACATTAATAATAAGTTTTAGAACTCCGTGAAACGTATGTATACTGTTCCGGAGCTTTTTCATTTGGACAAATGTCAATAAAGTAGACAGCTTTTGAATAAATGGTGAATCCATGTAATTTTCTGTATTTACGTTATTCGTAGCCTTTAATACACCACGTCCACCAAGCCGTGTGCCATCATCACGTAATTCAATTGCCTCTCGATCACCAGTTAATGCTCCTGAAGGCACAACGGCCCGACCTGAGAAGTCCCGTCAGTTAAATGAATGTCAACTTCAACTGTTGGATTCCCCCGAGAATCAAAAATTTCGCGTGCATGAATATTTTCTACTAACGCTGTCATAATATTCTCCTCTGATAAATACAAAAATTGATGCTAATTTTCTTATTAGCAATAATAGACCTGTAATTAAACCAGAATTTAAAAAGTAAACTAAAATTATTTAAAACTCATGTAGAGTTGAAAAAGACTATCTGTTGAAGAAGTAGATAATATAATCTTTACATAATTTTTTTACTTGTTATTACCCTTCATAACCCATGTAGTTGAAAAATCCATTGTGGCACGCGTTGCATCGGTTTGATCCATTGAGTTAACATCACACCACGGAAACGTATTTGTGTAACATCAACGTCAGCTTTACCTTCGTCACGCAAAACGTCAGCTTGACCGTTTAGAATCATGGCCTTTGTCAAGTCCTTCAACTCTTCAAGTGATGCACGCAATAGGTGATGCAGTAATCTCAGCACGTTGCTTTGGATCAGTTGTATATTGATCCCAGAACCATTCCATACCAGCCTTAGTCAAGAAGTAGTTCTCGGCAAATTCGTTGTATGATTCTGTGTCAAAGTTAGCATCAGTTCCTGGGTAATGTGGCAATTCTTGTAAGATTGGCAAACCCTTACGTTGCTTAATCAAAATTGTCATAACAGTTGCCATGTTTCCGCCGACTGAATCACCTTTGCGTCAAGCTTCTTAGCCTCAGCTACGTCAGCTAATTGTTGGAAAACGGCATAGCTTTGTTGGATATTTTGCTTCCGGTGAAAGTGAATACTCCGAGAACCCAACTACTAAATTGGTACGTATTGCTAACTCACGTACTAACTTATCGCGCGTGGGTACTTCCGAAGACCCAACTAGCACTATGAATGTAGAAAATCACTGGTAACTTGCTGTAGTGCCTGCTGGGCGAATGAATCGTACAGGAATATCGCCCCACTTAGCAGTTGGGAACATTGTATCTTTAACATCTACATTGTACTTATTTACTGGTGAAAATTGTACTTCTTCAACTAAGACGCAAACATCCTTAGGTGCGAATTCATAAATCCGTGGGTGTAGCTTATTTACGTTACTAAATTCCTGAGCTGCTGCTTCCAAAACTACTTTCTTGTCGATTATATCTCTCCCTCTCTTTGACAAAGATATCTATATTGTTAGCATTTCTTCAGCAAATATGTTATATATGCAATATTTTTATAAACAAATAACCTTTTTATAAATTTCTTGTGAACATGATCATTTTACTCATACCGGCAACTATTAAGTTCTTTTTCACAATGGTTATATATGTTTATATCCATTATTTCTGAGTAATTTCAAGTATATTTTTTACTAATTATTACTGGATTGAACTTAATATGATAAACGATTTAGTTACAAATATATATAGGATTAGCATGTCAAATAAGGCAAATTTAAAACGAATAATTATTCGTTTATGCCAAAAGCTTAATGAATATTAAATATTCATTTTAAAAGCATGTAATCCTTAAGTTTTCGGAATATTTACTAAAAAACTGATTAACTACACCAATAATTTTGGTTGCGGTTAATCAGTTTTTAGAATGTATTTCCAATTTTAACCACTGTAGGTAATTAATATGAACCCTGTTGATTATTCGAAATTTATTTTCTACATTTAATTCCTAGCAATGACAGCAACAAAATTAACTAGCTAAATACTTGTAATGATACTTCATCCACCATACCAGTATTAGGTAATGAATTATTATGTGGCAAACTATCTGAACCATTGGTCAAATCTGACATCGATTCTAATGTCAATCCTGAACTTGAGATTGACTCACTTACTGATTCTGATATCGATTCTGAATCACTCATTGAGTCTGAATCACTAACACTCGCCTGATCAACTTCATAAATTAAAGTTACTGCACCAGATTTAGTTCCAGTAAAATCTCCTTGTGAATGACTATACTTTAAACCATTTAGAGTTTGTAGAATATTTGCTATTGTATATTTTTCAATATATACCAACATCAGTAGCATTAGTTAGGACTTTCGCGTTAGTTAAAAAACTACTTTGACTCAGGACTAATAATTTCTGTGCCATTCTCATACAATATTTTACCATTATAGTCTGTAAGGGAACACTGTCAGGATAGGTATAATTTGCTTCCTACATTATCATGTTCATCACCATATTCGCTTGTAAAAATCTGCTGTGAACCAGCGGTCGTTTTAAAATAATCGTTGTTAAATGTATAACCATTTATAATTTGATTCAATCCTAACATGGATTGAAGATTTCCAGATGCAACCTCTTTTCCTGAAAACATAGCAATACCGACTACATAAAGCTCTGCTACTGATTTTGCTTCATTTATCTGAGCAATTATGTCTACTCCTTTATGAGTTGAAATATTGATATAAGTTTTATAAACATAGTATCCATTGAAACTAACTTTATTTTTCCAAATGCTATCGTGCTGTCAATAGAATTGTCGACTGATTTGCTTGCCTAGATTCTGCTGAATAGGCCCTTATCTTCGCTTTACTCTGGCCGACTAAGAGGTTTGAACTACCAACTTCTTTATTATCACTTAAAACACTATCCGCATGCACAAGGTTTGATACAACAGCTCCACTGCCAAATACCCCAGCAAAACTTGTAATTGCCACATAAATCCAAGTCTTACTTGATTTGTAAGCATTGTATCGTTATCTGTGATTGGAATCTAGTAACTTTTTAATATTATTTTTCTTAAATATTAGTTTTCTGCTTTGGCTCTCTTTTTATAAAATTAGTTCAAAAACTTTGTTAGTTACAAACACCTAAGCCCCCATATTGAACACAATATAATTTAGCTAACCCTAAATTATATTCAAGCTCTTTAATTCACTAAGTTGTTAAACATTGTATTTTCAAGCATAATCATTTTATATTACTTATTTATTTTTTCAATTAATTAACATATATGGTCAAAAATAAGAACTTTATGATTCCATTTTTGAAAGACAACTGTCCCTTTTATTTATAGGCATACTATTTTTACCAATTCTTGTCAAGTAAACATTCTAATTAGCTTATATTTCGATGACTTAGCATTGTTCTATACTGGTATTTTTTTTACATATGATAGAGATATAACAAAGAGAATTTTATAAAGTCGTGATACGTATTACTAATACACATTGTTATCTGGATATTGGGTTTTATCTGTGTAGTCATCTCCCCAAATCCACATATCTAATCCATTTATTTCTTCATGAAATATGTTTAAGAACATACAACATTAAATATAAGATGACTATCTATATTTTCTAATAAGTGATCACAACTTTTACGTTTGCCTTCATACCTACTTGTACTGACCAAATAATAGATATTTAGGTTGTTAATGAATTAGTTGTTTTTTAAATAAATTTCAAATCCAAAAATTAATTATTTATTGAAACAGTGATTATAAGAAAAAGTCGATTAACTTCAAGCCATTAAAGTTTATAAGCTATTCGATTTTTCTTTGTATTCTAAATAGTAACTGCCACACAAATCCAAAAATTATAGATTTAACAACAATATTTCCTATATATAATTTATATGTTTAATTCCTAGCAACGACAATAACAAAATCAATTCACCAAATATTTGTAATCATGTGCTGTTTACCATATCGATATTTAGCAAGGAATCAATATGTGACAATCCGTGTGAGTCTTTAATTGAGTCCAACATTGATTTACTATCTGAAGTTGATCCGCTCAATGAATCACTCGTTGATTCTTTTTTGAGCGTTCTACAGCTTTTATTGGTTTAACTTCAAAGTTATTCTACTTAATTAGTACCGACGCTTTAAAGAATAAAAAGTGATTTACTTACTAATTTGTTAGCGGACAGAAATTAAAAAGGCTGCCAAAATTGGCAACCTTTTAGTTATGCAAAACTAATAACCATCAACAGTAGCAGTCCAAGTTAACGTTGTTTGATAATCGCCTGGCATAAAATTAGTCCCGTTTGAATACAATTTAAGTCCCTCATCTTTAGTCCAAATGACTGATTTAACTTGATCCCCAGATTTTGTTTCAGCGATTTCAACGGGGTTATTATCTAAAGTTACAAAACTATTATTTTGATATAGTCGCAATTGTGAAGGTAAAACAACATTAAGGTCCGAAAGTAATTTAAATGGTCCATTTTGATTAACAAACAACTTTACAGGTAAATGATTTCTTCTTGCATCTGTAATGTTAAGCACACTATTTGGTGCATTAGTGGTTGCCTCACGATTAATAATTTGATCATGATTGACAAAGCGATGACCACCAAAGTCAATATTGGTAGGGCTTAGGGCTAACAGGTTCTTTGAATAGTTAATTTTCAAAGCTGTTCCCATAAGTTGATAAGTACTACCATCAATATTATTTCCCTTGATTTCCGGTGTCATAGTAAATGAATCTGCATTATCAGCCGCACTCAACGTTGCCTTTGCATCTAAAGTGATTGAGCTTCCTCCGTCAATGTTTAGGTGCGTAATCGTGATTGACTGATAAGCTCCATGATCTTGCACTGTGTAGTCAGTTCCTAAATTTAACGTATTGCCATCTAAACTAATTGAACTCAGCTTCGTTTTACTAGGAATATTAAATACATATTTACCATTAATTAATCTCGAATTAACCTCAGTATTGTTAACTTTAGTAATATATTCAATTGAATCGCCACTAATTACGTTGTCTATCACTGTATTACTAGCATCATGAGAATTAACATATGTTCTATTGAATATCGTGTCTTCCATTTGAAGCTTTACTGATTTATTTGGAGCTGTAACAAATAGATTAGCTTTATTGGTCTTCACCGTCACAGATTGACCTGAAATATTAAAAGTAAGAATCATTTGTGCACTATAAGGTTTATTACTCTCAGAAGCAACGTATGCAGCGTCCATAAATTTACCACTTGAGACAGTAAGTACTTTAGTATTATTGAGATCCTCCAGATTTTGGACTGTACCAGATACGTTCTTAATACCATCAGTATCAGTAATCTTATTCCCATTTGCATCAAAGAAATTCCACTGATAATTCCAGCTTGTAACATTATCTCCTGCAATTTTTTTAAAGTCACTTAATCCATCAATTGACCAGTTAAAAGATGTATTTTTCACAATAGACTTTGCCGCCAAACCGCCAACCAATACTTCCTTAGTAGCATTAGAATTACCAGCAGTTGCATTTAATTGTACTGGAATTCCTGATTTTTCTGTGCTACTGTTTATTTTATTATTTAGCGATGAAGGAACAGAGAATTTAGTATTTATACCTTCACTAGGAGAAAACTTAACATCATTTGAATCAACCCACTTAATTGAATCAGTAGAATTATTTGGAGTTAAAATTCCTTTAGCATCATATCCAATGTCTGCATCTTTACCATTAATCTGCCCAGCAAATACTATATTAGGAGCATCAATGCTTAGTCTATAAGATGGAACGGGAACGGAACTAACATTTACTTTAGCAAGTTGTGAATAATACGTCTTTCTTATAGGCCAAAAACCATTAAGAACAGCAATTTGATAATAATATGTTCCTGGATTTTGAATTGAATCAATTTTATCTGTACTAATTCCTGTACGCCCAGTTATTAATTGCGAAGAAGTTGAATAATCGGTTGATCCCTCGTTAACCCACTTACTATTATTTGTGTCCCATCTCCATTTGATAATTTTTACTGAAACACCAGGATTCAGACTCTGATTAGCAAAATTGGCATCAATTTTAGGTTTATCACCAGCAACTATATTTTGCTCAGATTGTGGCTGAATAATAAATCCCGACTTTAAAGTTAAAATAAACCAAAATCCGTCATCAGATGGTTGATGCGCGTCTGAAGGTGTGCCAATAGCATCCTGCGTATTATTGTTAATTACATCTGCTTTAGATCCCAAGATAAAACCAGGAATTATAGACACCAAAAGAAACATACTAAAAATTATAAAAATAAATTTTTTTAATTTCATTATTAGGGTAAATCCTTTTTATTTTTATTTAATAAATTACTTACTAACTATCAACAACCTATATATACAGCCCACAATTCAATTTATTATTAAGAATTTGCAATAACAAGATCATAAATAGTAAAAATTGATATAAAGATCATTTATTGCCCATCTTTTTCTCCCCTTCTTATCAACGTAAAGCAACCTAGTCCTAAAATAATGAATAAGACGATGCCTAATAAGATGTAAATTTTTGAATATGATTTTTCATCAGTTTTAACTACCGGAGTTGTTTGGCCTTTATAAGTCAAAAATCGGCTTTGCCTGGCTTTTTTAAGCGTTACTTTAGCAGCTTTAATCTGATTATTTGGCTGTTCGTCAGGCACAAAAAGCGTCATCTCACTATCTGGTGTTACAGAAATATTCTTTAAGACCTGCTTAGTTTGATTATTAATATTTATATTGGCCGACATATTTGTAATTATCTTATTACCAGAATTTTTGAAGGATAATTGATACCCTTTCTCATTTTTTGAATATATCGAATTAACTTTTAATAACTTAATTGTTGAAAGGTCACTTGTTTCAACATCGTCATCTGCTGATAATAAAACACTCGTTACAAAAGAAATATCGTTTTTGATATAACCCGTATTTTCATCTGAAACCTCGGTCAGACCAAAGCCGCCTAATTTAACTCCATTAATCGGTGTTTTAGGTGCGGTTAATTTAAGTTCAACTTCGACCTCTTGATGACCAGCCACTGTTCCATTCTTAGTCGGCTTGGCTGCTAAATTTCTAAGACCATTTTTTGCCGAATTGGCTTGATAGACAATTTGTCCATTTTGATTATCAAAAGCGTTTAACAACTCAATCCGATATTTTTGCTGGTGCTCACTCATGTTAGTGATATTGGCTTTCAATGTATATTCCTGGTTGGCAGCGTACTTAAAGGCATAAATATTACTCTTATCCGTCTTAACTTCCATGACTGGCATCGTATCAAAAACTAAATTTTTACCTTGAAAAGTTGCCGCTTCTGCAAACGCAGCCTGGCTAAATATGCTTAACCAAAGAATATTGACGAGTTTAATTACACTACTTAGCCTTTTCATTGCTACTTTGTATCCTTATTTTTAGTCATATGCCAAGCATATGCACTTAGAGCAACCAATACAATTCCAAATACACTAATCGCCCAATTAAGATAATAACCAGTTTCTGGTAGTTCTTCTGGTTTAATCACTACCATTGGGTGATTTTCATTGTTTGGCTCAACTATAGTATTCGTATTACTACTTTTTTCACTTGCAGAACTTGAACTGGATCCATCTGGTTTGACTTGAATTGTCGTATCAGACTTCCTATAAGTTTCTGCCTTGCTAACATTTTTTAAACTTGAAAACATTATTAAAGTTACGGCACTCATAAAGAAAAATATCGCGAATTTTTTCATAATCTATGTTTTCCTTTTATTCGTATTAAACTTACTAAATTATTCAGTTACTTCCTTCTTATTTTGTTTCCGTTTCTTCACAATATACCAAACGATTAATGCAAGAATTATCAAGATAATTACCAATACAATATACTTAATCCAAGGATTATAATGATCATTCAACAATACAGCATCCGCAATACTAATCTTAAAATCCTTTTCTAACAGCCAATGATGCCCATCAGCAGTTTGTACCGTAGCCTTATAGTGATAACTTCCAGGTAAAATATTTTTTTTACTCCAATTGTTTGCAAAGCTGAATTGTGAATTTGGTGCCATGCTCATTCCATTTTGCGTTGTCTTACCCATAACAATGTTTGAATCTTTTTTTGTAATAACTGAATCAACACTCATATCACTAACAATAGCTGGTGCTGTATTTTTAAATTCCGATTTAACTTTAATCGAGCTACCTACTTTTCCAGCCTTAATTGTTCCTAACTTAACGTTAGGTTCCGCTGTCTGATCTTGCTCTTTAAGCACCACGCTCATTGCATATGCAAACTTGTTCTTTACACTAACACCTTTATTATTGATTGGATTAGCTGTGTTGTCAGTTTGTACCAAAAGACCCCCAACAATTAATCCATCAAATTTATTTTGTGGAATATTCAATTTAAAAGGGACTTCTAAAATTTGATTCGCCGGAATTTCAAGGGTCTTAGTCCGATCATCTTTAGCAACGAGATCTTGAAACTTATATTTCAAGGTTTCACTTTTTGGAATAGTATCACGGTCAATTGCCAAAACACCGCCATCAGAGGTATACGCAGTTGTGGCAGTTATTTTTAATGTCTTGGCTTCCTTTGACAAATTAGCAATTTTCATTGAAACTGTTTGCGTCTGACCTGGCTCTACTTTTAGATCAAAGATACCATTTTTACTGATTTGATTACTTGGATAAACTGGTGATATTGCTATATCTGATGTCCCAGCTGCCTGTGAACTCGTACTAAATAAAAATGAAAAACCGAGAATAGTGAGTAAAAAAGCCAGACTTAACATTGTGCTTTTTTTTAACATATTTTGTATTTCCCTTGACTTATTTTTTCTAATAAAAAGGCCCTTAATACAAAGGGCCCATAGTTATATTAATTATTTCGCCCGAATATTAATTTGAGGCCGAAGTAGGTGTTGCATTCAACGTCCAAGTAATTGGTGCATCATATTGTCCAGCTGGAACATTTGCTCCCATATCTAAGGAAGCATCGTTGGCCTTATTATAATAAACGGTAGTACTTCCAGTACCATTACCTTGTGATGACTTTAGCACTTGATGTTCAGCATTATCACCAGATGTCAAAACTGGTTGGTAAACAGCCGGCATATTTGCTGCACTAACAGAATTTGTACCTGCTGTTTGGTTCAAATGAATTGCCCAGTCGCTTGAACTAGTCAAAGCGGCTCCAGAAGCAGAACTAAATGAACCTAATTGTGCCGTCAAATTCCATGGCATAGTAGTAACGGTCTTACCATCATCTGTACCACGTGAATCAGTAACCTTCAACATACCTGAATCGTTACCATCATCATCAATCAAACCAGCATTGCTAACTAATGGAATATTCTTATTAGCTGTCTTTGTTTGAGCAGTCATTCCAAAGTTCATATCTGGAACAGCATCAAGTGTCAAGTAACCTTGCTCAACCTTAACCGTTGCATCAGACTTGCCAGACACAGAACCACTCGCATCGTTTTGCTTAGTGCTAGTTGCGGCAGGCAAATTACTTTGTGCATTTGCAACCCCAACCGTACTAATACCAACCCCAACTAAAGCAGCTAAAACAGAAACGCTAGATAAAACAACCTTATACGTCATAATTAACCAATCTCCTCTAAAATAAACAATATTGTACAAGTTTTTGTACAAGAGAATTATATGATAATTTTAAAAATCATTCAAGCTTAATTTATTCTTTTAACTTGTACTAATATTTTGAAATATTTCGCTTAATATATAATATTATGGCTTAGTATTTATGTTCTGGATGAGTAAGTTACCCTTTATAGGGGTAACTATAAAAACAGCTAATCCTTTTATTATTAACAATATATAAGTAATTTTTAGAAACAGTCTTTGGATATGTCAGTACTCTTTACTTGACAAATTTATATATGTAGATATTATTTTTGCCTATTTAAAAAAATTTAAAACTTCCTGCCTAGATAGTAGGTTTCAACTATTTTTAATCCCAAACTACTTTAAATTATTCACTTTTACGCAAAGCTAAACAACTAAAACCACTTCAACTATCAATTACTTTAACTATTTTCTTACCAATCAAAAGTATTATGATAATCCCCTAATTAGATTGACATTCCTCGATTGGAGCTTATAATTTAGATATAACTTACTTTTCGATAGTTAAATCAGAAGCGAGTTAACTAAATTTATGGAACTGGGGTAAGTAACATGACAATAGCAATTATCGGAACTGGAAGTATCGGATCAGCCATCGCTAATGACTTAGCTAACTCTAATGAAGAAATTTTATTGGTTAACACTCACCAAGAGAAGGCTGAACAATTGGCACAAACATTAGGTAATAACTTTTCAGCAGTTACTGCAGATGTTGCCTTGCAAAAAGCTGACATTCTAATCTTGTCGATTTGGTTTGCTGAACAAATGCAGTTTATCAATAATAACTTTAAAGCACTAGCTGATAAGATTATCATTGATCCGTCAAATCCAATTGCTTTTGATGAAAATGGCAATGTTTACAAAAATTTGCCAGACAAAACGGCAGCTGGTGAAATTTTACAGCAACTACTGCCTATATCAGCTAGCTATGTTAAAGCCTTTGGCACACTACAAGCTAGTTCCCTCTCTGACTCTGCTCATTTGGATCCAAAAGCTATTTTATATTATTACTCAGCTAAGGCCGAAGCCAAAAACTCAATCGAAGTTTTAATTAACGCTGCTGGCTTTAAGGCCGAAGCAGTTGAACTTGCAGATGGTAAGACCCTTGACTTAGAGGTGGGCGGCCGTTTACATGAACTAGGTGGTCTGGGCAAAGTCCCTTTTGAATAAATGATTAGCCAGCGATTATTTTCAAATAAAAATAGTTGTACTTAACTTAAGTGTCAATGACCTTTACATTTTTAGTAGGAATTCCGTATGAAAGTAATTAAAATATATAAGCGAAGCTCCGCAGTAGCCCTTTTCATTGCTTTAGTTCCACCTGCTTGGGCTGTTTTAGCACCACATCTTGGTGTTACAGTAGGTGCCATTGCGCTTATTTCTGCCGGCCTCTTTGTTGCTGCCGGAAACCAAAACCAAAATAAATGGCGGATTCTCTTTGGTCTATGGTTAGGTATCCCCCTTGGCCTACTTGATGTAATTTTACCGGGACTAACTACCTTTCCTCAAACAACATTGTATATAGTAACGAGCGCTCTGGGTGCAAGCGCCATTTTACTTGGTGCCATTCCAGCAGTAAACCGTTGGATTGACAGTGCTGCTTGGTTGACGGGGATGGCAACTGTCGTAGTTGCTTTGATGATAAACAGTAACCCCTTAAAGTTTGGTACTTTACCATTAGAAATTATGGTTGCAATGTTAGCTGGTGTATTTGGTATTGGTGTATTGGGTAATATTTTCGCTGATTATCTAGTTAGCACTAACAAAAAGTCATCTAATAAAATAAAATCTTAGTCTTAACAATATTGCTAGCAACAATATTTAAACTAAAAGTTATCTATTAAACATTAATAACTTATCTGAACATTTTCCTACTATAATAGTACCAATCTAAAGCATTCACTATTCCTAGCTTTAAATATTTGGCACTACATACAAATAATAAAGAGCCTGTCAAAACATGACAGGCTCTTTATTCATTATATGAGTAATCCACTCTAATTTTGGATTAATGCCAACATTTTTCTTGAAAATGGACCAACTAACAACAATTGCAACGGTAATGCAACAATTAAATTAAATAGCCAGGTATGCCCATAAATTGCTACTAAGCTTGACCCCTGAGTTGGTGACATAATCATGCCAAAAATTGACATCAACGTTACCATACCTAAAACCATCATACTTGAAATTGCTAAGCCAATAAAAAGTGGCTTTACATCTTTTAAGTTATTTCTTCTAATGTAACCAAAAACAATCTTTTTAACAATTGGTCCAACGAGTACCATATCAAATATAACTGCTACTAGTAAAGCAAGTGGATAGCCTAATAAACCATCTAGGATACTTGAAATTGCTAAGCCATTATGTAGCACAACATTATACATTGTCATACCTAAAACCATTAAGCCTGCCATTAAGGCCGTAAAAAACGCTTCTTCTTTAAAATTACTTGGCATAAAATGCCCCCCTTTTAGTTATCAAATATTTAATATAGCAGATTAAAATCCTTCTCGTAAGTAAAACTTTTTAATTTATAATTATCCTGCCAATTAGTTTCAGCAATTAGTACTAAAAAACGTAAAATACTGCTTATGTAAAAGGTTACAATTTATGATAAGCAATCGAGCAGCCATAAAAAAAGCATTCAATTTTAAAGGAATTGAATGCTTCTTTATTATTAAATATGATTAACTTTAAACTTCGGTTCTTCGCCCTTCAAGACACTGATAATATCATTTGACGCATCAATGGCCATACGACGCTTAGTTTCAACTGTATTAGAAGCAATATGTGGCGTTAGCAAAACGTTTTCTAAACCAACTAAAGGATCTGATATTGGCAATGGCTCTGCTTCAAAGACATCAAGGGCTGCACCCGCAATGGTATGCTTTTTCAAAGCATCCACTAAATCAGCTTCAACTATTATACTTCCACGTGCCATATTAATAATATAGGCGTCATCCTTCATCATATCAAACTCAGCTTTGCCAATTGAATGCTCAGTTTCTGGTATAGCTGGCAAATGTACCATCACATAATCGGCTTCCTTAAACAAAGTATCTCGTTCAACCATCGTTACGTTATCCTTTGCCTTGGCAAATGGATCAACTGCAATAATTTTAACCTCAAAACCTTGTAATTTTTGCGCAACCATTTGGCCGATTCGACCAAAGCCAAGAATTCCAACGGTTTTACCATATAAATCACGGCCCAAATGAGTCTTACGATAGTTCCAGTTATCCTCATTCAATGCCTTTGAATCTTGATAAAGATTCTTACTGATAGCTAGCAACTCTGCAACAGCTGTTTCCGCCACTGAACCTGATAGTGCAGTTGGTGTATTAACAACTTGAATCCCACGCTTTGTTGCTGCTTCAATATCAACAGAATCATAGCCAACACCATTTCGTGCAATCACCTTTAAATTTGGCATGCTATCCATTATTTCTGCATCGAACTTCTGAGTGCCAATTAAGACTGCGTTGGCTTTCGCACCTTCAGAAATCATTAATTGTTTATCACGACCTGACCCAATAACTACTTCTAAGCCTGCCTGCGCTAAGAGTTCCTTACCAACAGCAGGAATATCATCTGGTAAAAATACGATTTGTTCTGACATTTTATTCTCCTTTATTCATCGCTATAAATTTTGCAAGCTCATCCGGTGTGGGATAACCATCATTATCCCCTGGCGTCTGGACCTGCAAAGCCCCTACTATATTTCCACGTTCGACAGCATGATACATATCTAATCCATCTATCAAACCAGTAATAACGCCTAATGCAAAACCATCACCTGCCCCGACCGTGTCAACAACGTGTTCTACTTTAAATCCTGGTACTAGCTG
The DNA here is from genome assembly GCF_000691805.2 of Weissella oryzae SG25. Taxonomy (GTDB): domain Bacteria; phylum Bacillota; class Bacilli; order Lactobacillales; family Lactobacillaceae; genus Weissella; species Weissella oryzae. The sequence goes on along the minus strand of NZ_DF820499.1, from coordinate 11,138 downwards.
GCCAGCCTCTTCACCTTCATTTTTAACATATGCACCAGCAGGGCCAAGTTTTACAATAACTGTTTTTGTAACCTCACTATTATTAAGATAAAAGTCCGCAATTTCTTCAGGCTCACTTGAACCCATTAGAATTTCGGCCTCATCGATTCCAGGTAAAACAATCTGACCATATTTTGCCAATTCATTGATTGTCGTCGTCATTTTTTCCTGTGATTCCCACAAAGCTGGACGCAAATTTGGATCAAAGGTTGTTGGAATATTATTTGCCAACATTTTTTGGGCAAAATATTCAAAGGTTTCTCTAGCTGTTTCAGAAATTGCTGGGAAGATACCTGATAAATGTGTCATGGCAACGTTAGACAAATCAATCTTATCAATAATGTCTTTCTTTAAATGGGCTGCCGCTGAATTTTTTCTAAAGTTGAAGGTTTTTGGATCACCCGCTGAAACCCGTTCTTTTAGTTGAAACGCCGTCCAATTAGTTGAATCAGTACTAATATATTCTGTACCAACCCCAAACTTTTCGATATTTTTAATTGCAAACTCACCTAATGGGTCTGCCCCAACCTGCGAAACATAATTTGTAGAATGACCCAATCTAGTTGCACCAATCATTACATTAAGTTCAGCTCCACCAAGCAATTTGTAGTAGTTTATACTATCGACTAAGCCTTGATCTGCATCTGTTGCTGCAAAGGTGACAATTGGCTCACCTAGTGTCAATAATTCAGTCATATACATTCTCCTATTTCTAATTAAATTTAATGTCCAAAGAAAAGATAAACAAGGACTGTATTAATAAATGTAATGAGCCACATAATTGGTACACCCATTTTAAGATACGTCTTAGCATCTAACTTCGAGTAAGTTAATGACCATGTATTCCATGACTGCGTTAAGTCGATTGATACGGCCATGATACTTACGGTATAGAACAGTGGCAACAAAAACATTGGATTGAATGTATGCGTTGCGGCTAATACTGATACTGTAGCGGCTCCAGCTCCCCAAACATGCAGTGGTCCTCTGAATAAGGCCAGCGGTGCTAAAATTCCAATTGCAATTGCAAGCACCAAGGTACTATGCGGTAAGATTACCTCAATTAAGCCCTTAAACCGTGGCACATTAATCGTGGCAGCACCAACGAACATGATTAGGGACATCAAAAACATTATCAAACCAGCAATATCATTAATTGCCTGACTAGTTGTCTTATTAATAAATTCAACTAGTTTTTTATATGATTTCATCTTGCCAGTTAAGAGTAAGGCGATAATGGTTGATACTAACAAGGCCGGAATCGCATCCCATTTAAACAGCAAATTAAACATAACTGGTAATAGTGGGATAACATACGTAATCGGATTAACTCGTTCTGTTTTCTCACTAGTTTGCTCAGCTTCAATGACATCAATATGGTCATCTTTAATACTCTTGCTGTGAAATAAGACAAAGATAATAATGCCAACTAATTGGACAATCATTGCTGTAATTCCAAAAGACAAATACTTTCCAGAATAACTAACCGTTGGGAAAAAGACTTTGATTTGATTAAAAAGCACAACGTTAATATACATTGCTGAACCAATGGCCATAGTAAAAGTTGGAATTGCAACTTTTAACGGTACCCCAATTGACAATAAAATTGGAATTAGGATAACCCCAATGGCCATAACTGATCCAACACCATAAGCAGATGAGAAAATTAAGGCAGTTACTAAGATGATAACAATTGTTGCCAGGACTGGCGCTTTCTTACCTAGCTTTTGTGTCCTTAAGGAAATTGAACCAGCAATTCCTGTATCCACTAAAACTCTGCCAAACCAAGAACCAAAGACAATATAGATAATGGTGGACCCATAATTTAAGGCGGGTTCAGCAATCACCTTTTGCATCACCACACTTAGAGGTACTAAGCCAATTATTGACCATAGAATTGCCATAATAAAGAAACCAATCATTAGGTTTCCACCTTTGACAATATAGAAAATAAAACCTAAGAATGTTAATAACAGCAATGAACTAATAATAATATTTGTCATGTCAAACCCTCAGCTTTTAACCTTTCAATACCATCGATAATTTCTAAATCAGAATTTACTGGATACTCCAATGCAACTGGGAGCATTTTAGGCAAAATCGCCAAAATAGCTGGCCAGTCAATTTCACCCTGCCCCAAAGGAACGGTTTTGCTATCACTAGCAAAGCCAAGACCATCCTTAACGTGAATATATTTAACGTATTGCCTTAAAGCTTGTGCTGCCTTCATTTCATTTTCACCCACGTAACGCCAATTACCCATATCGTAGACATAACCAATTGCTAAGTCATGCTCCACCATAATTTCCATAAATTTTTGAATAGCTGAAATGCTACCCATTGACTTAATTTGGTTATTTTCAATATTCATTTGATCAAGAATTTTTGAATACATAGCCAACTTTTCAAGCTGTTTTGCTCTAATGTCATCAAATTCACCAATGTTAAATTTAATAACCGAAACTCCCATTGCTTGAGCTTCTGCAAAATACATATCAAGTTTTGTATTTAATTCACCATTAATAAATAATTCATCTGGTACTGAATAAAACAATTTTATTCCATGCGTATTCGTGAAATTTTTAATATCTTTAATTTCATTCTCAATATCAAAGAAATATTCACGCCGGAGTTCCACCTGACTAATGTTAAATTCAAGTGCTTTTTTTAACATCGTTAATTGATTTTCACCTGCTTGATGCTCTTTATCGAAAACTAAATTATTTAGTACAATTTGTGCTACATTCATTTTTGTCACCTCAATATTTATTTAGCTCTGTAACTTTGGCTAGCAACTCATCAAATGACAACTGGTGCCAATCACTTGTTGAGTCTGAACTAAAATTTTTTGCATCAAGCTCATTAAACTTCTCAATCAAAAAATATGCCGATAAATAACTTGTCAACGCATCTTTTGCAAGTTGCTCGGTCGATTTATGTGCTTGATGTTCTCCCCGCATTGAACTAATAAATGTCATTGCGAATTGATGAGGATCAATCCGCATTTTAGTTTCTTCCATTTTTTTGCCCTCTTGTTTTTTCAAAATTAAATAATTTGGTGTATCGTTTTCGGAAACCGGTTTACAAAATATATTGTAATCGCTTCCAAATGTGCTGTCAAATTTTTTAATTAATTTTAGTGTATAATTGCCCTATTATGAAGAAAACGACTATTAATGATATTGCTCGCACTGCTGGGGTCTCAAAGACCACCGTTTCCAGATTTTTAAATCAAAAGTATAACAATATGTCTGTTGACACGAAAAAAAAGATTGAGCAAACGATTGAAGACTTAAATTACCAGCCTAATCGCAGTGCTCAATCCCTTAAAAATCATCGCTCGTATTTAATTGGGATTTCTGTTGCTGACATTTCTAATCCTTATACATCACGATTACTCAAAGGCATTAATGATGCTTTTGCTAACTCTCCTTATCAAGTCATGATTATGGATGCTGATAATTCAACTAAAATTGAATTTATGAATATTCAAAAACTAATTGCAGATGAAGCTGATGCGGTCATTATTCAACCACTGACTAATGACATCAACCAGTATCAAAATCTAATTGATTCAAAAATTTTAACAATTCAAGTCGATCGCTATATTGATCAGCATATCTGGCCATCCGTGGTATCAGATAATTACGATAAATCTTTTATAGTTGGTCAAATTCTCCAGGATAAAGGCTATGAACATATTATCGTTTTGACCAACAACACTAGAAATATTAGCAGTCGAAAGAATCGTGTAAATGGTCTAACCACAAGCCTCGTTGAGACTGAAATAACTGTTAATGTCATTGATATTGACCAAAATGACAACTGGCAGCATATGGTTATCAATCAAATAAATGCTAACCTTAAATGCGCTATTTATGCTTTAAATGGTGAAATTCTCTGGGAAGTCATCCGATTCCTCAGAAAAAATCAGCTTGATTTCCCCAATGATGTGGGTGTTATTGGTTATGATGATAATGGCTTTGCTGATTTAATAACGCCGAATATTTCCGCAATCATTCAACATCCATTAGAAATCGGCCAAACAGCTGCAAGTAAAATCCTCGACGCTTTGAATAACGCATCACCTATAGAGAACGTGAAGACCAAAATCCCTTCAACCATTGAGAATCGGGAATCATTGTAGAAAGGTTTGATTAGCATTAGTGCTTTGACAATAAATTAGTTGAAAATTATAAAATTTAGCGTTGAATTACTTTTTACTAGGCATCAATATAAAAAAATAAAGCCACTTAGCTATAAATCTAATTTGATTTAAAGTTAAGTGGTTTTATTTGTTGTAATAAATTATTTTATCTTCTTGTTCAATCCTGATTACTTACTAGGGTTACTATTTAACATAGTTTTATAGCCAAAATACTCCTTAAATAAGGCCTAACCGCTTTTGTTAGTGTAGTCTAATCTAAAAAGACAATTGGTACAAGTTTATTAATTTCAATTGCTACATCATTAACGTTTGTCTCTATTCTATTATCAATCATAGTGTTGACTAACCCCAAAACGCCGTTAGCGTAAAATTGCAAACTAAGTTCATTATTTTTAAAATCTCCATGCTTTCTAAGACTATCTCGCAAGTAATCTATAAACTTAACCCGAAAAGAATACGTCCTTTCAATTGTCAACAAAACATGGAACAATGCTTGCCGTTCCTTTATATACTTCAGCCATACTACGATTCGCTCTTGATGTGAGATAGCTAAATTACCATGACTTAATTTTTCTAGTTCTAAGAAGGTTAAAGATGCTAACCTATCAATTAATTCATACTTATCCTCATAATAATTATAAAAAGTCTTACGTGCTATATTAGCTTCCTTACTTATGTCAGTAATCGTAATTTCATCAAAAGCCTTTTCTGATAAGAGCTTTTCAAAAGCTAACCCAATTCCGGCTAAAGTTTTTTCTTTTCGTTTATCGATTTCTCAGCTCCCCCTCTGATGTAACAAATCAACTCAAAATGTTACTAAAGTAACATTTAAAATGCACTTGGTATGTATCTTCCTTACTTTCTTACCTATACTACTAAACATAGAAATAGAAAGCGAGATAACCACAATGATTACTACTAATAATATAAAATTCAAAGGACGTCATTTCAATTTGGCTGGTCGGCTATTTTTCCCAGAAAATTTTAGTGAACAAATTCAACAACCAGCAATTGTCATAACCCATCCGACGAGCGCTGATATGAATCAAACTTCAAGTATTTATGCTACAAAACTGGCTGAAAATGGCTTTCTAGCATTAGCTTTTGATGCCTCTTATCAAGGTCAAAGTGAAGGTGAACCCCGTTATATCGAAGATCCTGCTAATAGAACAACTGATATTATGTACGCCATCGACTATTTAAATACACTTCCCTTTGTCGATAACAGTCGTATTGGTGCAATGGGAATTTGTGCTGGGGGTGGTTACACCATTAATGCAGCAAAAACCGATAAGCGTATTAAAGCAATTGGAACTGTATCTGCTGCAAGCGCCGGAGGAGCCTATCGTGAATCATTTGGGCCAGATGATGCCTTAATTGCAACCTTAGAGCAAATTGCTAAGCAACGTACAGCCGAAGCCACCGGCTCAGAGCCCCTAATAACACAATGGATTCCGAATAATCAGTCTGAACGTATCCAAATGCAACTAAATGACATAGATGTTATAGAGGCCGTTGATTACTATCGAACACCGCGAGGCCAAGATTCCTTTTCACCAAATAAAGTTCTCTTCACCAGTTTTGGCTTATTACTTAACTATGATCCAGTAAATTTGGTTGAAAAGCTGCTCAATCAACCGCTAGAAATGGTGGTTGGTGATAGACCGGGTAGTTTTGGATCATACCGCTTTGCTTATGAAATCTATAATAAAGCCGCTTCAAAGAATAAACATCTAACGGTCTTACCCGGCGTTTCACATTATGATTTATATGATCAGCCTAAAGCTGTTAATGCAGCTATTGAACAACTTGTGCCTTTCTTTAAGTCTAACCTCTAAAATGTTTATTAATAAATTTCATAAATTGAGCCTAAAATTTTTATTTCTAACCAACCCATTAGCTTAGAAAGCTCCAAAGCAATGGATTACAAGTATGAAGTTTACCCTAAAAATTAGCCCTATCATATTTGATATTCAGATATTGGTCCACTCTCGGTGTTTTACTGAGTGTGAACCTTTTTTAATGTATGTTGTTTAATAATCGCATATTGTTGAGGATTCTACTATTTTCATGATTTATAAAAAACAGCTTATTTCAGCTTAATTATGTAGATAACTATAATAATGCCAATACAATATATTCATAATTTACAAGTTAATCATATGTACAGTTTAACCGATTTAGAGTATCATTATCAAAAAAAAGAGTTAGAAAGGTTAATTTTAATCATGAAAAAAGTGCTTGTTGTCTTAACAAATATATCAACCTACGGTAATAATGATGATGCTACCGGTTTATGGGTAGGTGAGGCAACTGAATTTGTGACCGAATTAAAAAAAGCTAATATTGATGTAGACTATATGAGTCCACTTGGTGGTTATGTACCAATTGACCCCAGAAGTTTAAAATATGCAAATAAAGAAATTTACACAATGTATCGCGATCCTAAGTTTTTGACTAAGGCACTTCAAAATTCATTAGCTCCAGTCGAAGTTAATCCAAATGATTATGTTGCTATATACTATACCGGTGGGCATGGTGTAATGTGGGACTTTCCGGATAATTTACAAATCGCTAAAATTGCTGAAAAAATATACGCAAATAATGGTTATATTAGTTCCGTATGTCATGGCATTGCCGGCCTATTTCCTTTAACTAATCAAGATGGCTCAGCTTTTCTTACCCAAAAGAAGGTCACAGGTTTTACAACGAGCGAAGAGTACCTAAGTGGGAAATTTAGAGAAGTACCCTTTCTAAATGAAAAAATAGTTCATGAACAGAGTGGTATCTTCATGAAGAAACGCGCTTACAAGCCTTACGCAGTTCAAGATGGTCGGCTAATCACTGGCCAAAATCCCTTCTCACCTAAATTAGTTGCTGAATTGCTAATTAAAGCTTTAGCATAGAGCTTCAAAATTTGGGACTAGATGCTCATAAATTCATAAAAATTCAATTCTTTTGTGGGGAATAAAATTATGCAAACAATTTTAGGGAGTAATGGACAGATTGGAACCGAGTTGGCTAAAACCCTCTATCGGCACTATTCAAAAGATATTCGACTGGTTAGTAGAAATCCGCAACGGATTCACGATTCTGATCAGCTAGTCCCAGCTGACCTTTTGCTGGCAGAAGATGCTGATATGGCCGTTAAAGATAGTGATATCGTGTATTTCACCCTCGGTTTACCAATGAATTCGCAACTGTGGGAAACTCAATATTTACGAATTTTACAAAATGTCATTAATGCTGCCAAAAAATATGACAGTAAATTTGTGTATTTTGATAATACCTATATGTATGCAAAGGATAATCAACTTCAAAGTGAAACGTCGTCTTTTGTTCCAAACGGTCGAAAATCAGTCATTCGTGCCCAGGCAGCAGAACTTGTTTTACAAGCAATTAAGGATAATACTTTATTGGCTGTTATTTGTCGGGCTCCAGAATTTTATGGCCCTGGCCGAACACAAAGCATAACAAACTCACTGGTGTTTAATCGAATTAAACAAGGTAAGAAACCAATCATTCCTGTAAATGATCAAGTTTTGCGTACTCTCATTTGGACTCCAGATGCCAGTAAGGCCATAGCGCTAATTGGTAATACACCTAGCGCGTACAGACAAACATGGCATTTACCGAGTGCTGATCCAGTATCATATAAAGAAATAATTACATTAACAGAGGAAATCTTACATAAAAAGATTCCTTATACTATCGTAAAAATGTGGTTATTTAAACTATTAAAATATTTTAATCCTAGAATGCAAGAGTTACAGGAATTATTACCTCGCTATCAAGTTGATAACCTTTTTAGTAGTGAAAAATTCAAAACGGCTTTCCCTAACTTTAAAATCACTTCTTACAAAGAAGGGATTTCACAAATTTTTAAGTAAGTAATCTAACTAAATTTTTTCAAAAAGAACAACTATGGTTGTTCTTTTTTTGACTAATTTATCTTTTGTTAGTAACCCTGAAAGATTACTTCGATAAATAATATAATACTGCTTCCCCTTCATAAAGGTGTAATTTTACTCCTTTGGGCTATTAAAAGACCTCAAAAAAGTGTAGTAAGTCCTACACTTCTTTGAGGTCTTAATTAGGTCACTAACACTTAATAATTTATTGTTTAAACAGTTTGGCTCTTTTGTACTTTGTTAGTTTTATTTGATAAGGTTGTTACCAATAACCAACTAACGACTAATAGACCTAGTGGCAACCAGAATGTCGTACCATATGCTTCAATTATGCTTTTCTTAAAGGCAGCTTGATTAAACACGTCAAGGCTCTTTGTGGCCTGAGCAATATTTTTAGTTAGCACGTTGCTTAGCAAAATTACAGCTAAAGAATTAACAATTTGCATTGCTGAATTTATCATCGGAGTAATTCTGGTGACTACATTTTTAGGAGCAACTGACAAATTATACGTGCTAATTTGCATCATTGTCATACCCTGTCCAACGCCAAGCAACAAAATCATACTTATCAATTGTGTTAAACTCGTCGTAACACTTAGCCCAGTCAATAAATAAATTCCAGCTATCATGAGTGCTACTCCAGGAAGCGCAGCTGCCCTCACTCCCCAACGATCAAACAATTTCCCACCAATCACCATTCCGACGAATGAAGCAATCGCTAAAGGTGCTAACATCTCACCAGCATGTAATGGCGAATATCCCTTCGCTGTCTGTAAGAATAATGGTACTAATAACATTGTCCCAAAATAGACAATCTGATTTAGCCAACTAACCAATATTCCACGAACAAATCTACCATCCTTAAATGCTTCAACTGCCATTAAAGCATTCTTACTTTTTAACTCAACAAAGTAAAAAACAATAATCAGAAGAACTCCTAAAATTATCAATCCAGATGTTAAAGCATCATTTAAACTATGACCGCCAAGCCGATTAATACCATTCAAAATACTCAAAAAGCCTATCGGTGCTAATAATAGACCCTTCCAATCTAATTTTTCATTTTGAATTTCTTTACTAGTCGGAATAAATTTATAAACAAGAAACAAAGCAACTAAGCCAACTGGAATATTAATCAAGAAAACAGCATGCCAACTGGCGATGTCTAGTAACCAACCACTTAGTAGTGGACCAGCAATTGGTGCAATCAGCATGGGTAAGCCTAGCAGACCCATTAATGCGCCTCTTTTTTCTTGTGGAATAACCTTCCATGATAATGCCATACCGATTGGCCCAACGATTCCTCCGGAAAGCCCTTGAATCACTCTAAACAAGATTAAATAATCAATTGATGACGCTAAAGAACATAAATACGAAGCAAAAGTAAACAAAGCAATCGCACTAAAGAATACTTTTTTATCTGAAAAGCGATCAGCAAGCCAACCAGATAATGGTATAACGGCTGCTAATGCAAATGTATAGCCTGTAATCACCCATTGAACGGTCTTCAATGACGTATTAAAGCTTTTATTAAGCGTTGGAACTGCTATGTTCATAATTGTTGTATCCATCATGACCAACAACATCCCAACTGAAATTGTCATCACAATTGGGATAACTTTTTTCATTGAAACTTTTTCATCTAATACAATATTTTGCATAATTTCTCCTTTTGTCTAACGGTGTTAGATAACATTGTAAATAAAAAAGGTTCAAAATTTTGAACCTTTTCTTATTTTTTTGTTGCCTGGTCAATTCCAGCAATAATCATTTTAAGATTCCAAGCTAACATACTTTCTTGTCCAAAGTGTCTAAAAAGGCCTTGGTTAAATATGCGTGATAACACTGGAATATCGGGGATGTTTGAAATACTGTGCTCTCTACTGCGCACAGTATTTTGTTGAAGCAAAAAATCTCTTTCAAAAGATAATATTTGATCTTGAAAAATTGATATTGAATAAAATTTTTCCAAATCTGATAGGGCTAAATGATCAATAATTTGCAAGAGCCGGTCCATCAACATCAGATATTTTTCAGAATTTGGTGGCATAGATACAATCAAATCTGCTGAATAAGGTTTTTCCCTTAGCTCTCTGGAAAAAGTTAAACCATTATTTAATAAATCAATCTGCCAGTCATTTGAATATGTAAATTTTGAAATTACTGTTGCTGTTACAGCATCACTTAGTGCTGTCATTAGCGCTAATTTGTTTGGAAAGTACCAATATAATGTAGCCGCTTTAATCCCCAATTCGTTTGCAATATTGCGCATGCTCAAGGAATCCAGGCCATCATTTTCAAGTATGCCCCATGCTGCTTCAATAATTAATTTTTTGCTAATCTTTGTGTCGATATTTATCACCTACCTATAATGTTAAGTTAAATATAGCATAAATTATCGTATTACAGATTATAACCACAAATTTATTTTCACAAAAAATTTATGAAAATAAATTCTAGCTTAATAATTTAATTATTGAATCTATTTATACACTTCCTCCTCTAATATAAAAGTAAATTAAAAAAGGTACCAATGGAAAATTAATTTCATTGGTACCTTTTTTAATTAAGAAGTTTGCATGTCAAAATTACAATTCAATTCTATAAATCTATGACATGTCTATTTATTTTTCCGCTTAAGTCCTAACAATGTTAATGCTAGTAGCAGTTCGCCAAACACTTGCAGCATTTCAGAATTTTCCATTCCCGTATTTGGCAACGTTTGATTCATTGCATTTTCTGAATCTAATTCTGACATTGAATCACTTAATGAGTCAGATGTTGAGTCTGAACCACTGATTGAGTCACTTAGTGAATCTGATGTCGAATCTGAGCCACTGATTGAATCACTCAATGAATCGGACGTTGAGTCACTACCACTGATTGAGTCGCTCAATGAATCGGACGTTGAATCACTACCTGAAATTGAATCACTCAATGAATCGGACGTTGAGTCTGAACCACTAATTGAATCACTCAATGAATCGGACGTTGAATCTGAACCACTGATTGAATCGCTT
>NZ_DF820498.1 GCF_000691805.2 Weissella oryzae SG25 | reverse complement strand
ATACACCTGTTCCCATACCGAACACAGAAGTTAAGCTCAGTAGCGCCAAAAGTAGTTGGAGGATCGCCTCCTGCGAGGATAGGACATCGCGATGCTATGCGAACGTAGTACAATGGCTAGTGCTCCAGCCTTCCAAGCTGGGAATGCGGGTTCGATTCCCGTCGTTCGCTTAATACAGAGAGGTGGAAGTAATCAACTGATTACTTCCACTTTTTTTGTATAATACTTAAATGTGTTAATTTATTTAGCGCTAAAGGGCTAATTATTGCTATAATTAAAAGCAGTAATTATTAGTATAAAAATAGCGTATAGCTCATTTGCTATACGGGAGGAACTTATGGCAGACAAAAAAACATTCTACATTACAACACCAATTTACTATCCATCTGGTAAACTGCACATCGGTAACACATACACAACGGTTTTAGCTGATGCAGCTGCACGTTATCATCGTCTATTAAATGAAGACGTGTATTTCTTAACTGGAACAGATGAGCATGGTTTAAAAATTGAGCAAAAAGCTGAAAAGTTGGGAATGACTCCTAAAGAATATGTAGATGGCATGGCTGCTGATATTCAAGCTTTGTGGAAGTCTTTGGATATCACCAATGATGGCTTTATTCGTACAACTGATGCGGACCATGAAAAAGCAATTCAGATGATTTTCCAACGCTTCTTAGACCAAGGTGATATTTATAAAGGTGAATATGAAGGTTGGTATTCCGTTGATGACGAAGAGTACTTTACAGAATCACAACTAGCTGAAGTTTATCGTGATGAGGCTGGCAACATGATTGGTGGTAAGGCACCTTCTGGTCATGAGGTTGAGCTTGTTAAAGAATCATCATATTTCTTTAAAATGAGTAAGTATGCTGATTGGTTGCTCGATTATTATCAACAGCATCCAGAATTTATCCAACCTGAATCTCGCATGAATGAGATGATTACTAACTTTATTAAGCCAGGTTTGGAAGATCTTGCGGTTACCCGGACTGCCTTTAAGTGGGGTGTACCAGTATTATCAGATCCAGAACACGTTGTTTATGTCTGGATTGATGCTTTGTCAAATTATATTACTGCCTTGGGTTATGGTTCAGATAATACGGAACTATTTGATAAGTTCTGGCCAGCTAACGTACAACTAGTCGGTAAAGAAATTGTCCGCTTCCACACGATTTACTGGCCAATTATGTTGCATGCCTTGGGACTACCTTTGCCAAAGGAAGTACTGGGTCATGGTTGGTTGACAATGCGTGATGGTAAGATGTCAAAGTCAAAAGGTAACGTGGTCTACCCAGATACCTTGGCTGAGCGTTATGGAATTGATGCCGTTCGCTATTACCTCCTAAAGGCAATGCCTTATGGTAACGATGGTATCTTCACACCTGAAGACTTCGTATCAAAGCTTAACTATGATTTGGCCAATGACTTGGGTAACTTACTCAATCGAACGGTTGCAATGATTAATAAGTATGAAAATGGGGTTATCCCAGCCTTACAGACTGGTTTAACTGATTATGATGCAGACTTGGTTGCAACGGCTGATGCGGTGATTGCTAGCTATAATCAAAATATGCAAGAGCTAAGAACGGCCGATGCTTTGGCTGAAGTTTGGAAGTTAATTTCACGGGCAAATAAGTATATTGACGAAACAACACCTTGGACCTTAGCTAAGGATGAAACAGCTAGTGAACAACTTGCTTCAGTAATGGCCCACTTGGCTGGTGCATTGCGCGTGGTTGCAATCCTATTGCAGCCAATGCTTACAGTTGCACCACATCAAATCTTTACCCAGCTTGGACTAGCTAGTTCAAATCTTTCAATTGAAGATTTGAAGTATACTGACTTACCAACCGGCGGTAAGGTCGTTGCTAAGGGTGAGCCAATCTTCCCGCGTGTTGATGTTGAAGCAGAGGTTACTTACATCCGTGATGAGATGACAGGAGCTAAGGCTGTGCCTGCAAAGGAGTATATTAAAGTGCCAAGTAAAGAATTAATTGAATTTGATGATTTTGAAAAAATCGAATTACGAGTTGCAAAGATTCTTGATGTATCAGAAGTTGAGAAATCAAACAAACTACTACGCTTTAAGCTAGATGATGGTACAGAACAAGGACGTGTGATTCTTTCAGGAATTAAGAAGTGGTATCCTGAATTTAAGCAACTAGTTGGCAAGAATGTAGCGTTTGTTGCTAATTTGAAGCCACGTAAGATGATGGGCGAGGTATCAGAAGGAATGCTTTTGTCGGCAGAGAAGGATGATGTGGTTACATTATCATTGTTGCCAGAAGGTATTGAAGCTGGTTCAGAGCTAGGCTAAAGCTTATAAACGTCGCTAACTATTTTAGTTGGGGGCGTTTTTATTTTTATTTGCAAATTATGGTTGAGAGAATCGGGGGGCGGCGTGCAAAAATCTTTAGAAGTATTACAAAAGACCTTTGGCTATGATGAGTTTCGGCCTGGTCAAGCTGAAATTATTGATGGTGTCTTAGCCGGTCAGCGAACTTTAGGGGTTATGCCAACTGGTGGTGGTAAGTCACTAACCTATCAAATTCCAGCCTTATTATTGGCCGGTACGACCATTGTAGTATCACCACTAATTTCATTGATGCAAAATCAGGTGGCTGAGTTACAATTGGCTGGTGTTGATGCGACATTAATCAATTCTTCGCTCGATTTTGCGACGCTACGCGATCGACAATGGGCGATGCAACAAGGACGTTATAAACTAGTTTATATTGCGCCAGAGCGCTTGGAAGACCCTAATTTTTATCAGACATTACTCGAAACCGATGTTGCGATGGTGGTAATTGATGAAGTCCATGTGCTATCACAATGGGGACATGATTTCCGCCCCAGTTATCTACATGCGGTGGAGTTAATTGATCAACTACCAGCAAAACCGTTATTGATGGCTTTAACTGCGACGGCGACGGCCCGAGTACAAACTGATTTGGAAGAACGCTTGCACATTGAAAAGAAAGTCGTAACTGGTTTTGCCCGGAATAATTTGATTTTAAAAATTGAAAAAGGGCTTAGCGATAAAGAAAAACAGGCATATATTTTAGATTACGTGAAGAATCATCTAAATCAGGTTGGGATTATTTACGCTGGTACCCGGAAAAAAGTTGATGAGTTGACGCAGTATTTACAAGCGGAAAATATTAAAGCGGTTAGCTATCATGCGGGAATGCCCGATCAAGCGCGAAGTGCAGCTCAAAAGGCGTTTTTGTATGATGATGTTGATGTAATCGTGGCAACCAATGCCTTTGGAATGGGAATCAACAAGACCAACGTCCGGTATGTAATCCACGCAACCTTGCCGGGTAGTGTGGAAGCATATTATCAAGAGATTGGGCGTGCCGGTCGTGATGGCCTTAGTAGTGAGGCGATTTTACTTTATTCACCAGCTGATATTCGTCTACAGCGTTTCTTTATTGATAATGGTCAGAATGATGATGCAGCCTACCGGCAAAATGAATATCAAAAGTTACAAGAAATGACCAATTTCGCTGCAACCCAGATGTGTCTACCGCGTTATATTATGCAATATTTTGGTGAAGATATGGCCGATTGCGGACAGTGTAGTAATTGTACTGACCAACGTGAATTAGTTGATGTGACCGAAGAAGCCCAAAAGGTTTTGACGAATATTTATCGGATGACCCAGACTGGGCATCAGGCTAGTAAAACGACGGCAGTTCAGGTATTGCGCGGGAAATTACCTGATAAAATGGCGTGGACCAAGTTTGATCAACTATCAACCTATGGGCTGATGGCTAAAACGACCCTCAAGCGGTTAAATAGTTTTATTGATTATTTGATCGCCGATAACTATATTCAAATGCAGGGCGAATATAATAGTTTGTCTTTGACTGATTTGGGTGCACAAGTTGTTAAAGGCCAGCAAGAGGTAAGACAACGTCAGGCCAGTACAGCGCAAAATTATACGCGTTTGACCAAGGTTGTTGGTGGAGCTTTATTTGAAACTTTACGGGCTAAGCGCCTTGAATTAGCTAGAGCTGCCGGTAATCCACCCTATACAATTTTTTCTGACCAGACTTTGATGGAATTAAGTTTGAAAAAGCCGCAAACGATCGAAGAACTTTTGAAAATTAATGGTGTTGGTCCAGTTAAAGCAGAAAAATATGGTGAAATATTTATGGAAATCATCAACAGTGAAACCGAAGGATCAGAAGAGGTCTAGGGGGAGAAGCAGATATGTTAATCTTTTATGTTTTATCTTTTATGATTGTCACAATCATAATTGCTAATTTTTTATCACAAGCAATTCCTAGCATACCAAAAGCATTTTGGCAGATTTTGGGTGGAATTATTCTGGCCTTAGTACCGGCTTTACATAATTTTACGCCGCAGCTAGATCCGTCATGGTTTATGATGCTGATTATTGCACCTTTACTTTTTTATGAAGGTCAAAAAACTAGTGCACGGATAATCTCACGTAACTTTGGAGCGATTGTTGGTCTAGCTGGGGGGGTAGCAATTATGACCGTATTGCTGCTAACTTTATTAGGCTCACATGCGTTAGCCTGGTCAATGCCACTAATGTTGGCATTGGCAGCGATTGTTACACCAACTGATGCAACCGCACTCGAATCAGTTACCGAAGGCCGTGCCGTACCAAGTGGTATTAAACGTGCTTTGAGTTTAGAGTCGCTTTTTAATGATGCAACTGGTTTAGTTGTTTTAGAATTGGCGTTGATTTGGTTGAATACGGGTAAGTTTTCTTTTGTAACTGGTTTTATCGAATTTATGAAAGTTGCCTTTGGTGGAGCGATTGTTGGTTTGCTAGCCGGTTTTATTTTAATGATGCTGCGTCAATACTTATTGCGAAATCAATTTGATGATACAGTTGCCCATACAATGTTATATTTCTTGGCGCCAATCTTTATCTATGGCTTAACTGAGCATCTTGGGTTATCTGGGATTATTGCGGTGGTGGTCACAGGGGTCTTTTCAAATGAAGAGCGGCATCACACCCAATTTATGTCATCAGTTTTGAGTAATTTAACGAACCAATTAACTGGGATTGTTTCAGAAGTATTAAACGGCTTGGTCTTTGTTTTGCTTGGTTCGGCATTAGTCCAAGTGATTAAAGATGGTACTGGACACGACAGCCAGTGGTTGTATTACATCGGCATTGGTATAGCCATTTATTTAGTAATGTTAGTCTTTAGATTTATTGTAATTTATCGTAGTAATGATGGTCCCATCTCTAATTTTATTGATGATAAAGGCCGTGATGGTTGGGTTTTTGCATTAGGTGGTGTTCACGGGACTGTTACTATGGCGATGGCCTTTTCCTTGCCGTTAACGCTAGATAATGGTGCACCCTTCCCCCAGCGTAATGCTTTGCTTTTAATTGCAGCAACAGTAATCTTACTGAGCTTAATTGTGCCACTAATTATTTTCCCTAAGATGTTGGATAAGGTTGAGCCTAAATTTGGTGTTGATGAATATTCAAAGGCTCACTTAGCGATGATTAATACTGGAATGGCCTTTGTTGATAGTTTAGATATTTCTAGTTCCGTTAAGCAGCGTGTGATTGGTCAATTACAAGATCAGTTGGGCTACGGTAGTGATCAGTTAGATCGTGAAGAATGGATAAAAGCGACGAAAGAGGTTACAACGGTTATTGATAAGGCGATGGAAGAGGCGATTGATAGTGGTGCCGTCAGTGAAAACTTGATGATTTTCTATCGGCGTTTGAAAGCCAGTCAAGATCGGAAGTGGGCTTTTGGTAAGAAAAACTTCTTTATCTGGCTACAAATTTTGTTCAATATGGTTAAACGTCTAGTACGCAACCCTAAGAAGATGAAACAGCGCGAATATAAACGGCGCCAAGAGCATCTTGAACGGTATAGTAAACGCTTAGATGCTCAAATGAGCCGTTTAGCTGAATTACCAGCGCCAGTTCAAGCTGAGGTGAAAAAGAGTGTTGAGCAGCAAAAGGCTTGGCTTGATGCGCAATTACAGCTAGCCCCACAGGACTATAGCGTTAGTAAGAAGAACGCCCGGCAGGATATTTTCAATGAAATGGCGGTAATTTCAGATAGTGCATTAACGGAGTATGTTAATCAGCTTGAAATGGAAGGAGCCGACCAGCGGCACATTATTGCCGTTCGGCACGTGATTGCTTCAAGTCGTGGTCGCTGGGAGCGTCAAGAGAGTGCGGACGTTGAAGAAAGCGAAGTTTTGTTGGCTGCTTTGCAGGCAGAATTGACCTATATTCAAAATGGACGTTTAAAGAATGAATTTAATCCGGCCTTACTTAAAGAGTTATACGATGAAGTGATTGCAGCGCAAGCATTGCTTTTGTCGGCCGATATTGAAGACTAAAATCAAGTAAATTGCACGCTGGGGTTAAGTCCAGCGTGCTTTTTTGGTATCATTAAGAATGATTGAAAAATTTCTAGATTTAAAATAAGAATGATATTAAAGAAGGTAAAGAAATGGCCATTTATGATCCGACAAAACGTCCAGCGGATAGTTTTGATACGCATACCCATTTGAATGATGATGCTTTTTGGCATGATGTTGCAGCATATTGGGCTCGGGCCCGGGAATACCGGGTAGTTGAGATGAACATTGTTGGTTATGATACTGTCGGCAACGAGCGGGCAATTGAGATTGCTCATGAGTTTGAGGGGGCCCATGCTATTGTTGGTTGGCAACCCGAGGACATTAATGGGTTCGGACCAGCCGAATTGGCTACCTTACGAAAACAACTCAGCGACCCAGCGGTAATTGGGCTTGGTGAAATGGGGCTTGATTACTATTGGGACACGACAACGCCAGCTGACCAAAAGAAAGCTTTCCAGGCCCAGTTGGATTTAGCTAAGGAGTTTAAACTACCAGTAACGATTCATGCCCGTGATGCTTTCGATGATGTTTATGCTATGTTGAAAGAGAATGATGTTGCGCAATTTGGCGGCGTTATGCACTCATTTGCTGGTGATGAAAATGAAGTTAAGCGCTTTTTAGACTTAGGAATGTACATTTCATTTTCAGGAATTGCAACATTTAAGAATGCCAAAGAAGTGCAAAAGGCTGTACAGGTAGTCCCACGTGACCGATTATTAGTTGAAACCGATGCACCATATTTAGCGCCAGTACCGCTACGTGGTAAGCAAAATGAGCCAATGTTTGTCCGCCATACTATTGATAATTTAGCAAATCAGCTAGGGATGGAATACAACGAACTTGCAGAATTGACTCGGGAAAATGCACATCGTCTTTGGCATTTAGCTTAATATGGAAAAAATTAAAGAAGTTATCGTGGTTGAGGGAAAGGCCGACACAGCCGTTATTCAACGCTTTGTCGCAGCTGATACTTTAGAAACGAATGGTTCGGCACTTTCAGATAAAACAATCATGGCAATTAAGGAAGCCGCCCAAAGGCGCGGCGTCATTGTCTTTACAGATCCTGATTTTAACGGTGAACGGTTACGAAAGTTGATTACGGCCGCCGTACCAACGGCTAAACACGCCTTTTTAACAAAAAATGAAGCGGGACGTTTAATTCCCCACCATAGTTTGGGAATTGAGTACGCTGACCAGGCGGCGATTGAGCAGGCCTTAGCAAAGGTCTATACTCCGCATGAAGTTGACCTGATTTCAGATATTACCCAGCATGATTTGCTTCAAGCTGGTTTAATTGGTGGTGCAAATGCTGCTAAGCGCCGGACCTTTGTCGCTGAACGCCTAAAGTTAGGCTATGTGAATGGCAAGCAATTGTTAAAGCGCCTCCAGATGTTTGGTATCAAAGGTGATGAATTACAGATAGTATTGAAAGAACTTGAGGATTAAATAAAATATGGTTGATATACCAGATATTGCAAGCCCCTTACGTACCCAGGCGATAATGAACCAATATGGCATTAACACTAAGAAGTCTTTGGGGCAAAATTTCTTAACGGATATTAATATCCTACATAATATCGTGGCCGCTGGGGATGTCAGTGCGACCGATAATGTAATTGAAATTGGCCCCGGAATTGGGGCTTTGACGGAGCAATTAGCCCGGGCTGCCAAGGAAGTGGTGGCTTTTGAAATTGATAGTCGTTTAATGGAAGTCTTAGCGGACACGCTACAACCCTATCAGAATGTTAAGATTATTAACCAAGATATTTTGAAGGTTGATTTAGCAGTTTCAATTAAAGCATCCTTCTCTGATCCAACAGCGCCCCTTAAATTAGTGGCGAATTTACCTTATTACATTACGACGGCAATTTTGATGCAACTGTTGCAATCAGGGATTCATTTTGATGCAATTGTTGTAATGATGCAAAAAGAAGTCGCCGAGCGTTTATCAGCTCGGCCGGGTACAAAAGAGTATGGTTCACTTTCACTAGCCGTGCAATATCGTATGAACGCCCGACTTGCTTTTACCGTGTCACGTAAGTCATTTATTCCTAATCCTAATGTTGATTCAGCGATTGTTAAGTTGACACCACGTGAGCCATTAGCCGTCTTACCACAGGATGAAGTTAAATTATTTGAACTATTTAGAATTGGTTTTGCTCTACGGCGTAAAACGCTTTGGAATAATTTAACAGCTGCATTTGGTAAGAATGAGGTGATGGTGGCTAAATTAACGGCTGCTTTGGCTGCGGCTGAAATTTCACCAAAAATTCGTGCTGAGAAATTAACTTTAGAAGAATTTATTAGTTTACACAATGCGCTTTTTAATGCTGGCGTTTACGATAAGTAAATTATATAATGATGCTACTGCAATAAATTTTTAAGAAAAAGAGGTAACCCAAATATGGATTCCGGTCCGTCTATTATGGTCAATTTAGTTATAATAATTATTATTTTGATACTAGCAGTTTTGTTCACACTAACCGAATATTCTTTGGTTAAAGTGCGACCATCTGCTTTACGTGCCCTTCAAGAGGCACGGCAAAAGCCATCTGCTAACATTCAGCATGCTTTGAATATGCTTGATCACCTAACTGAGTATTTATCAACGGCTCAGGTAGGAATCACGGTAACGTCTTTGATTTTAGGTTGGATTGGTGAGGAAACGATTGCCAATTTAATCATTGGGGCTAAGATTTTACCGGCTGCCGTTGCGCATAGCATAGCTTCGCTTGCAGCTATTTTGATTTTTACTTTTATCCACGCCGTCTTTACAGACTTGGTGCCAAAAAACATTGCGATTGATCAACCGGTCCGTGTGCTACTATTTATCGTGCGACCAGTGATGTTTTTCCATGTAATCTTGTATCCTTTAATTTGGTTATTTGATCGGGCAGCAGCTCTAATTACAAAGATGCTCGGCTTCAATGCGCATCCCGATGAAGATATTTACTCGCAAAATGAGATTATTTCTTTGTCAGAGGATGCCGCACAGGCCGGTGAATTGGATGAAGAAGATTTGACCTTTATGAAGCGCGCCTTTGAGATGAATGACAAGGTTGCCATTGATATTATGATTGATCGGACACAATTGACCGTCGTCGATGTGACTGCATCAATTCAAGATGCGCTTAATCTTTATTTGGAAGAAGGTTTCTCACGGATTCCAGTTGTGGCCAATAATGATAAGGATAAGATTTTAGGTTATGTCTATAACTATGATTTAGTCCGCCAAGGTCGCTTAAATATGAATTCTTCTGTCAGACTAGTTTTGCGGAATATTCCAACGGTGAGTGAGAATCAACCAATTACAGAAGTTTTGAAAGAAATGATTACCCATCGGACACCAATTGTCGTTGTTAAGGACGAATATGGTGGAACGTCGGGAATTGTTACCGATAAGGATGTGTATGAAGAGTTGTTCGGTACAGTGCGTGATGAAATTGATGACGTGGCTGATGATTTGATTACCAAATTAGGTTCCGATGAAGATGGGAACATGCATTACAAGATTTCTGGTAAGGTTACCTTGTATGATTTTGAACGCTTCTTCAAAACGACGCTCCGTGACTTTGAAGAGTCTGAAATGGTTACCTTGACGGGTTATATTTTAGATGAGCAGCCAGACGTAACAGTTGGTGAACCAATGCGGGTTGAAAATTTTGAGATTACAGCGATGGATTTCAAAGATGCCTATATTAACGATTTCGAAGTTGTTGAATTACCGGTTGAGCAGGTTGAAGAACCTGAAGCAACCGACGAAGATTAAAATTTAAAGTGGAGTGTCTGACGATTTATCGTCAGACACTTTTTTATTTGCCTTTCAAGCTAATGGTAACTTACTCGTTTTAATCAAAATGGCCACATAAAAATAAAAGCAAATGTTTTTATTGAATAGTTTTATATTGTTGTTGTCACTATTGTTTGAAATATATTAACCCAACAAATGCATATCTAAAGTTGTTTTAATCAGAATTATGGGACAAACAATAAGATTTATTAACTTTAATAATTTTGTTATAATTATACAAATAATATATAAAAAATCTTAATAAAAGCAAGTGTAGGAGGTGTGTGATGCTGGTAGAAAAAAATAAAAAACATAGGATAGCTGATTTACACAGACATCACTTATCTGAATTGCATAAACGGCGTTTGCGTTTCTATTCAACACTTCTATTAATGAGTGGTCTAAGTGCAGTTACATTGACTAGCAAGCCGGTATTAGCCGACAGCAGCACACCAAGTACAAGTCAGAGTCAGCAAGTTGCAAGCAGTACGGCGGATAGTAGCAGTAGCTTGGCCGCTGATGTAGCCAGTACGAGCAGTACCAGTGCAAGTAGTAGCACGGCTTCGGTTGCGCCAACCAGCGATTTAACCAGTGCCTCAACTGTTAGCTCAGCGACGGATGCAACAAGTAGCGATGCACAATCAGTTGCGAGTGCAGTTAGCACAACTAGTACCAGTTCAACGCCAGCTAGCTCAGCAAGTCAGGCAAAAATGTTTGCAGCTAATGTGGTTGCCAGTACAGCCAGTACAGCGGCCACCAGTGCTAACACAACAGCAGTTAATGTTAAGGCTACTGGTTATGCAACAACGACCAACGCAACTGGCGTCAACATTGACAGCGCTGGTAATGTTACCGGTAGTTTTACTGGGCAAAATGTTAATGGTTCAACGGATAACGTGACGATTACCGCGCTAGCATTAGGTAGCACCTTGACAGGAACATATACGGTTGCCAACCCTAGTAATGGAGTCACAACGGGAACAGTTACGGGTACTTTAGATAGTACAACAGGTAATTGGGACTTAATCTTACAATATGGGGCGGTTACAGGTTACGACGCAACTAATCAATACATCCCAATTCTTGCCGGCACGAATGCGAGTGCCACTTATACGGTTAATTATGGGGCTAGTACGGTTGCCAATTATGGTAAGACAGTTACCTTAACGAATTTCTTTCAAACAGGTGCGAAAACAGCTACGGCTACCTACACATCTGGAACGACGACCGGGACTGCAAACTTGACGCAAAATGCTGACGGTAGCTGGAATATCAATGCGCAAAATCCTGCTGGCGCACCAGCAATTACATCAAGTAATACTGGGAACTTTTCCGGGTTATCAATTAATATCCCGGCAAACGCTTTTGTTACGGGAACTAGTTATACAGCTGCGAATGGTAATTCAATTACGATGAATACTAATTTGCCGGCTGGCTATGTTTCAGGTACAACCAACTATAATGGTGGTTATATTGATGCAAGTTTAGGTTCAGTTTGGTCTAGTAGCTTTGGCAATTCAGCAAGTAATACCATTCATTTGGTTAGTTTTGTTACTTATAACGCAGCTACAGGTCAATGGATCTTTATGAATCCACAGAGTACCTATGCTGGTGGCGCAATTGAATACCCCTTTGTGACAAGTTCAGCGATTAATACGGCTGGAACTACCGGCACGGCTAAGAACTCTAATGGGGTTACTGTACCAACCTTAGTTTGGGGTAATTTGACCGTGAATACCAATAATGGGCAGATTTTAATTGGACAGGTCTTAATTCCGAATGTTGCTACCCTAACTAACGGTGGTTTATCAACTTTCACTAATATTGGATCCAGTGCACAAACGGTGGGAACCTCGGTCTATAATGGAACTTCCTTTAGTGGTGGGTTGGCCTTAACGCTTGGGCAAGGACCTAGTAATTCGTTTTCAGATCAGTTTATAACCTCTTTCTCAACTACGTTAATTCCTGGTACCTATGGTAAGTCCGGCTATACTTGGAGTGCTTTGGGTTCCCGTTCTTTGCTAACGATGAGTCAATTAAGTGCGACAAATTATAACTTTGTCGCTCAATATGGAACTACCAGTACTGGGGCGGTTGCTTCAACGGCAACGGGGTCGACAATTAACGCCGCCGGACCAATTATGATTGACCCTAGTAATGATAGTTGGATCAAGGCTCAAGGGTATACGACTTTAGCCGGCTTTGTTGATAGTGCGGGTCATTCTTACATCATTTATGACTACGGTGGTAGTAGCTTTGCCAACTTTACGCCTAGTTATATCTACGATGCGAATGGTAATATCACCGGAGCTACGCCAATGATTGTTACATACGGTTATATGGCACCCTCAACAACCTCAGCGACAGGAACCTTTACATCATCGGGTTACCTTTATGCCACTTATAACGCAACCACCGGTCAGTGGACTTTTACTGATACAGCCAGTCTAACTGCACCTACTAGTGCCATTGTGATGCCGGGGCAAACCGTGAGCTTGAATGGTAATTTGACGGCGACTGACACTAACTATACCTTGAGTACCGGCGGTCTAGTTGCAACAGCTACGCCAACGACCGTGACGAGTTTTAACACAAATTATAATGCGCCAACCACGACAAGCTTGAATCTAATCACAATGGTTTATGATAGTACTGGTAAAACGCTCTTAGCGACTAACAATGGTAATACAACTGGGGTCGCCCAAAGCAATGGCGGGGTAACCGTGAATGCGGATGGTACCTTTAGCTTCCAAGCCGGTGGTACTTACCAGGTACGCTATGTTTATCTTGATAACTTACGAAACATGGTATCAGCCTATGAAACGATTACGGTACCCGCTTCCTACATTACAGCAACGACAATTCCCAACATGCCAGTTGGTAGTACTGTCGATTTAATGGCCTACCCAGCTAGCTATGTTGATACTGCTGCACCAACTCAAGGGTTGACCACAACGGTGACCGACCCAGCTGGGAACACGGTTGTGATTACTTCAGCCAGTGATGGTTCAATTACCAGTATTACGGCTTCAAATCCCGCCGTGCTGAATGTGGTGAATGGCAAGTTTGTAAATAATCTGCTTGGTAGCTATGAAGTTATGTATAGCTATGCGAATGCGAATAGTGGCTTTGCTGCAACTTCGGTTGGTAAATACTTTAGCTCAATGCAAGTTGGTAACTTGGCAGTTACTCCGGCAATTACAGTTGATGCTGGGGCACAAGAAACTGCCCTCAATCCGTTGAGTCTAATCACGACAGCGGTTGATGCAGATGGAACGATTTTGACTGCCAATGGTTCGAACGGTAATTACACTTTGAACGGGACGAATTTCCTTGGGCAAAACATTTCTCTACCATTGACGATTACTAAAATCACGCCAATCCAACAAGCTGGTTTGCAAATGCGGTTGGCAGCCACAACGCAAACATCAACTAAGTATGATTTGCAGTATAGCTTCACCGATAGTGCTGGGGTTCAACATAGTGCAATGGCAATTGTGACGGTGATACCAGATCAGGCAAATTTGAATTTACCAGCCAGGGTGACTTTGCAACAGAATACCAACAGTGGTGCCAGTTATGATATTGCAGGGCTATTAGCCAATGCAATTGATTCAGATGGTAGTAGTGCAATTCCGGCTAATGCTGTAACGGTGAATGGTACCGTGAATGTAGCGGTGGCTGGCGATTATCCAATTAACTTTAGTTATCTTGATAACTTTGGTAATCAAATCACGGGCGACACCCTCGTGACTGTGACGCCAGACCAAGCTAATTTGAATGTGCCAACTAGCGTAAATTTGAACCAAAACACTAACGCCGGTGCCAGTTATGATCCAAGCACCTTGCTAACGAACGTCCTCGATTCGGATGGGGTTAGCACGATTCCAGCCAATGCCGTGACAATTAGTGGGACAGTCGATATTGCCAAAGCCGGCACCTACCCAATTAGTTTTAGTTACACCGATAGTTTTGGTAACCAAGTTACTGCTAAAACGGTGGTGACGGTACTTGCCGATCCAGCTGGCATTACTTTAGCACAGTCAGTACCTGGCGTAACAGTAACTGGAACATTAGCTGTGCAGGTTAATGTAGGGACAACAGTTGATCCATTGCAGTTAATTCATGCGACTGATTCAGATGGTAGTCTAGTTGCTGGCGCAAAGCTGATTATTGACCAAACTAGTTTGAATCTGCAAAAGGCGGGCACTTATCCGGTTACCTACAGTTTCTTAGACCGATTTGGTAACCAAATTACAGCAACGGTGATGGTGACCGTCTTGCCAGTTGATAGTAGCAGTTCGCAGCCGGATGAAATACTGTCAACGGACTCGAATAATAGCAATGTAGCTGATGTTGCTGTCAAAGAGGCAGTACCAAATGCTGCGAGTCTATTGCCAAGTCGGACTAGTTTACCAGATACTGGCGTTACGGCTTCAAATAAAGCGATTGCATGGTTAGGACAAGCGAGTCTTTACTTGGCGGCAATCTTTGCTATTGGTCGGCGCAAGCGCGATGAAGAAGACTAGTTACACCAGAAAATTGCTTTAAAATAACCACCAAGCCAGGCTCAACGTTTATGAGATTGAACTAGCTGGGTGGTTATTTTAGATTTTGAGCTAAAATCTGGGAAAGGTCCCAAAAAAATAATATTCTAGTATAATATTAATAAATGATTTTATAGAAATTGGGGAAATATTTTGACAGTTGGTCAGGAAATAATATCGGCGGTAGTAATCATTGTAGTTTTGCTTTTTGCAATGGTTTTTGTAGCGGCCGAATTTGCGCTAGTTAAAGTACGTAAATCGGCTTTAGAGGATTATCAAGCTAAGCGTGAGCGCCCATCGCGACAGGCTAATTTGGCAATCCATATGGTCGAGAATTTAAATGAGTATTTATCAACAACACAAGTTGGAATTACTTTATCAGGTTTGATTCTAGGTTGGTTAGGTGAAGCAACAGTTGCTAGTTTGTTGCTAGATTTAGGGATTTTACAACGTATACCAGGCGTGGCCGCAGGTGTTTTAGCTTCGGTAATTGCTTTGGTTCTTTTGACTTATATCGAAGTAGTCTTTACGGAATTAGTTCCCAAAAATGTTGCCATTGAGTTTCCAATTCGGGTCTTGTTGTTCGTAGCAACGCCATTGCGTGCCTTTCATTTGATTTTTTATCCCTTTGTTTGGTTATTAAATGTTTCGGCAGTCTTTTTTACCCGTATTATGGGCTTAAAAACAGCGAATGAAGACGAAGAGGTATACTCGGAAGCTGAGATTTTGTCTTTGACCCGGATTGCAGCACGCCAAGGTGAAGTTGACGCAGAAGATTATGTTTTTATGGAACGTGCCTTTGAGATGACGGATAAAACAGCGGTTGATATTATGGTTGACCGAACTGAATTAGAAGTGGTCGATGTGACGACAACGGTCAAGGTAGCCTTGCAGAAGTACTTTACCAGTAAGCATTCTCGCTTCCCGGTAGTTGCTAATCATGACAAGGACAAAATTTTAGGTTACGTGTTTAATTATGATATTATGTATCAAGCAACCTTAGATGATAGCGTCTCAGTCCGTAAGGTAATTCGTAACATACCAACGGTACCTGAGAATATGCCAATTATGGACGTCTTATCACGTATGATTGCCAGCCGTACGCCAATGGTAGTGGTTGGAGACGAATATGGTGGGACATCAGGAATTGTCACAGACAAAGATATTTATGAAGAATTGTTTGGTACGGTGCGTGACGAGGTTGATGAAGTTGCGGAAGATATGATCGAAAAGGTTGATAAGAAACCAGATGGTAGCCAAGTTTATAAGGTTTCTGGTAAATTGACGCTTTATGATTTTGAACGCTTTTTCAAAATTGATATTCCAGCTTTTGATAATTCAGAGATGGTGACACTATCTGGTTTTATTCTCGATAATGAGGATTTGATTCAAAATGGTAGTCAGATTGTTGTAGCCGGCTTCTTGATTAAAGTGCTCGATTATAAAGATACTTTTATTAACGAAGTAGAAGTTACACAACTACCAGTCGCAGCAAAATAATGACGTTAAAAAAGCTGGCTAGTTCTTAAAAGAACTAGCCAGCTTTTTATTATGCAAAATTAATACCTATATCTAAGCATTAACTGGTGGTCGAGGATAATTGTGAATAAGTTCCCCGAATAATTAATATTTAACTTCAATGTTTTCAGTTAAAATATCTGTGTAGCTAAATGATGCTCGGTCAAACTCACGACCTTCTTGCTCTAGATCTAGAACAAAGACTGAACGAAATGTCTCACGAACAATGGCTTGATGCTCAATTGTTCGATTACGACTCTCATGAGTTATTAAAGTAACTGATTGACCAATATGTTCGTCGAGATGTTGCTTAATTTCTGCTAATGCTGCAGGCATTTTGCACTCCTTTCGTGGGGCGACCCCACAACTAGCGGCAAATGAGACCGCTACGCGAAATGTGCTTAATCACAAAGTAATCTATTGAAGTATATCATATTTTTAATTATAAAACAAGCTATTCGAACGTTTTATTAAGTTGCTTGCTCAATTATTCGGTTATTTGATAAAATAGACTAATTAATAAAATTTATCGGGGAGTGTGGCAATGGAAACCGAACGAATTGATTGGCCAAAATATTTTATGTTGCAAGCAACAATGTTGGCATCACGTAGCACTTGTAATCGACTACATGTTGGCGCGGTAATTGTTAAAGATGGCCGAATAATCGCCTCAGGCTATAATGGTTCGGTAGCGGGGACGCCGCATTGTACAGAAGTTGGCGATTTAATTGTTGACGGCCACTGTATTCGAGCCGTACATGCTGAACAAAATGCGCTACTACAATTAGCTAAGATGGGAATCCCGGCAGCTGGAGCTGAAATTTATGTTACGGATTTTCCTTGTGTGCACTGTACAAAATTTTTGTTGCAGGCCGGTATTGTAAAAATAAATTATTTACGTAATTATCATAATGATGAGTTTGCGATGGAATTGCTGACACAAAAACAGATTGAACTAAGTCAAGTTACGCTAAGCGCAGCTGATTTAGCAGCTTTACAATTAGACCGTTACTTGACGGAGTAGGAGACAGCAAATGAGTAAGAATGAACAACAATATTTAGATTTTGCCCGTGATATTTTAGAAAATGGAGCTGGTAAGGGTGATCGGACTGGCACGGGGACACGCTCAGTTTTTGGTCGGCAATTGCGTTTTGATTTAACAGAAGGCTTTCCGCTTTTGACAACTAAGCGCGTACCCTTTGGCCTGATTAAGAGTGAATTACTCTGGTTTTTGCGCGGTGATACAAATATTCGTTTCTTATTAGAGCATAAGAACCATATTTGGGATGAGTGGGCTTTTAAGCGCTGGGTTGAATCGGATCAATACCAGGGACCGGATATGACCGACTTTGGTCATCGAGCGGAGACTGATTCAGCATTTAAAGCCGTATACGATGCTGAACACGCGGCTTTTGTCGACCGAATTTTACAAGATGATGCCTTTGCTAAAGAATTTGGCGAGTTAGGTGAGGTATACGGGGCTCAGTGGCGCCATTGGCGTAAAGTCCAGGGTGGTTTTATTGACCAAATTGATGATGTGGTGCAAGAAATTAAGCGTAATCCAAATTCACGGCGGTTAATTGTGACGGCATGGAATCCAGAAGCAGTCCCAACCCAAGCTCTGCCAGCTTGCCATAGTCTCTTTCAGTTTTATGTAAGTGACAATAAATTGAGCTTGCAGCTTTATCAACGTTCGGGTGATGTCTTTTTAGGTGTGCCTTTTAACATTGCTTCATATGCCTTGCTACTACAGATGGTTGCAGCGCAGACTGGTTTAGAAGTAGGTGAGTTTATTCATACATTTGGGGATGCACATATCTACAATAATCATGTTAATCAAATTACTGAGCAGTTGAGTCGGCCAATGGGTGACTTGCCACAGCTAGTCTTAAATCCAGCGGTTAAGTCACTCTTTGACTATGAAATGACTGATATTAAATTACTGGGTTATGAGCCAGCTAAAGCAATTAAAGCACCGGTATCTGTCTGATAGTCGTTTACGACCATTCAAAATCATGTTAAGCTTATTAATTGTTTGGGGTATTCTTATAAAGAAATAAATATGGGGCTGATGAAAGTATTGATTTCATTCTGCCCTTTTTTAAGTTTATGATTTCTTTCAGATTATAAGCTTATAGTGTAGACTAGCTAGGACCGTTGGTACGGTAGAGTACCAAAGATATCAGTAATGAGGTTTAACGAATGGAAAATGAACATCTAGAGTCAAGGGTTGAACGACAAAGAAAAAGTGCTAAAAAGAAGCATCCAAGAAAGAAGCTGATTATCACTATTATTTTATCAATCCTTGGATTAGGAATTGTTCTTGGTGGTGCATATGCAGCCTATGTATATAACATGGCGCATAAAGCTGTTAACCAAACGTACTCATCGACTGGTTCTGGCAATGAGCGTGCAAATGCGGCTCTATTGAACAGTAAAAAGCCCTTTGCCGTTTTGCTATTAGGAACGGATACGGGAACTAATGGTAATTTTGGTTCTAATCGTGATCGTTCAGGTCTAACAGATTCAATCATGTTGGTGATTGTTAATCCTGAAAAGAAAGCTACGACAATTGTTTCAATTCCACGAGACATTATGACTTCAATTCCTGGGTTTGAAAGTTCTTTCCCACAAAAGTTAAATGCAGCTTATGCCTTTAAAGAGACGGCTGACAGTAACGCCAGTCTTGGTGATGGTGTTGGTACAACGATGAAGACCATTGAAAAGATGTTTAATGTACCAATTAATTATTATGCAATGGTTAATATGAGTGGTTTGGGTCAGGTTGTTGATCAACTGGATGGAATTAAGGTTGCTTCACCATTAACCTTTACATTTAGCCAAGACACAGCCGAACAATATGGGAACAATCTCTATCACTTTACCAAGGGATCAACGACCTTTAAATATGCCGAGGATGGTAGCAATTTTTCAACCTATACTAGTATGAATGGAACTGCAGCGCTTGCCTTCTCACGGATGCGCTATGAAGATCCACTTGGTGATTATGGAAGGACTTTGCGCCAGCGGTTGATTCTACAAGCGATTATTGATAAAGCTAAGAGTAATCCAACCAAGGTCTTAAATGCGAAGTTCTTTAATACGGCAGCCAAAAATATCGCAACTGATTTGACTTGGAATGATTTACTAACAATTGGTTCAAGTTATTTGAGTGCTAGTGATAAAATTACGAGTTATACGGTTCAAGGTGAATCACAAATGTATAATGGTGTTTCATATCAACGACTAACAACCAATCAACGTCAAGCGATGACTAACACAGTTCGCTCAGCGCTTGGTCTTAAGAGCGCGGAAACCGGCCATGAATTTTCAAGTACGGTTAGTTCTTCCGATATTTACAGTGTTGGCTTAGCAGATGATTTATATCCAAGCAGTAATACTAAAGCAAATTTGAAATTAAATAACGGGAATTAGCCTATTTACCTGGTCTTGACATTAATTGCCAAGTCCAGGTTTTTTGTATCTCTAATAAGTTTATAGTCTTGGCTACTAGCAAAGAAAAGACTGACGTTTTTGAATTTTTATTGTAAAATTTAAAGGATAGTATTTAGAAAATGATTTTCTACAAGAGGGAGGATCCAACATGGAGCCGAGGCAAGATGATCAAAATCGCCAGATGAGGGGGGAGCGGCACCGAGCAAGTGGTCGCAAAAGAGGCCATAAAGTGCGTAATGCAATCTTAATGGCTTTGGGCCTTCTTCTATTGATTGGTGGTGGAGTCGGGGCGTACTATTTCAATAGCATTCGGTCAACTGCAAATAAGACCTTTAATGATTCTGGGGTAAAGAAATCACGAGACGTTGCCCAGGTTCTAAAAGACGGCAAGCCTTTCTCAGTGCTTTTGCTAGGAACTGATACTGGTGAGCTTGGCCGTGATTATAAGGGGCGGACAGATTCATTGATGTTAGTAACAGTAAACCCAAATCAAAAAAAGGTAACGATTATGTCGTTACCACGTGACAACCTCACAGCAATTCCAGGCTACACGAGCACATTTCCACAAAAATTAAATGCGGCTTATGAATATGGATCAGCGGCAACTACGATTAAAACCGTGCAGCAATGGCTAAATGTGCCAATTGATTTTTATGCTCTTGTGAATATGCACGCCTTAGAACAGGTTGTTGATCAAGTTGGTGGAGTTAGCGTTAAGTCGCCATTGACCTTTAACTATAATCCAGATACAGCGCATTCAGACGGTGATAATTATTATGTCTTCACCAAAGGCTCAACACACTGGACACATACAGTAAACGGCAAGAAGACCCAGTCATCAGATATAATGGACGGGTCGGCAGCTTTGGCCTTTTCACGGATGCGTTATGGTGATCCACAAGGTGATTATGGCCGTCAGCAACGACAGCGACTAGTCCTTGAAGGAATTGTTCATGCGGCTAAGGCTAATCCAACTAAATTAGTGAATCAAAAGTTCTTAGATTTGGTATCTAAGAGTGCTCAAACAGATTTGACTTTTAATGACATGCTGACGATTGTTTCAAATTACATGTCTGCAAGTCAAAAGCTTGAGTCAGACCATGCGCAAGGTGACAGCTTGATGATTGGTGGTGTGTCATATGAGCACGTTAATCTTAAAGAGATGCAACGGGTTACTAATCGCTTGCGTTCATCGCTAGGTTTGAAAAAGGCAGAAACTGGAAACCCTTATGGTGGTAAGATTTCATCAGCTGCCTTAGCTCCTTATGGAATTACAGTTGGCGGTAGTGATGATGAAAGTAGTAGTACGAGCCTTTATGGTGAGAACACTAATATAACAAACACGACTGGCTTAACTGACACGACAACTAATAATTAAAAATAAAGCCAAGCAAACACTGATTTGCTTGGCTTTTTTATAAGTAAAAAGGCCTCAATTTTGAGGCCTTTTACTTTGAAACTAATTAAATTAATTAAGAGACGTATGCTTATCACGAATCATTATTGCAGCCGCTAAGGCGCCAATAAAGACTAGGGCAATTGACATGGTTAAAACATGGCTAAAACCGTAATCAAAAGCTCGAGTAACAATGGTACTTAGTTGGTCCATGAAAGGTGTATTGCGGAGCTGAGCTGCTTGAGGTGAATGAAGCACTTCTTTTCCTGAGAAAGGACCTGCAGCTAGTAAACCATGCTTGATACCATCAATTGCATTGGCCGGTAATTGAACAGCACCAATTAAATGATTGATTTTAGTCTGGTAACCACTGGTTAATTGAATACCAAGCATTACAACTCCAAAACTAATCCCAAATTGACGGAAAACGTTAATGATACCACTGGCCATGCCAAGATGCTTTGGATCAACAGAACTAACTGCGGCTGATGATAGGGGTGGATTAACGGTTGCGTTACCAATTCCCATTAACACAAAGCCTGCGACGAAATCAATATAGGTCATGGTTGGTGAAAGGGCATATTGGATAATCAACAAACCACAACCGATAAAGGTTAGACCACCAAAAATTAACCAACGATTACCCCAGCGATTCGTTAAAATACCAATAATTGGCCCTAGGAATAAGCTGAATAGGCTGATTGCTAACTGCCGAACTCCGGTTTGCATGGCTGAATAACCAATGTAATTTTGCATCAATACTGTCAAATAAGTATAGAAAGCATACAAGCCAGCGCCAAGGGCAAAGGAAGCTAGTGCAGCGCCGACGAAGGTCCAAGACTTAAAGATGTGCATATCCATCATCGGGTCATTTAAGCGTAACTCTATAAGTATAAAAACAATTAACAGTACAATTCCCAAGGTCAAAAGGCCAGAGACATGAATGTTTAACCAAGTCCAGCCTGGGTGTTGTTCCTTTTGTAAGAGTCCCATGATTAGGCTAAAAACAGCTCCAGTGCTAATAATGATACCAAGCCAATCAATCCGGCCTTGGTGTTGACCAGCTGTATTATCAATAAAGAAGAAGCCCATCACTAGGGCAATCAACCCAATGGGAAGATTAACAAGGAAAATCGCCCGCCATGAAAAGAACTGAACTAAGATACCACCAGCAAGTGGGCCTAAGGCAGTTGCCAGTCCAATGACGGATGACCAGATACCTAGGGCAATCCCTCGCTCCCGACCTTGGAAGGTTGATGCAACGATGGCCATTGATAGGCTCATCATACCGGCACCGCCGATTCCCTGGAAGCCACGGGCTAAATTAAGGGCTAATCCTGATTGCGCTAAGGCCGAAGCCAGCGAACCTAAGGTGAAGATTAACATTCCAATTTGAAATAAGTGCTTCCGACCAAATAGGTCACCTAATTTGGCAAATAATAGTAGGGAAACAGCGTACATCATTGTGTAAGCATTAATAATCCATTGTAGATTATTGAAGCTTTCATTGAAGTCTGTTTGGATAGTGGGTAAAGCGACATTTACAACGGTGACGTCAAGTAGCGACATAAAGACGCCGAGACAGACAGCAAATAGCGCTAGCCAGTGCATTAGGTGCTGGCGTTTGATTGACTTTTCTTCAGACATTATTAATTTTCTCTCTCTGTTTGTAATAGATTAATAAACTCGGGGCTAGCAGTTGTTATTTTCATTGCTTGCGCCCACTCAATTGCGGTAGTTGTTTGTTTAATGCGATACTCTTGTAACTTTGTCGCCATAAAGCGATCGGCAGGCACCATACTGTCGTTATCAGCAATGCCAGTAATGCCGCGGCGAGCACTAGCAAGGTCAAGTTCCTGATAGGCAATGAAGCTATTTAAAATCATTTGCCGTTCGTCAGCTGCGAGATGGTGTAAGTTACTTAGTTTGAAAGTATATTGAATATCTTCATTTTTGCCGGCCTTAATTGGAGCAAGCATTAAATTATGGAAGGTTTGCCGGCCTTGTGCAGTAATGCTGGCAATTTTTTTTGAACGTTGGCCGGGTTCAGCTGTTTCAGTTAAGGTGATATCACCCGCAGCAACTAATTTATCAAGTAAAGGATAAATAATGCCCCAACTAACTTTAAAACGCGGGCCTAACTTATAAGCCAAAATTTCATGTAATCGGTAACCAGATAAACTGCTATCTAGCAACTCACCCAGTACGAACAAAACGTACATAG
Organism: Weissella oryzae SG25; assembly: GCF_000691805.2. GTDB lineage: Bacteria > Bacillota > Bacilli > Lactobacillales > Lactobacillaceae > Weissella > Weissella oryzae. The sequence continues at coordinate 22,225 of NZ_DF820498.1, read as the reverse complement.
CATCCTCCTTAATTTAGATATATCTTTTTGATATATCACAACGTTATATAAATATACACTTAATTTTTCAGAAAACAAGCTTTGCAACAATTAACTTGTTTCATGTGAAACAATGCCAACTATCGCGCCTATTGTGTAAGTATGGAATAGAAAATTTATTATAAAGAAATAAGCTAACAACATTCGTTGCTAGCTTATAGTTGGTAAATTTAGTTATTCAAAATCAAAAATTAATCCTGATCCGGTGTTATGTCCTTACGACTATCATTAGATTCGTAATGAGGCGCCTCTGGCATAATGATTGCAGCGACAATATAAGCAATCAAAAGTGGGAAACCACTAGTAATCAGGGCAGCAACGACAAAGATTACCCGGACTAAGGTTGGATCCCAATCAAAATACTCAGCAAAGCCACCTAAAACACCACTAAAGACGCGATTGTTAGAACGATATAATTTTTTAGCCATTTTATACACTCCTTTGCTAATTATGCTTAATGATGGAAGCTACCTCCATTATAAAGCTAAATGAGCTTGCTTGACAGAATTACAAACTCACCTTATGATTATATCATATTATACGTTATATAGTATTGTAAAGGACGATGGTATAGCAATGCAACTATCAAGTGAATTAATGGATGGACTTGTTTTGGCATTATTAGATAAAGATAATCTTTATGGTTATGCCCTAACCAAGCAGGTGCAAGCGCATTTTGCAGTTTCAGAGTCAACGATGTATCCAGTTTTACGTCGGCTTAAAGCCCGTGGCCTGGTTACAACTTATGATGAGCCATTTGAGGGGCGCAATCGACGTTATTATCAGATTTCTGCGCAGGGAAGAGCTGAATTAGCAACAATTCAGGCCGACTGGCAGATGTTTTCAGCACAAATCAATGCTGTTATAACAGAAGGGGTCAATGCTGATGGAGAATGAGATTTTTTTTAAGCAATTACGTGGTCATTTACGCGGATTAACTCAGGCAGAGCAGGATGATGTTATTGATTTTTATCGTGAATATGCATCAGATGCTAATTTGGCAGGTGAGCGTTTGATTAAAGCTTTTGGAACACCTAAACAGTTAGCACGACGCGTTTTGCTTGATTATTCAATTCGTTATGATGATATGGTTGATAATGATGCACCAAGCGTAACAGAAACACCACGCATACAGCAGACAAAACGTGTAAAAAGGCAAATGAATTTATTGTGGGTAATCTTGCTTGCCTTACTTACTTCTTGGGTCTGGATCCCGGCTGTCTTACTAATTTTAGCTGGTTTATTTGTTTTCGTAATGCTGGTAATTTTTGTTATTTTGGGCTTAGCCTTTGCAGCTGTATCAGGAATAATGTTGCTTTGGGCTGGTGTTAGCTTAATGGCACAAAGTTTACCAAGTGGCTTTTTCTGGCTAGGAGCTGGCTTTGTTTTAATTGGTATTCAATTTGTGGCTTGGCCAATTGGTTTATTAATCCTTAAAGTCGCTCTGGATGGTCTAATTACTTTTGCAAAGTTTTTAGGTCGGCGCTTTTCAAAGGGTACAAAAAGAGGGGGGAACACACATGCCTAGGTTATTAAAGGTGATAATTATTGGCTTTGCTTTAATTGTAATTGGCATAATTATGATGGTGCTTAGTGAACATTTTGGTAGCATTAGAGGTTTTAATTGGAATAATCATGGTTTTGCCATTGAAAATGTCCGAGTATTAAGCGCAATTTTAAAATTCTAATGTGTGTGTAGGCGAATAGACAACAACGTGGTAGACTGCTAATGAGTGCTGTTTAATGTACTACTTCTACATTAACGAGGGTTTGTTTATTATGATTATTGAATTTATTCGGTCAATTATTATTGGGATTGTCGAGGGTATTACAGAATTTCTACCTGTTTCATCAACTGGCCATATTATTATTGCTGAGTCTTTGATGAAAATTCCTGGTGGAGTTGTATGGACCAAAGCCTTCACCGATATGTTTGATTATGTGATTCAACTAGGTGCAATTATGGCGGTGATTCAGCTTTACTTTACAAAGCTAAATCCCTTTACTTCAAAGAAGTCTTATCGCGAACGCGTAGCAACTTGGCGTCTATGGTTTAAAGTGATTATTGGTGTTTTGCCAGCTGTAGTTTTTGGCTTCCTGCTAAACGACTGGATGGATGCCCACCTAATGAATCCGTGGGTGGTTGCTGGAACCTTAATTTTTTATGGTATCTTATTCATTCTATTGGAGACACGAAACGAGCATACAAAGCCATGGCTGACTGATTTGGACAAGATGAGTTGGAAATTAGCTCTAGCGATTGGTTTCTTTCAAGTCCTATCAATTGTGCCCGGTACATCACGTTCAGGGGCGACAATTTTAGGAGCAATGTTCTTGGGTACATCAAGATTTGTTGCAGCAGAGTTTTCTTTCTTTATGTCAATTCCAGTTATGTTTGGTGTATCAATTCTTAAAGTTGGTAAGTATCTAGCCAACGGTGGTGCATTTACTGGTACACAAGCCGTGGTAATGACGATTGGCTTTTTAGTTTCTTGGGCAGTTGCCTACTTTGCAATTAAGTTTATGATGCGCTACATTCAAAATCATGACTTTAAGATTTTTGGTTGGTACCGAATTGCTTTAGGAATCTTAGTGATTCTATTAGGCATGTTTGGGTTATTACATGTTTAAAAAGTTGAGTAATTAAATTGATTAAGGCAAGCTATATTAGTAGTTTGCCTTTTTTGTATTATGTAGCTTAAAGAAGCTTGTTTAAGTTAGGCAGATTATTATAAAAATCGACTATTATTAGCTGTTTTAGCGGGAAGCTAAGCATGGCCGGATTTTTGACACAATTTATGAAGATTTGCTATGATATAGATTGTGTCGGGGGGCGCATGGATAACGAGTTATAAAAAAGTCACCCTATCATAGGGTGACTTTTTATTTTAAAGATAAGATTGTTTATGTAAATCTTCTAATGATTCAAGATGGAAACCTTTACGAGATAGAACTCGGATAATCTTTGATAGGGTTCCTTCATCCACTGAGTCAGGTAAGGTAAACAGAATTCTTACAGTCCGTGGATTATCATCGGGATTAATAGTCATTGAAGAACTAATGATGGTGTAGCGTGAAATGATTTTTGCGGCTTTCTCTAAACTACCGCGCTCACCATCAGTTAGTAAGGTCAACGTATAGCGACCTTCATCAGTTTGTAGAGATTGAGCAAATAAGTCCATTAGCCGACTGTGCGTGATGATGCTTAAAAAATGATTATCTTCATCAAGAATACTAATAAATGGCAGGTCGCGCATATTAAAAAGTAATTCAAAGAATGTGGCGTTGATACCGATGAACTTAGTCATGTTACGCATCATCGCAGTGACAGGTAAACTACGATCACCTTGATTCATCAAATATTGATAGATATGCATTTTATAAATGGCACCGCGGAATAACTGACCAGATGCATCCAAAATTGGAATTGCGCGAAAGCTAGTATATTCTTCAAATAGGGCCAAGGCATCTTCAATTGTAGCGTCTTCGCTAATAGTAATCAGTTCATCGCGAGGCTTAATTAAAGTTGCTAACATTTTTCGACCTCATTTCATTTTATAATCTAATAATTATATCATGTAAATCTTATATTACCTAAGTAATAGGCAGTTAAAAATTAAGCTTTTGAGAAAATTATTAAGTCATTAGGAGCCAAAAAGCGACTTTGCATAAGAATCTTTGCGAAATCTTCGGTGCTTTCCGGATGGGTTTTATTAATCCAGTGGCGCACTAGATAGACCACGTTATTTACAACAATTTCTTTTGTGTAGTCAATGGGTAAGGTGTCTGAGAAATACCCATTACCTGATTGAAGCTGTTGGGCAAAGGTGTCATCAATCACGTTTTTAATTTCGTCAAAGAATTGAGGATCACCATTTGGCGACATTAAGACTTTCATTGTATGACGTTTTTGATCGATATAGTAAAGTGCATGATTGAATAAGTTATAGAGATTGTCACTCAATTCTTCATTCGGAGAGGTAGAGCTAGCATCATTAATACTATGAACCTCAATCGTAGCAGCAATATCATCTTTGATGATTTTTGTAATATTAGCGCGTAAATCATGTTCAATGCTTGCTAATAACTCATGTTTGTCGGCATAGTGCACGTAAAATGTCCCGCGACTAACGGATGCTTCACGTGTTAAATCGGAGACGGTTAGGTTTCCAAAGCCTTTACTTTCTACTAAGTTGATAAAAGCTTCTCTAATCCTGGTCCGCGTCAAATCTGTACGTTCACTCTGTTTCATAAAATATACCCCCCTATAAATTGAACACATTCACTTAATCTAGTCATTGAATACTTGTAGTCAAGTGCTATTATGTAACATTATGAGAAATTATTCAACACGCTGTTAAATACATAGATAAGGGAGGAGCCGTTTAAATATGTTTAAAGCTGAGTGGAGCTGGTTTAGAAACAACAAATTTTATTATTTAGTAATGGCTGCATTAATTTTAATTCCAACAATCTACGCGATTGTCTTTTTGAGTTCACTTTGGGATCCATATGGAGAAACCCAAAATTTGCCAGTTGCCGTGGTTAATCAGGACAAAAAGGCCGATTATCAAGATAAAGAGTTGACTTTGGGTAAAGATTTAACGAAAAATTTGGAGAAGTCAGATGCAATGAAATTTACCGTCCTTTCATCACAAAAAGCAAAAAGTGGGCTTGATGATGGTAAGTACTACATGGTTATTACGATACCTAAGGACTTTTCTAAAAACGCAACGACTTTGTTGGATAAGCAACCTAAACAAATGAAGTTGGATTACAAAACTAGCTCAGGACAAAGTTTCGTAGCCGGTAAGATGACTGAGTCAGCTGCAAAAACAATTGTTAATAATGTTTCGAGTGAAGTTACTAAGACCTATGCTAAGACTTTGGTTGGTTCAATTAAGCAACTAGGTAAAGGAAGCAAGGAAGCCAGCGCGGCAAATGGTAAGTTGGCAGACGGAACGAAGGCAGCACAAGATGGTGCTAATACAATTGGTACAAATTTGCAGACTTTAGCCGATGGAAGCTTAACCTTGCAAAATGGGACGCAAAGTTTGAAAACAGGGTTATCAACCTATTTGAATGGAGTTGCAAGTGCTAACCAAGGTAGTCAGCAGCTAACTAGTGGTATTACTACTTATACTAATGGGGTACAAACTGCGGCAGCAGCGAGTCAACAACTGAAGGCTGGGCTAAATCAGCTGAATGGGCAACTTAATTCTGCTGATACACAAAACCAACTTGCTAGTGTTAAGGGTACCGTGGGCAAGATTATGCAGGACTATAATACCTTGCAACCTTTGCTAAGTGCAGCAGATCCGGAAACCTTGCAGTTGGTACAAACGCTACCAACCTTTATGCAGCAACTTCAAACAGCTCTAAAGGGTGATGCAGCAATCCGTAAGAGTGCGGTTAATGATGCGATTAACAATACAGCCGACTTAACTGCGGATCAGAAGCAAGCGGTTATTGGCAACGTAGACGGTGCCTTAGATCAAGCAGATAGTAAATCCAATGCTGGAGCTGCTTTGAGTAGTCTAGCAAATAATAAGGCTTTCCAAGAAACTATGGCTAACTTGCAAAAGTTAAGTAGTCAACAAGCTGCCTTATTGAATGCGGCCAGTGATTTGCAAAAGCAAATGACTGCTTTGCAGGGAGTCAACCTTAATGATAAGTTAGCGCAAGTTGCTAGCTTATCAAGTGGGGTGGCCCAACTTTCTGCAGGGGCTGACCAATTAGCTAGTGGTTTGAATACCTTAAGTGATAATTCAACTGCTTTACAAAGTGGTAGTCAAAGTCTTTCAAATGGGTTGAGTCAACTAACAAATCAAAACCAGACAGTCTTGAGCGGAGTTGATCAACTTAATAGCGGAGCAAGTGCAATTACTTCTGGTAGTCAACAATTGGTAAGTGGTTCAAACGAGTTGGCAAGCAAGTTAGGTCAAGCGGTAACTGGTAATCAGACCCTAGCCGATGCACTTGGCAAGGCTGGTAAGCAAACTGACGCTGTTAAAGCTAAGTCGAGCGTCTTTAACCAAATTGCTAGCCCGGTCACAAGTCGCGGAACTGAAAAGGATCGTGTGCCAAATAATGGAACTGGTATGACTCCATACATGTTCTCAGTTGGTTTGTATGTTGGAATGTTGGCCTTTAATGTGATGATTGATATGGTTACACCACGCCGCCGTCCAAGAAATTTCTTGAGCTGGTTTGGGGCTAAATTATCAGTCCTCACGTTCTATGGCTTTGTTGCTGCTAGTTTAGTTTATGTTCTATCAATTTCGGTTCTTGGTTTAGACCCAGTAAATCGACTTGGTACTTATGGAATGCTATTACTTACAGCGCTAACCTTTGGTGCCATTACGACAACTTTGTCATTGTGGTTTAAGAAACCAGGTGCCTTCTTAGGAGTGGTCTTCTTGGTCTTGCAACTTTCTGGTTCAGCAGGAACATATCCAATTCAAACGTCAAGTAAGTTCTTTATGTGGCTAAACCCATATCTACCAATGACTTACACGGTACGAGCTTTCCGTGAAACAATTATGATTGGTGGTTCGGCATGGACGGACGCCAAGATACTATTAGTAATTATGGTAGTCTTCTTAATCATTATGGGTGCTTATTATGCAGCTAATATGCACACCTATACAATGATGAAGGATGCAGATTCAAACGTTGAATAAGAAAACAGCTAGTTACTAAAAGTAACTAGCTGTTTTTGCTTTATTATAGCAGGTAGGGAAGAACTAGCGATAAAAAAGCTTGCCGTGTCGATAGTTTGGTGTTATGTTGTATTTACAATAATAAATAACTGATCGTTATCCCCGGATAACGTGTTTAACAGTACCATATACGTTCCACTAGGGCACCGCTGAGGTGAGGAGCGTATGGGTGCTGTTTTTTTACAAGGAGCAGATTATGAATATGGATGAATTTGAACTCAAAATCAAAACAACTGATGAGTTGACGAATCAAGAGTTATTAACGATTATGCAAGAACGGGTCAAGGTATTTGTGGTTGAACAGGACTGCCCATATCAAGAAATTGACCTGCAAGATAATGATGCAACCCATGTGTTTTTGATGGACGGGGCTAAGTTAGTTGCCTACACGCGCATTATCGAACATAGTGATGGTGAGCATGTTAGTTTTGGTCGGGTCTTGGTTGTTAAGGAATACCGGCGGCTACATCTTGGACGTAAAATCGTTGCAGCAACTTTAGCTGAATTAAGGGTGAACCATGCTGGCCGGGCAATTAAGATTGCCGGGCAAAGTTATTTACAAGCTTTCTATCATTCATTTGGCTTTAAAAACGTTTCTGATGTTTATTTGGAAGATGGGATTCCCCATGTTGATATGGTCTTAGACAATTAAAGAAAAATATGGACGAGCTGGGAGGCAAACATGCAAATAATTATTGGATTAGGCGCACTAGCCTCGTTTATTTCTGGGGTTATGTATGTGATTGCAACGATTAGAAATAAAATCCAGCCCAATAAGATTACTTGGCTGCTCTGGTCAGTGGCACCAATGATTTCAGTTATTGCCGGTTTTTTAAAAGAACCTAGTTGGGCGTTAGTACCAGTTTTTATGGCTGGCTTTATGCCATTGTTAGTTTTTATCGCTTCATTCTTAAATCGTGATTCTTATTGGGACATTAGCCTCTTAAATTTAGCATGTGCAGCAATTTCAATTCTAGCTTTGTTGACGTGGTACTTTACTAAGAACCCCAATTTAGCGATTATTCTTTCAATTATTGGAGATTTTGCGGCTGCCTTACCAACTTTTATCAAGGTCTGGCGTCGACCACTTAGTGAAATTCCTTGGCTCTTTTTAACTGGTGTAATATCACCAACATCTGGCTTGCTGGTAGCGACCAGATTAACCCTTAGTCAAGTTGGTTTTTCAATCTATTTGGTCCTTTTGAATTTAAGCCTAGCCTTGTTAATATATGGGCGTCGTTGGTATAAATACAAGCGGCCAGGCGCTAAAGTTGGACTAGAATGATGTTTATTAGCACAAATCTAAGTTAGTTACTTTGTTTTGATCAATAAAGATGCGCTTGTTATGTTAAGGTGGTAGAATGATACAATATTCCTAGGAATGATAATGGCTGACCTAATTAATATGGGTTTGCCAGTTGTCTAATTTGGGAAGTAATTGCAAAACTGATTATTAATAGAATGCCAAGGTGTACGAAGTAAGTTACTAGGTGTTAGGGTTGGGATATTTCATCTCAGCCCATTTCGTGCATTATGGAGTGAAAATAAGGGGTTACATATAATAATGAAAATGATTGTTGGTTTAGGAAACATTGGCGCTGAATACGCACACACAAGACATAACATTGGCTTTATGACAGTTGATGCACTAGCAGCTAGCCAGGGAGCTAACTTTAAAGTTGTTAGTAAGCAGCATGCGATGATTGCAGAAATTAATTTAGCGGGTGAAAAAATTCTGCTAGTTAAACCAACGACCTATATGAATGAATCAGGTCAAGCAGTTGGTCCATTAATGGATTATTACAATTTAGCTTTAGATGATCTTTTGGTAGTACAAGATGATATGGATATGGACTTGGGACGGCTACGCTTGCGGGCAAAGGGTTCAGCAGGTGGGCATAATGGCATAAAGAGTATCATCAATCATCTAGGTACGCAGAGCTTTGCCCGTTTAAAATTTGGAATTGGTCATCCTAGTCATCAACACCAAGCGGTAGTCGATTATGTCCTTGGAAAGTTTAGTAAGGACGAAGATATTGATGTTTTACGTGGAACAGACAAGGCACTTGAAATTTTCACCGCCTTTGCTGATGGGGATGATATGTCAACAATGATGAACGCATTTAACTAGAGGAGGATTTTGTGGCAATTTTTGACTTATTGCAAACAGATGCTAGTTTTAATGAGCTAGTTAAAGCAAGTAAAAGTGGCGGTCGACATTTAATTACTAGTTTAACTGGGACGGCCCGAACGGTTTACCTGGCCGGAATTTGGCATGAACGTGCTGTACCAATGGTTATTACTACAGATAATCAATTTCATGCGGATCAATTAGCTGAAGATATGGCAGCCTTGATTGGTAGTGAACACGTTGGGATTTTTCCGAGTGAGGATACAATTGTGGCCGAAATTGCAGTTACTTCTTTGGACACAAAACTGGCCCGCGTTGAAGCTTTGAATTTGTTATTAAATGACCCTAAAGCGGTCATTATAACTTCAGCAGCTGGAGCTCAGCGATATTTGCCACCAGTATCAGTCTTTAAAGCCGCTACTCTAAAAATTGATTTTGAACATAGCTATGATTTAAAGAAATTAAGTGCTGATTTAGTAAGAATGGGCTATGTTCGGAGTAATGGGGTAGAACAACCGGGCGAGTTTGCGCTGCGTGGCTCGATTATTGATATTTATCCGTTAAATTTAGATAATCCAGTGCGCTTGGACTTTTTTGATACAGAACTGGATTTGTTACGCACGTTTGATGTTGAAACGCAGCGTTCACTCGAGAATTTACCAGAAGTTGAGATTTTACCGGCTAGCGATTTGGTTGTGGCCAACGATGAGTATGCTGAAATTAAAACGCGCCTAGAAATTGCAATGACTACTGACCGAGATGCCTTGGTTGGCGCTGATAAACGACATTTGACGGAGAGTTTTCATCCATTGTTAAATGCTTTGGATCAAAACATGTTCTTACCAGAAATTCGACAGTACTTGCACCTGGTCTATCCAGATGCCACAAGTATTTTTGACTATCTACCGGAAGCTGGTCTGGCAGTTTTTGATGATTTTCCACGTGCAATCGAAAATAGCCAAGCTAGTTTGGAAGAAAACATTGCTTGGTGGGAAACTAAAGCAACTGAACACCAAGGATTGAAAAAATTTGACTATGCTTGGCAGTTAACGGATCTTGCTCGTGATTTAAGGCAGGCCTCAATTATCTTGTCACCTTTACAAAGGTCAATCGGTAATTTAAAGCAAAGTAGCTTAACAAATGTGGTGGTTCGACCAGCACAGCAATTCTTTGGTCAGATGAATCTTTTAAAGGGTGAAGTTGCCCGTTGGCAAAAGCAGGGTATGACGATAATTTTTGCGGTTAATACAGCAGAACGGGCGAACCGATTGCTGGAGACCCTGGCGAATTATGATATAAAAGTCAATCAAGTCGCCGTCGATAAGCTTGTCGCCGGGCGAACCCAATTAACAGAGTTAGCTTTGAGTGCCGGTTTTGAATTACCAGCGCAAAAATTAGTGTTATTGACGGAACGTGAATTATTTCAGCAAGTGCAAAGAAAAGTACCGCGCCGTCAAACCCTCTCAAATGCTGAACGTTTAAAATCGTACAATGAATTAAAGCCGGGCGACTATGTTGTCCATGTGAATCATGGAATCGGGATTTACGAAGGAATGGAAACGATTGAAAATCGTGGTATTAAGCAAGATTATATTACGATTGGTTTTTTGGATGATGCCAAGATTTTCATTCCAGTAACCCAGCTTGATTTAGTGCAAAAGTACGTTGGTTCAGCTGAGAAACAGCCAAAGCTAACCAAGCTTGGCTCGCCACAGTGGGCCAAAGCAAAAGCCAAAGTTGCAAAGCGGGTTGCCGATATTGCTGATGAATTAATTCAGCTATCGGCACAAAGAGAACTCCAAAAAGGCTATGCCTTTGGACCTGATGATGCTGAAATTCAACGCTTTGAGGATGCTTTCCCCTATCCAGAAACGCCGGATCAGTTACGTTCAGCCGATGAGATTAAAAAAGATATGGAACGCGAACGTCCAATGGACCGCCTATTGGTTGGCGACGTTGGTTTTGGTAAGACCGAGGTTGCCTTCCGGGCAGCCTTTAAAGCGGCTCATGAAGGTAAACAGGTTGCAATTTTAGCGCCTACGACAATTTTGGCCCAACAACACTTTGATTCGATGCAAAGTCGGTTTGAAGATTTTGGTATTAAGACGGCGGTCATATCAAGATTCCAAAGCGCTAAGGAGTCAAAAGTAATAAAAGAACAGCTAAAGAATCATGAAATTGATATTATAGTTGGAACCCACCGGATTATATCGAAGGATATTGTTTTTGCTGATTTGGGTTTGGTAGTAATTGATGAAGAACAACGTTTCGGGGTTCGACATAAAGAGCGCCTAAAGCAGTTACAACCAAATGTTGATGTTCTAACTTTGACCGCAACACCGATTCCCCGGACACTAAACATGTCAATGGTCGGGTTGCGTGATTTATCAGTGATTGAAACGCCTCCAGCAAATCGTTATCCAATCCAGACCTATGTTATGGAACAAAATCTAGCCGTCTTGGGTAATGCAATTGAGCGCGAAATGGCACGTGGTGGGCAGATTTATTATTTGCACAATCGGGTCGAAGATATTGCGCAGGTTGCAGCGATGGTTGAGCAAATCGCACCAGAAGCCCGGGTTACCTATGTGCATGGCCAGATGTCAGAAGCGCAACTAGAAGGGGTTTTGGTTGATTTTATCAATGGTGAGTATGATGTCTTAGTTACAACGACGATTATTGAAACTGGGGTTGATATTCCAAATGCCAATACCCTTTATGTAGAAAATGCAGATCATATGGGTCTGGCTCAGCTTTATCAATTAAGGGGTCGCGTTGGCCGGTCGAACAATATTGCCTATGCTTATTTCACCTATCCAGGTACCCGAACCCTAAATGAAGAAAGCGAGAAACGATTGACCGCGATTCGTGACTTCACAGAACTAGGTTCAGGCTTTAAAATTGCCATGCGTGATTTATCAATTCGGGGTGCCGGTGACTTACTTGGCCAGCAGCAACACGGCTTTATCAATGCGGTGGGTTATGACCTTTATACGCAGATGTTACAAGAAGCTGTGGCTCAGAAGAAAGGTAAAGGTAAGGCAAAGAAAAATGATGCAGAATTGGATTTGCAAGTCGAAGCCTTCTTACCTGAAAGCTATATTGCTAATGGACCACAAAAAATTGATCTTTATCAGCGGATTCGTAAGGCTGATAGTCAAGCGGAATATGACGAAATTGCCGAAGATCTTCAAGATCGCTTTGGTGATTTACCGGCAGCTGTGACACGTTTGTTGCTGGTTGGTCGGTTAAAGTCGCTTGCAGATCAAATTGGAATTAAACAGATTAAAAAGGATTTTGCACGTAATAATATTTTATTGGTTAGCTTCAACGCTGACAGTAAGGTCACGGGTGCTAGTCTAATTGCTGCTTTGGCTGGTCGCCGCTTAAAGGGGCAAATTAAACAGAGTGATCCATTAAAGGCGGAACTAGTTTTGCAGCCAAAGATGACAGCGGATGATTGGTTAACCGATTTGTTAGCGTTAATTAATCAGCTTGTATAAGTTGAGGAAAGATACATGAGTAAAACTAAGGGTCAAAATTTAGTGGTTGGTGCAAGTGTGCTAGCATTAGCTGGATTAATCGCCAAAATTTTATCAGCAGTTTATCGGGTTCCCTTCCAAAATTTAGTGGGAAATACCGGCTTTTATGTTTATCAACAAGTTTACCCAATCTATGGTATTGGGATGGTTTTTGCTTTGTCAGGCTGGCCTTTATTTGTATCAAAATTAATTGCCGAACAAAATGGTGACCCGTTGAAGGAACAACTGGTTGCTCGTCGGATGTTTTGGCTCTTAGTCTTAATATCTGTGGGCCTCTTTCTTTTGATATATGGCGCAGCACCAGTAATTGCGATTTTAATGGGGAATGATACTAAGTTGACTGGGGTGATTCAGGCAGTTGCATGGATGTTTTGGTTAATGCCATTCTTAACAATTGGGCGTGGTTTTGCACAAGGCAAGCAAGACATGCTACCAACGGCGATTTCACAGGTAATTGAGCAAGTTGTTCGGGTGACAGTGATTTTAGTAGCCGCATACTGGGCAGTCAAACATGGCTGGTCAATGTATTTAATGGGTGCTTGGACAACTTTTTCAGCAACGCTGGCGGCTTTGGCAGCAAGTGTATTTTTGATTAGTACGTTACGCCAAGTATGGCATGATCGACTACCAGCTGATTTGCGGCTAGCGCCAAACTTTAACTGGCGTCACTTACTAGGGCGTTTGCTCAATGAGGGTGGACTATTAGCAATGATTGCGGCATTACTAGTTTTGCTGCAATTAATGGATTCATTCTCAGTAAAGGTCCTACTCGAAGACAGCGGGTTGCAAGCCACGATGGCTGAAGCGACCAAGGGGGTCTATGACCGTGGTCAACCTATGGTTCAATTGGGGATGGTAGTGGCAACCGGCTTAGGAACTTCATTATTACCAACTTTGCGCTTACACTTACTTAATGAAAATGAGCAGGCCTTTAAGACTGATTTTCAAATGACAACCCGCCTATCATTACTATTTTCCGTCGTAACGACTGTCGGGTTAGTTGCAATTATGCCAGCCCTTAATCAAATGCTGTTCGGTAGTCAGCAAGGTTCAACGGCGTTGGCTTGGTACAGTCTAACGATAATCCCTGCCACTTTAATTACAGTCCTAGTTTCAACATTGCAAAGTTTTAACCGCACGAAAGGTTTGGCTTGGATGATCAGTTTGACCTTACTTTGCAAATTTGGTTTAAATATTTTGTTTGTGCCAATGTGGCAAATTAATGGTGCGAGTGTAGCAACTCTACTTGCTTTAGTACCACTAACGATTTTTACCATTTGGCGCATTCCAAGCGGACTTTGGCATAAGTGGCGTCCAGCCAACTGGTATTTCAAATTAATTGGCTTGGCTGGCATGATCGGCTTAAGTGCCCGTTTTAGTTATATTTTAGGACGTTTATGGTTTGGTAGTTCACGGCTAGCTAGCGTTGAGCAAACGGTTTTAGCGATTATGTTTGGCTTAGTTGTTTGTATAATCATGTTAAGATTAACTAATATTTTATCAATTGAAGAGTGGTTAGCTTTACCACATGGAAAAAAGTTTTATGACCGCTTCATAAAGAGGAGAAAAAATGCGATTAGATAAGTTTTTGAAAGTATCACGTTTGATTAAGCGCCGAACGGTTGCTAAGGAAATTGCTGACCAAGGACGAATTGATGTTAATGGTAAAACGGTAAAATCATCTAGTGATGTTAAGGTTGGCGATGAATTGACAATTCGTTTTGGTAATAAAGTTTCAATAATTAAAGTTAACGAAATTGTTGAAACAACCAAAAAAGATGATGCAGAACGGATGTACACTATTGTGGATGAAAAGTACGCTGAGGCATCCACGGAAATCGATAACTAAAAATAAGTAACGTTAAGTTATAAAATCTTGCAAAAAGTTTAAAGAACATCTTAAAAAAGTCAAAATTAGTATAAAGCAGGTTAAAGTAGAGTCAGATATTTTCTTACTAGTAGTTGTTTTTAACAAGAGGAGAAAGGCTATGGCTCGACAAGCGGACCGACAAGTGAATATCCGCCCTTTGAATGAAGGCGGCGCGCGTGAGTTGCGTTTTCAAAGCAATTTGAGTCAAGCGCAACTCACGCGTAATGCAAAAGTGCATACTTTTCGGCGACGCTTTGGTTGGGTTTTGACCTTAGCGATTTTAATTATCGGCATTGTATCGGTATCAAGTGGTATGCGTGGGTATGACGCCATTGCGTCACAAGTTACAACAGCTAATAAAACGCTTGCTACTGCTAAGGCAAGTGGTGTCAAGTTAAAACAACAGAAAAAAGATTTAAATGATAAAACGTATTTGCAAAATTACGTGCGCGAAAAATTAATGTACACAAAGTCAGGTGAAGTTGTATTTAGCTTACCTAATGGCGGTAAGAGTTAGTAGGACGCTGAGACGGTAACGTCTCAGTTTTTTAGTAAAAAGGAGATTTTATGCGAGCTCGGGTAACGAGAGCAAATTTGATTCAGCAAGTCCGAAGCGAACAATTGTTTGATAAAAATGATCATATCTTAGTTGCATTTTCAGGAGGATATGATTCCCTGCACTTATTGCATTGGCTTACGGATGGCACTTTGCCGGCTGACATCCAGCCCCGTGTTAGTGGACTTTATGTTAATCATCAATTACGTGCAGATTATCAATTAGCTAAAGAAGAGCAATTAGTACGGGAAACTTTTGATCAATTGGCTGATAAATTGGTGACTAGTAAGGTTGTTCGATTAGATTGGCAAGAAAAACCACAAAGTGCAGTTGAGGAGCAAGCCAGAGAACGGCGGTATGCAGAATTGGCCGATTTTGCACAAACAATTGGCAGTAATAAAATTGCTACAGCACATCATCAAGGCGATCAGATCGAAACGATTTTGTATAAATTGATTCGTGGTGGGCAAGCGGCGCAGTTGCAAGGAATGTCTTCTTGCCAAGTTCTTGCTCCAGGGATTGAAATTATTCGTCCATTTTTAGATTTGCAAAAAGCGCAATTACCCGATTTGCTAAAAGAGCCGATAACCGAATGGATTGAGGATGATAGCAATCAAGATATAAATTTTGCGCGCAATCGTTTACGGCAAAAGGTGTTGCCAGAACTTAATTTGATAAATCAAAAAGCTGGGGCGAATATAGTTAGACTATCGCAACAGATAGCAACTCTAATGCAATTAGCACAACCGGAACTAAATCGGCAAGTAGCCGCTTTAAAGCTGGGGGACTTAGCTTGGCAACAGGATTCAGCGGTATTAGTTTTGATATTGCAAAGTTGGCTCAACGGTCAGGGAGTTTTTGATATAAAAGATCGCCAGTTAGCACAGGCGGTAAAAATGATGCAAAATAAGAGCACAGCGCATGGTGAAGTACTTCTATCAAACGGACGCGCATTGATTAAAAATTACCAGACTTTAAAATTACAAATAACTAAATAAAAATATTTGCTTACCTGATATTAACCAATAAATTTACATTAAAATGACTAAAAAAATTAAGAACTTTTGTGTTATTATTGTTACTGTGTAACGGTAGATAACCTTTATATTTAGGAGAATATAAACCCATGAGTCAAAATGACATGAACAATGACATTGAGCGTGTTTTGTACAGTGAAAAAGACATTGCTGAAGCAGCGGCTCGAATTGGCCAAGCCCTCGCAAATGATTATGCGGGACGGACACCAATTCTACTTTCAGTTTTGAAAGGAGCAGTTTTGTGGACGGTCGATGTTATGCGCCATATGCAATATGCAGAGGTCGAATTTATTGATGTTTCAAGCTACCACGGCGGTGTAGCAAGTTCAGGTGAAATTGATCTGATTACTGACTTGAAAGCCGATATTGTTGGGCGCGACATCATTATTTTAGAGGACATCGTTGATACCGGTCGCTCACTTAAATTTATGCTCGATCTTTTAAAAGAGCGTGGTGCAGCCTCCGTCAAGGTTGCCAGCCTGCTTGATAAAAAAGAGGGTCGTGTGGTTGAAGCAACTGTCGACTATGTTGGTTTTGACGTACCAAATGCCTTTGTTGTAGGCTATGGCCTAGATTACAAGGAACTTTACCGTAACCTGCCATACGTAGGTATCTTGAAGCGCGAGGTCTATGCACCTGAGCATAAAGATATTTTGGCAAATGATTTAGGATAAAATGAAAACATATTGTTTCAATATGTATATGGGAGGAACACATGGACAAGAAGCCACAAGGCAACAACAACTTTGTTCGTAATAGTTTGTTCTATGTAATTGTCATCCTAGGAATTTTGGGTTTGATATATTGGGTGGCAGGTCCGTCACAAGGATCAGCAACTGAAAATGTGTCCACTTCAAAGTTTTTGACAGAGTTACAGGACAAAAAAGTTAAGGACTTTACTATTAAACCAGGTGCTGGTGTTTATGAAATTAGTGGTGAGTATCGGACAACGAGAAAGTCAGATCAAAAAACAGAGCCCGGTTTGTTTAATCTTGGTGGTCAAGCGGCCCGCACCGAAGTTAGCCACTTTACAACCAAGGTAATTTCATCAGATCCAATTCTAAATGAGATTGGTCAAGCAGCTAGCAAGACTGATACTGAGATGAAGACGCAACAACAAGATTCAGATATTTTGAGTAATATCTTGGTCACAGTTGTACCAATGTTATTGGTCTTTGGATTGTTGTACTTCATGATGAATGGAATGTCACAAGGTGGTCAAGGTGGCCGCAGTGGTGGTGTTATGGGCTTTGGTAAGTCAAAGGCCAAGCCTGCCGATCCATCAAGTAATAAAGTGCGTTTCCAGGACGTAGCTGGTGCAGAAGAAGAGAAGCAAGAACTAGTCGAAGTTGTTGAATTCTTACGTGATCGTGATAAGTTCACTAAGCTAGGTGCGCGCATCCCATCTGGTGTCCTACTTGAGGGACCTCCAGGAACTGGTAAGACTTTATTGGCTAAGGCAGTTGCTGGTGAAGCTGGAGTACCTTTCTTCTCAATTTCAGGTTCTGATTTCGTGGAAATGTTTGTCGGTGTTGGGGCAAGTCGTGTACGTGATTTGTTCGAAAACGCTAAAAAAGCTGCTCCATCAATCATCTTTATTGATGAAATTGATGCCGTTGGTCGTCAACGTGGTGCCGGTATGGGTGGCGGAAACGATGAACGTGAGCAAACTTTGAACCAGATGTTGATTGAGATGGATGGTTTTGAGGGTAATGAAGGCGTTATTGTCATTGCCGCAACCAACCGTTCTGACGTCTTAGACCCTGCTTTGCTTCGTCCAGGTCGTTTCGATCGTAAGATTTTGGTTGGCCGTCCTGATGTTAAGGGACGTGAGGCAATCCTAAAGGTTCATTCAAAGAATAAGCCATTAGATTCAAATGTTGATTTGAAAGAGATTGCTAAGCAAACCCCTGGTTTTGTCGGTGCAGATTTGGCTAATTTGTTGAATGAAGCAGCGTTGATGGCTGCTCGTCAAGGTAAGCAGACAATTACGGCTGCGGATGTTGATGAAGCCGAAGATCGAGTAATTGCTGGACCAGCTAAGAAGGACCGAGTTGTTTCTGAAAAGGAACGCAAGACTGTTGCTTATCACGAAGCGGGACATGCAATTGTTGGTTTGGTGCTAAATGATGCACGAGTTGTGCATAAGGTGACGATTGTGCCACGTGGTCGCGCTGGCGGTTATGCAATCATGTTGCCACGTGAAGACCAAATGCTAATGTCAAAGAGTGATGCAACTGATCAAATCGCTGGTTTGATGGGTGGTCGGGCTGCCGAAGAGATTATCTATAATCAACAATCTTCAGGAGCTTCAAACGACTTTGAGCAAGCAACTGGAATTGCACGTTCAATGGTTACACAATATGGAATGTCTGATAAGTTGGGCATGGTTCAATTAGAGGGTGGCGGTCAGCCATTCCTTGGCCGGTCTTATGGTGATTCACCAAACTATTCAGAAGAAACAGCTCGTCTGATTGATGAAGAAGTTCGTCGTCTTACTAACGAAGGTTATGCAAAAGCTCATGACATTATTGTCCAGTACGCTAGTGCGCATGAAGCAATTGCCCAAGCTTTGTTAAAGTACGAAACTTTGGATGAAAAGGCAATTTTGTCATTGTTCAAGACAGGTAAGATGCCAAACGATGTTGACAACGATGCAGAAGCACGTCCAATGTCTTATGATGAAGCCAAAACGGCCGTTCAACATAAGGAAGCAGAGGCAACACCAGTCGAAGATGGTGAGACAATTACACCGGATGATGATGATTCATTATCATAAGGTAATTTGATTAAACTACGTTAAGCCCAAGTTTACTTGAGCCTAACGTAGTTTTTTAATCTTTAGGTATCTAGCTTAATAAGCTATGTTTGTAAAGAATTAACATGTTAAGATAGTTACATAATTTAAGCAAAGAAATGGAGATAAAAATGGCTGATAAGTTAATCCGCGTAACAACGATGGATGGTAATTTTCGTGCGATTGCCGTTGATGCGACTGAAATGATGCAGGCTGCCGCCAAGTTTCATGATGCTAGCCCGTTGGGAGTGGAGATTTTAGGTCGAGCGCTAATTGGTTCGCTCTTGGTTGCAAACGCAGTGCTTAAGGGTGAAGAGCGTCTAGCTGTCGCTATTGATGGTCACGGCCCCGCCGGTAAAATTGTGGTTGAAGCTAGTGCTACTGGTGATGTTCGTGGCTATGTTACAAATCCCCAAGTGACTTTACCAAATTTGACTACTGAGCAAAGTGCAGTTGCTAGTGCAGTTGGAACGGATGGCTTTTTGCAGGTAACTAAAGAAATTGATTTCGGTGAGCCATTTACTGGGTCAGTTCAGTTGGTCACAGGCGAAATTGCGGATGACTTTACCTATTACATGGCTAAATCAGAGCAGATTCCATCAGCCGTTGCCCTTTCGGTTAAAGTAGATGACCAAGGGCAGGTTTTGGCAGCCGGCGGCTTTATTATTTCAACCTTACCTGATGCGGATGATGATGCAATTCAAAAGCTAGAGGCGAATTTGGCAACCTTCCCAAATATTTCAGCTCAGTTGTTAGATGGCTATACACCTTATACTATTTTAGAAGAATTGTTTGGTCATGAAACAATCAAGCTATTGTCTGAAACTGATTTGGGTCTGTTTCCAGAAATTACCAAGAGTGAGTATGGTCGAATGGTTGAGACTTTGCCGTTGGAACAATTGCAAGCGATGATGCGTGAAGACCATGGTATCAATATAATTGATCGCTTTACAGGTAAAGAAATTGATTTTAATGAGGCTGAACTTGCATCAATTATTGCAATCAAGCAAAATGAAGCGGAATAAGGCTTGCAAAACAATTGGCAAATTGGCAAACTAGTTATTGGCTGTGACTATTAAGTTATTCAGATAAAAATTGAAAAAGAAATCGAGGCAACAATTATGGCTGATCAAGCAATGATGTCATTAAATGACCAGATGCTTATTCGTCGTGAAAAAATGACGGAATTACGAGATGCGGGTATTGATCCCTTTGGACACCGCTTTGAGCGTTCACATACAGCAGCAGAAATTCACACCCTTTTTGATAACAAGACGAGTGAAGAATTAGAAGCTGAAGCTAATCTAGTAACGATTGCAGGACGGATGATGACTAAGCGACGTTCAGGAAAGCTAACTTTTGCTGATCTTAAGGATCGCTCTGGCCGTATTCAACTTTTTGTACAAAAGTCAGTTGTTGGTGATGAGAGCTACGAATGGTTAAAGAAGTCTGACTTAGGCGATATTTTAGGTGTCACCGGAACAGTGATGAAGACCAAAGCAGGTGAGCTTTCGGTTAATGTTAATGAAATTACACACCTATCTAAGGCTTTACGTCCTTTACCTGATAAGTACCATGGCTTGACGGACGTGGAGACACGTTACCGTCAACGTTACCTTGATTTAATTGCTAACCCAGATTCAATGGATCGCTTTATGAAGCGGTCTAAGATTATCTCAGCAATTCGTTCTTACATGGATGGAGAAGGCTTTATTGAAGTGGAAACACCAATCTTGTTGACCTCCGCTGGTGGAGCGACTGCTCGTCCATTCATAACACACCATAATAGTCTGGATGTCGATATGTATATGCGGATTGCGACTGAATTACCATTAAAGCGCTTAATTGTTGGTGGTATGGAGCGAGTTTATGAAATTGGCCGAATTTTCCGTAATGAGGGGATGGACCCTAAGCATAATCCTGAGTTTACGACACTAGAATCATATGCAGCTTATTTTGATTTCAAAGATGTAATGGAAGAAACGGAAAACATCTTTAAGGCAGCCGCCCGTGCAGTTACGCCTGAGATGAAAGTTTCTTATCAGAATCATGAGATTGATTTGGCTAAGCCTTTTGCCCGTAAGCACATGCTTGATTTAATCAAAGAAGTGACTGGTGTTGATTTTTGGCAACCAATGACCATCGAAGCAGCTAGAAAAATTGCTGAGGAAAAGGGTGTTAAAGTCGAAAGCTATTGGGAAGTCGGCCATATCATTGCTAAGTTCTTTGATGAGTTTGTCGAAGAGACCTTAATGCAACCAACTTTTGTTTATGGCTACCCAGTAGAAGTATCACCTTTAGCTAAAAAGAATGCCGAAGACCCACGTTTCACGGACCGTTTTGAGTTGTATATCGTTGGGGGCGAATATGCAAATGCCTTCACGGAATTAAATGACCCAATTGACCAACGCCAACGTTTTGAGGCTCAGGCCGCAGAAAAGGCTGCTGGTAACGATGAAGCCGAAGGTATTGATGAAGATTACATTGAGGCACTTGAATATGGTATGGCGCCAACTGGTGGACTAGGGATTGGTATCGACCGCTTAGTAATGCTTTTGACAGATACAGATACAATTCGCGATGTCTTGCTTTTCCCAACGATGAAGCAAAATGCACCAAAGAATAGCAATAAAGCAGCTGCTAAACCAGTTGAAAGTACTAAAGCAGCCACAGATGATCCTAAAGTTGCTAAAAAGTTATCACGGGACGAAGCTTGGGCAATCTTGACTCAATATGTGGATGATCCAGCTTTGTTAGAGCATTCTAAAATTGTTGAAGCAATCATGCGTTACTTTGCACGACAAAATGGTGCGGATGAAGATTTATGGGGTGTAACTGGTTTGTTGCATGACCTTGATTGGCAAAAATGGGGTAAGGGTTACCATACCTTCAAAGCAACTGAGATATTGACTGAGTTGGGTGTTGACCCAGCCTATATCCATGCAATTCAGAGCCATGCCTATCATTTCGAAACCGATGTTGAACCAAGTAATTTGATGGAAAAGACCTTGTATGCGATGGATGAACTAAGTGGTTTGATTTATGCTGACGTGCAAATTCGACCATCAAATAGCATCTTAGACGTTAAGGTGAAGTCAATTAATAAGAAATTCCGACAAGCTTCATTTGCCCGTGGTGTCGACCGCAATTCAATCAACGAGGCTCTTGAGTTACTAGGGATGGATTTGAACACAGCGATTGAAGGTTGCATCAATGCAATGAAGGAAAATGTAGACGAATTAGGCTTACGCGGGACTCTATAAATTCAATACAGACAAGCAGTTAGTTGATAACTGCTTGTTTTTTTGTGTTTGGGAAAATTAGTCGATAAAAGTACTTGACGAACCCTAATGTAATCTGTAATATAGATTAAGTTGTCAGAGGCAATCTGATGATTTTATCTACATCTTACTTCAAATAAAGTCATATAAAGTCATATAAAGTTATTGACAAAGTTTGATAAATAAGATATGATATAAAAGTTGTCTTAGGGCAATGTAGATCATTGAAAACTGAATAACGTTTCGATAA
>NZ_DF820497.1 GCF_000691805.2 Weissella oryzae SG25 | reverse complement strand
TGATGAGGTAGATAGGCTAGAAGTGGAAGTGCGGCGACGCATGGAGCGGACTAGTACTAATGGTTCGAGGACTTAACCAAGTTGAAGTGCAGTGTAATATCGGTTTAAAAACTTGACAAATGGATTCAGTTTTGAGATAATTAATCTCGTAATGCTAATTTAATAGCACGTGTCGTGATGATGGCACTGAGGATACACCTGTTCCCATACCGAACACAGAAGTTAAGCTCAGTAGCGCCAAAAGTAGTTGGAGGATCGCCTCCTGCGAGGATAGGACATCGCGATGCATATCTTGGACGTTTAGCTCAGCTGGGAGAGCACCTGCCTTACAAGCAGGGGGTCACAGGTTCGATCCCTGTAACGTCCATCGGGTTGTTAGCTCAGTTGGTAGAGCATCGGACTTTTAATCCGCTGGTCCAGGGTTCGAGCCCCTGACAACCCATGGCATGTGTCTGCTTGCCAATCCAGTATATATAAACATGTCGCCGACTTAGCTCAGTTGGTAGAGCATCGCTCTTGTAAAGCGGGGGTCGAAGGTTCGAATCCTTTAGTCGGCATCATGCGAACGTAGTTCAGCGGTAGAACACTACCTTGCCATGGTAGGGGTCGCGGGTTCGATTCCCGTCGTTCGCTTTGCTGGCTTGGCGGAATAGGCAGACGCACAGGACTTAAAATCCTGCGATGGAGACATCGTACCGGTTCGATCCCGGTAGCCAGCATTTTTACTGCACCTATAGCGCAACTGGATAGAGTGTCTGACTACGAATCAGAAGGTTGCAGGTTCGAATCCTGCTAGGTGCATTGTAAGCGTAGAAATACAATTACACATAGTTAAATTGTTCGGGACGTAGCTCAGCTTGGTAGAGCACCTGGTTTGGGACCAGGGGGTCGCAGGTTCGAATCCTGTCGTCCCGATTGACGTTTAACGTCTTTGGAGTATTTTTTCGCGGTGTAGCTCAGCTGGCTAGAGCGTTCGGTTCATACCCGAGAGGTCGAGGGTTCGATTCCCCCCGCCGCGATTTGACTCAGGACCTTTAGCTCAGTTGGTTAGAGCAGACGGCTCATAACCGTCCGGTCGTTGGTTCGAGTCCAACAAGGTCCATTGGACTTGATACTTCATGGAGATATACCCAAGTCTGGCTGAAGGGAACGGTCTTGAAAACCGTCAGGTCGGGAAACCGGCGCGGGGGTTCGAATCCCTCTATCTCCTTTTTATTATCGCGGGTTGGAGCAGTCTGGTAGCTCGTCGGGCCCATAACCCGAAGGTCGTAGGTTCAAATCCTACACCCGCAATTGATTGGTCGCATGGTCTAGTTGGTTAGGACGCCTGCCTGTCACGCAGGAGATCACGGGTTCGAACCCCGTTGTGACCGTTTATGGCTCGGTAGCTCAGTCGGTAGAGCAATGCATTGAAGCTGCATGTGTCGGCGGTTCGATTCCGTCCCGCGCCATTGGCAATCGCCATATAATTTAATAAAATGCGAATGTAGTACAATGGCTAGTGCTCCAGCCTTCCAAGCTGGGAATGCGGGTTCGATTCCCGTCATTCGCTTGTTATAGGATTGTAGCTCAGCTGGTTAGAGCGCACCGCTGATAACGGTGAGGTCGGAGGTTCGAGTCCTCTCAGTCCTATAGTTGAAGAGAAATCTTTGACATGGGGACATACTCAAGAGGCTGAAGAGGCGCCCCTGCTAAGGGTGTAGGTCGGGAAACTGGCGCGAGGGTTCGAATCCCTCTGTCCCCGTACTTTGAGCGAAAGCTCTTTTTTTATGGCTAAATTTAAATTTAAGTAGGAGCACAGATTGACTGTGCTCCTTTTTTATGTTGACGGTCTTATTACGATAATATGGACGGCTTTAAAATGTTAAGGCTGTGACTTGTTTATAAAATCACAAATGCTAAACTGATTTTTAAAGAGGAGGTATAGTATTTTGATTGTAGATGGTAAATTTATAAAAGGGCAGCGAATTAAGCTCGGCTTATCGCAACGGATGGTAGCAGATGAGATTTGTCACCAGTCATTAATCTCACGTTTAGAAAGTACGAATCACATAACGAGTATGACAATCCTACTTAAAATATGTGAGCGACTACAAATTTCGATTACCGATGTAACTCATGGCAATTATACGGAGCTTAAGCCATTAAAAGCGGTTCGTGAAGCTTTAAATAAACGGCAATGGCATAAAGCGGCAACTATTTTATCAAATCAGCGTATGCGTAACGCATTATTACCAGCTGCGGTCGCTGAGTATCATTTGCTTTGTGCTAGGATGCAAATGGCCTTTCGCAGAGATAACGAGGCAATCGAAGCACTACAATTAGCTAAGACTTATCTATTACCTAATAGCATATTGCTATTGGTAGAAATTCAAGCAGAGATGGCTTGTTTATATTTTAAATTAGGGCATGAGGATAGGGCAGAGCACTTTCTTAAAGAAGCTACAAGGAAGTGTAATCATTTACCAAAAAAGCAACGTGATGCTAGCCGGGAAATAGTGGCAACAATTCATTTTCGGTTAGCACAATTACAATATAATTTTAAAAGATATGAGGCGGCTGACAAGGAGTTAGAGAAAGCTATCGAACGTTTAGCTCAAAATGATACCTACCATTTGATGGTTGATATTCAAATTTTAAAGGCTAAATGTGCTAAAGAGCTAAAGCAGCACGTTCAGAAACAAAAAGCATTGATGTTGGCATATGCAGCGGCTGAATTTTCAAAGGATGTTAGCCTAAAAGAGCAAGTACGGCCTTATTTTGATTATTAAAAAAGGCAACCAATATTTGGCTGCCTTAGAAAGTAATTAAGTTTTAATAGCCGCGATTTAAATCAACCACATTTACAGGTAATGTTTGATTATTTAAGAATGCGGGTATATTTTGGCTAAAAATACTAAATAGATTGCTAGCTGGCCCCTGTCCTGCATGTTCAACCCAGCTGGTATGTTGAGTTAGAAGGATGTTTGGGTGTCGCCATAGATCAGAATTCTGATTAAGTGGTTCTTCTTCTGTGACATCTAAAGCTGCATATTGAATCAGATTCTTATCAATTGCCGCGATTAGTGCCTGACTATCAGTAGTTACACCACGGCCGGCATTAACGTAAAGAAAGCTACCTGCTGCAGCTTTGAAAAAGGCTTCATTAAAGAAGTGGTGAGTTTTATCAGTAGCTGGTAAAACATTGATAATAACTTTTGAAAGCTCAAGAGCTTCCTTATAGTCATCTAGGCTAAAAGTTCGATCAAAGTTAGTGACTGGGTGACCGGTTGAATTAATACCATAGACAGTACCGCCAAGCGCTTTAAGCTGGCGAGCAAGTTCTCGACCAATTTGCCCGGTGCCAAAGATTACAGTTGGTAGTTCAGCAATTGTATACTGATCTAAATCTGTTTGCCAGTTATGCTGATTAACATAATAGTTTAGGCCACGGGCAAAATGAAGGATGTAACCTAAAATTGTTTGAGCGATTGGGTGCGCTTTTAGACCACTGGCATTTGTTAAGGTAATCTTTGCTTCCTTAAGCTTAGCTAAGGGGAAGTAATCTACTCCGGCTGAAAATGATTGTATCCACTTTAATTGGTTATTGGGTGTTGCTAGAATAGCGGGTCCTATTTTAGCATCCCAACCATAGATGATTTCAATATTTGCATAGTCGGCACTCGTAAGTGCTTCTGGATCGAGGATTTTAAACCCTTGTTGATATAATGAATCTCGTTCAGCTGAGTTTAGCTTACTGAGCGCTAAGATTGTATGGGACATAACTTTTCCCCCTCCGTTAGTTGATATTCTTTCATTATTATTGATAGAAAATAAAAATACAAGTACTCATTGAGATACTTTTAATTTATAAATGTTAATATCAATATTTAAATTGAACGTGCTAAAATGGAAGAGCTTTAGATTTTGGAGGTGTGGTAATGGCTAAGCGCCGAAAAAAACGAATAAAGGGTAAATATCTTTACAAATTACGACCGGTAAATTTATTTGTTCGACGCGGTAAAGTCCTTTGGGGACGAGTATTGCTTGCCTTATTATTACTTTTTGCTTTGGTTATGTACGTAAACAATTTACAACAAGAAGTTAAGCGAGAAGCGGCAATTGAATTAGCAAATGAGCCCTTTGATAAATTAACTAAGGCGGAATTTATTAATCGAATTCGACCAGAAGCTCAAAAGCTAGAAAAAGTTTATGGGGTACGAGCTTCAATTTCAATTGCGCAAGCAGCGTTAGAATCAAATTGGGGGCACTCGACATTATCATCGACCTATTATAATTTCTTTGGTGTTAAGGCTGCTGCAGGACAACCAGCAGTTACCTTGAAAACATCCGAATATACTGATGACCATTGGATTACTATTGATGGCAGCTTCCGTCGATATGATTCTTGGCAAGAATCAATGGAATCACATGCGAAATTATTGGTTTTAGGCACAACTGATAATCCACAACGCTATCAAGGAGTAATCAATGCGACTAATTATGAAGACGCAGCAAAAGCGCTCTATACTGGTGGTTATGCAACAGATCCCGACTATGCTCAAAAAGTAATTGCTATAATAAAGAAGTATCAACTATATAAGTACGATATAAATAAGTAGAAAGGATTGTGAATATGCAGGAACCAATACTACCCGGCGCAACAATTGGAATCTATGGGGAAAATATGGCAAGTAGTGACTTAATCCTTGCTGCACAGAAGATGGGGTATCAGACTGCCGCACTTTCCGTAAATGCCAAAGCACCAATCCTTAATTACGCTGACTATAAATTTGTGATCCAAGCTGACAATTGGCAGCAGGTAAATGCCGAATTTTCGGCGATTTCTAACATGGTGACATATGCCTCAGCATGGTTACCAAGTCAGTTGATTGATGAGTTAGCAGTTGAAAAATTGCCTCAAGGCAAAGAGATGCTGGATTTGACAGATGATCATGCAATGTCGCGGGCGTTATTTGAAAGTCAATCAATGAACATCTTACCCTATACGATGGTTTCAACTTTAGATGAGGTTGAAACAGCGGCCAAAAAGTTGGGCTTTCCAGTGGTAATCAAGCCAATTTTTAAACATCAACATCATGAAAAAACAGTTGTTTTACACGGCGAGTGGGATTTGGGAAATGTTGCAAGCTTAATTGATGGTAGCACGCTAATTGTCCAGACTTGGTTAGAAAATGTACGAGAATTTGCAATCACTGCGGTGAGAGGGCAAAACGGTGACTATGTTTTTTACCCAATTCGGCAAACTGAACTCGATGAATATGGTCTTAGAAGGGCATGGACCTTGGATAAGCTAACTAGTGACTTTCAGACTGAAGTTCAAACAATTGCACGCCGTTTAGGTGATGCACTTGCCTATGTTGGTGCTTATTCCGTTTCATTTTTATATAGTGATAGTGGATTCCTTTATGTGCGTGACTTAGCGGCAGGAATTACGGAAACGATGAAATTATATGAATTGGCCACCAATATCTCAGTTCCAGAGCAACATTTACGGGCGCTAACTGGTCAAGCATTAGTTGAAGTTAAGCCAATTGCACCAGTTGTATTAATGCCTTTTACGCATGAGCAGTTGACTGCTTTATATCGGCATTGGCAAATTAAACCTGAATGGCGTATTAGTATGTTTGGAATAGATTCGTCTACTGGACCGCAGGCCGGATATGTTTTGGCCAGTGGATTGCCATTGGATGACTTATTAAATCAATTGAAAATTGCTAATATTTGGAAATTTAGTGAAAAATAAGAATAACCGCATATTACCAATCAGTGGGGAATATGCGGTTATTCTTATTTTTTTTGAAAAAGCAACACTTTTATTGTTAAAATTTTGTAAAGAACTTGTCATGAAAATATCGTATAATAAATTTTGCTTAATGCTTTAAAGAAAAATATAAATTATTGATGGGAATATTAAAAAAATGAATAAAGATACATTTCTAGCAAAAAATACAAATAAAGGGTTGGTCGCTGCAACAGTTATGGCAGCAGCTGCAGCAATTCCCATGATGCAGACTACTGATGCTTCCGCCGATTCTACAAGTACTTGGCAGGCAAATACAGTGTCACAAGTACAACAAACACTTGCAAATGCAGGGGGCACTTACACAATCAATAGTGGGGATACTGTTTCTGTAATTGCACAAGCTACTGGTATGACTGTAGCACAAATTGCACAACTTAATGGGTTAAACAATGCTGATTTGATTATTGCTGGGGCAGGGCTAAATCTAACGGCAAATCAAAATACAGTTGCTGCACCTACAGCAGTTAGTGAGGCGCCTGAGGTTGTTGCTTCATCAGAAGCAACGGCTGCTGACATTGCCGCATCAGAAGCTGCATCAGAAGCCGCTGCTCAATCAGCAGCAATCGCACAGTCAGAAGCTGTTGCAGCTTCAATTGCTGCCTCTGAGGCCGCTGTGTCATCTGCTGCCGCTGCATCAGAAGCCGCTGCATCAATTGCTGCTTCACAGGCAGCAGCTGCTAGTGTTGATGCCGCTGCCCAATCAAGCGCACCAGCACAAAATGCACCTACTTATCAAGTAAATACCGCAACAACTGCTGACACAAACACTACTGTTGCAGCACCAAGCACAAATACTACTACGAGTGCTAACTCAGGTTATAACTCATATCCAGCTGGTCAATGTACTTACTATGTTAAGAGTGCACTTAGCTGGGTTGGTAACAACTGGGGTAATGCTTCTGCATGGGGGGCTTCAGCCCAAGCTGCAGGACATAGTGTTAGTTGGACACCTGCTGCTGGAACAGTAGCTGTGTTTGCACCTGGACTTGATGGGGCTTCTGGCTATGGCCACGTGGCTGTCGTTGATTCAGTTAACTCAGATGGTTCAATTACTATTTCTGAGATGAACTATGCTGGTAATTCTGGTGTATCTAACCGAGTAATTGCAAATCCATCAGGGATTCAATTTATTTACCAATAAAGCAAATAGATAAGGTAACCAACTTTATTCGGTTAAGAATGAAAGGGTTACCTTATTTTTTTGTATCAACAAGGCGGTCACTTTTTTAAGAAATCTAAAAAAGATAGCGGTTTCGCTGGGCAAAGTAAGATTAAATTGGTAAAGTAACTTGACTAAGTGAAGGGAACAAATTTTATGCTTATTACCACATTAATAATTATTGTTGCAGTCTGGGCACTTTATACACTAGGAATGCTATATTATAATCGTTCAACAGTGAGTCGTTATTCAACGCAACTAGAGGCAATCAATTTTGATGCAAAGATGACAAATCAGCAAATTATTGATTTACGCGAGCCAAGTGCATTTAGCACTAAACACATTATGGGTGCGCGCAACATTCAAGCTGGTTTGATTAAAAGTTCTTTAGATGCTTTGCGTAAAGATAAGCCCCTTTTTCTTTATGATGAACGTGGGCTACAATTGGCCGGTGTTTTACGGCAACTACACAAAGCCGGTTACACAGATGTTTATACCCTAAAGGGTGGGTTTATCAACTGGACTGGTAAGACAAAGCCATAAATTAATAAAAGCGCCTATTAGTGATGAATAAACATCACCAATAGGCGCTTTTTGTAATAACCTGCAAATCATTGCGAAGGCTCTATTTAATAGCTAAAATAATGATTAATAGCGCACTCCATGTGATTGAGCGGCTTTACGGGCGCTGTTTCGGCTGGTAGCTTCAAACTTGGCCTCTTCTTCTTCGATTGGCTTAATTGCTACTTTGTGAAATGTAAAAGCAGCTGTTGCAACAGTTGCAACTGTACCAGCAATACCTGTTAAAATACCCAAACCGAACTTCTTCATAGTGAAGTCCCTCCCTTAATATGTTGTTAAGATAAGTTTATCATATTTAGGGAATTTTAATATATCGAATTTGTGATGAAAAATAAAATAATTATTGAATATGAGGTTGATATGCTTGAAAAAAATGAACTGCCTAAAATTATTGTAATTCTTGGGCCAACTGCGGTTGGCAAAACTGCACTATCGCTTGAATTAGCGCAAAAATATAATGGTGAAATTATTTCAGGCGATTCAATGCAAATTTATCGTGGCTTGTCAGTCGGTACTGCTAAAGCAACTAGTGCTGAACAAAGCATTGCACCGCATCATCTGATTGACATCGCAGATCCAACTGAAACTTTTTCGGCAGCTAAATTTGTAACCTTAGCGCAAACCGCAATTAAAGAAATTACCGCCAAAAATAAATTGCCAATTATTGTGGGTGGAACTGGATTTTATATTCAAGCACTTTTGGGCGACCGGCCACTGGCAAATTTGGATATTGATTTACCTGAAGCAGAGGTTGCAACGTGGACAAAAAAAGTCCAGCAAGAAG
The DNA here is from genome assembly GCF_000691805.2 of Weissella oryzae SG25. Lineage (GTDB taxonomy): Bacteria > Bacillota > Bacilli > Lactobacillales > Lactobacillaceae > Weissella > Weissella oryzae. The sequence goes on along the minus strand of NZ_DF820497.1, from coordinate 37,476 downwards.
GTGAAAGCGGTATTCGGGCGGTCTTAGCTACTGTTGATCCAGTTAGTGAAGCACGAATCCTACCAGGTCAAATTCGACGATTAGTCCGAGCTTTATTAATTTCACAACATAGTGGTCAGGCATTTTCTGCGTTACAACCAGTAGCAAAACGTCAATATAATGCCTTTATTATTGGTTTAAATACTGGCCGGCAAAAATTATATGACCGAATTAATCAGCGGGTTGATTTGATGCTAGAAAACGGTTTATTGGCGGAAGCACAATTGGTTGAAAAATTACCGGCTAGCAGCACAGCGAAAATGGCGATTGGCTATAAAGAATTATTCCCATATTTACGTGGGGAGAGTAGCTTAGCGCAAGCTAGTGAGCAATTAAAATTAGCATCACGGCGTTATGCCAAACGACAATTAACTTGGTTTAATAATCAATTTACGGATATCCACTGGTATGATTTGGTTGAACACCCAAGCGAATTAGACCAAATTATTGATGAATTAGCAAGATTCGTGTAAGAAAACATGACATTAGTTCTGACGATGCATGTAATTTAAGCTATTATAACTGTAAGGAGGTCGCAGCGTATGGTTGAAAGGGAATTACGGCGTGAAATGGCAGTATTACCAATTGGCGTTGTACGTGAGCTGACCGGTTTGTCAGATCGACAAATTCGTTATTATGATCAGCAAAAGTTAATTACTCCGCAAAGGGGTAATGGTAAACAACGACGGTATTCGCTAAAAGATGTTGATCGGCTCTTTGAAATTGCGGACTATCTGGACCTTGGATATTCAATTGCTGATATTCATGAGATGGACCAAAAGAAAGCTGCAACCGAACGACAAAATGGCGATGCCGCAATGCGACGGGCTTTTGCTGACGAGCTAATGCGAATCGGGCGATTTAATAATCATAATTCATTTAGGCAGTAGAGTTTAATAGCTAAAGGAGTTCTAATGGCACATAAGGTATACAGTAAAGACGATATTCGCGCGTTGATTAAAGAAGAAAACGTTGAATTTTTACGTTTGCAGTTCTCAGACGTATTTGGCACAATCAAAAATGTCGAAGTACCAGTTTCACAACTAGAAAAGGTGCTTGCAAACAACTTGATGTTTGATGGCTCTTCAATTGAAGGCTTTGTGCGAATTGAAGAATCAGATATGTACCTATATCCAGATTTGAATACATTTATGATTTTCCCTTGGGCAACGGATGAGCGTGGCGGAAAAGTTGCACGACTAATTGCTGATATTTATACTGCTGAGCGCAAGCCATTTGCTGGTGATCCACGCGGAAACTTGAAGCGTGTTCTTAAAGAGATGAATGCGACTGGTTTTGAAGCTTTTAATATCGGAACTGAGCCTGAATTTTTCTTGTTTAAGCTTGATGAGGATGGTAATCCAACTACAAAGTTGAATGATAAGGGAAGTTACTTTGACTTAGCACCATTGGACATGGGTGAGAATACACGGCGCCAAATTGTCCTAGAAATGGAACGGATGGGCTTTGAAGTTGAGGCAGCGCACCATGAAGTAGCGCCGGGTCAACACGAAGTTGATTTTAAATATGCTAGCGCCCTTGAGGCGGCCGATAATATCCAGACTTTCAAGTTAATCGTGAAGACAATTGCTCGTGAGCATGGTCTTTATGCAACTTTCTTGCCTAAGCCAATTTCAGGGATTAATGGAAACGGTATGCATATGAATATGTCACTCTTCACCAAAGAAGGAAATGCATTTTACGATGTTGATGATGAGATGCAACTTTCAGCGGCAGCTTACTCGTTTATGGGTGGCTTGTTAGCGCACGGGGCAAACTTTACAGCGATTACCAACCCAACCGTCAATTCTTATAAGCGACTAACGCCAGGTTTTGAGGCACCTGTCTACGTTGCCTGGTCTGGGTCAAATCGTTCTCCAATGATTCGCGTGCCAGCTGCTCGCGGTAATTCAACTCGGTTAGAGCTACGTTCGGTTGACCCAACTGCTAATCCTTATTTGGCCTTTGCAGCCGTTTTAGCAGCTGGCCTAGATGGTATTAAACATGAGATGACCCCAAATCATGCGGTTGATCAAAATATCTACCTTATGGATGAAAGTGAACGTAAACGGGCGGGAATTACTGATTTGCCAGATACCCTGCTAGACGCAATTGATGCCCTTGAAAGTGATGTGGTGATTAAGGATGCCCTGGGTAATGCTTTATTGCGGACCTTTGTTGACGCAAAGCATCTTGAGTATCAAGCATATCGGCGAGAAGTTTCTCAGTGGGAGCTAGATACCTACTTAGAGCAGTACTAAATAAAAAGATGATAAACGTTAGCTATCTTTAACCTTAGGGTTGAAAATTCTAGCGTTTTTTTTGTGAATCTTAAGTAAAAATAATGCTCGCCATTGAATTAAACAAAGTTATTTGCTAATCCTAGTTGGCGATATAGAATAAGGATAGACAAGATTAAGGGGACAGACCATGGATAAAACACCATATTTGACAACAGAATTGCCTGATGGTGAAAAGGTATTGGGCAGTAAAATTCAAAGTAAGCTTACTTATCTAAGCCAAATTCAAGCAGCAATTAATGATAATGATGATCGTTTAGTCTATGAGTTACTTGATAGTAAGCGTTATAACGAAACTATGCGTAAAGTACGGCAGGCTGATTCGAATCGCGAACTAGCCCACCTGGTTGACGACTTACAGGATGAATTAAGCCACCATTTGGGTAAGCAGTTAGTGCAATACTTAGCCCAACGTTTTCCATTCTTCTTCTACGAGGAAGCTAAGACTGGTGTTTTCCAATTATACTTTGGTAATTGGTGGGATCGACGTTATTTCGGCTTACTAGATCCTTTAACAATCAGTTTTATTTTTGATGATCATGAGTTTGAAATGTTGGTTCAAGCCGTTGCCCTTAGTGCACATGATGAAAGGTATCATACACGTATTATCGAAGAAACGACCCAAGCAAATGCAGCGCTTCAAGCGGTTATTAATGAACAACCGCAGCGGGATGCAAAGCGCCTACAACTTATGAGTCAATTGAATACGATTGATGAGCAACGGGCTGGCCTATTTGGTGGCCGGGGTAATTCAGATGAACGTCGCCAAATTGAAGAGCAATTAAGTCAATTAGATGCGGCAGATGCTAAAGCTCTTGAAGCCCCGGAATTAATTGAGAAGAATAATGCACAAATTTTGAATTACTCTAAAGCGGATACAATTTTAATTTATGAGCAAAAAGCAATTAACGATGAATTTGGTGATTTTGCAAACTTCAAAGCAGCTTTAGGCACATTATATGAAGACTACTTAACTGCTCTCGTTGGTAAAACAACGTCGGCTGTAAGCGCGCCAGTTACGGAGGTGTAATATGTCTAAGTTATTGGAAGAACGGGTAGTTGCTTATACTGACCTATTAACTGACGATATTAAGCAGACGGTGAAAATGACGGATGATTTACGTGAATTAGCGCAGACTAAAGCGGCTGAGCGAATTCATCCTTTATTACAAGAGCTTAGCAAGGGGCCTTTAACTAACGAATGGGTAAAAGTTCCACGGCAATATTCATCAGCTGATATGTATATGATTGCTTTAGATCGGTTAATGTCATTTGCTGGCCTGAATAGCTATGAAATTTTTACACCAGAGGACCGGGAAGAATTAACGTTGATTCCGGCCGAAATTAATTTGCCAGCGGCTTTCCAATTCGTTGTAGCCAATCAACAAAATGTCGATGGTGCCTACTTTGTTGAAGTTAACAGTGGCCTACGGCTGTTTTATTGGCAGCCTAGTGCTAAACGGTTGCTTTTCAATGCCGATGCACTAACTGATTTGTTAGTGGCGCGCTATCGTAAACAAACGACGGCGGCAAAAATCCGCGTTTTTACAGAGTTATTGACCCAATTTGCTCGCTATCTAGAACGAGAATTTGACTATACGGTTGACTATAATATTCTAGAAACCCAGGATACTTTCTTGTATCCTTTGGTGCAATTGGATATGCCAGCTGGTATGTTAGACCGACTCTTTATTTTATCTGCTGAAAGTAACTTCTTTTTGCAAGGAATCAAAGACGGTGCGGGGATGGTCTTGGATAATAATGTCGAGATTCGTATTTTTTATGTACCGGACCCAACCGTTGCTGGTGGACAACGCTGGCAATTCCAAGTAGTCGATGGTAAAGATGCTGTGTCATGGTTGGACGTGCTTTTGGATTATGATTTTATTGGTGCTTGGTACCTAGTTGAGCGACAATATATTGCAATTAAGAGCGATGGCTTGATTTTTGGTAATCAGACGGCTAGCCTGATTGCTGACCCGATAACACCAATTCGACCGGAAGTTGAAGTTCAAATTTTACAACCCCGAGGAATAAAAGAAGGATGAAGTTAGATTTTGTTGAATATTTGCGAGCTGTCCGCCCAGCTTTTCGGCAAGCTAGTGGACAGTGGGAGCGACCAATTGGCCCAAAAGACTTACTACTAAATGATTACTTAAATCTGGATGTTGCTTTAAGTGAGTTGATTTTAGCTAGCAAGACAATTAATTTAAACAATGAGCATTCGGCCTTAAACCAAATGACCCAACCAGCAATAATCGACTTATATGCAACGGCCTTGTTATCTTTTTTGATGATTAGCCATAAACAGCAATGGACACATTTAATGGTCTTGGAAGATGCTGATTTGGCGAAGTTCGCGCATTTCCCACAAAGAAATTTAGCCCATCAGTTTGTTGGAATTAAAACGATGTTGTGGAATAGTTATCATCAAAAACGCCAAAGCGATTTTGCTCATGCTTGGCGGTCATTTTTGAAGTTGGGCTTAGTTGAGTTACATTTAACTAGTGAAGAACTTGATCAAACAATTCGCCAAATGTTAGTAACAGCTGAATAAGTGCATAATTAATTTGCCAAACTTAAAATAAAACAGTAAAATAGGATGTGGTTTTGTAATCACAACCTTGTACCTGTAGCACAACTGGATAGTGCACTCGGTTTCTACCCGAGCGGTTGTGGGTTCGAGTCCCACCAGGTACATTTGATTATCCTCGTGAAGACCTTGTATAAAGGCTTTACGGGGTTTTTATTTTGTTTCTGTTTAAGCTTTAGGCGGATCTAAATGCTTGTATATATTTAATTTTGTAGAATTTAGTGTTTCTACAATCAGAGTAGAGGAACTAGCAGCATGAAAAGGTAACCTAATAAAAAGGCTGTTGGCCTGAGTACGACCAACAGCTAAGATTTTAAAGGGCTTCGATGTAAACAGCTGTACCATATGCGGTAACTGAATCACCAACTTGGGTGGAAGTTGTATCAAAGCGGAACATAATGACAGCATTAGCACCCTTATTACGTGCTTCATCACGAAGTCGCGCTAAGGCTTCATCACGAGCAGATTGTTGCAATTTTGTGTAGCCTTTAACTTCGCCACCGACAAGCGATTTTAGACCTTGTCCAATATCAGAACCTAAATTACGTGAGCGACTTGTTAAACCAAAAACTTCACCAAGCGTTTTAGTAACTTTATAACCAGCAATATTTTCCGAAGTTACAACTAAAATATCATCATTCATTTTTAAGCTCCTCACTTTAGCAAATTGTCTGTAGGACATGGGTGAATTTATACATATATTTTAACATTATCCGGCTTAGAGAGGGGACGATTGCTACAAAATGAATGGTTTTGGCTGAATTAATATAGATAAATGTAAGGTTGAGCTTAGGTGATTTGTAAAAAAAATATTCGTGTTAGCAGTTGAAATTAGTTGAGAGAAAGGTTATAATTATCGAGTTGTGTTTGTGGATTTTCACAAACTGCAACCACCCGTTGCCTGTATTAAGTTAGCTAGTGATAGCTACGCGGACACGGTGAGTCTAAGTTTTATATAATATTTAGGAGGTCTACAGACTCATGGCAGAATATGCAATCATTGAGACTGGTGGTAAGCAATACAAGGTTGCTGCTGGTGAAGCTATTTACGTTGAGAAGTTGGATGCTGCTGAAGGCGAAAAGGTTGTTTTCGATAAGGTTGTCTTTGTTGACGGCAAGATCGGTACACCATTCGTTGACGGTGCTTCAGTTTCAGGAACTGTTGAGAAGCATGGTAAGGAAAAGAAGGTTGTTACTTTCAAGTACAAGCCAAAGAAGCACTCACATGCTAAGCAAGGTCACCGTCAACCATATACAAAGGTTGTCATTGACACGATTGCCTAAGACATCGGAATAGGAGGATAAAATCATGCAATTGAATTTGACTAACTTGACGATGCTTTCACACCACAAGGGTGGTGGTTCATCATCTAACGGTCGTGACTCAGCAGGTCGTCGTCTTGGTACAAAGCGTGCTGATGGACAAGATATTAAGGCTGGATCAATCATTTACCGTCAACGCGGAACACATATTTACCCTGGTGTAAATGTTGGCCGTGGAAACGATGATACATTGTACGCTTTGACTGATGGTGTGGTAAAGTTCGGTCGTTTGGGCCGTGACCGCCGTCAAGTATCAGTCGTTTCACGCGACGAGTACAAAGAGATTATTGCTAAGTAATGTAGTTACTTACAATGACTAATTAAGTCGATTAAACTATTAAGTAGTTTAATCGACTTTTTTATTTAATAAATTATTTTTAATTGAGCATGTAACCTGAGTTTGTTGGAGTGCCTTTTGCACCTAATTAAAAAAAATGCTAAAATTATCTTTTGTGTAGATTTGTGAGCAATTGATATGCCTAAATTAAAGCATACAATAATATAAAAATTTTGAATAAAAGGTAAGGTTATGAGTGAAGAAGTAGGAAAAAATCCTAATCAATTAAAGCGGACGATGACCTTGATTCCCGCAATTTCAACGGTGATGGGAACAGTAATCGGGGCTGGTGTATTCTTTAAAGCATCAGCGGTGGCTCAGGGAACTGGGTCAACAAGTATGGCAATGTTCGCTTGGCTTTTTGGTGGTTTAATCAGTATTGCGGCTGGCTTGACTGGGGCTGAGTTAGCGGCAGCATTACCCGAAACAGGTGGAATGCTAGTCTACATCGAGCGGGCTTATGGTAAATTACCAAGTTATTTGCTAGGTTGGGCGCAGGTAATTATCTATTTCCCGGCTAGTATTGCGGCTAAAGGGATTATCTTTGGTACGCAGGTAGTTAATCTGTTCCATTTGGGGATGAATGCAGTTGTACCAGTCGGCGTAATTGCCTTATTGTCAGTTACGGGGATTAACTTTTTGGGGTCAAAGGTTGCTGGACAGTTCCAAGCAATCACTTTGTTTTGTAAGCTGATTCCATTGGCTTTGATAATTATTTTTGGTTTATTACAGCCCGGTGGGGTTGCTGTTAGTATCTTACCAGTTCATGCTGGCGCTGGTACCGGTGGCTTTGCTACAGCTATGGGAGCTGGTTTATTGGCAACAATGTATGCCTATGATGGCTGGATTCACGTTGGAAATATTGCTGGTGAGATGAAGAACCCTTCGCGTGACTTGCCACGGGCAATCGCTGGTGGGTTGATTGGCATCATGGTAATTTATTTGCTTGTGAATTTTGTTTTCCTACACACGCTACCAATCCATGCGATTGCTGGTAATGAGAATACACCAATGGATGCAGCGAATATTATTTTCGGTGACCTTGGTGGTAAGCTGGTTACGATTGGAATTTTGGTTTCAATCTATGGAACTTTGAATGGTTACACAATGACTGGTATGCGGTTGCCTTATGCAATGGCAATGGAGAACAGCTTGCCTTTCTCTAAGTACTTTGTTAAGTTAAATCGCTTCCAAATTCCATATATTGCTGGTTTGTTCCAATTGGCACTATCAATTTTGTTGATGTTCCAAGGTGGTTTTGATCAATTAACTGATATGCTAATTTTCGTAATTTGGCTATTTTACATCTTGGTCTTTATTGCGGTAATTCGTCTACGTCACACGGAACCTGAGTTGGCGCGACCATATAAGGTGCCTTTGTACCCATGGATTCCGTTAATTGCGATTCTTGGTGGGGTTTTCATCGTTGTCATGACCTTGATTAGTCAATTTAGCTTAGCAATGATTGGCCTGGGCTTGACCTTACTTGGTCTACCAATTTATTTCTACATGCAGCATAAAAAGTAATTAAATTAAAATGTGAAAAACAGTCTGGCTAGTAAAGCAAGACTGTTTTTTTTGAAATAAGAGCTTGTAAAGTTGAAATTAGGTAGCTAGGTGACTCTATGATAAAGTTTTAGTAGAGGATAATTACTAATTAGCGGGAGATAATATGAAAAAAAGACTTAGCAAACAACTTTGGTTTCAACTATTAGCAATCATTGTGGCTTTGGAATTAATTGCCATTGCCATTAACTTTTTTTACGCACCAATTGAGGTTGCAGCGGGTGGAGCCACTGGAATCGCAATTTTGTTAGACGCAACTTTTGGCATTAGTCGAGCCTTAACTGTTTTGGTAATTAATATTTTCATGATTATTATTGCAGCAATTTTTTTGAATCGTAGAACTGTGCGCAATATTATCTTTGGTAGTTTCATGCTACCGTTGCTGCTCTTTATTACACCCAGTTTTAAGTTAGTTGAAGACCCGGTTTTAGCTGTAATTATTGGCGGGGCGGTCTTTGCGACGGGAGTTGCAATTTTGTATCGGTTTGAAGCATCGAGTGGTGGTACAACGGTACCACCAATGATTTTAAAGAAATATTGGCGGATTAATCCTGCTAAATCACTATTGGCCATTGATTTAATTGTGACTGCATTTAACTTATTGGTTGCCGGTACAAATGCTTTCTTCCTAGCAGCGTTTTCTTTGGTAATTACGTCTTTGGTTATGCGTTATATTGAAACAGGCCTCGATTTAAAACATCAAGTTACAATTATGAGTAATGATAAATTACCAGAAATTCGGACGATGTTATTAAATGAGGCGCATAGCTTAACGGTATTCAACGTACAAGGTGGTTATACTGATAATAACCGTGAAATGTTAATGGTGATGGTTGATAATAGTAGTTACGCACATCTATTAAGACTGATTCACGATATTGATGAAACGGCCTTCATTGTCACAACCAATGTAACTGAGGTGCATGGTGGTACTTTTGGTATCTAAAGTTAGGCTTTAGTTGCTAGATTAAACTTTGCAAGTCTTTATGGGGAATAATTGTTATAATCATAGGTAAAGAAAAATGAGGTAAATAATATGACATCACGTTTAGATTTAGTAAGGCAGACTTTTGATAAGCTTGAGATTGATGGCTTATTAGTAACAGATGGCACTAATATGAAATACCTGACCGGCTTTGAAGGCGGGAATGGCGATGGCGTTGTCTTAGTTGGTGCAGATAAAGCAGCATTGATCACGGATGGACGGTATGAAGAAGCCTACCGTGATAATTTACCAGCTGGGGTTGAACTATTAATTACCCGTGATTATTTTGGGGTTGCGATGGTTGCGGCTAAGCGCTTCGGTATTGCCCGGTTAGGCTTTGAAGATACAATTAGCTATCGTGATTTTGATGTAATTGATGAAACTTTTGATGGCGAAGATATTGCTCCAATCCCAGCTTTGTTGGAGATGATTCGGGAAGTTAAAGAAACAGCTGAGCTTGCAAAGTTACGCAAAGCAGCAGACGTTTCAGTGGCGGCCTTTAATGAGTTATTGCCAGCCTTGCATGTTGGTATGACTGAACGGGAAGTTGCAAATCTATTGGATCAAATCATTAAGAGCAAGGGTGCCGAAAAGCCATCCTTTGATACAATCGTTGCATCTGGTTACCGTAGTGCCTTGCCACATGGTACGTCAACAGATAAGGTAATTGAAAAGGGCGATTTAGTCACAATTGACTTTGGTTATTATGTTGATGGGTATACATCAGATATCACCCGGACTTTAGCTTTTGGTGAACTAGCACCTGAAGCTAAGGAGATTTATACGGTTACAAAGCAAGCCCTAGATGCAACCATTGCGGCGGCTAAGCCAGGTATGTTGGCTAAGGATTTGGATGCCGTAGCACGGCAGGTAATCACGGAGGCTGGTTATGGTGAGGCCTTTAATCATGCAACTGGTCATGGAATCGGACTTGATATTCATGAAGGCCCAGTAATTTCAGCACGGTCTAGTGAAGCAGACATCTTAGCAGAGGGAATGCTATTGACGATTGAGCCTGGTATCTACCTAGCTAATGTTGGTGGGGTACGAATTGAAGATGACATCATTTTGACAGCGGATGGCAGTGAGAACTTGACTGCTGGAATTCCAACTGAATTAATCGTAATCGAGCGTTAATATGACAGTCGAGTATTTTGAATTTTACCGCGGTAATCTAATAAGCGGTTTTGATTATTTCTATGGTAAAAAAACAGCACAGACCGCATTTATATTAGGAATTGATCGACAAAAACATTTGACGCCTTTAGATTTAGCCGATCCAGCTGTGAACTTTGATTCAAATCAATTAGCAACGGGCCTTGATAAATATAAGCAATTTGTTCGACCAGTAGCCTTCCAATGGGAAGGCATAACAAATCGTTTGGTTGAGCTAGTTGGTGATTGGCAACCAAATTATCAAGGGGTAGTTGCTGAAACCAATGAAGAATGGGGTTTGCGGATCAAGTATCAAGATGTAGTAGAAATGCAACGTAGTTGGGGCCTTAATCAGTTTCCAACAAATTTTGATGATTTTTATCAATGGCTTAAAACCTTAACCAGTGGGCATTTGTAAACAGGTAGGGGGAGTAGTATGGAATATTTTACAGCGGATACACATTTTTATCATGAAGTCTTGTTACAAAGTAAAAATTTTTCGCCAAGACCCTATGATACAATTGCTGATTTACATGCAGGCATAATTGCTGCTTGGAATGCACGAATTACCGATGATGATGTGGTTTACCATTTAGGAGATGTCGCGTTTTTAAACAAGATCAAGCCAGTGACAACCGGTTATCAAATGGTCTTGGAAATTTTACAAAGCTTACATGGTCAGATTCAATTAGTTAAGGGAAATCATGATACGCGTAATTTTTTGAAATTTTTGGCAAAACTTAATTATAAGTTACCTAATGGTAAAGATAAGTTTGTTTTTCATGATGTTGGTTTGATTTTAAAGGCTAACGGACATCAATTCTTTTTGACCCACTACCCACTAATCTTTGGTCAGACCAAAAATTCGATTAATTTACATGGTCACATTCATCATTCTATGGTTAATATTCCAGAGAATATCAATGTTGGGGTTGATAGTGCGGATTTAGATTATTTATTTACTAATGAACGACCAGAGTGGGGCAGTCCATTGAATTTAGCTGAGCTGGAAGCAATTATCAGAGCGAAGCATGATGATTTTGCGAAAAGGAGCTAGCAATGACAGAAGAGATAACAATTTTACATACTAATGATTTTCATTCGCATTTTGAAAATTGGCCTAAGATTCGTCGGTATCTAGAAAATCAGAAGCGACAATTAGTACGTGAAAATCATACAGTTTTAACTTTTGACATTGGTGATTTCATGGACCGGGTTCACCCATTAACTGAAGCTACAATGGGTCAAGCTAATGTTGATTTACTAAATGAGGTTGGTTATGATGCGGTGACGGTGGGAAATAATGAGATGCTGGGCTTTCCGCATGCTGTCATGGATGAGATGTATGAGCGCGCTAATTTTAAAGTTTTATTGGCAAACGTTAAAGATCGGCAAACTGCGACGACACCAAAATGGGCCAGCCAATATCAGATTATCGAAACTAAAGCAAAGACCAAACTAGGTATAATTGCCTTTACGGCACCATTTATCTTGACTTTTCCGCTTCTTGGCTGGGATCCCCAAGCGGCAAGTGAAGCTTTAAAGCCCTTGTTAGCTGAATTAACGCCCAAAGTTGACTGTATTATTTTACTATCACACTTAGGGTTACCAACTGATCGGTTTTTAGCGGATAATTTTAGTCAACTTGATCTAATTATCGGTGCTCATACGCATCACTTACTGCCGGAAGGTGAGGAACGTAATCACTCGCTCTTAGCTGCAGCTGGTAAATATGGACAACATGTTGGCAAAATTTCATTGACGCTTGAAGCAGGCAAAATTATTGCTAAGCAGGCTAGTGTGCAAAGTACGGCTGACTTACCTGCTTTACCAACTGATGATGTTGAAATTGCAAAGGCTTATGAAACCGGTAAGAAGTTACTACAAAAACAAAAAATTGCGTTATTACCGACTACTTATGCTAAGGATTCAAATGCAGCTAACCGGTTAGTCGACTTAGGGCTTAAAGCGCTTGAGTTAAAGACAAATACAAAGGTTGCAATGTTATCAACCGGTTTATTTTTAAATGATTTACCGGCTGGTCCAGTGAATGCTTTTGACTTACACCAGTTATTACCACATGCAGTACATGCTAATCGGGTCACCTTAACTGGTGAAAATTTGTTACGTCTTTACCGCGAAGTTAATAAGAACCGAATGTTTATGCGGGCAGCTAAAATCCGGGGAATGGGCTTTCGTGGTGATACTTGGGGCGAGATTATCTGGGATGGCCTAACACAAAGTAAAACTGGTGAGTTGTTAGTAAACGGTGAAGCTTTAGACTTACAGGCTAAGTATCAAGTGGGGTCGTTGGATCACTATTTGTTTATTCCGTATTTCCCCACTTTAGAAATTGCGGGTGAAAATGAGTTGCTTTATGACACCGTCTTCCGTGAGGACTTTGGTGACTACTTAGCGCAAAAATTCCCCCAGTTGTAGTTTATGAAAGGAGTTCATGTTTGAATGGATCGTGAGCGAATGAAAGAATTGACCGAGGCACAAGTTTTAGAACGAGCAGCGGCCAATGTAATTGTGCAAAGTGCGCAAGGTGATGAGATTCAAATCAATGACCGGGCTTACCGTCTGGTAAAAAATTACCGGGACGCCTATGACAGTCAAAAGATGGCGACCCGTTTTAGCACATTCCTTGAAAAGTATGATTACTTGGTTGGGGACATTGCTGCAAATCAATTACGTCTGCGCGGGTTTTATGCCGCAGGTACTGAGGGTGTTCCCAGAAGTCAGCAAATTAATACCTTACAGGATTACTTGTTTGAAGAAATTAATTTTGGTGCACCTTACTTCGTTTTACAAAACCTAGAGCCACATTTGGTTGAAGAGCTTGAGGAAGTCAGCCATCATCGTGAGCATAGTAAAAAAACGCATAATCGACAAAAAAAATCGAAAAACGCTAACTTACAAGCGAAAACAGCAGCGGTTGCGGAAAAGAAGCATCCTGTAAATCCGAAACCAAAGCATGACAAGAACCATAAGCAACGGGTGGAAACCAAAGGAAGTAATGGACACCGTCGTTTCCAGGTACGTGAGCGTAAAACAGGAGAAATCAAGCAACATGAGTAAGTATAAAGGGTATTTTATTGACCTTGATGGGACGATTTATAAAGGGCGACAACAATATCCGAGTGGTAAACGTTTTATTGAACGCTTAAAGAATGCCGGCATTGATTACCGCTTTGTAACCAATAATTCGACTAAGACCGCTAGTGAAGTTGCAAAAAATTTGACCGAAAATCATGCGATTCCAACTGAACCAGAACAGGTGTATACATCAGCAATGGCGACGGCCGATTATCTAAAAGACCAAGCAAATATCACAACCGTTTTGGTAATTGGCGAAAGCGGGTTAAAATCAGCTCTGACAACCGCTGGTTTTACCTTGGTTGAAAAAGCACCAGCTGACGCCGTGGTAGTCGCATTAGATCGGCAAGTTGATTATGAAAAATTGATGCAAGCAACCTTTGCAATTCAAGCTGGGGCGGTTTTTATTGCAACCAATGTTGATACTAATTTGCCAAATGAATTGGGGATGACACCCGGTGCGGGCGCTTTTGTCAGTTTTATTGCAACAGCAGTGCAAAAGCAGCCAGTGATTATTGGTAAGCCATCAACAACGATTATTAATCTTGCTTTAGCACGGGTAGGTAAGACCGCCGATGAAGTAATTATGGTTGGCGATAACTATAATACTGATATTAAAGCTGGGTTGAACGCTGGTATGGATACCTTATTGGTATATACTGGCGTAACTAAACCTAGTGAAATGGCCAGTTTACCCGTTGCTGAGCAGGCAACCTATATGCTTGATTCATTAGATGATTGGCAAATATGATTTTGTATTGAATTTAGCTAGGCACAGGTCATTTTCTGCGGTAAAATTAGGACGCTCAACGAGCATATTACTTGTTTTAAGAAAGAGGAAGCAGAAGATGACAGTAGTACACCCATATTTGATGATGGCTAATACCAAGGAAGCTTTGGCTTATTATGAGCAGGCTTTAGGTGCCACAAACATTGTACGGATGCCAGTTGGTGAAGCTCAAGCAGAGCAGTTTGGAGTTGATCCAGCACAGGCCGCTGAGATGACGATGCATGGTCAATTTGATGTGTTAGGTACGACCATTATGGCTGCTGATAATTTTAAGGGTGTTGAAGCCCTTAATTATGATGCACTATCAATTTTGTTAGATTTAAATTCTGAAGATGCTGCTGAATTGGCAAAAGCGGATGCTTTCTGGCAAACAATCACCGCAGCCGGTTTGGTGAATATTGATATGGAATGGGCTGACCAATTCTGGGGTGGCAAAATGGGCCACTTTACTGATAAGTACGGTGTTAGTTGGATGCTACATGCTCAACCATACTCAAACATGCCTGGTCAACAAGCTTAAAAAATAATTTCGTTAATTAAACCATTAAACAATTTGCTTAATGGTTTTTTAATATTTTTTGAAATAGTTTGTACACCGAGAATTACCTTGGTTCAACAGGTTAAATCAAAGTTCTTGGATAGAGGGCTTTTAAGGATAAGATACAAAAAACACCCACTAGCTAACTTAGCCAGTGGGTGTTTTTTATAAGTTATTCGGCGTTTAATAGTTGTTTGATACCTAAAACAATACTATAGATGTACAAGATTACGGAAATTAAAGCAAAAATTGCAAAAAAGATTAAGGTTGTTAATCCGGTGATTTGGGCACTGTTAGTAGCTAAACCAATTACCCCAATTAGGATTAAAATCAAAATGATGAAAAGAAAGGGGGGGATTTGAATCCAAAATGCTTTTTTAGCATTGGCACGAACGTCTGGTTTATCAGCAATGACCCAGATGATTAAGGCGACCAAAACCGGTGCGATAAGGACCGATAGATAGGCAATTGCACTTACAAGTCGATTAGCTTTCATAAAGATTAGCCCTCCATAGCACATTTAGCGTGCTTAGTTATTTTTACGATTGTTTAGATGTTTTTTGTACAAAAAGTAGCAACTATAGGAAATCAAGCCGACAGACAGGCCACCAACCAAGAGGCCTAGTAATAGTTCATCATTTTGGGCTCGCATGTATAAATTGTTTGCCTCAAAAAGACCAGCGAATAATGCAATCAGTAGTGCGATGCGCGCAATGTATTTAAAAATTTTCATAAAATTACATAACCTAATATAATTACTTTTACAATTTTACCTGTTAATAGCTAGCAACTACCTTGAAAAATTAATACATCTTTATTATAAACTAATCTTAATCGTATTTGGGAACTTAGGTACTTTAGATGACAAAGCTTAAAAGATTGTTATATTTTAATTGATTTTTTGTAAAAGTGACCGTACTAAGTAAGCAGATAAAGTGGTAGAATACTGAAAACTATAGTGATAAAGGAGCTTTTAAGATGGTAGAACGTTGTGAGTGGGGAGAAAGTAGCCCAGCAATGATGCGGTACCATGATGAATCATGGGGTGTACCATTGCATGATGACCAGGCATTATTCGCTAAACTAATTTTAGATATGAATCAAGCTGGTTTATCTTGGGCAACCATTCTTAATAAAAGTGATAATTTTTATCGTGCCTATGAAGGTTTAATTATTGAGCGTGTCGCTGCATTTGATGAAGAAAAGTATCAAGCTTTGCTAGCAGATAGTGGCATTATTCGTAACCGTCTTAAAATTCGAGCTGCCATTGTAAACGCACAAAAGGTTCAGCAGATTCAAGCAGAATTTGGTTCCTTTGATCAATATATCTGGTCCTTTACAGCTGGACAGGTTGTGCAACATCATATTGCTAATATTTCTGACGTGCCAGCTAGTAACGCTTTATCAGACGAAATTAGTAAGGATATGAAAAAACGTGGTATGAAATTTATTGGCTCGACAACGATATATGCTTATTTACAAGCAATTGGCATCATTAATGACCATGTACAAACCTGTTTTCGGTATCGTGAATTAGTTTAGGCTTAAAAATTTATTAGACAAACTTTCCGTTCGGACTGATAATGTTTTACTTAATCAATTGCTTGGCTGAATCGGGAAGTTGAAATGGGCCAACGCGCCTCGGTTACTTTGTGGTATCATGGTCATAATTTAGATTGATGAAGTGAGTGAGAAATGAAACGTAGGCAAAAACAATTAACAAACCTTACATCCATATTGGGGATTATTTTAATTCTTTTATCTTGGGTGAATAATAGTCAGTGGATAAATTTTGCAGGCTTAGTGCTAGTATTTGGCGCAGCAATATCAACTTATTTATTGGAACGTAGCCGTTCTGCTCTATTTTCACTGGCTCTCTGGGCAATTTTAATTCTATTACAAGCTTTTGCTAGTCACTAAAGACAAACTAATAGGTGGATTAAACTGCCGGGTATTTTAGAATGGATTTAAAACCAAAATTAATTAAAGCAGCTTGCATGTGCAGGCTGCTTTTTTTGAATTAACGATAAAAGTCTAAGTGATAAATAGAGGCCAACTTGTTGATAAATTAAATCATGGTCTTTTGTTAAGATGTGAACACTTTGTTCGAGTAATTAAATGTATTTAAGTATTTATAATATATTAAAAACATAAATAAAAACGAAGTTGTTGACAGCGCTTACATTTAGATTTAATATAAATTCCGGGCGAATTAGGCTTTGCAAATACGCTCAATTTTAGGAGGATAATCTCGTGCGAGAGAATCATTTAATGGGACAGCGGATCTCTTATATGTTGGGTGCGCTTGGACATGATGTTTACTATGCAGCGATTAATTCATATTTTGCGGTTTACTTGGCGGCAAATATGTTCCAGGGTAGTGCACATAAGGATGAAATGATTGCCTTAGTTACATCATTAGTGCTGGTTATTCGTTTGGTTGAAATTGTTTTTGATCCAATTATTGGAAGTATTATTGATAATACGCAAACCAAGAATGGTAAGTTTAAACCTTGGTTGATCGTTGGTGGTATTATGTCATCAATTATGGTCATGGTAATGTTCTCAGGCTTTGGTGGTCTGACAACTAGTTCAAATACAACGTTATTTACAATTGTCTTTATTATTTCATTTATTATTTTGGATGCTTTTTATTCGTTTAAGGACATTGCCCTTTGGTCAATGATTCCCGCTTTGTCGGCTAAAAATGAAGAACGTGAAACGTTGGGAACTTTTGCTCGTTTTGGTTCAGCAATTGGTGCCCAAGGAACTTCAATCTTGGTTTTCCCAATCGTTTATTTCTTTACAGCAATGATGACCGGTTCATATTCAGAAGGATCATCTGGTTGGTTTATCTTCGGTGTGATTGTGGCGATTGTTCAAGGTGGAACCGCCTTGATTGCCGCCTTTGGTACTAAGGAGCAAGATTCTTCACTTCGCCAAAAGGCAGAAAAGACAAAGTTTGTCGATGTCTTTAAGGCTTTGGTTACTAATGACCAATTGATGTGGCTATCATTAGCTTATATCTTGTTTGCCCTGGCTTACGGGGCGGTCAATGGAACGCTACCGTTGCTCTTTACCTTCGTTTTGGGTAATCAACTGTTGTTCTCGGCAGTTGGTTGGATTGGCTTTATTGGTTCAATTTTGCTAGTTCCATTGTTCCCTAAGTTGTCACAAAGCTTTGGTCGTCGGCGTGTATTTACTGGGGCTATCATTTCAATGTTGATTGGACTATTACTATTCTTCTTTGGAAATAGTGAAATTACAGTTATCTTAGGGGTCATCTTTATGACTTGCCCATATCAATTGGTCTTCTTGTCAGTTTTGATGACCATTACTGATTCAGTTGAATATGGTCAGTGGAAGAATGGCGTACGTTCTGAGTCTGTTACCTTAGCTATGCGGCCTTTGCTCGATAAGGTTGCTGGTGCCTTCCAAAATGGTATTTACTCATTCGTTGCAATTTCTGCCGGTATGACTGGTGCCAAGTATATCGCTGGTGCCAATTACCACGTTGGTATGTTTAAAATCTATGTTTATGCAATTCCAGCAATTTTGATCATAATCTCGTTGGTGCTCTTCTTAACTAAGGTTAAGTTGACGGAACAACGTCACCGTGAAATTGTTGCTGATTTGGAAAAGCGTTTAGGCTAATAGTAAATTAAAAATGCGAGCGAGGAATAAACTCGCTCGCATTTATTTTTTTTAGACAACTTATAAAAGCTGGAGGAACTAATGGCAATTATTATAGATGAAAAAAACCAACTGTTTACTTTGCAAACGGCTAATACAACTTATCAAATGAAGGTTGGTAAGCATGGTAATCTTTTGCACCTCTATTACGGGCAACAAATTGAAGCGGTTGATTTATCTTACTTATTGGAGAATACCAATCGGCCTTTTTCGCCATATCCTTATGGTGAGCATAGTGAGACGCCATATTCTTTAGACATTCTGCCACAAGAGTTTCCAACTTATGGAACTGGTGATTTACGAAGCCCAGCTTTGGTGGTTGAACATGCCGATGGTAGTAAAGTTTTGAATCTAACCTATCAAGGTTATGAGGTGTTAAAAGGAAAGTATCAGCTGGAGGCGCTGCCTAGCTTTTTTGCCAAAGCAGATGAGGATGTTGAAACGTTAAAGATTATCCTAGTGGATTTACCTAGCTCAGTGCAAGTAACCCTCTATTATGGAATTTTTGCTCAACAAGATATTTTGACGCGGGCTGTAGTGGTTGAAAATCAAGGGGCTAGTCCGATTAAAATTGAACGAATTCAGTCGCTGGCTTTGGACTTTATCAGTGGTAACTATGATTTAATTCATTTTCCAGGCCGTTGGGCTTATGAACGCCAGTTAGAACGACAAGCAATTCACCATAATGTGATTAAATTAGCATCAAATGATGGTAATTCAAGTTCCCGTGAAAATCCTGGCTTCATCGTTGCGAGTCAAACAGCAACTGAAACCACTGGCGATAGTTATGGATTTAATCTGGTGTATTCGGGTAATTTCACAGCGACTCTGCAACAGGCGACGGTTAATCAAACACGGGTAACTTTAGGGCTGGGTGATGATAATTTTAGTTGGGTCCTAGAAGCTGGCAAACGATTCACCGCACCAGAGGCCGTGATGAGTTATTCAGCAAGGGGACTAGGGCAGTTATCAAATAATTTCCATGATTTAGTGTTAAATAACTTAAACCCAAGTCAGCATGTGCATAGTCCTCGACCAATTTTGATTAATAATTGGGAAGCAACTTACTTTGACTTTAATGGGGCAAAACTTCTTGAAATTGCTAAGGGTGCCAAGGAGATGGGGGCGGAAACGTTTGTTTTAGATGATGGTTGGTTTGGGGCACGCTCAGATGACCAACATGCTTTGGGTGATTGGGTGGTTAATGAGGCTAAGTTGGGGATGTCCTTACATGATTTAGCGGATAAGGTAAATCAATTAGATTTGGGTTTTGGACTGTGGATTGAACCAGAGATGACGAATGAGGACAGTGATTTATATCGAGCTCATCCCGATTGGGTCTTTAAGTATCCAAACCGCCAACCAGTGATGGGACGCAACCAATTAAATTTGGATTTAACGAAGGTAGCGGTACGAGATTACCTTTTTGAAGCAATTAGCACAGTTTTAGATTCAGCTAATATTACTTACGTTAAGTGGGATATGAATCGACCAATTACTGACTGGTATTCACAAGACACTGACCAACGGCCAGCTGAATTACAACATCGCTATATCTTAGGATTATATGATTTACTAGATCGATTGACCAAACGCTACCCAGAAATTTTGTGGGAGGGATGTTCATCTGGTGGCTCAAGATTTGACCTAGGTGTTTTGGCCTACTATCCACAAATATGGACCTCTGATAACACAGATCCTATCGACCGACTACGGATTCAATATGGAACCAGTTTCTTCTATCCACTTGCAACCATGGGATCACATGTTTCAGCTAGTCCAAATCATGATAATGGACGGATTACACCCTTAAAGACACGGGCATTGGTGGCCATGGCTGGTTCATTTGGCTATGAACTGGATACAACGCAGATATCAGCTGCAGAACGGCAAGAAGCCCAACTTTATAGTAAAAGCTATCGTGCCAAACAAGCTTTAATTTATCAAGGAAACTACTATCGTTTGCTAGACCCATTTAGTGGGCGTTTCGCTGCTTGGCAGATTGTCGCCAAAGATCAAAGTGAGAGCTTGGTTACGGTGGTCGCAAACGATATGTTGGGGAATGCTCCTTATCTATATTTGAAGTTGCGAGGCTTAAAGCCAACCCAAGAGTATCAAGTGAATGGTGTGGTTTATAGTGGTAAAGTATTAATGAACGTTGGACTCCGCCTGACAAAAGCGGCTGAAAATTATGCGGCAATTCAATTACACCTAAAGAAGCTTTGAGGAAGAGAAATACATGACAATTTATGAAGCGATTGAAACATTTGTGCAAATTGCAATCAAAAATGCAGTGATTAAAGCAGCAGACCAAATCTACTATCGAAACCAACTGGCCCATTTTGTTGGCGTGCGGGATTGGCAAGCGCTACAAGCGGTTATTCGTGATTCGCTTGTTGCGCGCGATGTATTGTTAGCGACCGCGCAGGCAAACAACCAGATTGCAGACGGTGACGATGAATTTTTTGAAGCTGCGTTGATGAATTTTATCACACCATTGCCTAGTCAACTTAACGAAACCTTTTGGGCTAAATATCAAGAAGCACCTAGTATGGCAACTCAGTATTTCTTCAACCTAGCCAAAGAGGTTGACCAGGTGAAGACCCAAGCGATTGCTAAAAATATTGCGTTTGACTATTCGAGTAAGTACGGTAACTTAGAAATTACAATTAATTTATCTAAGCCAGAAAAGGACCCCAAAGCAATTGCAGCGGCTAAATTAATCAAAAATAGTGGTTATCCAGCCTGCGCCCTTTGCGTAGAAAATGAGGGCCTTTATGGTGGTGGCAGTCAACCGGCCCGCAGTAACCATCGGATTGTTAGGCTTGAATTGAATGGGGAAGCGTATGGCCTTCAGTACTCACCATACGCTTATTATCCAGAGCATTCGATTGTCATGAATGTTAAGCACAAGCCAATGGAAATCTCAGAGCAGACCTTTGTAAAACTTTTGAATTTCGTTGATCAATTTCCACACTACATGATTGGCTCTAATGCCGATTTGCCAATTGTAGGCGGTTCAATTTTAAGTCATGATCATTTTCAGGCTGGACGACATGATTTTCCAATGGCTAAGGTCGGTTTACGTAAGCAAGTTGTGTTAACTGGTTTTCCAGAAATTGAAGCCGGCATTCTGGCTTGGCCAATGTCTGTTTTGCGTTTAAAAAGTACAAATCAGGCGCAATTAGTGGCAGCAAGCGCAAAAATCCTTAATGCTTGGCGTAAATATGATGACCAAGCACTAAGTATTACGGGTCGTGACGCTGAGGGCATTGACCATCACACAATTACCCCAATTGTGCGACATCAGGATAAGAGCTATGAAGTTGATTTGGTATTACGAGATAATAATGTTTCCGCACAATACCCAGACGGAATTTTTCATCCCCATGCACCCTTGCATCACATTAAAAAGGAAAATATTGGCTTGATTGAGGTTATGGGCTTGGCAGTTTTGCCAGCACGGCTAAAAACGGAGCTTGCCGAGGTTGAAGCTTACTTGCTAGATCAACCGGCAAATGTTGCACCAAGTCATCAAGCCTGGGCGGATGAATTAAAGCAAGAGGCTGATTTTACGGAAGCAAACGTGCATACAAAAGTGCAAGCTGCTGTGGGAGCGGTTTTTGAACGGGTCCTTGAGGATGCGGGTGTTTATAAGGATAATCCTACCGGCTTGGCTGGCTTTGAACGCTTTATTACCTTTGTTAATCAAAAGGGTTAGGTGGAACTAATGAAAAAGATTGTCGATGGAACGCTATATCATCCGGATGATCCGGCGATTATGCAGGTGCAAAATCAAGCAGTCCGATTATTGGAACGTTTTAATCAAGTGTCAGCTACTGATTCAGTGGAGCAAACGGCACTCTTGCAAAGTATGTTTGCTGAATTTGGTGCAGGTTCGACGATTTTACCGCCATTGCATGCTAATTGGGGTGGCAAGTTTGTCCATTTTGGTCAGGCAGTTTTTGCTAACTTTAATTTGACTTTAGTTGATGACACCGAAATTTATGTTGGCAATCATGTAATGTTTGGTCCAAATGTAACTTTGGATACTGGAACTCATCCCTTGGCAGCAAGCTTACGGCGCCAAGGCCTACAATATAACTTACCAATTCATATCGGTGACAATGTTTGGCTTGGTGCGGGAGTAACTGTTTTGCCTGGGATTACAATTGGTGAAAATTCAGTAATTGGCGCCGGCAGTCTTGTAACAAAAGATATTCCAGCGAATGTAGTGGCCTTTGGCACACCATGTCGAGTCGTTAGAGCGCTTACGGATGAAGAAGTGACAGAACGGAAGTGAGAAAGAAGCATGCAAAACTTTAAGGAGATTTTGGCACGTAAGGATTGGGAAACGTTAGGTGTTACATCAATCAATCGTTTGCCAATGCATACCCCTATGGACTTTGCTGGTAAGCAGTCCTTAGATGGTCAATGGGGATTTGAACATTTCAGTAATGTAGGCTTGTTACCAGATGAATGGCTAGCTAGCCCACAAGCAAGTATAACCATCCCAGTACCAAGTAACTGGCAATTGGAACATCAAGATGCTACCGATGTCCCAATTTATACTAATGTGGCTTATCCGATTCCAGTTAACCCGCCATTGGTGCCAGTTGATACACCAATTGGTGCTTATAGTAAAACTTTTACGCTTGATCCAGCTTGGTTAGCTAGTGGTAACATTCATTTGAGTTTTGGCGCCGTTGGCTCAGCCTTTCATGCATGGTTAAACGGTGAGTATCTAGGGTATTCCGAAGATAGTCGTTTAGCGGCTGAGTTTGATATTTCAACGCTGGCTAAAGCAGATAATCTTTTGAAGGTGGTTGTATTCCGCTGGTCAAAGGGCACATATTTGGAAGACCAAGATATGTGGCGATTATCGGGGATTTTCCGCTCAGTTGAAGTTTTGCACCTTAATGCCATACATTTAACTGATTATCAGATTGTAACCGACCTTGATGCGGACTTTGATCATGCTGAGATTAAGGTTGATAGTCAGGTAAATGGCGCTGAGAAGCAGGCACAACTTGAATTAGCATTATATGACGGTGATGTTTTATTAGACCAGCAGAAGGGTTTTACAGCTAAATTTACATTAGCAGACCCAATTTTGTGGTCAGATGAAATTCCACATTTATATCGTGTGATTTTAACGCTAAAGAATTTGGCGGGTGAGGTTGTTCAGGTTGAAGAAAAGCGCGTTGGAATTCGCCGCGTTGAGGTGCAAGATGGCTTATTGCAAATTAATGATAAGCCTGTATTGATTCGTGGTGTCAATAAGCATGAATTTACACCAGACCATGGTTATGTGGTTGATGAAGCAACAATGCGATCTGATATTCAGCAATTAAAGGCTAATAATTTTAATGCCGTTCGCTTAAGCCACTATCCCAATGATCCACGTTGGTATGATTTGTGTGATGAATATGGGATTTACTTGGTTGACGAAGCGAATATTGAAACGCATGGTATGACACCAGTTAATCGGCTAACTGATGACCCAGCCTGGTTACCACAAATGATGGAGCGCCTAACGCGGATGGTTTTGCGTGACCGTAATCATCCCTCAATTATTATCTGGTCATTGGGTAATGAATCTGGCTATGGGCGTAATCACCAAGCGATGTATGCTTGGTTGAAGAGTTTTGACCCAACCCGACCAGTGCAATATGAAGGTAGTGGTTTGATAATGTCGGCAACTGATATCCTGGTACCAATGTATGCCCGGATGTTTGACTCAGCACCAACCGCACCCAATTCATTATTTACGCTACAAAGCTTACCAAATGAGAATCGACCAATCATTCTTTGTGAATATGCACATGATATGGGAAACTCTTTGGGCGGCTTTGATAAATATTGGCAGGCTTTCCATAAATTCCCCAAGTTACAGGGCGGTTTTATCTGGGACTGGGTTGACCAAGGCTTGGCTAAAGACGGTGATTTTGCCTATGGTGGCGATTTTGGTGACCAACCAAATGATCGGCAGTTCTCACTAGATGGCTTGCTTTTCCCAGATCGAAAAGCTAAACCAGCACTGGCCGAAGTTAAATATTGGCAACAATACTTTATCTTCAACTTAGAAAAGGATGTTTTGGGGCGGGCCCAAGCCTTAACTGTGCATAATGATTATTTATTCCGTACAGCGGACCATGAATCAATCACGCTTGAATTAGTTCAATTTAGCAACCAAGCCCAAGCGGATGCGCAAGTACTCTTTACACAGACCCAAACCTTGGATTTGTTAGCTGGAGCGGATTTACGGTTTGAGTTACCTGAATTTACACGTGATTTGCGTAAGTTCACGGTATTAAATGTGCGGGTTAACATAACCGAGGCGCGACCTAATCTACCGGTTGGTTTTGAATTAGCACATGACCAATTTATTTTAAACCGGCCATTACTGGGTGCTGTAGCAAGTCCGGTTAAGCCAGGTGATTTTATAATCGAACGGGCTGACCATGAGCTAGCCATTCAGGTAGCCGGTCAAACCTTGAAATTTGATGAAACAAATGGTCAACTCATTCACTGGCAGAATGCAGCTGGTGTTGAGCAGTTATTAAGTGGGTTAACTGATCAATTTAGTCGCGCACCGCTGGACAATGATATTGGGGTTTCAGAGGTTGAACATATTGATCCAAACGCTTGGTATGAACGTTGGAAGCAAGCCGGCTATTATGATTTAACGAGCAAGTTACTAGCCTTTGATTTGGTCACCAGCGACCAAGCGGTAACGATTACGAGCCAGGTCAGTTATGATGAAGCCTTTCTTTCACAGAAACACTTTGTCATTACTGCCGATGGCCGTGTAGATTTGCAGGTAGACGTTTGGCGGAGCTTGGATCTGCCAGCGCCGGCACGGATTGGCTTAAGCCTTGAATTAAAGCCAACTGGTACTGATTTTGCTTATCTGGGCTTAGGACCAGATGAAAATTACGCCGACCGGCAGGGAACTGCAACCCTTGGTCAGTATCGCTTACCAATCAGTGGCGCTAATACACCTTATATTTTCCCTAGTGATAGTGGTTTACGGACCCAAGTTTATGCACTGAATTATGGTAACTTACAAGTTACCGGCCAGGCCTTTAACTTTAATTTGAGCCCTTATAGTCAAGCCCAATTACGGCAGGCTCGTCATCGGACTGAGTTGAAAGCAGAAGCGGGAATGTGGTTGAACCTAGATGGTTTCCATATGGGAATCGGTGGTGACGATTCGTGGAGCCCAAGTGTCGCAACCGAGTATCTTTTGACGGCTGGTCATTATAGTTATAATTTGAATTTACGGCTACAATAACCTTAATAATCGCCTGCTCTTGGCCTTTGCTGGAGCAGGTTTTTTAATGTCAGCCATATCCGTGTTCTGGCATTAGAAAAGGGGCCTTTAATCGGTAAGCAAAAAGCTGTCGATTAAAGGCCCCTATATAGTTGTGATAAGTTTTTAATTATGCTCGTAAATTACGTTTGAACCAAGGTGATGCAAAGATTGCAATCCCATCGTTAGCAAGATACATCATATAGGTAAAGAATAGAACCAGTGAAGCATCGCCTTGACCTGCGGTAATTCCCCAGAGGACAACTTGTGCCAAACCTTGCGCAATCCAAAAATAGTAGCTATCTGAAAAGCGGAGCGTAGTTAAGAGGGCACCAACAATTCCAATGGCGGCGGTACCTGAATCAATCATTGGCCGCGGTGAATGGGTAATCTTAATTTCAAAGAAGTATAGCGCTACCCAGGCTAAAATGAATACGAGGGTAAAAGTAATATACCAAAAGCGGGCTGAGAAGCGTTCTTGACGCTCGTTAACTTCTGAGATTTTACGAACCCGAGCATTTACATTTTTAGCCCAACCCGGCATAACCAATACGGGAATATCCAACAAAATAATGTAGACTCCTTGCAAAATTGCATCAGCCGGATTTTTAGCTTCAAGCGCAACAACGATATAGATAATAGCTGAAATTAAACCAAAAACCCCGTTTAATGGGCGGGCATTTGTAATCGCCAGTGTGGTCGTAAAACCAAGGACAGCAGCTAGAAGCGTCCAGATTGCGATTGGTGTAATGGGTGCAGCAATGGTCTGAGCAAGTAAAAAGCCAATGCCAAAGGCTAGTAAAATATAACTAACCGTTGTCCAACCCGACATTTGCTCAACGTACCAAGCGGGTTTAAAGAGGTCAAAAAAGACCGGTTGCGAATTTTCCTCAACGTTTACTTGATGTGATATTTCCATGATAACACCGATTTTGCTAGGCTTGACGCCCAGCCCCTTCTTAAAATCTAGACCTACTACGTTGTAAAAGGCCTTAATTACTTTAACAAAAAAATCCATCTTTGTACATAACTCTCCGTTATATTAATTAACTAATTAAACCATTGACAAACAATTTTGATGTTCGGATAATTGAAGAGACTGAAAGTATAAAAATGATTTAGGCGGAGGAAATAATGGCCTTATATAAAGTTGGTACAATCGTGAACACCCATGGTATTCGGGGTGAAGTTCGGGTAATTGCAACGACAGACTTCCCAGAGGAGCGTTTTGTTAAGGGACAGACCTTGGTAATTGATGGTAAGGTGCCAGTTGAAGTAACGATTCAAACGGTGCGGGCTCACAAGCAGTTTATTTTATTGTCATTTAAGGATTTACAAAACATTAATCTCGTTGAGCAATATAAGGGACGCGACCTATTAGTTGATGGTGAGACCCTAAGTGACTTGGCTGATAATGAGTACTACTATCACGAAATTATTGGTTTACAGGTAATTGATAACGCAACTGATGAAAAAATTGGTGAGGTTAGTGAAATCTTGGAGTTACCAGCCAATGATGTCTGGGTTGTTAAGCGGGCTGGCAAGGATGACCTCTACTTGCCTTACATTGCAGATGTAGTCACGGCGATTGATTTAGACAGTGGGACAGCGCAGATTAACCTGCTAGAGGGGCTTGAATAGCATGCGAATAGATGTCTTAAGTATTTTCCCAAATATGTTTGCCCCCATGCGCGAATCAATTATTGGTAAAACAATTGAACGGGGCCTGGTTGATTTTAACGTGGTTGATTTTCGCCAATTTACTAGTGATCGGCATAATAATGTCGATGACGTTGTTTACGGTGGTGGTCAGGGGATGTTATTAACGCCACAACCAATCTTTTCAGCAATGGACCATGTTAAAGCTGAGGCAGGTGATTTTGGCCGGGTAATTCTTTTAGACCCAGCTGGTAAGACCTTTAATCAAGCAATGGCCGAAGAATTAGCACAAGAGGAACATTTAACCTTTATTGCTGGTCATTATGAGGGTTATGATGAACGGATTCGAACGCTGGTTACTGATGAAATCTCATTAGGTGACTTCGTTTTGACTGGGGGTGAATTGGGAGCGATGGTAGTGATTGACGCTACCGTACGCCTGTTAGAGGATGCCTTGGGGGATGATATGTCAGCGGTTGATGATTCCTTTTCAACGGGGCTATTAGAGTATCCACAGTATACGCGACCAGCTGATTTTCAAGGAATGCCCGTGCCTGAGGTTTTGATGAGCGGTCATCATGGTAAGATTGCGCGCTGGCGCAAAAAAGAGGCGCTACGGCGGACTTACTTACGCCGGCCTGACCTGTTGAAGGACTATTCTTTCACGAAGGAAGAGCGGGAGTTACTCCATGAAGTTGAAGAAGAAGAGTCCGTTGATTAATTAAATAAAAATAATTGTTTACTGTTAATTTAATTCTTGTCTAACACTATGAATTATGGTAAATTTAACTCTGGTGTTTAAAAACCCAAAATATAAAGGCAATCCGCTGGCCAGCTGGTGTAAGATTACCAGAGGAGATTAATTATGCGTCAAAATGCTTTGCTAGAAAAGCTAACTGCCTCACAACTACGTACGGACATTCCTGAATTCCGTGCCGGTGATACTGTCCGCGTTTATGCTCGGATCGTCGAAGGTTCACGCGAACGTGTGCAACTATTCGAAGGTGTTGTAATTAAGCGTAAGGGAACTGGAATCCAAGCTACTTACACTGTTCGTAAGGTTTCAAACGGTGTTGGTGTTGAGCGTACATTCCCAATCCATTCACCACGTGTTGATAAGATTGAAGTTGTTCGTTACGGTCGTGTTCGTCGCGCTAAGTTGTACTACTTGCGTGCCCTACATGGTAAGGCTGCTCGTATCCCAGAGAAGCGTCGTTAAGAACAAAATAAGAAGCAATCCGTTTGGGTTGCTTTTTATTTTGCCAAAAAGATAATAAGCTAAGTTGGCTTGTCATATAAATAGCTGTGGTTTATTGCTTAGTTAACCGCTTACTTTATTTTATAGATAAATTTTGCTACCATTTAGAAATAGATAATTAAAAAGGGGGTCACTGGGCGAATGGGTGCCTTTTACAATATTGAAAGTGGAAATTTGCCAGTTATGCCTCGAGATATGGGAAAAAACTGGCATCAAGATTCAGTTGCGCGCCAAAAAGGTTTCCCTTACTATCATTGGTTGCAAACCGAAAGTGGTGTGGGTGAATTTTTTGTAGGTGAACAGCGCTTTGAGTTACGACCCGGTATGGCGATTCTAATTGCACCAGGAGTACCGCACCGTTATCAGTCGGTCTCGTTTGATCAAGAATGGCGGATAAATTTTGCAACCTTTCATGGACCGATTGTAAATCAATTAGCTGATTATTTAGGTGATCAGACACAAATCTTTTTGGACGTCGAACAAGGGCGTAGACAAGCCGTTATCATTAATCGAATTTTTTACATGGTCCAAGAAGGACGGGGCGATAGTTACCAAATTTCAAATTTAGCCTATGAATTTTTTATTAAGTTAGGCCTTTATCAGCAAGTAACAACCAAGTTATCAGCAGGTGATGATTACGACCGTTATATTACACCAGTGATTGCTTACATTAATGAACACATTGAAAAAGACATTCAAATTTCGGAACTATCAGACAGCTTATTTATATCACCACAATATTTGCGTCGCCTTTTTCACGATTATTTAGGGATGGCGCCGACGCAGTATATTTTGCAAGCACGAATTAAGTTTGCTAAGGGTTTATTGTTAAATAAACATAACTTAAAGATTAGTGAAATTGCAGTTCAGTCCGGTTTTGCTGACCCGCGCTATTTTGCCCGGATTTTTAAACGTGAAATGGGCATGACCCCACTGACATATCGCAAGTGGCAAAATTAAATCAAATAATTAAGGTAAAGTAATTTGGTATAACAGCCAGATTGCTTTTTTTGTTAAATCTACGGGATGAAAACTTATTTCATTTTAAATGGTATAGTTGTGAAAGAGTTTGTGATTATTATATATATGTTTCGAAAGTTACCGTTTTTGCAGGTGTTTTGTGCACATTTTGCTCGTGGATTACAGTAGAATACTGAATATAGTTAATTTTTAGAAATTAATTTTTAAATCCGGCTGATTAAAAAGGCATAATGAATGCAGATTTAACGTTTTAGTTTATGACTTTTCAAATTGGTCTATGTTAAAGGGTGAGGGATATAATGACGAAGAAATTAAATGTATTTTTAGATATGGATAATACACTGGTTGATACCTTACCAGTTTTGGATCGGGCCAGCGCATTAGCCAAGGATTTCGGAGTAGCTAAGCCGGATCAAATTCCAGGCATTTTTCGTTCGCTTGCACCAATTAAGGGTGCAGTAGCAGCAGTGAATACTTTGGCAGAAAGTGCCGAACTCTATATTTTAACGACGGCACCTTGGAATAATGAGAGTGCTTGGTCAGATAAGTTAGCTTGGCTAACCGAGCACTTTGGTAATGGACCAGCTAGTCCTTTTTATAAAAAAGTTATCATGGCTCATACTAAGGATGTTGCTCGGGGGAAGGGTGGTATTTTAATTGATGACCGTCCTTATCATGGAGCAGCCGAATGGCAAGATGACGATTTTAAAACGGTGTGGATTCAATACGGCTATGATGAGCGTTTGACTTGGGATCGCGACTTGCCAGCCTTTTTGAAGTTAGTGGCTAATCTAGCTGCTTCTGAGGACTTAGATGCGCAAACAGCAGTTGCTGCCGTTAATGAACGCTTCAATTACAAATTAAGGGCCGAAGAGGCGACGATGCAACTTTCTGATTGGGAAAAATAAACGAAATTAAGAGGATAAGAGAAAATGACAATTGTTAATCCAACTGAGATGTTAAAAAAGGCCGTTGATGGTCACTATGCTTTGGGTGCATTTAATATTAATAACCTTGAATGGACGCAGGCAATTTTACGGGCTGCGCAAGCTAAGCAAGCACCAATTATGTTAGCTGCTTCAGTTGGGGCAATTAAGTATATGGGTGGTACTAAGGTTGTAGCCAACCTTGTTAAGGATTTAGATGAAGCAATGGGGATTACGGTTCCCGTTGCCTTGCATTTGGACCACGGTGATTTTGATACCGCATTAAGTGCGATTCATGATGGTTTTACTTCAATTATGTATGATGGTTCAGCACTTGATTTTGCTGAGAATTTGGCAAAGACACAAAAGCTAGTACCAGCAGCCCATTGGAATGATGTAACCTTAGAGGCGGAAATTGGTTCAATCGGTGGTGAGGAAGATGGTATCGTCGGCATGGGTGAAATTGCGGACGTTGAGCAAACCAAGCAAATGGCTGACTTAGGGGTGGACCTCTTGGCTGCTGGGATTGGTAATGTGCACGGTCGTTACCCTGAAAACTGGCAGGGCTTGTCACTTGACCACCTAAAGGAATTAGGTGATGCAACTAACCATAAGTTGCCTTTCGTCTTACATGGTGGTTCTGGAGTACCAGACGACCAAATCCGTGAGGCAATCCGTTTGGGTGTCGCTAAGGTCAATGTTAATTCTGAAGCTCAGTGGGCCTTCCATGATGCTTTGCGGGCTTATATCCTTTCTGATGAAGATTTGAAGGGTAAGAATTATGATCCACGTAAGCTATTGAAGCCAGGTGTCGATGCAATTCAAGCAGCCATTGAAGAGCGCATTGATGTCTTTGGTTCAGCAAATAAAGCTTAAGTAATTGAATAATAACGTATGTGAGCTAAACCCCCGTTGATTGGCGTAAATCCGATTAACGGGGGTTTAGTGGTTTTGGAGTTAAACTAGTTAGAAAATTTGGGCAGAAGTTATCGGTTTTTTAAAACAAATACGATAGAATAACTCGAATTTTGATAGATGTTAATCATATTTGTCGGTTAATTTTTAATAAACATTTGATATTTAAGAAAATGCATCCGATAAGCAAATTTCACTAATTGTAAATAAAAAATACTATTTCAATAATAATTTTCGCCATAGGCTTGCAAACAATTCGTGCTAAACTAAGGTTATATTGAGATTTTATAAGCAAGCCAAGCGGAGGTAGTGTGATGATTAGTAATATTGTGACGGTAACTGCAAAGCAGCTTGAAATAGAGCCAACGGGTATCAATAAAATTCTAG
Source organism: Weissella oryzae SG25 (assembly GCF_000691805.2). Taxonomy (GTDB): domain Bacteria; phylum Bacillota; class Bacilli; order Lactobacillales; family Lactobacillaceae; genus Weissella; species Weissella oryzae. The sequence goes on along the minus strand of NZ_DF820497.1, from coordinate 5,617 downwards.
GTTTTCAAGGTAAGATGATAATTCCGCTTGCGGATATACAAGCAGTCAAAACTGGGTTTGATGATATGAATAAAGGCTGGGTTTGGCGGTTAGCTGGACTTAGATTCTTTAAAAAATTGACGGGCTTGTTTATGAAAAAAGGTGTCCGTATTTATTTCAACATTAAGGGGCAAGAACAGCCCTTGCAAATTCAATTAGCACAGGGAAAATATAAGTATTTAATTTTAGGGGTTGATAATCCACAATCCTTGGTCAGCCAAATCAAAAAGCGGCAGGCACGTAGTAATTAATATTTGACAGCTTACATTAAATTTTTAAAAGGTCCGTTTTACAAATGAACACATCTTTTATGTACACAAACGCCTTTATATCAACGTTTGTAGCTTGTGGATAACTCGTTTTGTTCAAAAAGGACTCACTAAGGGACTCATTGAAACTCACAGAGCGTCATACAGAATTATTTTAATGAGTCCCAAGTGAGTCCCGTCTTTTAGAAATTAACTAGGGATGTGAATATGTCTGCTGTCTTTGCTCGCATATCTTTTGTGACGGTAGCATAGACGTTAAGAGTTGTGTTTATGTCGTTGTGTCCGACCTGTGCCTGTAATGTCTTAATATCCATTCCAGCTTGGACTGCTAGAGTGACATAAGTGTGCCTCAATCCGTGAATGTTTATCTGCGGAATATTAGTACCCTTGATAGCTGCTAAGAGCCACTTTCTAGGCTGATTTGATGCTATATAGTTATTTAATCGTCTATTAGTAAAAACAATGTCAGAGCGCACACCAGCCTTCATAAATGCTTGTTGCTGAATGTTATGCCATTGCTTAAGCGTTTGAGCTGTTTTTTTATCAACTATCACAATTCTTTTACCAGCCTTAGTCTTAGGTTCGTTAATGATAACTTTGGACTCAATTGGCCGACTAAGAGTCTTGGTGACACTAATATTTGCACCGGTATCAGTAAATTCTATATCCGACCATAGCAAAGCTCTAGCTTCGCTCATTCTCATACCTGTAAAGGCAAGTAGGCGAAGGTATGCATATTTACGATATTTAAGACTGTTCTCTTCATATTTTGATTTGACGGCGTCTATAAAGGCTAAGAGTTCGTCATATTCGTATGAGTCTACTCTATAAGATCGGTCTGGTTTATCAATCGGAGTGGGGTAACGAACATTTGAAAACGGATTAACATCAATAAAATCATAGGAAACAGCAAAATCTAAAATTTTTTTCAGAAATACGGACTCAGCCTTGTAGGCAGAATGCTTTGAGGCTATCCAATCTAACCATGCTTGAATGATTGGTCTACTTATTTTTGAAACTTGAACATTATCAAACCATTCATCAGTTAGCACACTATTTTCTATAAATATTTTGTGCCTAATGATTGTAACTTCACGTTTACCTCGGCTATAATCAAGCATGAACTTATCTATTAATTCGTTCATGGTGATTTTCTTTTGAACCTTGTTGAATGTGCCAGCATCAACCTCGTTTAATATTTCCCGCTCGGCTCTTTTTGCCAGGGTTAGGGATGCAACAGTTTTCTTTTTATTACGGCGTCTGCCAAGTGAGTCAGTGAATTGCACTCTTACTTGGTAGGTGCCGTTTTCTTGTTTCTTGATACTCATAATTGAAGCCTTTCATAATATCGACCCCCATCGAATTATGTATGACCATTTGAGTAAGTCAGAAGGTAGGGAGGTAGTGATTTGCGCCCCCCCTTATTATGCGGGGGTGGCGCAATATTGCGCAGACCTATTAGTTAGTTTAGCGCAGAATTGAGCTAAACCCTTTAGATGACCTAACGGACCACGAGGTCATCTTGAAAGTCTTGCTAGGATGTCAATTAAACCGACACCCTTTATTGTTGGCTACGTAGATCTACTGAGCCAATTTAAACTACTAAATATTGAGGTTGCTGACCTTTCAGCAAGCCCAGTCTTAATTATTCAATAGCTTAGCTTTTTGTTGGTTGAATTCGTCTTCTGTGAGAATCCCAGATTCTTTTAAACCAGATAACTTAGTTAATTCGTCTGCAATGCTTGATGAACCAACTGATTGCTTTCTATCTTTTTCAAAATCATCTACAGAACTATGTAGGGCAGTTTCAAATGCATCTATTTGCTTTTGCACAGCATTCTTTTGTATTGGGCCAATTCCAGAGTTTTTCCCAATAATCGTTACAATCGTTGAATCCTTATCAGCTTTTAACTTGTAAGAAACTTTAGCTTTTAATTGAAAGGATGTTTCTCCAAGTGTCCGATTATTTGCAAATGTTTTGAATGTAATATCGGCCTTGTTCAGAATTTTTTGTGCGTCTTCCAATTTATAAGGCAACGTTTCATCCTTGATTATTTTAGACATGATTTCCTAACTCCTTTTATAATCAAGCTTTTAACGTGGTTCATGTTTGCACGTAGTATGTTAAACGTAATTGATATTTTGATTTGCTGGGCAGAACTCCTCTATGACACTTGTTTCAAGTGAGTAGGGCACACCAAAATACTCCATGAACTTTAAATAGTTGTCGCCACCTTCGTTCATATCCCAGTATCTTTTTAACCAAGATAGTGCTTCATTCCAAGCTTCATGTTCATGCGGGTTACGCTCATCATTATCAGTCCAAAGCAGACGACCAGAATGTTCAAGTTTAATGTGGTAGTATTCTTCAACTAAGTGAAATATCGTAATACTTTCAGGGTTGTATATTAAAACTTTACGAATAGGGTCAACTAGTGATGGAAGACTACTTAGTGGGGCTTGTTCTATTTCCCAATTTAAAGAATGAATTAGTTTAAAAATATCATCAATAATATTGTTCATAGATTTAGTCCTTTTGACGTGGGTATCTTGATAAAATGGCCTTAATAATATCCCAGTCCTCATCAGATATAGAATGTCCGTTTGCTGAGATTAATTCATTTCGTTCGTCGTCTGACACCTCAAATATATCAATTTTCTCCTTTTCCACATTCTTATTGGAGTGAGGATTTTTTTCGTCTGTTTCACCTAATAGGTAATCTACGGACACATTTAAAACGCTAGCTACAGCTTTTACTGAAACTGGACTAGGTGTTTTTGTTTTCCAGTTATAAATTGCGTTCTCTGATAACCCCGCTTTTTTAGCGGTAGTTTGTAGATTGTATCCGCGTTCTTTAGCGGTCTCTCTTGTTCTTTCAAACAATGTCATTGTCATTTTCCTTTTCAATGACAAATCAAAAATAACAATGATTGTAATTTATTGTTGACTATTTTTACAACTGTTGTTATTATTAATTCATCAGGTAATAGTTGCAACAAAAAAACATGTAATATTTAATGTAACTTTGGCGAGGAACGTTAATATAACAGGGTTTATTTGTGCTCTTTAGTATGTCTATATTTTACAATCATTGTAAAAATAATGCAACAATTACCTGAAAAATTACATTAAGTTAGGAGTTAGAAGATGAATCAAATTGATACATCACAATTAGTTGAACTTCAAAATGGAGAAGTTACAACAACATCTTTGCAGGTCGCAATCGCTTCGGGCAAAAATCATAAGAATGTCTTAGAAGCAATTGATAACATTATTGAAGATTTGGGGTCTGCCGAGAAGTCGGCCACCCTCGAAATGTTCCAAGAAAGTACGTATATCCATGAGCAAAACCATCAATCGTACAGAATGTATGTTCTAAATCGTGATGGCTGGACGATGCTAATGGGATACTTCAAAGGGAAACGATATACGATGTTCCGCTATAAGTACATGAAACAATTTAACGCCATGGAAGCCTACATCAAAGAACAGGAACAACATTCGTTTTTTATCCCTGAAACAGTTGATCAACAACTTACCCGTGAGAAGTTAGCTATTAGCAGACAACGTAGTGTAAACGCAAGAAGTCGTGAAGTTCGTGCATGGGCCAAGCTCACAGACAATAGTGAGGAAGTTGCGAAAGCGGTAGCACCTAAAATGCTGAGTCAGCTTCTAGATATACCAGAAGTTGATTTGTTGGAAACAAAATAAAAAGCCCTACAAAAGTAGAGCCTTAGAACCATAATTAGTGTTTATGATTCTTGGAACGCTTTACAACAGCAATTAAACCAGCGCCACAGGCAGTACCAATAACGGCAATAAATGCAGACATAAAACTAGTAAGTAGTTGTTGCAATACGTCTAATAAGTTGAAAAAGATTTGCAAAATAGTGCACCTCCTAGCCGCCCCATTTGTGGATATAGGACGATAACGAGCACAAAATAAAAAGCCGCTTGGTATCCACTCCAACCGACTTTTAAGTGTAGAGGTGCAAAACACTTCGCATTTCTTTTCAACTTATATCCAAATTATAACTAGTTGTGTATCTTAATGCAACAATTACCTGAAAAATTACATTAAGTTAGGAGATAAGCAGATGAATAAATGGCGCCGTTATGGACTAAATGAAAAATTAGATGGTGTATCTAATGAAATAAAAAAAACGTTGAGTTCAAGTGAAATCAATTACTCAGAAGCTTTTTTAATATTAGAAGCTGTAAGTGATGATTTAGATGAACGACAACGTCAAACTAAATTAAAAAATTAGTCTTTATATGAACTTGAATAAAATTCAAGAGCGTGGTCATAGGCTTCAGCAAAGTTAGCAACACCTTCATTTGGATCGTAGAGTCGGTCTTTCTCTTTGCTTTCTCTAATTTCATTTATTGATAAAGCTGTTGCGAACCCTATTGCCATATCATGAATCTTTTGAGTTTTGTCCATTATCGCAAACCTCCTTTCAGAATTTGTAGGGTAAAGTTGCGACATTCACAAACTAAATTGTAACAAAAATTACATTAAGAAAGGTGGTGATTTTATGGCAACTGAAGAAGCAAAGGATACATTGCTGGATAACATTGATAAGTTCAATAATTTTTTAAAACGCAATGGATATGGTCGAGCAAGTGATGGACGAAAACGACTAGTTGAGTATGTAGGAATTTCTGATCAGGCGTTTTCAGCATTGATTAATGGAAATACACACGGCCGAGCTGCATTTAATCGATTAAATAAAATTTTTAATTATGTAGGTTATTCCGGTGATAACTGGATTATTTATTAGGAGGCATAACAAAATGGATGAAGTAAAAATTTTTAATTTTGAACAAATGAATGTACGCACTATTGAACTTAATAATGAAATTTGGTTTGTAGCAGCTGATGTATCAAATGCACTTGGGCTCACCAATGTATCTGTTTCATTAAAGAGTTTGGACGATGATGAACGGGCTAAGTTCAACTTAGGGCGTCAAGGTGAAGCGAATATCATCAGTGAGGCTGGATTATATCGATTCATTGGTACGAGCCGGAAAAAAGAAGCCAAAAAATTTACACGTTGGGTAACTCATGAAGTACTTCCATCTATTAGGAAGCACGGAGCATACCTAACCGATTCAAAAGTTGAAGAAGTCCTAGCTGACCCAGACACGATTATTAAGCTTGCTACACAAGTAAAGCAAGAACGAGCTGAGAAGCTAATGCTGGCACAACAAGTTGCAGAAAGTCGTCCAAAGGCTGATTACTACGACAAGATTATGAAATCAAAGTCCTTAGTAACAATTAGTCAAATTGCAGAAGATTATGGTT
>NZ_DF820496.1 GCF_000691805.2 Weissella oryzae SG25 | reverse complement strand
GTTAGATTGGATAGCCTCAAAGCATTCTGCCTACAAGGCTGAGTCCGTATTTCTGAAAAAAATTTTAGATTTTGCTGTTTCCTATGATTTTATTGATGTTAATCCGTTTTCAAATGTTCGTTACCCCACTCCAATCGATAAACCAGATCGTTCTTATCGAGTAGATTCATACGAATATGACGAACTCTTAGCCTTTATAGACGCCGTCAAATCAAAATATGAAGAGAACAGTCTTAAATATCGTAAATATGCATACCTTCGCCTACTTGCCTTTACAGGTATGAGAATGAGCGAAGCTAGGGCTTTGTTATGGTCCGATATAGAATTTAATGATGCCGGTGCAAATATTAGTATCACTAAAACTCTTAGTCGGTCTATTGAGTCCAAAGTTATCATTAACGAACCTAAAACTAAGGCTGGTAAAAGAATTGTGATAGTTGATAAAAAAACAGCTCAAACACTCAAGCAATGGCATAACATCCAGCAACAAGCATTTATGAAAGCTGGTGTGCGCTCTGACATTGTTTTTACTAATAGGCGACTAAATAACTATATAACATCAAATCAGCCTAGAGAGTGGCTTTTAGCAGCCATCAAGGGTACTAATGTTCCGCAGATAAACATTCACGGATTGAGGCACACTTATGTCACTCTAGCAGTCCAAGCTGGAATGGATATTAAGACATTACAGGCACAGGTCGGACACAACGACATAAACACAACTCTTAACGTCTATGCTACCGTCACAAAAGATATGCGAGCAAAGACAGCAGACATATTCACATCCCTAGTTAATTTCTAAAAGACGGGACTCACTTGGGACTCATTAAAATAATTCTGTATGACGCTCTGTGAGTTTCAATGAGTCCCTTAGTGAGTCCTTTTTGAACAAAACGAGTTATCCACAAGCTACAAACGTTGATATAAAGGCGTTTGTGTACATAAAAGATGTGTTCTGCGGCAATACGACCAAGGTGGACCACTTTATGCCCCCGTGGTGCTTTAGCCAACGGCACAGCTTTGGTGAAAGTATCTGGCAAAGCTACAACTTGGTTAAAGTCAAAGTACTTTTGAATCTCCGCCTTTTGCTCCTCGGTTGCCACAATCACGCCATCAATTGCCTTGTTGTATTGCGTAAAGAGTGGCTTCAAGTACTCTTCAAATTTACGGGAACCACCAATGGTTTGACCATTACCAGCATGAATATTATGCAAGTATTGCCACTTACCAAAGGCGTTCTTAACACCAGCCAAAGCAGGCAAGAGCGATGGACGGTCATTGATAAAGACAGTTTGTTGCTGACTAGCTAACTCGCTCATAAAGAAGGTTAGCAGTTGTTCTTCATTATCAAACCGGTATGCACGGCCCTTATAATCCAATAATTTGTACATCGTTGGGTAAAGCGTGCCATTAATGTTCATATGCGTGATTTGTAACTTTGGAATGCCATTGGCATTAAAGAAAATCTGCGTACCCGCTTGACCATCATAATGGAAGTATTGCGTTGATGAACGGAAACCGCGCCGGTCCCAAATATCTTTAGCGACCGTTGCATTCATATCGTTCAAATAATCAACAGCGCCCATAATACCAACCGTTCCTGGCGCAATTGCGACTTTAGCGATTGTCCGCCCGGCATGTTTAACCAAGGTTTCATTCGCATTGACCCCTTCAATATGATAAAGCTGCTTGTCGATTGTGTCGGTAAAGCGTACCGGAACATCGGTTTCAGGCAATTCAACGACTTCTTGGAAGTAGTCATACATATTAATTACATCAGCCTGGGTTAAGCCCAGGCGGGTTAAATCGCTAATTAATGATGGATTATAGTTTCGCGTCAAAATCTTAGCTGATAAACCATTTTCATGGAATAAGGCTAACCGTTGTGCCGCTGAGAACTCTGTTCCCGAGTTTAATGTAAAAATATTTTCATTCACAAAATAATTCATTGCATTCATCTCTCTTACCCTAATTCATCTTATTTTTATTGCTCAACAATTACGTCACTAATTTTCCGTACCGCAATCGGCTAAGCAATTGCCGCCACCCGCTTAGCCTGAATTGGTAACTGCTCTGGCGTTACTGGCATGGCAACCTTGTAGGCCGTTTTCTCCGGTGCAACTGGTTCGGCTGGTAAACTAAACTCCATAAATTCAACTGGGGCCAAGTTCATAATCTTATTAACGAGCACCTTTTGCTCTGGGAAGGCTAACAACTTATCACTAGCTTCGATGCTAAAGGCCTCTGCAATCCGTGCAAAGCCTTTAACCCGCTTCAATCCATTCAGCAGAGAATCATTATCCCGAACTTGTTCGATTAATAAACGTAAATTCTTTTGAATAATGGTCTGATACTCCACCTCAATTACTTCAAGGGTTGGCATCACTGCCGGTTTAATATTAATTGCCGCGATTGAAATGCCAGTATTGGCTTGGAAGGTAGTCAACTCGGCTTGCAAGTCCTCAACCCTTTGATTATATTTCAACAAAACCTGGGCGAAACCTTCTGCATAATGTGTTAGGTCAGCAGCTAAGCGCTTTGTTAAGGCCTGCCCATAATGCTCTTCAACCATTGCCTTTAACTTATCAGCGCTCTGTGGCTGCGCTAACTGCGCGTTTTCAAGCTCCAACCAATCGGCTAACACCCGTACATTCAAATGGTCTTGATTATAGCTGTCAGTATAGTTAGCTAAGGCATTAATCAAACCAATGATACCTTGCATCCCGTCCTTGGACTGACTATCAACTTGATTCACTGCAGTTAGCTGATTAGCCGCCCCTAGGAACGCCCGATACTTATTCACCAAGGCAGCAAAACTCTGTTCACGCTGCTGATAAGCAGCCGTCAAAGTCGTCACCCGCTCTTCAAAACTCAAAAGTACCTGATCAACATCCATAGTTACAATTGCCTCAGGCTGTTGGTTCAACTCAGCAAAACTGCCGCCGACTGCTAACAAGCTGGTGTAATTATCTTGATAGGCCACCAAAGCCAGCTTCAACTCCTGAAGCAAGCCCTTTAAGTCAGCCTTCAAGTCCGTGTACTGCTCGTTCCAACCTGCTAATTGTGGCTTGTTTTGGAGCCCTTGTTGATTCTTTTTGAGGATAATATCATTCACATTAAATTCATCAACATAGTTCTGGTTGGTTGCCTCATTAATTGGAAAAGTAACTTCGGTCAGGAAGTGATTAACCTCAGCAATTTGCGCGCCTGTTTTAACCTGTAAATCGTCAATCTCCGCTTTTAGTTCGCTACCCTTGGTTAAGAATGGCTTAATTTGTGCCAGATACTTAACTTGACCATCATAATCTGTCTTGGCCACTTGATAATTTTCATCTTCCTGCTGATTACTCAACTCGGCGGCTTGATGTTCAGCCAATACCTGCTCAAAGTTAGTCATTAATTGATCATATTTGATATTGGCGTAGTTATCTAACAGGGTTTGATATTGCTCATCGTAAACTTGGTAAGCTTGCATCCAATGTTGGTATTTAGCCAACAAGGCTGTGAAAACTTCACTACTGCGGTCGTACAAAGCTTTCGCATTTAGTTTATTGGCTTGCAAATCCTTACGCGCTAAATCAGTTATCTTACTAGCCTCATTAACCGTAGTCTGGACGTTAGTAAATTCAGTCTGAAAACTGGTTACTTGGCTTGCAGTATCACTTAAGTTGCTCTTGATGTCACTTAAATTACCTTGGACTTCAGCTTGTTCTTGGGCGACTTTATCGGTAATTTTTTGCGCGCTAGCTTGAGCTGCCTGCAATTCTTGATACTTGTGCTCGGCTAGATAATACTCATGTTTCAAGGGAGTAAATGTCACCTTTATTTGTGCGTAATCTGTCACTGTCTGGGCATAATTTGCACTTAGTTCCTTGTAGCGGTCAGCTAAGGCCGTCTTATCGGTGATTAAGCTATCGTACAAACGGACTAACTGGGTTGCCACAATCTTAACCCGGTTATGGGCCGCCGTTAAGGCTTGCAAATCAGCATTATCCTGCAGGTATGCACCCTCTTTTTCATCGGAAATCGTCTTGATAATCTCGTAACTGGCATTAATTTCTTCAAAGACTGCAACCGCTTTTTGATACTCGGCCCGTACTGGCATAAAGGTTGTACTTGCCTGGTCAAATTCAGATTGTGCAGCGGCCAGATCCCTTTTCAATGTAAGTTAGAATAGTTGGGTTTGGATGCTTAGCTGCATTCATCTCATCATAACTATTGGTCAAACCAGTTACCTTGGCGGCTGCCGTCTCATAGACCTGTTTAGTTGCTGTAAATTGCTTCAAAATTGCATTAAACTTGGCTTCTTGTTGCTCATACTTACCAGCCAAATCTTTAAAACTTGGCACAATGAAATTGTAGACCGTCTCTTTTGATAATGTACTTTCCGTTAAGGTCAAAATTTTCGCATTGATTACTTTTAAATCATGTTCAAAGTGCCCCTTCTTAACCAAGACCCGCTCATATTTACGCTGCAAGGCTTCAAACTTCGTAACAACGGCATAAGCAGTTTGAAAATTATCCTTACGGGTCTGAAAGATGATAGCTTGGTCGTCATAGCGCCCTTTAACTTCTTGATAGACCCGCTGAGCATCAGCAAATTGCCGATTCAATTGTTCCAAACTGTACTTAGCTTGGTCATATTGCGTTTTAAACTTGGCATATTCGGCCGTTTTAATTTGATCTTGCTCCTGCAATTTTGCAAGCTTAGTTTCAAGCTTTTCCAAGGCAAGTTTTTTATTTAAATAACCACTAGTTAATTTAGTTTGGTTTTCATCCGCTAATTTAAATTCGACTGCTAATTCTTCATACTCCGCCAAAGCCTTATCATAAGCCGTTTTAGTTAGCTCGAACGTTTGTAAACCAATTTGATAATCCGTTTGTTGTTCAGCCAACCCCTCAGCTAATTCGGCCAGACTAGCTTGTTGTTCGACTAAGGCAGCCCGAGCATCTTGATAGTTAACTAACAGCTCATTGTAGGTAGTTAAGTGGGTTAAGTAATTTTCAATCACCACTTTACCGGTAGTATTTGCTTTAACTACCCCTGAGCCACCTATATTGCCTAGCTGGTTTTTGCCTGCCGCCTGTGGCTTGGTATTTACACTAGTTTGATCGTCTCTTCCGAATAGCAAGTCTTTAAAACCCGACCAAAAACTTGATGTTTTTAAATGTTGATTTTTCTGCATGTTCCTAGTCCTCAATCAATTAATTTTCATTGTCATCCCATACTTTGGTTAATAAATCTTCAAAAGTTAATAATAAGCTGAATAAGTGCAGGTGAGCAGGATGCTGAAGCATCCTACTCAAATATTTTTGAAAAACTATTTATCGCTAAGTTTTCGATGAAATGATGTCTTTCTTCGAAAAATTCAAACTACTTTGTAAATTGTGTCCAAACCACGCTTTACTTAGTCTTCCTTGCTTTGCTTCTTGCCCAAAGCAATCAAACCAATAGCTGACAAAACTGCACTGACTGATTCCACTACAACAGCAGTGGTGTCGGTCTGACTTGCACTAGTATCTGGCAATGCTACTAGTCCAGCAGCAGCAACTTTAGCGTGCGTACTTGCTGCAGTGGTTGAAGCCACTGTCGTTGGTACGGCGCTATTTGACGTTGTTGCGTTAGTATCAACCACACCACTTACACCAGTATTACCAGTGGTGGTAGCTGTTGGTGCTGTTGGCAACACTGGCTGCATTGGATGCACTGGTTGCAGCACTATTAGCGGCGTCAATTGCTGAGCTCATTGAACTTTGGGCTGCAGCAATTGATGACAACAATGAAGCAACTGAAGCATTATCAGGGTTAGCACTTGACAACGCACTCGTTGTATCAGCGGCTACGCTAGCCGTGTACAAGGCAGCTGATTGCGCAGCTGAACTAGCTTGTACTGCGGCTGAGTTGGCCGTTGAAGTTGCCGTTGAAGTCGCACTAGTAATTGCATTCAAAGCCAATAAGTTAGCGGCAGCTGTTGATGAAGCTGATGTGAAGACGTCAGATGACTGTTGTCCTGTTGTATTCGCAACTTCAACTGCTGAATTGTAAACGACTGCTTCGGATGCAACTTGCGCTGCTAATGAGCTTGCACTCATGGCGTTAGCACTGGCGGTACTTGCTGCCAAAGTTGCAGTTTGGGCCAATGAGGCCAAGGTTGCATCGTTTGGACTAGCTTGGGCCAATGAGTTAGCCGTACTTGCTGCTTGGGCGGCAACACTTGCTACCCCAGCGGCTGAACTTGCAGCTGAATTAACACTAGCAACAATCACTGCCGTATTAGCTGCAGCTAACAATTGGTTTGTACTGTCGCCAGTCAATGGATCACCAATGGTAAAGGTTGACGTCAATGTACCACCTGCATACTTGCTCAAATCAACTGACTTGAAGGTCAACAAGTTTGAAGTTCCATTACCCTTAGCATCCAAAGTTACTGAAATAGCAATCGTTGCCACCGCAGTCTTAACACCTGCAGCATTAGTTGCATACAAAGTTGCTGTTCCAGTTTGGGTTGATGAAGCATAGTCGGCACCGAAGATATTCAAAACAGCGGTAATATCTTGGTTAGCTGCTGCAACAACTGAACCTTGGTAGGCCAATGTGTAGTAAGCAGCACTGGCAGTAAATTCAGCCGGATTACCACTTGAAGCATTGGTCGTTCCTTGATTAGCTGCATTGGCGGCGGCACTAGCAGCGTTTGCGGCGGCGCTGGCCGCACTAGCTGCCACAACCACAGCACTGTTAGCGATTGAATTTTGCATGCTAGTAACTGCCAAAGCACTTGATGCTTGTGCAGCTAAGCTTGAAGCAACTGCTACATTACTTGCCGTTGAGTTAGCACTGGCAGCCGCAGAAGCAGATGCTGCCAAAGCTGCATAGCTAGCAGCAGCATTTGAAGCACTGGCAGCTTGACTAGTTGCAGCACTAACGGCAGCAGCGGCCGAGGTAACTTGGGCGGTTGCTGATGAAACTGCCGTAGCATTAGCGATTACAGCTGACGTTGGGTTGCTTGCCAAAGCACTTGAAGCCGCAATTGAAGCCGAATTTGCTGCAGAAACCGCTGCAGAAGCTGACAAAGCAGCCTCATTTGCTTGTGAAGCAACATCAAGTTGGTAAACAAAGGCCACATCTGAGCCGGCCACCGTAGCGACATTCAAGGCTGCGTTACTTGCCGCAGCAACGGTTGCTGTCGAAGCAGTACCAGGCACAACTTCAAAGCCAGAAATTGCGACCGCTGCTAGTTGCTCACCAGCAAACTTCGTGTAGTTATAAGTACCAAGCACCGTACCGTCAGCAGTTTCAGTTGTAACTGTCCCGGCCACGGTTGGGTTCTTCAATTGGTAAACCACTGATGTGTAGCCGGTAGTTCCAGGTGTCGAAACCACTCCTGGAGTTGCCCCAAGCTGGGTTGGTGTTACCGTAAAGGTCTCAGGTACAAAGACATTGTCTTGTTGACGTGCTGTTGTCATGGCGGCTTGACCTGCATAGTAGGTGTTAGCCGTCTTCAACCCATTTTGAATCTCACTGGTTGGGTCAGCAGCATTGAAGCCAACCACGATTTGGGCCAAAGCTGTCGCCGTGTAAGTTGGGTTCGTTGCAACACTTGCCATAAAGGTTGCCATGGCTGAATCAACTTGGGCCGCAAAGAGTGAAGCATTACCCGCAACATTGTTCAACTGCGTTTCAGCTGTACGTACTCGACCAAGCAACCCACCATAAGATGCGGCAAGGCTGGCAGCATTACTTGCTGAATTACTAAAGGCAATGGCTGAAGCTGAGTTACCAATTACCGCATAGCTTGAAGCCAATGAAGCATATGAACCAGCTAAGCTTGCACTTGAATTCTGATTAGCAACGGCAGCTGAATAAAGTGCAATGGCTGAATCAGCAGCACTAATCGAAGCGGCAACTGCACTATATGAATCAGCAGCTGCTGATGCTGAACCATACTGACCATTAGCGGTAAAGTATAGGTTCTGTTCAGAAGTAGCTGATGCGCTGTTACTTGCTGTCGTATATGAAGTTGCCAATGAACTGTAATTAGCGGCCAAAGCGGCATAAGATGATGCGGCCGTTGAAGATGCCGTGTAGTTTGATACGGCAAGCGCATACGAACTAACATCCGATTGAGCTAGGTAGCTCGAAGCGGCAAATGAGTAACTCTTAGCTGATGATGAAGCTTGGCTATAAGCAGCCGCAGCTGAAGAATAATTAGCTTCCGCAATTGGTGCTTGCGTTGACAATGCAGCATAAGAAACTGCGGCATTTGACGCTGCTAGATAGTTAGCTGCATTTGTACCAGCCAAGGTTGCTGCTTGCAAACCTTGGAAGGTATTTGTAATCAAGCTGGTCAAGTTAGTCAAACCAGTGTAAATCTTGATACCAAGCACTGATTGGTCATTATTGTAGTAAGAAGTTGCATAGGCATCATTTGAGAAGACTGGTGTTGAAGCAGCCACTTTAACTGCAACGAAAGCTGATTCAGCGGAAGTAATTTCAGCCGAAACACCATTAATCGTAGCGATTGCAGCACTAGCTTGCGTTGCCAAGTTCTCCATCAAATTCTGTACAGTTTGCCCAACTGCTGTTTGGTAAGATTGACCGTTGATACTTACTGTATAAGTACCATCAGTGTTAAGAACAACATTACCCAAGGTTGCAACACTATAGTTACCATTCAAAGCGGCTAGTGAAGCAACCGCATTGGCCCCAAGGTTATCAATCAACGTTTGCGCTGATTGTACCTTCTGGTTGTAAGCAACTAAATCAGTCAACAAGGTTGCCAATGGTGCTTCAACTTGATTAGCAGCGGTTGCTACCGTTGTACCAAAGATTGCCGTAGTTGGCGTTGGGTTTGGTGCAATTGGGTAACCAGCTGATGAAAGCAATGAAGCCAAAGCTGACAAATTAAGGTCAGCGTTCAAAGTTGTTACCAAGCTAGCCGCAACTGAATTAGCTGTGTTCTTAGCAGATGCCTCATAAGAAGCAGTTGCTGATGAAGTTCCAGCGGTTTGATTCAAAACGTTGGCGGCACTATCAGTACTTACAACTAAGTTATTTAGCCCCAATTGGTTCAAAATGTTGTTTTCTGTCTCTTGGACCGTCAACAAAGCATTCGCCAATGACGCAATCGTTGAAGTTAGGTTAGTTGCCAAGCTATCAACTGGTCCGGCATAAGCGGCACTTGTCACTGCTCCAGAAGTTCCGGCACTAACTGCTACTGCACTGTTCATTGCTGAATTGACAGCCTTAGTTGCTGCTGAATTACCAGTAAAGGTTACGTCTACAATCGCTGCTGACGAAACCATTGACTGCGTATTACCAGTTACGATCTGTTCTGCATTCAATGAAGTCAATGATTGAATCATTGACGCGTAAGTTACAGCGGTCGCCGAAATTTGTTGGGCGTTTGCCAATGACAAATTATCAACCGTTGAAACGTCATACATTGAAATCGTTGCTAAGGTCTTGTTAATGGCCGCTTGATCGGTTGCGTATGAGGCCTTTTGGATTGCCAAATCAGCATTGGCGGCTTGTTGTGCTTGTGAAGCAGCCGAAACGGCAGCGGCAATTGAAGCCACTACAGTTGAAGCACTGATGAAGGCGGCTGAATTTGTTTCACCAACTGATGCTAAGTAAGCCATCAATGAAGCCGGTACCTGCGAAGCCAAAGATGCTGAAGCAAAGACTGCACTAGCTGATTGTGAAACCGCTGAGTCTGACAACATATATGATTGGGCTACGCTAGCCGCTGAAAGCGGTACAGCAGCAACAGACAAACTATTGGCAACTGAATTAGCACTACTTGCCTTGGCAGCAGCACTCTTCATAGCTGAATTAACTTGACTATAAGTTGCACTCACTGCAGCGTAAGAAGCAGTTTGGCCGGCAGCACTAATTGCAGCTAGTGATACCACTCCAGAAGCTGAAATCATTGTGGCCAATGAAATTGCAGCTGAGTTTGCCAAGCTAATTGCACTTGAGAATTGAATCGTTGCAAGTGAAGCATCTGATTGGTAAGCGATACCGTCAAGCGCCGCATCAGCCAAGTATGAAGCTGCTAGCGAACTAGCGACAGCGGCATTCGAGATTGCTGATTGTGAAACTTGCGTTGCGGATGCCACCGTTGAATTAGCTGATGAAACTGCTGTACTTGCTTTACCAAAGTTTGATTGTGCCCCACCCAAGCTGGTCAAAACTTGTGAAGCCGCAGCACTATAACTAGTTGCCATTGAATTATCTTTAACACCCAAAGCTGAGAAGCTTGAGGCCATTGAAGAAATTGTCGCTGACTGTGCTGATGATTCAGCCGAACTAGCCAAAGAACTGATTTGGGTGCTCAAATAATTGCTTGCGTTTGATGCGCCAAGCAAAGCAGCGGCTACATAAGGTGCAGTTGCTTGGATTGATGAAGCTGCTGAGTTGTATGACGTTGTCCCACTAGCATAAAGCGAGTTGTAAACGTTTGACAAACTGGTTGCAACCCCGCCATAAACTGCCATCCAAGCTGATGAAGTTACTAACCAACCATTCATGGCATACATTGAAGTTGCCATGCTAGCAACAAGGGAAGCTTGGTAGTAATTAGATACGGTCAACGAAGCAATATCGGTACCAATATTCAAAGCTTGTTGGTAAGCTGAGTTGGTAGCTGAGATATAAGCTGATGACCCGACATCAGATGAACCCATCAATTGGTTGTAGTTAGCCTGTCCCAATGAAGCCACTGTTGCGGCTGATGACATATTTGATTGAGCAATTACGGCCAATGATGAAGCAGTGCTGGCAACTGAGCTAGCCGAAATTGCTTGTGCTACCGCAGCTGATGAAGCCACCACTTCTGAACCAGCGTTGCTCAAAGCTTGCAAAATTGCAGCACTTTCAGCCGAAGCTGGTGAAATGCTACCTGAAGCAAGCACTGCTAATGATGAAGCGGCTGACGCATAACTTGAAGCAATACTGTTATAGAAGATGAAACTTGAGTTAGCTGAACCATAACCAGATTGTGGTGTCCAAGTACCGCCGGTGGTGATACCAAGAATGGTTGTTGCTCCAGAGATATAGGCCCCAGAACCCCAGTTATAGTAATTGGCAATGCTACCATAATAAGCCGCCAATGATGTATCAACTGCAGAAGCTGATGAAGCCATGCCTGGATGACCAGCTACAATCGTGTTAAATGCATCAGTATATGATTGCAAAGCCTTACCAGCGGCCGAAGCAGTATCAGAAGGTGCCCCTGAAGATAGGCCGGTGGTAACAAAGGCACTTGCATTCAAAGACTCAGCGGCAATAATTTCAAGATCCAAAGCCATTGAAGCATTGGTTGCCGATACTGAGCCAAATGAAGCCAAGATTGTCTTAGCCGCCACATTGGTGTTACCAGATAAGGTCATCGCTCCTGAACCGTTCACGGTCAAAGAAGTCGTTGCCATACCACCAAAGGCATAACTATCAACTGGTAGAGCCCCATTTGATAGCACTTGCGCCATTTGTGAATAATAGGCTGCATCAAGTGACATCATTGAGCTCGTCAATTGGTCAATTACGACACTATTTGATGCATAGTTTGATGAACCAACGGCCGCTGACTGTGAAGTTGCTGTAAATGAACCGGTAGCAGAATCACTAGTTGTTTGTGGCACCATACTATCTGAAGTTAGATTAGTATAAGTTCCACCCGCAGTTTGCGCGGTTGTTCCCCCGGCCGTCGTTGTGCCAGAGGTTGCATTAGTTGTCGTGGTAACAGTGACATCGGCAACTGAAATCCCAGCTGAATTCATATCCGTTGGTACATTAATCGTCCAAGAATATGAACCGTCTGACATTACATTCGTGCCAGATGAGACTTGTTGTGTTTGGACAACATCAAAAGTCGTTGATGATGCTGCCCCAACACCGGCTTGAACTGCCCCGTTTGAATTCAAATTAGTATTTGAAGTCACGTTGACGGTACCACCGTTAGCAGCCTGACTCGCTGCTGAAACTCCCTTACTAGTTACAGCTGTTGTTCCGTTTGTATTAGTGGCATTAGCGGTCTCAGATGAGCCCGTTGGTGCCCCCGTTGTGGTTGTATCTTGTAATAGTGCGCCTGACGCATTTGCTACAGTTGTTGCATCAGTATAGCTGCTTGGATTAGCTGAACCAGCTGATCCGACAGCTGCTGTAACCACTGAATTAGCGGCCGACGCATTATCGCCACCTGCCGTTGCATTCGAACCTAGACCACCGGTTGCGGTATTGGCAGTTCCTGCCACAGCCGAACCAGAGGCGGTTGTCAATACATTTGCGGCATGGGCATCAGGGGATGACATCAATAATGTGCCCCCTGCCGTTAACGCAACCAACATACTTGAGGCGTATAACCAGTGTTTACCAGCTTTGTACATCCGGAAATTCTGATGTACTTTAGCATCTTTTTCCACATGATAATAACTTTCTTGCATGCTGTTCTCCTCCTCGTAATAATCAAAAAACAAAATATATTCAAAGTTTATTCAGGCTTTAATCAAGCTTTAGAACACGCTTTTATATATAATAGCATTAATTTAGTCATAATTGCAGAAATATATACTCAAAATAGATGTTTTCAATTTTTTCTTTTCAGTTATCTTGATATTTATAATATAGATTTTCTATTTTGTTTTCGCTTACAAAAATATAAATAACAAGTTTTAATAAGTCATTAATATTTATTTAAAATATTAAATACTATAAAACGGACTATTTAAAATTAAATTATTAAAAACAAATGATATTGTTTATATATTTAAATTTTTAAATTATATTCAAAATAGTTATGAACAATAAAATGAATAAAAATATAAATCGTTCGTGGATAGCATTCACTGATTTCTCAAAAATTAACTTTTTCCCATTTCTCGGTCTAAAAAAATAAGGTCAGCTACCTATATTTACGTCACTTGGTTGGTTATAATAAAGCAAAAAGGAAGCCGCTCAATGCAGATAATAATTTCACCCGCCAAACTCATGCAGACGGCATTTGATGATTTTGCACCCAAAAATCAACCGCTTTTTTTAGCCGAAAGTGCCTTCTTAGCTAACTACATCCAACAACTAAGCTATAATGAAGTGCAACAGCTCTGGCAAAGCAATGATAAAATCACGCAGTTAAATTATGACCGTTTTGCTCAAATGAACTTATATGATAATTTATCGGCCGCCATTATGACTTATGATGGTTTACAATATCAAGCTATGGCGCCTAGCCTATTAACAACCCCCGGATTAGCTTACTTAGAAAAACACTTGCGGATTTTATCCGCTTTTTATGGAATCCTACGTCCTTTCGACGGAATTACACCCTATCGCCTAGAACTACAGAGCAAGGTTAATTTTGACTATCAAGGTCAACACTATGTCAAACTCTATCCCTTCTGGGGCGATAAAATTTATCAAGCGCTTATGGCTGATAATAACGACCGGATAATTATTAACCTCGCTTCACGAGAATACAGTAAGGTGGTTTTGCCCTACTTACAGCCAGATGACCAGTTAATTAGTTGTACTTTTGCCAGCATCAAGGCTAATCAGAAACTTCAAGTTAAAACAACTGAATCTAAAATTGCCCGTGGTGATATGGTGCGATTTATGGCTGAACGTAATATAACGGACGCCGATGAGTTAAAAACTTTCACGGCGCGTGGTTTTCACTTTGTTGACAATTTATCAACAGCGGATAATTTCGTTTTTATTAAGTAAAATTTTTTCAATTTAAAGGGCCTAGGAATAATTTCTAGGCCCTTTATATATACGCATTTACAAATTAAAAAGCAGTCAGATTTTCATCCAACTGCTTTTCTTTATTTTTATTCATTAGTACGTGGCGTTAAATCAACGTCAACCAAGGGAATCGTCTTAGTATGCTTCGTAAACTTATAAGCAAAGTATAGAATCAAGAATAATGGTAAGGCCAGATAAGTCGTAATTAGCGCTGACCAGTTCCAGTTAGCCATTGAACCTGTAAATGAAGTTGCCCCTTGACCCAACATAATTACTAATGAGAGTAGCAAAGCAACAATTGGTCCAATTGGGAACCACTTAGCAGTGTACTTTAATTCTTTAACGCTATGCCCCTGCGCTACGAAAGCCCGACGGAAACGGAAGTGTGCAATTGCAATCCCAATCCAGGCAATGAAGCCAGAAAGACCCGAAGCACCAACTAAGTAGATATAAATCTCTGGGCCGGCAAAACTTGTCATGAAGGTAAACATACCAATCAAAAGCGTCAAGAGCAAACCAGCAACCGGCACTCCTGTCCGAATGTTAGCGCGTCCAAAAATTTTAGGCGCATGGCCTTCCTTAGCCATTGAATAAAGCATCCGCGACCCTGCATACAACCATGAGTTAGCCGATGAAATTACTGAAGTCAAAATAACTGCGTTCATAATCGAAGCCGCTGCGGCCAAACCAGCCTTTTGGAAAACCAAGGTGAAAGGTGAAACCGTAATATCTGAGTTGTTAGCTGATTGAAGCAATGATGGATCTTTATAGTAAATTAAGGCACCAATTACAAAGATTGACAAGAAGTAGAAAAGTAAGATTCGCCAAAAGACCTGACGAATTGCGTTTGGCACCGCATGTTCAGGATGTGCTGCTTCACCAGCCACGATTCCGACCATTTCAGTTCCTTGGAATGAGAAACCAGCAACCATGAAGACCGTTAGCCAGCCAGCCATTCCACCAACAAAGCCGTGCTTACCAGCCGTTAGGTTATGAACAACGTCTGGGTGATATGACATAACCCCGAAAATTGTTAGTAAACCAATGACCAAAAAGGCCAAAACTGCAATCACCTTAATTGAGGCCATCCAAAATTCGGATTCACCATATGCACGAGCTGAAGTTAGGTTAATTGCTAAAATCAGTACCAAAACAATCACCGACCAAATCCAGGTTGGCACATTTGGCAACCAGAACTTCATCACAACACCGACAGTGGCAACCTCAACCGCAACCGTAATTGCGGCGTTAAACCAGTAATTCCAACCCATCGCAAATCCAAAGGCATCATCAACGAAGCGTCCAGAAAAAGCCGCAAAGGAACCTGATATTGGCATATAGGCAGACATTTCACCCAGACCGGTCATCAAGAAGTAAACCATGATTCCAATCGCACTATAAGCCACTAACGCCCCTAAAGGACCAGCCTGTGCCACGGTCGCACCTGAGGCCACAAACAAACCAGTCCCAATCGTACCACCCAGTGCAATCATTGAGAGATGACGCGGCTTCATTGAGCGTTTCAAGTGCGGCTCACTGGTCGCACCTGCTTGCGCTTGGGTATCCGTGGATAATTCTGACATAATAACTCCTCCTAAAATAGAGAGGCCTACAAAACCTAAAAGAAAAACGCCATTTCCTTACAAAAAGAAAATAGCGCTTAAAATACTCTTAGTATTATCGATAGCGCTCCACAGCAGACAAATTTTGCTGTGACAATCCAAACGCTATTAACGTTTAGACCAATTTCAACTACCGTCATAGTCGAAATTTCGGCAACCGCTCCTTTCACTAGTTTCTCTGCCTACCGGCTCCACTAATTACTCTTATTGGTTGCGACCTCTATGTCTTTTCATCATGTTTTACATTGTAAAGTAATTTTTTAAGAATAGCAAGTCCTAATTTTAATTAGATTTTAATCAACCAAACTTCGCTTGATTCGTTCACTAAAAGCAATCGTGACTTCCCAAAGTGATTGATTGCTAGCTTGTGCCATGTCAGTCAACGTACGCTTTACTCCATGATTTTCGCCGATAAAAGTAACACGACTACCGACTGGTAATTCTTTAGGTAACGAAACCATTAACTGATCCATGGCAATTTGCCCAACAATTGGACAAGCAAACCCATCGACTAAAACCGTAAACCCTTTTTGTAAATTACGTGAAAGTCCATCTCCATAACCAATTGGGACGGTACCAATCCATTCTCCGGCGTAGGTCCGGTATTCATGACCATAAGAAATCCCATCGCCAGCTGGATGCTGTTGCACAAAAACAAGCTCACTTTCTAAAGTTATTACCGGCATCAGATAGTCATCAGCTCGGACAACCCCTTCAGAAGGCTCCATGCCATACACAACGGCTCCCGCTCGAATTGTTTGCGTGGGTATTTCAGCTGCATGATACATGGCTGCACCAGAGTTAGCCACATGCACCATTGGTGGCTGGGGAATCCCGTCAACTAAGCGGTGCCAATGGTCAACCTGTTCTTTAAAATAAGCTGTCGTACTAGTATCGGATTCGGCAAAATGCGTCATCAGACCGTGATAAACCAAATGACTAGCTTGCTTTTGTAAATAGTTAATTGCCTGTAAAAGTGGCGCCCGGTCACGAAAACCAATTCGACCCATACCGGTATCAACAGCTAGCGACACCAAGAGCTGGTCATTACTATCTGCCAGGAGTGCTTCCGCTTCGGTTAGCCAAGCTAGCGTACATACGGTCGCAATAATGCCAGCTTGCGCCATCACCTTAGCATATTTTACGTCCACAATCCCTAAAATCAAAATTGGCAGCGTAATTCCAGCTTCCCTTAGTGCTAAAGCCTCATCAAGCACTGCCACGGCCAAGCCTTCTGCGCCAGCTGCAACCGCCCCTTGGCTCATTGGTAAGATACCATAGCCGTAAGCATTAGCTTTGACCACAAAGAAAACTTGCTCTGCCTGTGCCTGCTTACGCACAACTGCTAAATTGTGCGCAATGGCGCTTTGTGAAACTGTGATTTTCGTGGGTCTTCTATCTGCAACAACCATAACTTTCCTCCAAAAAAGGTTCCCATTGCGTCTAACACAAGGGGAACCCGTCAACTTCGAAGAAAAGTCAATCCATCCAATAGCACCCCGTTGCATAATGACAACGACAGTCCAAAGCTTTTTCAACCCTGGCCCAGCCTCGTCCCTACCAAGAACAAGCCTTCGGCAGTCGCCCCTTTCAAATCACCTCAGTACCCTGGTAGGTTCAATGATTTTACTATTGTTGACTGCAACCTCTATTAATTAAATTTTAATTAGAATAACTTTAATCAATTTCTTTGTCAAGTTCTTTGAATTCTAAAACAGGTAACTAACAATTGTTAGTTACCTGTTTTATCTCAATTAAAAAATTCTAAACCGCGCTTGGCGCTTAGCAAGCAATTCACTTGCTGATAGTGCCTGGAGTCCGGTAATTTCCTTCACTAACATTGCTTTAAGGTTAGCAAAAACCCGAGGATGATTACGCCCCTCTGGAATAATCTGATCAACGACATGATTGGCCAATAAATCATCTGGAGTCAACCCCATAATTGCTGCCGCCTCATCTGAACGTTTGGCGTCCTTCCAAAGAATCGAAGCAAAGCCTTCCGGTGACAAGACTGAATAAGTTGCGTTTTTAAACATCCACACTTGGTCAGTTGTTGCCAAGGCCAAAGCCCCTCCAGAACCGCCTTCACCGTAAATAACCGCAATCATCGGTACTGGGAGCTTAAAGCTCTCTAAGATACTTTGCGCAATTACTGCTCCTTGCCCCTGATCTTCGGCGGTTTTACCAGGAAAGGCCCCTGGTGTATTAATCAAGGTAATAATTGGTCGCTTAAATTTGGCCGCTTGCTGCATTAAACGCAGTGCTTTACGATAGCCATCCGGTTCAGGTGAACCATTACGCTTCGCAAGCTTATCGCTTAAGCTGTCACCCTTATCAATTACGATTACCGTAACTGGTTGTCCAGCAAGTTCCGCGATACCACCGATAACACTTTGGTCATCACCAGAAAAACGGTCACCATGCAATTCAAAAAAGCCATCAAAAAGTCCGTCAATCAGCTCACGAGCACCAAAACGGTCTTCCCGCGCTTTTTTAACAACTTGCGCCGGCGTCAACTCTTTTCTAAATAAAGCCATCTAACTCTCCTTTACCGCTGGCTGATGCAGATGCAAAAGATGCGCTAAAGTGGCCGTTAAATCCTTACGTTGCACAATTGCGTCAATATAACCATGCTCCAATAATTGTTCTGCTCGTTGAAATTCTTTGGGTAATTTTTCATGAATTGTTTGCTCAATTACCCGACGACCAGCAAACCCAATTAAAGCATGGGGCTCAGCTAAAGTAACATCACCTTGCATAGCAAAGGAAGCCGTTACCCCACCCATGGTTGGGTCAGTTAGCACAACAATATAAGCCAGCCCAGCTGATTGATGTGTAGCCACCGCCGCTGATACCTTAGCCATTTGCATCAAAGACTTGATGCCCTCTTGCATTCGTGCACCACCAGAAGCGGCAAATAAAACCACTGGCAATTTATGCTGTGTTGCATACTCAAACAGACGGGTGATTTTCTCACCAGTGATTGTACCAAGTGAACCCATAATAAAGTATGAATCCATAATTGCCAAGGCTGTCTGCTCACCAACTAAGGTTGCTACCCCGGTCAAAACTGAATCGTTCAATTCAGTTTGCTGCCGAGCCCGGTTAAGTTTTTCTTCATAGCCTGGAAAATCATCGCCAACAATTTGAATCTCGGTATCAAATTCAGCAAAGTCATCCGTCATTAAAGCAACCCGTTCCCGTGCTTGCAAGCGGAAACCATAACCACAGTTACCACAAACACGGTAAGGTCCTAAAGCCTTTGAATAGCTTTGCGCCCCACAATACGGGCAGGCCAAAAATAAATCATCCGGAATACGATTATTTAAATCTTTATCCCGAAATATTTTGGGTTGCACGGCTTTTTTGGTAAATAATTCCATCGCCAATCCCCCTAATCTTCCTTAGCTTGATTTTCAAGCCAACGTGGCATGAACTCTTTTTCCAAGTAGCGGGTATCAAAGTACCCCCGTGCAACCGTCGAATCTTCAAGCAGATTAATTTGAAATTCTGCATTTGTTGAAACACCATGAATATCCAGCTCATTCAAAATTCGCTTCATCTTATCAATTGCAACTTCACGATTGTCGCCAGATGTCAAAAACTTTCCAATCATCGAATCATAAAATGGTTGAATCTGATCACCAGTATAAATTGCTGAATCAATTCGAACACCAGGTCCACCAGTTGGTAGAAAAACAAAATCAATCTTACCAGCACTAGGCGCAAAGTTATGCGCTGGTTGCTCAGCATTCAAACGCACTTCAATTGCATGACCGTTAACCTTAACATCATCTTGGGCAATCGCAAGATGTTCACCGGCGGCCACTTCGATTTGCATTCTGATCAAATCGATACCACTAACTAATTCAGTAACTGGATGTTCAACTTGAATCCGCGTGTTCATTTCCATGAAGTAAAAATTACCATCATGGTCTTGTAAAAATTCTAAGGTCCCAGTATTTTCATAATCAATGGCATCCGCTGCTTTAACTGCAATTTCACCTAACATTGCCCGCATCGCTGGTGTTACACCCAATGCTGGGCTTTCTTCCATGACTTTTTGGTTGTTACGCTGCAATGAGCAGTTACGTTCTGGAAAATAGACCGTAGCGCCATATTGGTCCCGCATAATCTGCATCTCAATATGCCGAACATTTTCCATAACTTTTTCAACGTACATATGGTTATCGCCAAAAGCGGCTTGGGCCTCACGTTGTGCGTCATCAAACTTATCAGCCAGTTCATCATCAGTATAGACAAAACGCATCCCTTTACCACCACCACCGGCGGCTGCTTTAAGCAACAAAGGATACCCTACACGATTAGCAACAATTTTCGCTTCACCCGCATCCTTAATAAAGCCATCAGAACCCGGAATCACCGGCACGCCGGCTTTACGCATTGATTCACGGGCATTCGCTTTGTTACCCATTAAACCAATTACTTGTGGACTAGGGCCAATCCACTTAATACCAACTGCTTGCACCATTTCGACAAACAATTCATTTTCTGACAAAAATCCGTAGCCTGGATGAATTGCTTCAGCCCCCGTTAATAACGCAGCCGAAACAATATTTTTCATATTTAAATATGAATCTTTAGACCGTGGTCCCCCAACCTTGATTGCTTCATCAGCCAATTTAACATGTAAACTATCTGAATCTGCTGAAGAGTAAATAGCAACCGATTGAATGCCCATTTCTTTTAGCGTTCGAATTATGCGAACAGCAATTTCGCCACGATTCGCTACTAACACTTTTTTGAACATATTAATCTCCAACAATAAATGTCAATTCTGCCGTTACGACCTTTTTCCCATCAACTGTAGCCACACCCTTACCGGTACCAATTGGTCCGCGCATGCGATCCAAAGTTACTTCAAGTTTAATCTGGTCACCTGGTCGCACCATTTGCCGATAACGAGCCTTTTTAATGCCACCAAAATAAACGGTTTTACCCTTAAATTCAGGCATTGAAAGTAAAGTTACTGCCCCAGTTTGTGCCAATGCTTCAATTGACAAGGCCCCTGGAAAGGTTGGGTCACCAGGAAAGTGACCCTGAAAAATCTCTTCATTTACTGATACGTTTTTTAAAGCAACTGCCCGCACACCTGGCTCAAGTTCCTCGACTGTATCGAGCATCAACATTGGATAACGGTGTGGCAGAATTGCTTGAATTTCTTTAACATTTAATACTGACATTTAAATCTCCCTATCCTTTAGGGTCAACCCGAAACATGGGCATATCAAATTCAACGACTTGATCTTCTTCAACTAGGACTTCGGTAATAACCCCAGCAATTTCTGACTTAACCGGTGTCATCAACTTCATTGCTTCAACAATTGCAACTTGCTCTCCAGCAACTACGCGATCCCCAACTGACTTGAAAGTCGGTGCGTCTGGATTAGGCCGTAAATAAACCGTACCAACTAATGGTGCGTTAATTGTTAAATCAGGCTTAGCCGCCTTTTTAAACGGCTCAACTGCTGGCGCACTTGCTTCCTGCACTTCAGGTGCAATCGAATTAACCACTGGCGCTGGTACAACTGCTGCTGGTAAGGCCGCATTCTCATTTTTACTTAGATGCAGACTAAAATCCCCGTCACTTAGTTCAAACTCTCGAAGACTTGAGTTTTCCAAGTCTTGAATTAACGCGCGAATTTCTTCTAAATTCATGGTCATAATTATGCGTCACCCCACTTTTTGAAGATAATCGCTGCATTATGTCCACCAAAACCATAGTTGGCTGACAATACATACTGTGCCACCTGCTTACGGTTATCAGCATTAACTAGCGTAACCCCGCTGGTTGCCGGGTCTTGCTCCGTTAAACCAACATTGACTGGTAACTCTTCGCGCAGCAGTGCGCCAATTGAAGCAATCGCCTCAATCGCACCAGCTGCCCCAAGCAAATGACCAGTCATCCCTTTAGTTGATGAAACATAAACATTATTTTCACCAAAAACTAACTCCATTGCTTTGGCCTCAGCTGCATCGTTAGCACCAGTAGCCGTACCATGAGCATTCACATAATCGATATCCGCTGGCTTAAGATTAGCATCGGCTAGAGCCAACTTAACTGAACCAGCCGGTCCACTTCCATCAGGAGTTGGGCTCGTCAAATGGTACGCATCTGAATTAGCACCGTAACCGACAACTTCAGCCAAAATCTTAGCACCACGGGCTTGTGCATGGTCAAGTGATTCTAAGATTAAAATACCAGAACCCTCACCCATTACAAAACCGTGGCGATTAAGATCAAAAGGCTTTGAAGCTTCCATTGGGTCAGGTTCGGTCGAAAGCGCCGTCAAAGCAGCAAAACCGGCGATACCAATTTCATTAACTGTGGCTTCTGAACCACCAGTAATCATAATATCGGCTTTACCAGCTTGAATCCGCCAAAAAGCCTCACCAATTGCATTAGTTGCTGATGCGCAAGCTGTTGAAAGGGTGTAGTTAACTCCTTTGGCGCCATAACGCATCGAAACATTACCTGATAGCATATTAGGAATTGAATTTGGCACAAACATTGGGCTAACCCGTTGTGGTCCCTTATCGTGCATCTTGATGACTTGTTCTTGAATTGTCGTCAATCCGCCGATTCCATTTCCCATAATCACACCAACCCGGTCAGGTTGCTCAAAGCCATCCGCCAAGCCAGCATTCTCTAAGGCTTCACCAGCAGCATGCACTGCATACTGGGCGAAAAGATCCATCTTACGTGATTCACGTTTACCAACCCGCGCAGCCGGGTCAAAGCCTTTAACTTCACCAGCAACGGCTACGCCCGTTTCACTAGCGTCAAACTTAGTAATGGGTGCAATTCCCACCTTACCAGCAAAGATACCATCTAGAAATTCTTCAGTTGTATTACCAACCGGCGTCACTGCGCCCAAACCTGTTACAACTACTCTTGTCATATTGTTTGTTCCTCCATTTGACTAGTAAAAAATAAAAAATTGAATAAGTGCAAATAATACTAGTTGTTTAGATATACAAACCACCATCAACAGTGATGACTTGTCCAGTAATGTACTCATTTTGAGCTAAAAACATGGCCGTTTGTGCAATTTCACTAGGGTCACCAATTCGGTGTAACGGAATCGCCTCAATCATGGCAGCTTGAACCCGTTCGGAAAGGCCAGATGTCATATCTGACATAATCATTCCCGGTGCAATTGCGTTGACTCTTACCCCTCTTTTAGCACCTTCACGTGCCAAGGTCTTAGTCATGCCAATTACACCGGCTTTAGAAGCCGCATAATTGACTTGACCAACATTGCCCATTTCGCCAACAACCGATGCCATATTAATAATTACACCGGAGCGTGCTCGCAGCATCTTTTTGAAAACTGGTTGGGTCACATTGAAAGTCCCATTCAAATTAACGTTAACAACATTTGCAAACTCAGCTGCTGACATCCCCATTGCTAATTTATCATCAACAATCCCGGCATTATTAACTAGGACATCTACGCTTTCAACTTGTTCATATAAATCATTAATTGCTGAACTTACACTATCGGCGTCTGCCAAATCAGCCTGCAAGGTTAAAGTATCAGCTGGAAAATCAGCCAATACTTCTGGGCTAACTGCTGAACGACCATGTAAAACAACTCTGGCACCAAGCTGACTAAAAAGCTTAGCAATTGCCAGTCCAATTCCACGAGTTGAGCCGGTAACTAAAACAACTTTATCTTTCAAATTCATAGAATCTGTCTACCTCCTAAATATTTAGCCTTGTGCTACTAAGTCAGCACGTAGCTTTTCATAACTTGCTAAATCATTCACGTTGTAACGCTTAACTTCTTTACCGACAATTTTGCGGGCAAACTTGCTCAAGGTATCTGATGGACCAAATTCAATCAACGTATCAATTTGTTCATCAGCAACCATTTTTTGCAAGGCTTGCGCAAAGAAAGTTGGTGCTACAATCTGCTTAAGCAAAGTTGCATGCACATCATCAAAGACTTGGCCGGTTGTATTTGAATAGACGGGATAAGCACTTTCACCAAATGTTTCATCCGCCAACCGCCCAGTTAACTCAGCCGCTGCACTCGCCAAAAGTGGCGTATGAAAGGCGCCAGAAACTGGCAGTTCAATCAACCGATTAACACCAGCATCTGTTAAGGCAGCCATTGCAGTATCTACATCAGCAGTAACCCCACCAAAAACCAATTGGTTAAAGGTATTATAGTTTGCAGGATAGACTTTTTTACCCGCTGCGACTAAATCTTGCAGTGTCTTTGTAATCAAAGCTTGGTCATCCGTCATCGCTGCCACCATTTTACCGGGGTGCGCTTCACCAGCAGCCTGCATATATGCTCCCCGGTCACGTACAATCGCAATCGCTTGGGCAAAATTAAAACTTCCCGCAATTGTTAGTGCTGAATATTCACCTAAACTTAGACCCAACGCTGCTTTAGGTTGTGGTAGCACATCAGCCAACGCGCGATAAATACCGACACTCATCGCTAAAATCGCTGCTTGTGCATAAGCAGTTTGTTGCAACTTATGCCCATTCATATTTACCTCAGCTTGTAGGTCATAACCTAAAATTGCTGAAGCTTCATCAATCGTCGCACGGTAGGCTGGAACTTCAGCATATAAATCAGCAGCCATCCCGACCTTTTGCGCTCCCTGACCGCTCATTAAAATTCCAATATTCATTTCATTCCTCAGAAACCCTAGCCGCTAAGCTAGGGTTTATAATCATATATTTTGGCATAACCCCGGTCACGTTTTTGCTAATTTTAAAGTCCAGCAAAGCAGTTTACCTACTTGTTATTACCCATTAAATCAGTAGCTTGCGTCCAAACATCATCAAGAATTGAAGCAACCGGCTTGAGTTCATGAATCATACCGGAAATTTGACCAGCCATAAAGGCACCGTCTTCTTTATTTCCATCAAGCACTGCTCGTCGTAAAGCGCCATTCTCGAGTTCTTCAATGGCGGCTGCATCCGGCTTTTCCTTTTGAATTTCAAAGCGTTCTTGCTTAACAAAGTTTTTTGACATCTTTGTTTTCAAAACGCGGGCCCGATTACCCAAAAGTTCGCCAGTAACTAAAGTGTCAATATCTTTAGCTTTAATTACGGCTGCCTTAAAGTCTGGGTGTACTTCAGATTCCTCAGAGGCTAAGAAACGTGTTCCCATCTGAATGCCAGATGCGCCAAGCATAAAGGCCGCTGCAGCTCCACGACCATCAGCAATTCCACCAGCAGCAATCACTGGAATATTAACTGCATCAACCACTTGTGGTACCAAAGTCATGGTGGTCAACATACCAATATGCCCACCTGATTCCATCCCCTCAGCGACAACTGCATCAACACCCTTCTTTTCCATCATCTTGGCTAGGCCAACCGAAGGAATAACAGGAATCACCAAAATTCCATGGGCGTGTAGTTCGTCAATAAATGGCGATGGATCACCGGCACCAGTTGCAACAACTCTGACGCCCTCTTCAATAATTACATCAAAGACCTCACGGATATGCCGCGAAAGCAACATTACATTGACCCCAAAAGGCTTATCTGTAATTGCACGGGCACGCTTAATTTCTTCACGAACCTTATCAGCTTTCCAATATCCAGTACCAATAATTCCCAAACCGCCTGCTTCAGAAACGGCACCAGCTAAGCGCCCAGTTCCCGCCCAGGCCATTCCACCCTGAATAATTGGGTATTTCATTCCTAATTTTTCAAATAATGGATTATTCAGCTCGATGCTCATTTACTTCCTCTTTCTTTCAGTTAACTACTTAGCTTCAACTTGCTCTTTAATTTTGTTAACTAAATCTTGAACTGTAACAATTTCTTCAGCAACTGCTAGCTTAATATCAAAATCATCTTCAACTCGGTTCAAAACTTCAAACAAGTCCAATGAATCTGCATCAATATCCTCAGCCATGTTTGTTTCCAACTTAACTTCATCATCTTCCAAATCAAATTGGTCAATCAAAATTTCTTTTACTTTGTCAAAAATTTCTACGTCAGTCATAATCTAATTTCCTCTTAATTCTAAATAATAAAATAAATACTTAAATAATTGCTTCTTATAATTGAATCAGCATTGTACCTACTGTTAGGCCGCCACCAAAACCAACCAAGGCAATTTTTTGACCACTATGGACCAAATTATTTGCCCTTAATTCATGCAGAAGAATACCAACACTAGCCGCACTAGTATTGCCATATTCCACCATGTTCATCGGAAATTTTTCAAGTGGTTGCTTAAAACGTTTAGCAATTGATTGAATAATCCGACTATTAGCTTGATGCAAAATAAATACATCAATGTCATCAGCCTGTAAGTCAGTCTGATCTAAAGCTCGTTGCAATGATGCAGGAACTTCACGGACCGCAAAATTGTAAACCTCGCGCCCGTTCATTTTAAAATAAGGATCAGCCAGTTTAAGCTCACCTGCAAAAGCATTTCGATTAGCTAGTTGGCCAGCAGTTAGAAACTCAGCCTTAGCACCGATTGATACTAAATCTTCAGCCAATAAGCCAACTGGTGCTTCAGTTCTTTCTAATAAGAAACCGGCTGCTCCATCGCCAAATAAAACAGCGGTGGATCGATCTTGCCAATCAACTAATTTTGACAAAACCTCTGCACCAATCACCAAGCCCCGTTGATAACGTGCTGTCAAGAGCGCGCTTGCTGTACTAAGTGCAAACACCAAACCTGAGCAGGCGGCCGAAAGATCGTAAGCAAAGGCTCGTTCAGCACCAATGGCACCTTGAACAATTGAAGCTGTATTAGGTGATAAGCTATCTGGTGACATGGTTGCTACAATAATAAAATCCAAATCAGTAGCTGATAGGCCACTGTCAACTAACAATTGCTTAGCCACTTGAATTGCTAAATCGCTAGTATCTTCATTCGTAACAATATGCCGATTATGAATACCCGTCCGCGTATAGATCCACTCATCAGAAGTATCCATCATCGTTGCCAGCTCATCATTTGAAACAACTCGTGACGGAACTGCAACTGCTGAATGACTTATTACAAATTTTTCCATAATTCACCCAAATCCAAGCGTTGATAAGGCATGCAGATAATTCTGAAGATTAACAACAATATCCCGCGCCATTTGCTCGTTAGTATTAGCTCCTGCTAGCAATTGGTGTGTTAAAGCACGATGAAAGGCTTCATGCGCCCGGAAGACTGTTCTCCCACGATGTGTCAAGGAAAGAAAGACTACCCGTCGATCATTTTCATCACGCCGACGTTCTACATATCCTTTCTTGACCAACTTATCAATTGCACTAGTGGTTGCACTAGGACTTAAATGAACCTCTTCGGCAACTTGCGAGGCCATCTTCCGGTCATACATCGAGATGGCCGCAATCATGTGCATATCTTTAATTGAAATGTCCTTGAACTGGGAAGCTTTTAAAGAGGCTTCCTCAATCCACATTACATTGTTAAAAACATCAACTAGGGCATCGTTGATTTCTTCAAAAGTCATCTTACTAGCCTCTGTCATACCCTGTACTCCATCAGTTATTTTTGGTCAGGCGATACAACAAACATTAGTTCAGCCTGCGTTGCTGTTTTATCACCAACTTTAGCTTCAACCTTTACTGTACCCATATTTTCCCGTAAATTACCAAATTTTACATGCAGTTTTAAGACATCGCCCGGACGAACCATCTGCTTAAATTTAGCATTATCAATTCCCGTCATATAGGCTGTTTTACCTTTAAACTGTGGTGAAGATAATATCAAAATTGAAGCTGCCTGGGCTAATGACTCAATAATTAATACACCCGGCATAACTGGATTTCCAGGAAAGTGCCCCTGAAAAAATTGTTCATTAATCGTAACATTTTTAGTTGCAATCAATCTGTCGTCCGGTATCATCTCATCAACATAATCCATATAAAGAATTGGATAGCGATTAGGAATCAACTGCATAATTTCTGTTGCATTTAACACTGCCAATGGATTGTTCTCCTTTCTTAGATAGTTCGATTATCGAAATAATCGACTCTCAAATCATAATTCTTGAACACTTCATTGTCAACTGTCTAACTTTTTACAAAATATATGATTTTGTTCAGAATAAAAAGAGGTGGGGATATATAATCCCTACCTCTTTAATCTTGTTCTGGTATTTATAAATTTTGAAAATCAACAATTATTAGACTTCCAAACCAACGCGCTTAAAAATTTCATCGATATGCTTCAAATGCCAGTGATAGTCAAAAGCATCCGCAATTTCTTCAGCCGTCAAAACTTGTGTAATTTTTGGTTCAGCCTCAACTAAGGTTCTAAACTGAATCTGCTCATCCCAAGCACGTGCAGTTAAGGGTTGAACCGTATCATAAGCTGCTTCGCGTGAAAGTCCCTTATCAATTAGTTTAAGTAAGAGGCGTTGTGAATAAATCAAACCATAAGTGCGTCCCATATTCTTGAACATCGTTTCAGGGAATACTTTTAGCCCCGTCAGAATCTGATTCATCCGATTCAACATATAGTCCAAAAGCGTTGTTGCATCTGGAAGAATAATCCGCTCAGCTGAAGAATGCGAAATATCACGTTCGTGCCACAAAGCAACGTCCTCAAAGGCAGGCGTAACATAGCCACGCAGAACTCGAGCTAGGCCAGTCACGTTTTCAGACGAAATTGGGTTCCGCTTGTGGGGCATTGACGAAGAACCTTTTTGCCCATTACCAAAGCTTTCTTCAACTTCATGAATCTCAGAGCGTTGCAGTGAACGTAACTCAGTGGCAATTTCTTCAAGTGAGGTACCAATCAATGCTAAGGTGGTCAAATAATCTGCGTGTAAATCTCGTGGTAGTACCTGTGAACCAATTGCTTGTGGTTCTAAGCCAAGTTCATTCATCGCTGCCACTTCAACTTCTGGCGGTACGTTGGCAAAGGTTCCCACAGCACCAGATAGTTTACCTGTTTGCATCGCTTTTGCAACACGATCAAAACGTTCAATATTACGTTGCATTTCAGCATAGAAACGCGCCATTTTCAAGCCGAAAGTTGTTGGCTCGGCATGAACCCCATGGGTCCGTCCCATCATAACTGTATCTTTATATTCTAGAGCAAGTTTGGCTAAAGTCGCAGTCAAAGTCGTTAAATCAGTCCTAAGTAACTGATTGGCTTCACGTAAGCGTAAGGCCTGTGCTGTATCAACAACATCGGTCGAAGTTAGCCCATAGTGAATCCACTTTTTTTCATCCCCTAAAGAGGCTGAAACATTACGCGTAAATGCAACAACATCATGTTTAGTCTGTAATTCTAAACTAGCAATTTCTGCAACATCAAAATTAGCCTTATCTCGGATTGCAGCTAAATCAGCGGCGGGAACCAAGCCTGCGACCTGCCAACCAGCTGTAACAGCAATTTCTACTTCAAGCCAAGTTTTATACTGATTTTCTAGCGACCAAATACTTTGCATCGCTGGCCTTGCATATCGATCAATCATTTTTTCTCCTACAATAGCGAATATTACTTACGATTACTTCTCTATTTTACGCTAAAACACGGACTTTATTCAAGTACTAACCCTTTAAAAAGCAAAAAACATTCGAATAACCGAATGTTTTTGTTTTTTTCAATTTATTTTTAGTGGAAAACCATTCCACCATCTGTAACTAGCGTCTGTCCGGTCATATAGCTTGAATCATGGCCAGCTAAAAAGGCTACACCACTGGCAACTTCTTCGGGTTCAGACAAACGGCCAAGGGCAATTCCATCAGAGAATTGTTCCATACCCCATTCATCAGACTTACCCGCGTTTTGGCCTACTTCATGAGCAATATCAAACATCATCGGTGTCTTAACGATTCCAGGCGCGAAGGCATTGACTGTAATTCCCAATGGTGCCAATTCTTTAGCAGTTGTTTGGGTAATTCCACGAATTGCAAATTTACTTGCACCATAGACCGTCAAGTTTGGATTTCCTTCAACCCCAGCTTGTGAAGTTGCATTAATGATCTTACCACCATGTTTAAGTTGCTTGAAGGCCTCAACCGCGGCTTGGATTCCCCATACAGTTCCTTTGATATTAATATCAAAGGTCCAATCAATAGTTTCTTCATCAACTTCCATAATTGGTGTTGTTGGGGCAACCCCTGCGTTATTAATCATAACCGTTAAGTCACCAAAAGCCTCAATTGTTTTAGCCACACCAGCAAAAACATCTTCACGCTTAGCCACATCAGCTAATACTGGTAAAGCTGCATTTGGGTGAATGGCGTTAATCTCATTAGCAACCCGTTCCAATTTTGATAAAGTCCTACCGACTACGGCAACTTTAAAGCCATCGTCCGCTAAACGTTTTACAATTGCTTCACCAATTCCTTGACCTGCACCAGTTACAAAAGCTACTTCAGTCATGATCCAATCCTCCATCACATTACGTGAATAAATTAACATTATTTTTTACCAATATACTACATAAATCTAGTTATGTAAACGGTTTAAATTATTTGTTTAATCTAAATATTGTATTAGTTAATTTCAAAGAGCCTAAGGCATTCTTTATAAAACAGCTATACCTATATAACAAATTTGTGTATTTTTAACAAAAATAAAAGTCGTAAGGTCAAAACCTTACGACTTCTAACAATTAACTTAATTATGTTAATATTGACAATCTTTTATTTACTTAGAACTAGTTGAAGCTGACGTTGCATCAGTCTTCATGGCCGCTGCTGCTGCCGAATATTGTTGTAAGACATTCTTTAAGTCAGAATCCTTAATAGTAACATCTGCCTTAGCTAATTCTTCACCGATGATTCCCTGAACCGTTGATTGATCCTTCATCGTAGCATCTAACTTGATTTCTACCATCTTCGAACGCAAATTTTCAAATGACTTCTTATTATCTACAGAGTTTAACTTAACAATGTAGTAGGTACCAGTTGTTGATTGTACAGGTGTCTTGGTATATTCACCCTTCTTTAAACCAGCCGCTGCTTTTACAACATTAGCATCAACTGTTGTGCTAGTTGAATCAAAACTTGGCATTTTACCACCATTATCTTTAGTTGCGCTATCAGTTGAATTATTCTTAGCTAAATCAGCAAAGTCGCTACCGCCATCCAATTGGCTAATCAAATCTTTAGCCTTACTCTCATCAGCAACTTGAATTACTGACACGTCCATATTAGGTGTGTAGTCGTTATAAGCTTGCTTTAGTTGAGCAGTGGTAAATTTAGAATGTGCTTTAACAGCTGCCCGTTCTAATGCTTGTAGGCGAAGTGACTGGCGGAAAGTTGTTTCTGTCAATCCATTGGTTGAAAGCTGTGAGGCAAAGTTTGCTCCATACTCTGATTGTACTGAAGAATATGATGCATCAATATCCTTATTGCTAACTTCCTTACCATAATTCTTCTCTAATACTTTTTGAATAATCATATTAGCCATCGTCTGCTGACCAGCTGACGTTTGTTTAACGCTACTAAGGTATTGAGCCTCTGTCACAGAACCGGCGTTTGATACTGCAAGGGTTTTACTACCACCTAGGCCCCAAATTGCTAGTCCAACTGCCGCTCCGACAACTACCAAAATTGCAATTATTTTTTTCCACATTGGGAATAACCTCTTTCATTTTTATCTATCTTCTTAATTTTACCATATCTATTTAACTTCATCGTTTTTCAAGGCATAATAGCGTGCACCCATCGCAAAGGGGCCATTATCCAACTCACCACTGATTTTCAAATGGCCAATCATATCAGCTTTAGCATACCGTAGCGTAGCCGTTGGCATCGGCCAGGCATGATCTAACCAATGGGCTAATAGCTCATAATCTGCCTCTGTCACTCGTTCAATCATGAAACGGACCACCATTCGAATCCATGAAACACCTGTGACCTTTTCCATAAAGTTTAGGTGCATAAAGGGCATTGGCCGAATATCATCTGCTGTAATAGTCCGCTCAATAGGTAAACGATCAACAATTAATTGATACATACCCGGCGTCACTATCGTTAGCTTAGGTTTAGGCAAAGTGTCTAAGAGATGTTGCGTTAATGCATTTTGATCTAACATAATCCCTTGATTGTCTTGATGACCAATTGCTATGATATGCAAATCCTTCCCATCATAGAAATAGTTAATAACAGTTTGTTCCCCATCACCTAAAACACTCGCTGGTAGATATTTATCTTTAGCAATTACTTTGACGCGAATTCCCATCTCACGTAAGGAGCTAATCAGCTTGATTCGATTACCTGGTACAAAGACCCTTGTTGGTTGCTCAACCTCAATAACATTCATCACATCTGAAATTTCCAATGGTTCAAAATAATGTTTGTCTGCTAATCGCGGAATTGCTGTTAAGTCGTGCGGGTTATTATTCATAATAATCGTCTTAATTTGATTATTACCTAGCTCCTCAGCCACTGATGCCATAACATTTGAAGCCGCAGCACCATCGCCAAGACGAAAAGCACCGGCACCAATAACCAAAGCAGAATCAGTTCCCAAGCGTGTTGTTTCATTTTCGGTTTCAAAAGTTGAATAGAATTGAGAAACGGCCTCTTCAAATTCACCAGCTGATGGTTCAAAGGCCTTATAGGTTGGTAAGATTCCGTTATCCCAACGATAACGTCGAATATTAGGATAAGTATCACGCCATAAACGTGCAATTAGGCCATCTGATAAACCATAATATTTTGCATCCTTTAACACATCAGCGTTAAAAACATTTTCACTGACGGCTCGTTCTAACTGCATAATATTTCTTAACTTATAAAAATAGAAAGCGTCGATTTTAGTTAATTCAGCTAACTCATCTACTGTATATCCTCTTTTGAGCGCCTCTAAAAGCACCAAAATACGGTTATCACGTGGATAAATTAATTGTTCGATAATTTCGTTATCACTCAAAGCGTTCATTACAGTGGGCGAAAATGAACGATTCGAAAAGTGTGCTGCACGTAAGGATTTTTCTAATGCCTCTTCTAGAGAACGTCCAACTCCAATTGTTGCACCAACAGATTTTTGCACCGTATCAAGCCGATGTTGCGCTGTTTGTCCACTCTCTTCTAATTCATCAAAGGGGAAAACTGGGAAGCGCATTACAATATGATCCATTGACGGTTCAATCAATGCCGTATATTTTGCATAATTACTTGGAATCTGTGTTTTTTCTAGAGTTTCACCAAGCATTAAACCTGTCATTACCGGAACTAGTGGATAGCCAGTTGCCGTCGTAACTAGAGCCGCCCCTCGATCATAATAAGGGGTAATTCTGGTCACAACATAGCGTTCGCTATCCTTTGCAACAGCAAAACGAACTTCCAAAACTCCGGTCACTTCAAAGCCACGCGCTAGAATAAAAGCAGTCTGCCTAAGTCTTTGATAGAGTGGATCAGGCAAAGTTTGAATCGGTGTTACAGCAATCGAATCTGCTGTATGAATTCCCACTGGGTCTAAGTCTTCGATTCCACCGACAACTAGCATGGTATCGTGGCGATCACGGACCACAACTAAGGAAATCTCTTGATAACCAGCAATGCTCTGATCAATATTCACCTGCTTGGTCAACGAGCGCGCAAGTGCACGTTCAGCAGCAGCCTCTAATTCGTCAGCACTCTCAATTTGCAAACGCAAAGTTTGCCCCATCGGAGCAACCGGTCGAACAACAACTGGGAATTCAAAATCACGGGCCGCATCAAAAACTTCTTCCATATTTGAAGCTAAACGAGTTTTAATCACCGGCTGCTTTAGTTGTGCTAAACGCTCTTGTAATATTTTTGAATTTTGGACTGCTCCCATTAAAACAGGACGGATTCCTAAAATCTTGGGTGCATTGTCGCCAAGAATTTCTACAACTTCCTCAACAAGTCTAATTGCGGTTAAGCCACCAACCGTTGGAAAAATCGCCGTGATATTATAATCGGTAATTGCCTGTAAAATGTTATTGGTAGTTACCTCAGTTTGAATCGCTACAATATCATGTCGCCCTAAAGTAAAACTAAAAGGATTATCATCAATTATGAACACTTCATATTTGCGTGCTAAAAGAGTATCTGCTACTTGAAAGCTTGCTGCATCTCCCTCTGTTTCCTGGCCAAAATCATTAGCTGATCCACCAATTAGCAAAATTCGTTCAACCATTAAACTATGCCTTCCTTTCGCATTGTGACCATTTCCATAAACTCAGCAAAAACTTGCGTTGCTTCAATGGGCCCCGGTGCTGCATCTGGAAAGAATTGAACTGAAAATGCTGGGTAATCACGATGTCGTAAGCCCTGGATTGTATTATCAGTTAAATCAATATGCGTAATTAACAAAGGAAGATTTGTTAAGGATTCAGCATCAACCCCAAATCCCTGACCCTGAGCAGCAAAGATAACCCGATTGGTAATCTGTTCTCGAATTGGATGGTTCATCCCGTGACGTTCAACGGCAATTTTATTCAAACTAGCCCCATTAGCTAAAGCGAAGAGTTCATGTCCTAATCCCACACCAAATAACGGTACCCGTTCTTGGTAATACCTAATTAAATCTAAAACATCGCTAGATAAGTTTCTTGGGTCGCCAGGACCTGCAGATAGCACTATGCCATCCGGATCCAAATTTGCTACTTCCTCAATCGTTGCTGTAGGTGGCAACACCGTAACATTTGCATCAAAATCACTTAATACTCGTAACAGACCACTCTTAAGTCCAAAATCAATTACAACCACATTTGCACCACGCCCAGGATTTGCATAAGCCTTCGGCGTTGCAACCTGCTGAACTTGTTTAGTCGTTAAGACCATTGCTGATAATTGGTCAAAAGCATGTTGATCAGCGATATCTACAATCGACGCTTTTTGTGTCCCCGTCTTACGTAGATGGCGAGCCAAAGCTCGCGTATCAATTTTAGAAATTCCAGGAATATTGTGTCTCTTTAAATAAGCATCAAGTGACATCTGCTGTAAACGATTAGTGGATACCTCAGCTACTTCACGCGCAATAATTCCCTTTACAACCGGCGTAATTGACTCATCAGCTCGATGATTAATTCCCGCTGCACCAATTGTTGGCGTTGTAAATGTAATAAACTGATTATGATAGATTGGATTTGTAATCACTTCTTGATAACCAGTCATTGCAGTATGGAAAACAATTTCACCAAACGTTGTTGCCGGCGCACCAAAAGCTTCGCCACTAAAAGTGGTACCATCCTGTAAAATTAAGAACCGCTTAGCCATAAGTGCTCTCCTTACCCTTCTCCTCACAGAAAGAAGAATTAAATTTATTAGTTAATTTCTACAGAATCACTGCCATCAATTTCGGTAACATTAACTCTGATGTGCTCAGAAGCCGCAGTTGGAATATTTTTCCCAACAAAGTCCGCCCGAATTGGCAATTCACGATGCCCACGATCAACCAAAACTGCAAGGTTTACAACTGCTGGACGGCCGTTATCCATTAAAGCATCCAGAGCCGCCCGAATTGTCCGTCCGGTAAACAATACATCATCAACTAAAATCACACGTTTGCCATCAATATTCAAGCCTAAATCTACTTTGATTTGGTCAGCTAACCGTTGATCATCGCGATAATTTGAGATGTCTAACTCCGCAACTGGAATATCTGCATCTTCTAACTGTTGCAAACGCTCAGCAATTCGTTGGGCAATAAAGACACCCCGCGTCTTAATTCCAACAATTACTAAATTATTAATTCCTTTATTCTTTTCAATAATTTCATAAGTAATTCGTGTCAATGCTCTTTGCATTGCCATTGCATCTACAATTTCTTTAGTCATGTTTATTGCTCCTTCGTAATTTCTGCGTAAGGTTCTAAGCTTGCCAACGTTGCTGTAAAGTAATCAGGTAATGGTGCCTCAAACGTCAATTCTTCCCCGGTAGTTGGCTGAGTCAGTCCTAATGTAGCAGCGTGTAAATATTGTCCATTACCAGGTAGCGTCTTTTTAGGCCCATAGAGTGGATCGCCCGCAACTGGATGACCAATATACTGCATATGTACTCGAATTTGGTGGGTACGTCCAGTTTCTAGATAAACTGATAATAAGGTATATCCAACAAAACGCTGCAAAACCTTAAAATGCGTCACTGCTTCACGCCCATCTTTTACAATGGCTTGCTTTTTACGATCAGCTGTCGAACGACCAATTGGCGCTTTAATTGTCCCTTCATTTTCTTTAAATTCACCATGAACTAAAGCTATATACTGTCTTAAATTCTTTTTAGCTTTTAATTGAGCTGATAAAGCTTCATGTGCTAAATCATTTTTAGCAACCATCAGTAAACCTGAAGTGTCCTTATCAATCCGATGTACAATTCCTGGACGAAAGACCCCATTAATTGAAGATAACGGTGTGTGATAGAGTAAAGCATTGACTAATGTTCCATCTGCATGACCTGCTGATGGATGAACAACCATCCCTTGTGGCTTATTGACCACTAATAAATCGGCATCTTCATAAACAATATCCAATGGAATGTTTTCAGGTTGCAAGTCCAAAGCCTTAACTTCCGGTACCGCAAAGGAAATAACGTCCCCTGGTTTAACTGAGTACTTAGCCTTCTTAGATTCACCATTAACTTTAACGTCACCCTGACGCACCCAGTCAACAATTTGACTTCTTGTGTATTCAGCATATTCATCAGCAATTAGCTTATCCAAACGACCATTCTGAAGTTCGACCTTAAATACCTTCTCTACCATTACGCCTCCTCAAATACTTTCCGTAATTTCTTATAAAACCTTGGGCTTAACCACAAATTGTAATTTTCGCCTTCAAAACTGAAAAGAATACTTCTTTTCGTAAATTGAACATACTTCATCTCAGTAATTGGCATATTCATTGTGTGCACTGAACCCAATTGTCGCATGTGCATAATTTGATTTTCTTCAACAAGCTCTAATTTCCGCCGTCGAATTACAATCCAAGCACTTAAAATAAAAGCCAGTAAGAAGCCTGCTGTCCAAACATTGAACTTAGTAACTTCAAGTTGCATAATTAGAGCAAGTAAAGCTAACATAAAAATCCAAGCCCAGTTTACCCAACCCACTAAACCGGCTGGTTGATAGTAACCTTTCATGGTTGACCTCTTTTCTTTTATCGTCAAATTAAATTATACCAAAAACAAGGAAGTTCTTGATGTTAATTAAATTATTTACTGATGCCGCAACAAAAAATGGTTCCGGTCCAAGTGCTGCCGGCGTAATCATTGTAATTAATGGAAAACAAATTCAACTTAAACACAGTCTAGGTAGCATTGATAATCATAGCGCTGAATTTAACGCAGCAATTTGGGCTTTTGAACAGCTAAAGCGTTATCCAGAAATTGTACCTGACAGTACAATTATGTTTTATACAGATTCGCGTATCGTCGCTGATGCCGTTGGCAAAAGTTATGCTAAGAACTTTACTGACCTAGCCCAACGACTAATTACTTTAATTGACCAATACCATATTGTCTTAACCGAATGGTTACCAGAAAAACAAAACCTTGGCGCTCATCGTCTTGCGCTTCAGGCCTTACATGGTAATAATAACCAGCTACTACAAACATTTACCAGCTCATTTAATAAGATTTAATTAATTAAAAAAATGTCTAAAATTTTTATTATGCGTCACTTACGATATCGGCATTAAATAAATTCAAACTAAAAACCAGGTTAGGAGCTAAAGCTGCTAACCTGGTTTTTATTAAGTACTTTTACTTATAGTTTAAATTACATCATGCCCATGCCTGGTTGTGCGGCTGGCATTGGAGCTTCTTCCTTTGGTTGCTCAGCTACGACGGCCTCAGTTGTCAACAACAAAGCTGAAACAGAAGCGGCATTTTGCAAAGCAGACCGTGTTACCTTAGTTGGATCAACAATTCCAGCAGAAATCATGTCAACCCAGTCATTGGTAGCTGCATTATAACCGATACCATCGGCCTCAGTCTTCAAGCGGTTTACAATAACTGAACCTTCCAAACCGGCATTTTCGGCAATTTGACGAACTGGCTCCTCTAAAGCACGCAAAACGATATTAATACCAGTCTGTACATCGCCATCTTCGCTCAACGCTGCAACTGCTGGAATTGCATTAACTAATGCCGTTCCACCACCAGCAACGAAGCCTTCTTCGACGGCTGCACGCGTTGCATTTAATGCATCTTCAATCCGATACTTACGTTCTTTAAGTTCAGTCTCAGTAGCAGCCCCAACATTGATCACTGCGACACCACCAGCTAACTTAGCTAGACGCTCTTGTAGCTTCTCACGGTCAAAATCAGAAGTTGTTTCGCTGATTTGTCCCTTAATTACAGCTACACGTTCAGCGATAGCATCCTTGTTACCACTACCCTCAACGATTGTCGTACTATCCTTAGCGATTGTTACCTTACCAGCTTGACCCAATTGCTCCAAAGTAGCATCCTTTAGGTTCAAACCAAGGTCATCAGTAATAACCGTTCCATTTGTAAGCGTAGCAATATCTTCAAGCATTGCCTTACGACGGTCACCAAAGCCTGGCGCCTTGACTGCAACGACATTAAAGGTTCCACGCATCTTGTTCAATACAAGTGTTGGCAAAGCCTCCCCAGTAATATCATCGGCAATAATCAATAAAGCACGACCTTGCTCAACAACACCTTGTAGTAATGGCAAAATATCTTGAATGTTACCAATCTTCTTATCTGTAATCAAGATATATGGGTTATCCAAGGATGCTTCCATTTTGTCTGTATCGGTTACCATGTACTGTGACATCCAACCACGATCAAATTGCATTCCTTCGACAACATCAAGTGTTGTTTCAATACCCTTTGATTCTTCAATGGTAATAACACCGTCGTTACCAACTTTTTCCATTGCTTCGGCAATCAAGTCACCGACTTCTGGATTAGCAGCTGAAATTGACGCAACTTGCGCAATTTCTTCTTTAGTAGAAACCGTCTTTGACATCTTGTGCAAAGCATCAACCGCTGTATCAGTTGCAATTTCAATTCCACGACGCACACCAACTGGGTTAGCACCAGCTGTAACGTTCTTCAAACCTTCATTAACAATTGCTTGAGCCAAAACTGTAGCAGTAGTTGTACCATCACCAGCAATATCATTGGTCTTTGAAGCAACTTCAGCAACAAGCTTAGCCCCCATGTCCTCAAAGTGATCTTCTAGCTCAATGGCCTTAGCAATTGTCACACCATCATTGGTAATAGTTGGTGCGCCATAACTTTGCTCAATAACAACATTACGACCCTTAGGCCCCATAGTTGTCTTAACAGTATTTGCAAGCTTATCAACACCAGCTTGCATCTTTGCTCGTGCATCTTGACCAAACATCAAATCTTTTGCCATAACCTAATATTTCCCTTCTTATTTCTTATTTAACTAAATCCACTTCAGCTATTAAAAGACTAAAATACACCGATAACGTCTTTTTCATGAACAATCAAGTAATCCTCACCATCGATTGTTACCTCTGAACCACTGAATTTATCAAAGATAACTTCGTCACCAACTTTAAGTTGGCTTGGTGCTGCTAAATCACCAACCGATTGAGTTGAAACAGCAACAACTGTGGCTACTGTTGACTTTTCTTTAGCATTTGCTGCTAATAAAATCCCACCGACTGATTGCTCGGCTGATTCTTTCACTTGTAATACTACGCGATCACCTAATGGCTTAATCATAAAAAACCTCCAGCAAAAGATATAAATTTTTATTTTTATAGTTAGCACTTTAATTACCTAAGTGCTAACAACAATTATTGTAACGCACTCAGTTCAAATTTCAAGTACTTTATTAACAAATCATACTTTAATCAAACGCTTCCAAGGCAATGCTAGCCTCTGTCCAAGCTCCCTCG
This sequence comes from Weissella oryzae SG25, assembly GCF_000691805.2. Classification (GTDB taxonomy): domain Bacteria; phylum Bacillota; class Bacilli; order Lactobacillales; family Lactobacillaceae; genus Weissella; species Weissella oryzae. Next base: position 12,454 of record NZ_DF820496.1, on the reverse strand, counting down.
ATCTTTGACAATTTAATTTGCATCTCATCCAGGTCATTTTGTAAGGCTGTTAGCTTTGCTAAATCAGTTCCGTTAGCTGGATCATTCAAAGCCACATTAAGTTGGTCAATTTGCTCGGTATAACTTTCCATGTCCTGCTCGGCACTTTCAATTGCACGTTTCAAGCGGCGTTGCTCCTTTTGCCGCTCTTTTAGCTCAGTTTGCGAAAGTTCTACCTTTGCTACTGTTAAATCGGCCGCCTTTGTTTCTACCTCAAAAGAAGCCTTAGCACGATTCTTATTTACTTGTTCGCTTTGTGTTTTTTCCAAATAATAATCATAATCACCATCAAAAAAGCGTGTACCATCAGCTGACAATTCAACCACTTCTGTTGCGACTGCATTAATAAAATAACGATCATGCGACACAAAGAAAATGGTTCCGTTATATTCATTTAAGGCTGTTTCTAAAACTTCACGTGAATCGATGTCCAAGTGATTCGTTGGTTCATCTAAAATCAAAAAGTTATCATGGTGCATTGATAGTTTAGTCATCAATAGCCGCGCACGTTCACCACCAGATAAGGCTGCAACGGTTTTATCAACCGCCTCACCAGTAAATAAAAATGAACCTAAAATCGAACGAATATCTTTTTCAGGAGCTAACGGATGCTCATCCCAGACTGAATCAAGCACTGTTTTTTTAGGATTCAACGTTGCCTGTTCTTGGTCATAATAACCAACCGTTACGTTAGCACCTAACTTAATTGTTCCCGCCAAACTAGGTAACTGACCCAAAATTGTCTTAATCAAGGTTGATTTTCCAACACCATTTGGTCCAACCAAAGCTACCGCATGCTGCTTATCAACATTAATATTAACGTTTTGTGCTAACACTTCAGCCGGTGAGTAGCCAATTTTAACCTCAGCTAGTTGAAGCACCTCTTTACCGCTCTCCGTATCAGCCTCAAAAGTAATATGAGCTACACCGCTTTCATTCTTTGGCGCCTCAATCCGCTCCATTCGTTCCAATTGCTTTCGCCGCGATTGAGCGCGTTTAGTAGTTGAAGCCCGAACAATATTACGATTGACAAAATCTTCCAACTTAGCAATCTCATCTTGTTGCTTGTCGAAAGCACGCTGTTCAGCAGATAATTTTTGCGCTTTTTGTTCCATGAACTGCGAATAGTTGCCCTTATAGTGATCTAATTCGCCTGAATGCATATCGTAAACTTCATTAACCACTCGGTCTAAGAAGTAGCGGTCATGGGAAACAATCAATAATGCACCTTGATAACTTTGCAGGTATTGTTCTAACCATGCTAACGTTTGCATATCTAAGTGATTAGTTGGCTCATCTAAAATCAATAAATCAGGCGTCTCCAATAATTGCTTTGCAATTGCTAAACGTGTTCTTTGCCCCCCAGATAGCGAGCTCACTGCCTGCGTATAAAAGCTTTCATCAAAGCCAAAACCATGCAAAACGGCGCGAATAGTCGCATCATAACCATAACCATTTCGTTGATTAAAGTCATATTGTAACTGGTCATATTCAGCCAGTAAATTCTGATATGCCTCACTCTGATAATCGCTAGTATCTGCCATTTTATTTTCAATCGTTCGCATCCGCGCTTCCATTTCAATAACTGTTTTAAAAGCATCTAGCATTTCGGCATATACAGTTCGGCCACTATCAAGGCCTGCATTTTGGGCTAAATAAGCCAAACGTAGCCCCTTTTTGGTCGAAACAACACCCTCATCTGGTTGTTCTTCACCAACTAACATTTTAAGCAATGTTGATTTGCCAGCACCATTCCGCCCTACCAAAGCAACACGTGCTTTATCTTGTATTTGTAATGAGATGTTCTCAAAAAAAGTTATCCCCGAAAATCGTCGGGCGACATCACTTGCTTGTAATATAATCATAATTTTTCTCCGTTTTAACCTATTTTATTGTACCAATTTTTATAATTCAGAGTAAAAATAACTTACTAAATAACAGGCAAACATTTAATTCACCCGCGCGTCATTCATAAACAAACCATACATCTACTTACAATAATTATTTTGGATACTCAGTAACTTTATTATATAATTATAATGAATCGTTAATAGTTAAAAATAGTTTTAGCTACGTATTAAAAAATACGGAGAGGTAAAGGTTTTTTCTATGCACTCACTTACTAGAACTGGTTGGTTATTTTTAATATTTGCTGATATATTTGGGCTCTTATTGTTCTTCAGTCTCTCAAATACAAATAAGATGTTACCAACCTCACTCTATTTAATTTTAATGATTCTATGCTTAATAATTGGTTGTTTATTCATTGAAAGCAGAATCTTGCAATTGAATGTCCAAATCAAAGCACACGAAGCAATCCGTAAGGCGAACAAGGCTAATGTACATCAACTTAAATAGCATTGCTTAGCTTCTACAGCCATCAAACTTTTTATGTTTATGAATCGAGCATCATCTTTTATTAATATTCAACTTCAAGAGGGGGGTAGCAACTGTGGCCATCTTTTTAAGCCTAATAACTTTAGTTTGTTTTTCACTCTGGCTCTTTAATCTAATCAAAGTTAAAAAGTTGGGTTTAAAGCAATCTACACCAATGTGCCTGCTTGGCTGGCTTTCTTTAGCATTGATGTTATTTCTAACTTTTTTATCACCACTTTTATTGCCAAATTTATTTAACCAACTTCATTAAAACTTTACTAACCAGTAATAAATAAAAAGGGATTCTATATTAAGAATCCCTTTTTGCTACGTTTTAACTATTATTCATTAGCTAAGTCAACATTGTTTATAAAGTATAACAACGTTTGTAACTCATTAGTTAAATCAACATTTTGGACACGCACACTTGCTGGTACATCTAAACGCAATGGCGTAAAATTAAGAATTCCCTTAATCCCAGCTTTAGCTAATCGATCAGCTAAATCCTGGGCTGCAACTGATGGTACAGTCACAATCGCAACTTCAATTCTTTGTGCGGTAATTTGATCCTCTAAATCACCCATTGAATAAACCGGTACACCTGCTTGAATCGTATTAATGATGTCTTCATTAATATCAAAAGCAGCAGAAATCCTAGCATTAGAGCTTTGATGGAAATTAAAATTCAACAAAGCTTGCCCTAAATTACCAACACCAATCAAGGCCACAGAAGCCAAGGTATCTTGATCTAGAATTCGGCCAAAGAAATTCATTAAAGCCTCAACATCGTAGCCGTAGCCACGCTTGCCAAGCGCTCCAAAGTATGAAAAATCGCGTCGAATTGTTGCCGCATCAAATTTTACAGCCTCCGCTAACTCATTAGAAGAAACTCGTGTCTTACCTGAATCAAGCAATAAATTTAAATAGCGATAATAGATTGGCAAACGCTTTGCGGTCGCACGCGGAATATCATGTTCTGCCATAGGAACCCTCCTGCTTATACTTATACATCTCATACGTTTCACAAAATTTTAGCCACTTTGTGAAAAGAAATCATAGCATTATGATAGCATAATCAAGCGTAATTGTGAACTTATTAACGCTTATGTTTCACAAAGTTTATCCAACCTCAATTGCTAACTTTCTGTGAAACCCACTTACTAAGCATAAGTTGCCTTCATATTTAAATATTTAACCGATATTAAACCATAGTTAATACTTTGAACTGTTTACTAGCTTTTGGACTTCAAAATTATAGGTATGCTTTATAGAAAAGATAACCTGACAAAACAAATGCCCCAAGAATAATTAGCCAACGGAAAGTTTCTGCCGGTAAACTACGGGCCACTTTCGGACCAATCCAACCGCCTATAACAAAACCAGCACCCATCGGCAATGCATACCCCCAATTAACATTACCATAAAAAGCATATATAATTGTGGCCACTAAATTTGCAACCGCTCCGGAAATATTCTTAACTGCATTAGCAACCGTATATTTCAAACCAGCCGTCATTGTAAAGGCCAACAAGGTAAATACCCCACTCGCTGCTCCGAAGTAACCGCCATAAATACTAATTAAAAAGACTGCCGAAATCATAATAAAATTACGATCAATCGGAACATTTTCTCTAATATCTGCTAAAGGACGATTAGCATGCAAATACGGACGTATTAAAAATACAATTGCAGCCATTAGAACTAGGAAGGGAACTATTTTCTCAAAAATTTGACTTGGAAAAATCACTAACAAGAAACTCCCAAGCAAGCTACCAAGTACAGTTAATGGTAATATCCAATACAAATCTCGATAATTTGTCCTAAGCTCATAGCGCGACGAAACGCCAACCCCTAGGCCCGTAAAGGTCAAGGCCGCTGTATTGGTAACGTTTGCTGTCACTGGTGGCAATCCTACTGCTAAGAGCACGGGATATGAAATCAACGATGCCATCCCCACGAGTGTGCTCACCACTCCTGCCGCAATTCCGGCGATAAATAAACCTAAAACTATAATTAACATCTGTCCTCCTAAGATTTTTATTTACTATAATCAATTGTTAAAATGACTGTCCATCTATATATACTGCAAAGTATTATGCCATTTTAGCTCTTTGCATTTAATTTAAAATTTCGTCATTTCTTTAACTGCTGTATCTTATTCCTTGTACAACAAAATGGGCCTAGTATAAACTAAGCCCCCTTTTTCCCATTAGCTATTCTATTTTTCGGTGCAGACCGTCGCTTAATAATTAAGTGGTTCACGGTACAAAGACTTTCAAAATTGTATGCTTACAACTAGCATCACTGTCTTTTCTTACAGCACCACTAACTAAGTGGCTAAAAACAGCATCCCCCTAGCCTTTTTCACCACGAGCTTGTCGATCCATATTTTCAATAACTACATCAAAAACATCACCCACCGTTAATAAATAATCAATCACTTTTCCAGGTTGGTTCGTATGAAAATGAACTTTCATCAATTCCGCATCGCCACCAACAATCAAGCTGTTACCTTCAAAGCCTTGTAAAATCATATTTCTTAAAGTCTCTTCATCCAACTTAGCGCCTTCAAGCAAGGCTTGCGTATCAAAAGTGTATTCTTCCATTACATTTCCCCCATTTATCCCTGTAAGCACTAAACTACTTTATATTAGATTTTATCACTAACCCTTATAAATATCTCAAACCTTCTGCATACAAAAGCCCCCTGCTCGAGTTTAAGCTAGAGCAAGGGGCAAAACACATTCTTAAAGAGTCAAATTAACCACGCTTAAGGCGTTCATTCTCAGCCTTAATAGCTGCCATTCGCTTACGACTATTACGTATCCAGTAACCAAGACCACTAACAAGCAACATCAACACTATTACAATCGTAATCCAAATCCAAGTGTATGACTTTGGCGTTTGGTAGCCACTCTGCTTGTTGATATTATTAGCCTTTTTTGCTGAAACGGTAAAGTGTCGAGTGAATGTCCAACGCTGACCATAGTTTGCCGTCCCCTTATTAGGTAAAGCGGCTTTATATTGTCCATCAGCCTTTTGATCACCATATACAACCATCTTCAAGGTATACTTACCTGGCTTCAAGTTAATATCGTAGTTTTTCTTATTCAAGGCTGGCATCTGCAAATGAAAATCCGAATTTGGTGCCATTTGCATTTGCGCATTCTCATAAGTAAAATCTGTTGGTCCAGTCACCTTTGCGTCAACATACATATTATTCACAAAACCGGCTGCATGATTAACTAAGTGTGCATCTACTACTGTATGTGCATAATAAGTTTTCATCGCCGCACTGTCCATGGTTAAATCAGCCGGAATAATATCGCTCTCACCATGCTGTCGCATAACCAAGCCCAAAGAATATTGGAATCGATTGGCAACTTGTGAACTATCCGATGTTGATGCCTTTGATGCCTTTGATGCCTTAACCAAAGAATCACTTTCGGTAAATACAACTGCTCCAGCTGCAACACCATTAATATCATTATTAGGCATATTAACAGTAATTGGCACTGTAATTGATCCTTTTGCAGGGACCGTTACACTCTTTGCAACTGAAACGTTGTCTTGATAATTAACAACTGCTTTTCCCTTATCTTTTGAATTAGGGATATAAATAACTTGCCCATTGGCACTAGTTGTTGCATTCGTAACTGCTGTATTCAATGTATAGTCAACACTACTTGAGTTAGAAATCTTAACCTCTAAAGTCTGACTAGTTCCTGGTTGCATAACTAAATCCCAGAAACCCTCATTTTCGTGTGCTTGGTTCGTCGGAATCACCGGCGACATTGTAATCACTGGACTTTGTAAATTACTGGCAAAAGCACTTTTTAGCGGTAAAACGGTTAACATTGCCGCCATCAAAGCTAAAAACCAGACTAATAAGTTTTTACTTACTTTACTATTCATTCTTTACCTTAATTACTTCACTGTCGAAACGTTTGACAATGACCAAGTAACCTTTCCTGTATATGCACCCGCAGTCAAATTAGTCTGCGTGCTTGGAATATTTAACTTCGTGCTTGAAAAGTCTAAATCAGTAGTTCCCGTTCCAACTTGTCCAGTTGCCACAGCTTGAGCAGCTGAGGCATCAGAACCTACACCAATCGTTGATGCATTGGCTGCACTTGTTGTCTTGTCAGGATTTGTAATTGCAGGTGACATTGAGATTGTTGCGTTGCTTAGCGTTGTTGTTCCATTAGTCAAGGCTGCACTTTGGTAAGCATAAAGCGTCCAAGGTGTTGCATTACCAGTGTAATCATCAACACTACCAGTCTTCTCACTTGATGAATCAAGTGCAATTGCACTACCACTAAGTGAGCTTGAAAGTGCACTTGAAGCAAATGTCAAATTTGGTGCAGTGTCTAATTGCAATTGACCTGCAGTCAATGTCAAATTAGTTGAAGTTGTTCCAGTTGCTGCTGTGGTAGTGTTACCACTTGCATCAGCTGCTGCTGTTGAATTAATCGTTTGTGCGCTTGCGATAACTGGCAACCCAAGCGTTGCTGCTAACGTCAAAACTGACGCCGCTGTTGTAATAACCTTCTTCATGATTCTCTTCCTCAATCTTCCAAAATTTACTTTTAGTTACATTTAACTAGTTAGATGATACTCTATCCTTCAAAATAAGTCCATTATTTTTTCACAAAAACAATATCTTTTAAATATTCTAATCTTGTTTTCATTCAAAACGATTTTCGAACTAATTTATTGTTGTTGGCATGTTTGAAAGGTTCCATGTCAAGGTTGAAGTATAGTTACCGCTGCGTAGTCCAGTTGATTCATTCGGACTGACACCAATACTATTTATGTTAATACTGTAATTTTGACTTGCTGTCGCATTACTTGCACTATCACTCACCAAATTCACCAAAGTTGAACCATCTGCTGGCAAACTATTCATTGAATTAATCTGTACGCCACTTTGTCCAGAACCGAGGGCTACACCATTAAAACCATAAGTCATCGCAGTCGTAAGCTTATTTTGACTAAAAGTTGATGCCGTAACACCTAGTGTCCAACCACTTTGCTGGCTGCGCGTATCAGATATCCCAACACTTTGTTGGGTCGTTTGTAACTGACTAGTTAAATTACTACCTAGATTTCCCATAAAGTTTAAAATTGTTGGTACCGAATAAAGGGTCAAACTACCTGTTGGGCCTGCTTGAACCGTAACGGTGACAGTCGCTGTCACATTTGACCCACTTGCATCTACCAATGGCGTTACACCGTCCGTAGCAAATAACTGCCAAGTAATTGTATACGTACCAGCTGTCGCTGTATTTACATTTGAACCAACTTGCTTAGTAACTGCACTATTGGCCGTGCCATCATAACCAGTTGCCGTCTTAGCCGTTATCGTCGGTACAGTCCCATTAATGTTGACGGTTGCCGTACTGGCTGACAAAGTTAATACAGGAACAGCAACAAAGGTCACTGTAGCTGTCTTTGTCGCCAATGTTGTACCACTAGTACTTTTCAAAGTATAAGTTACAGTCGCCGTCTTCCCAACGGCCGCAGCCAAAACCGTGCCACTTCCATTGACATAACCATTACTAGCCATGCTGTCTGTTTCCGTCAAATTAGTTGAACCCCAACTTCCGTAACTCTGGCCGGCGGGACCATCATAGGCTGAAACAAAAGCCGCGCTTGGGTTCCAAGTCTGACCAACATAGAGATTCACATTTTGCGTCTTAATAGTCGAAGCTGCTGTTGATGAATTGGACGAGTTAGTTATCGCTCCAGCAGCACTAGCCGTTGTATTAATCGTTGAATTACTTGTACCTGAAACAACTGCCAATGAGCTATCACCTGCAAATAACGATGACATATCAGCTGTACTAGGTACACCCGAGAAACCACCATTAAAATTAACCGAAACTAAACCTGTGGCACCTGCAAAGGCATTACTCATCGTTGTTAAATTACCACCTGACATTGAGGGCGAGAAAATAATTGCTTGTAGTGCTGCATCGTTAGAAAACATGTATGACATGTTAAAAACACTCGAAGAAGACCAAGTCGACAAATTCAAAGTTCCACTGGGCACCGCACTTCCATTGACTACATCGCCAGCATTACCAGTTAGCACTGGATCGTTGGCAAACATATATGACATGTCAGTCACATTCGCCGTATTGCTTAACTTAGATAAACCGTTTATCTTTGTCGCTGCTGGTAAATTTGCCAATAAGTAAGCCAGTGAATTTTTTTGTTGCACCGTACTTGTGTTCAAAGTTCCCAAAATACTCACTGTTTTTACACCTTTTAACGCACTCGAATTACTCCAAGGCCAAAAGTTTGTTAAATCTGCATAATTTGATGCCAAAGTTTGCGTTGCAGTTGTCGAACCTAATGACAAGACGCCCGATGCTATCGACCAAGCAACCGGAGTACTGGTCCCAAAAGTTCCGCTTGTCAAGCCGGTATCACCAACAAACATGTTGTCCATTCCAGTTGCCGCCAAATTACCAGCATTAATGTTGGTTGGTATGTTGACTGTCGTCAAGGCTGGGTCGTTGGCAAACATACTATTCAGAGTCGTTACCGAATTAGCCCCCCAAACTGAACAGTCCAATGTACCTGCTAACTTTGTGTCATTAGCAAACATATAGGACATATTATTAACATTCGACATTGCATTTTTTAGATTTGCCAATCCAGTAATCGATGTAGCATTAGGTAAATTAGCAATAAATAAGCAAGCGAACCATTTGTTTGATTAAAATTACCTGTAATAACTACACTCGTTATCGTGGAAGCATATGAGCTCCAAGGCCAAAAGGCGCTTGTGCCCAAATTGTTGGCCGGTAGAGAAGTTGTACTTCCTGAAGCCGTGATGGTTAAGACTCCACTACTGTTGATTGACCAAGCAGGCCCTGTTGTTCCGTTATAGCTAGACCCACTTGGTGTCGCCGCATAAGCGATTGATTTAGGATTCATATCCTGCGAATCTTTGACAAAGTTAGAAAAAAGCATACCAGAAAACAGAACTAGCAAGCTGGTAAATACAGCAATGCTTAAATACTTTTTCAACATTCTCCTCCCTTCCACATAAATTTACTTATTTTATTTTTATACAATATTTTACATTCAAATTATATAAATAATATTAAAAATTTCTTCATATCTATTATATCACATCGTACGATTTATCTGAGTTCATAGCCCTCAGATTCATTTGAAATATCAATTATCATCTTCTATTTAAGCAAGAAACAAAGAGCTATAATCAACTTTATAAACAACATATGAACATGTGTTTAAAAAGATTTGATTCAAACAACTTTATTATAAAATACATACTAATATCCATAATTAAAATAAAAAAAATTAAGATGAATCAGATTAGATTAATCAAAATATTCAAAGGTGACAATTGTTGTTTTTCACGTCTATTAGTCACATTATCATGAATAATTTTTATACGGTCATTATAATATTATATTTTCACAAAAGAATAATTGATTTAAGTCAATCAAGTGTGAGGCATTTACTTTTTATCACTATATCTAATTTTAATATCCAGCCAGTGAATGTCTGCCAAAACCATCGCTTAAACTTCAAAAAGTTAATCCCCAGCACTTCATAGTGGTGCAAAACTTTTTTTCTGGTGCAAATTTATTAGGTTAAAGCAGGTATTCGCGGGTATGTTTAGGTCTGTTAAAAACAAACAAAAAACGCCTACATATCAGCTTGTAAGCTAATACATAGGCGTTTAAACAGAATTAGGTTTACTTCAAACCGTACTTCTTGTTAAACTTTAAAAACCTTTATACGCAGGCATTTAAAGGCTATCTGGTGCAAAATGGTGCAAACTTTTTTTAAACAGACTTAGTATACTTTTAGGAATCTAAATACTGCTTACGTTCATCAATTAATTGTTTCAACTCTACAAGGTCTTCCTTTGTTGCCAAATTACGAATAAAAGAACGTGCATAACTCCGATATTGTAGAAACTTCGCCCGTTCTTTATTTTGACTTTGCCAACGTTTATTACGTTCCGTTTGTGTACTCTTCTCTGTCATGACTTTACCAACCCAACGATCAATGTAATTATTTGAATAATTATCATAAGTATAAGTAGTTTTTCTGTTCTATTAAGTTTTTTCATAAATGTGTGTTAATATGGATACACCAAAGAAGGTCATTGCTGACCTTTCTTTGACAAGAGCCCTATTCAAGCAACTCTTTGATAAATGCGAGTAGTGAGATTCCAACTCCGACTAACGCTAATTTATCTGACCTTGACCAAGGCTCTTTTTGTTTGCGCTTGGCATGCTTAGGCTTGTATCTCATATCCTCCTCCTTTCTATATATTAATAATACTATATATAGTACAAAAAGTCAACACTTTTAGGCAAATTAGTTTAATTAAATTTATATATTTTCATTATCGATATTACCATCATACAAGTTTTCTAAAATTTTACCACTAACAGCGATAAACGTTGATATATAGCTATTTAAATTCTCTAAATTTCAAAATATATTGTTACGATAAATTATGATATATACTTTTGTATGTAAACACAAAAAAGCCTCACCAAGTAGAAATTAATCTACCTAGTGAGGCTTTTCTTACTGATTAAAATGGGCGTACTAATCAGCTGTTGTTTATTCAATTGCACTTAGGAGTATGCTGTGAATGTTAAGCAGTTGGGTAGCTACTAAATATATGATATTCCTAGTTGCTTAACTCAAGTTTAAATCTTAGTAAGCGTTGTAGCATCTAACCAAAGTGTACCATATCCGTCTGTATCAACCTTGACGCCATTTGACTCTGCATTGACTTCTAAGACCGTCCATGGTTCTGTCTTCTTAAACTTAGCATATGAACCCACTTGCAAAACTTGGTCTTGTCCTTCAGCGGATAAAGTTCCAACGGTTACTTCATCAACCAATGCTGCTGGCACTCCGTTATTTTCCCAATTAGCATCATTTCCACCAGCCAACTCATAAGAAATGAATTGCCAGAAATCATGTACCATCTTCAACTCGTCAACCCGATAAATTTGGTCAGCGAAACTAAAATTATCACCGACGTTTAATACCTGGTCTACAACCTTATTTGGTTGTGGTTGAGGGCCGTTATTAATATCTGGGTTAGCTGTGTCCTTACCGGCGAACTTATGCCAGGCATCAGCATCCATGTAGGCAATATCTAAGTCCAGATTGCCAGCGTAACCATTCAAAGCGCCGCTTGAACTATATTGGAACAAGGCTGGTTGACCCCAAGCTCCCCAACCGGTGTCATCAGTCCATGGGTCACTAAGATAGCCTGTCCGGGCGTAATTAGCGTATTGAGCAGCCCACAAGCCATACTCTGGCGCTACAGCTGACCAATCCATTTGATTAATCGTGCACTTTGACATGTAAATCAATGGTGCAACACCAGTTAGCTCTTTAACACGGTCTAAGAATACCTTAGCCCCATTCGAGCCAAGAGCTAATCCACCAGCTTCGAAATCTAACACCAGTACAGCTTCACCAACATAGCCACCAACGTTATTAACAAAGAACTCTGCTTGTGCTCGTGGGTCATCAGCTGTCATAAAGTGATAAACACCTAATAGTTTGCCAGCTGTCTTGGCCTGCTGATAATGTTGGTCAGCTACAGGGTTAATGTAATTAAGCCCCTCAGTTGCCTTTACAATAATGAAATCTGCACCAATCAAACCTGCGTTTAAGTCTGCTTGATAATTTGAAATATCAATACCGTTCAACATATTTATTTACCTCCAAAAATATTTTTAACGGTTTCGTAAGATCCAGTAGCTAGAGCTCCGGCCATAACACCATAGATAAAGCCATAGCCAGGATTATCTCCATAAATTAGCCAAGACATTATAATACCTAAAATGCCACCGATTACTAAGGCAATCAGTGGCATATACTTGTTATCAATTTTAGATTTTTTCAGTGCCTCAACAACTATAAAGGTAATAAACGTAATACCAATATAGCTTGTTGTAGTCGCACTATTATACAAATCAATAATACTCATTTTTCCCACTCCTCTACTCTATTTTCG
>NZ_DF820495.1 GCF_000691805.2 Weissella oryzae SG25 | reverse complement strand
TTAAGCTCAGTAGCGCCAAAAGTAGTTGGAGGATCGCCTCCTGCGAGGATAGGACATCGCGATGCAAAGTAAAGGCACCCGCAAGGGTGTCTTTTTGTTCTAATTATTATAGACTTTACCCAGCTGCCTGTTAAAATAGGCTATATGCTACTCGAATGGAAAGGGGGCAGTTAAATGGGAAAATATACTAATGAATATAAGCAAATGATTATTAAAGAGTATTTATCCGGAACAGAGTGGTCGACCATGGAAGCCATTTTTGAGCCAGCCAGAAGCACCATGCAAACTTGGGTTCATGAGTATTTATTAGCTAACCCGGAAGAAACCATTCAACTATATGAAGCGGAACGGGCTGATAAGCAACAATTACTTGAAAGTTCAATACTGCAACTAACGGAGTCATCTGAAGAAGCAGTAGAGCAATTACCTGGTCTTGAAACTACGGAAACTGAGTTGGGTGTCGTAACTGATGATGAAATGTTAGCCGCTCTTAAAAATCATGAGCCTAATGCGACAGTCTATTATCAAGTAATTATGAGTAAGGCTGATCAGCGTTACTTAGGAATATCAGATGATCAAGTGGCTCATTTAGCAAATCTACCAGTAGCTGATACTTTTACCTATTTCCATGATACGGTGGTTGCATCAGCCGAGCAGGTGGTTGAGCTTGAATTACTGGAGCATAATGCATCTGGAACTGTAATTTTGCAAGGCTATCAAGCAAGTGACGAGGATTCACTTGATACTGCTGTGCATATTGATTGGTTATTGGATCAATTTACAAACGATGGACAAGTTGATATACCAGAAAATAATGTCCGGCTAGTCTATAATGTTTTAGATAATTATGCGATTGAAAAATTGAAGCAGAGCTATCTAAAGCGGAAAGCAAAGATATTAGCACATTACCAGGCAACTGGTGAACTAGTTTGGTTTTGAAAAATGCCCCTTTCATTCATCAGAAAGGAGCATTTTTTTATGTCTAATTAAAAGTGTAAGAACTGACATTCAAATCATCATATGCTTGATAGTAGAGACTTCTATTATTTAAGGAATATGCGCAACGATAGATAGTATAGGTCGTTGAACGTTGTGCACTTCGCGGAACAGTTACCGAATTTAAAATGTGCCAGGTCTCAATTAAATTAGCGGCTTCATCTGCCGGGGTGATAGCATATTCCTTTAGCAGCGTTGCACGGATAAACCGTGCCGTCGGTGTAAAACCGCCTGGGAGGCCCAATTTACCACTGAAATTACCACTTGAAATTTGATTGAGATTATTAGCCGGACTCGAAAAATCCATGTATTGGTTTAGCTTAGAAATTTCACGCTCAAAATTAGGTGCATTGGTAAGGAGGCCAATTTGGTTAACCTTAACTTCTAAACGGCCAGCAAGAGGCTCAATATTAATCATGGCACCAGTTTTATCAGCAAAAGCAAAGTGTAAATCATTACGGCCAAATTTAAAAGTTGCATTTGTGTCGGTCATTAGTTGGATTTGAGCAATATTTTCAATGATTTCGGCGACGGATTTAAAATTACCTAAAACCCAAAGGACAAATTCAAAGGGAGCGAGTTGTTTTAACTGGGGATTAATCGTTTGGCTATAAACTGAGGCATTTGAGAAGGTTAATTTTTGCCCAGCCAAGCCAAATTCATTGATACCATCTGAGAGGTCAGCGTGAATATTTTCAATGTCATGTCCAACGCCAAGGATAGCATATTTATTTGTAAATACTTGGTTCTGACAGACACCCAACCATTGATAATTGCGGGGCAAAATGATTGGCCTAGCTGGAAAGGTATGCCAATCCATGGTGCGGGCTAAGAGCAGACTACCATCCACGGCTTGCATTTTGATACTGGTACACATAGGCGCTCCTCATAAAGTTAAAATTTACTTATCATAAGTATAGAGGATATGCGAGAAGGTTAAAAGCCACTTGAAAGGAATTAATTTTCGCGTTATATTAGCTTTAACTTAATTTTCAAAAGGCAGGCTCCACTTATGCGATTATTTCCCGCAGAAGAACGTAGAAAAATTTTAGCAATTGATTCAAAAAGCTTTTATGCCAGTGTTGAAGCAATTGAGGCTGGCTTGAATCCATTAACTGCGGTGCTTGTAGTTATGTCAACAGCAGAAAATGCCGGCAAAGGCTTGATTTTAGCAGCATCGCCGATGGCTAAAAAGTTATTTGGTATTTCTAATGTATCAAGAGCATATGAGGTACCAGTCAATGATCCTCGCCTGGTAATTAAGGAACCAAGGATGAACTATTATATTGCCGTGAATAAGCGGGTAAATGATATTTTCCGTGCCTATGTTGCAGATGAAGATTTACACATTTATTCGATTGATGAATCCTTTTTAGATGTAACGGATTCTTGGACCTATCTATGTTCACAATATGGTGCTGATTTGACTTTAAAAAAATTAGCTAGAATTATTCAGCAACGATTACGTCAAGAAATTGGGTTATACCTATCAGTCGGTGTAGGCGATAATTTAACAATGGCTAAACTAGCGCTAGATTTAGAGGCCAAGGGAGCCCATGATTTATTTGCTGAATGGCATTTTGAGGATGTCCCTAAAAAATTATGGCCGATAAAAAACTTAGATCAGGTATGGAGTATTGGTAGTCGAACAGCTAAAAGGTTACATCGATTAGGCCTTATGTCAATGAGGGACTTGGCTTTAGCTGACCCCACAACTTTGCAGGCTGAATTTGGCGTGAAGGGCGAGGCTCTGTTTGCACTAGCATGGGGAATTGACCGCAGTCGGATTACTGAAAAACACGGGGTTAAACAGCGCTCTTTATCAAATGGTCAAGTATTACCCAGAAATTATCAAGATCCTTTGGAAATAAAAAATGTAATTCGTGAAATGGCTGAACAAATAGCTGCGCGGCTAAGAGCAGAGCACCTAATTTCTGGGCAAGTGACATTGACTTTGGGTGGTAGTTGGCAAAATTCGACTAGTGTTAGGGGACAATTTGGCTTATCACCAACTAATCAAACAAGTAAACTTGTGGTTGCTTTTGAAACGATTTTTGAGCAAATCTATCAAGGTCAAAGTATTCGAAATATCTATGTAGCCGCCCAAAAAGTTCAGGCAAATAAGCGTGAACAACTTGATTTATTTGTTGATTATCGACAAGATGATAAGCAAAAACGTTTAGATCAAGTTGTTGATATGCTTAGAAAGCAATATGGTGTAACTGCAATCATTAAATCTAATTCATTAGGTGCCGGGGGAACGATGCTTTCAAGGGCCGGCCTGGTTGGCGGCCATCGAGGTGGAAACGCATATGGATAAGCAGCATCAGCAAAACATAAGTGCTTATCAGAAAGCGCAAACTTTTTTTGAAGAAAGATACTATGACCGCGGTATGGTCAAATGGTTAGGCTACTATTTATCAGATCATACGGAGCAAATTGCTAAAGAACAAGCTTACAATACACAGATTAAGGCGCGTAGTTGGCAAACAGCAATGACAGAAATTGAGATTACTGCCCTATTATTTAAGGCATATCGGCAGCGGTTAAAGGTTGACCTTCAAGTTAAGCTACAGAGTATTGATGGCACTTTGCCGGCATTAGTTAGTGGTATTGTACAGGGGTACGATGAAAATAACTTCGTTTTTATTGGTACAGACGCTATAAAGATTGATGATATTCAATGGGTCGGTTTTCATAAGTGATTTTTGATAAAATTAAAGTAATTAATTTGAAACGAGGAAGGAACATTGGCACTATCATTACTCTTTGGACAAGCAAGTGTTGATCATGAGCTTGCCTTATTAAAAGAAATGCAAGCATTAAGGCAACAAGATGCCCAGGCAGAGCTCTTTTATATTGTTCCTAACCATATTAAATTTGAATCAGAAATCAAAGTATTAGCACGCCTTGCAGAACTTGATGGGCGACATGGTGCTGCTTTAGTGACACCCAAGGTTCAGGTTTTTTCATTAAGCCGGTTATCTTGGTATTATATGAAAAATGACCCACTCTATCAGCAGGCAAACCTTTCAAGTAATGGTATGGTCATGCTAGTGCAGCGTTTACTAGTTGAGCGAGCAGATCAGTTAGAGCAGTATGCCGGTCTACTAGGCAAACAAGGGTTTATTAAACAATTTGCTAAACAATTATTAGAGTTAAAGGAATCTGGTTTAAGTTGGGACGAAGTAACAGCAATGACTGCGGCGTTAGATGGGCAGGTGGTACTTCAACATAAATTAAATGATTTAGCTTTAATTGGTCGAGCACTTGATCAAGAATTAAAGGAGCGAAATCAATATCTTTCAAGTGAATTATTGACCGCACTAGGACTTTTTCTTAAAACTGACCAGATTGATTTGAGCCAGCAGCATTTCTTTATTAATGGTTATTCGCAGATGACGACAAGCGAACGCGGTGTCGTTGAAGCGTTGATTGCCAATGCAGGTAGCGTAACCATTGCGCTGCCCTCGGATGAGGGAGCTGCTAGTTTGCTACAAAAGGAGCTTGTAGATTACGATTTATTTTATAAGCCAAAACGTTTGGCACAAAAGTTACAAAATTTTGCGCAAAGCAACAATATTAGCGTTCGCGCTAAAAGTATTACCGATAAGCGTAAAATGTCTGATACTTACTTGGCACTTGAAGATTTTTGGATTAACTATGTTCAACATGGTATTGAAAAGACTCAGGCAAATCAACAGGTACCGGATTTAGAAATTCTAGAATTAACATCACGTTACCATGAAGTCGAACAAATGGCCCGTATAATCCGCCGAGAAGTGGCAATGGGTCGGGCGCGTTATCGGGATTATATTTTATTGACGCGTGATTTAGGTCAGTATGAGAATATTATTCCAGCTGTTTTTGCTAAATACGACTTACCGATTTTTATGGACTTAGACCGGCCGATGGCCCTGCATCCTTTAGTTGCCTTTATTCGTCAATTACTTAGTTTGGCACCAAACTACGCTTTGACCGATATTATGGCCTTATTAAAGACAGAATTATTGATACCAGCAGAAGTAAATATTGATGATTATCGAGCTGCCTTGGCCTTGACCGAAAATTATGCCCTGGCGAAAAATTACTCTGGTTGGCGTTGGACAGATGCAAAGCCATGGCAATATGATTATCGGGTTACTGAGGATGATGATGAAACGGTGCGCTTAAGAGCGGCAGCCCAAGATGCACAATTAGCGATGATACATGAACAGATTAGTACACTCGTAAAGCCCTTTTTAGACCAATTAAAAGCAGCCACTGATGCCCGTGAGATTGCTCGCCTTTTGTATGCGTTTTTGATTAGAGCTGGGGTTGATAAACGGATATTAGCTTGGCGTGATTTGGCAATTGAACAGGGGGATTTGTGGTCAGCTCAGCAACCAGAGCAAGTTTGGCGTAACTTAATCGCTATTTTAGATGATTTCGTGGCAGTCTTTGACCATGAGCAGATTGACTTAGCCGAATTTAATGACCTACTAGGAGCTGCCTTCGACAATGCCAAATATAGTGGTATTCCAGCAACAATGGATCAGGTAAGAATCTCTGAAAGTGGTATTGTGCAAAATAAAGGTTATTGCACCGTGATGATTTTTGGGGCAACAAGTGCAAATATGCCGGCAACGATGAAGCAACATGCTTTATTGCATGACAGTGACCGAGTTCATTTACAAGCTGTTTTACCAAACGAAATCGCACTTCAAGATACTGTTGATCAAACCATGGCAGATGAAGAACTGTTAATTTACAATGCGATGATGATTGGGACTAAACACCTTATTTGGTTATACGCAACAAGTGATGGCGAGAGTGCGCAGCAGGCTTCTACATATATTCTGCGTTTGAAGCGAGCTTTCTTTGTTGAAAGCAAAGTTTTGCCAAGCTTGCCCAATTTTAATGCCGATGCAAAAACAGTTGATATTTGGGTTGGGTCACCAGCAGCAAGTGCCGCTAATGCACTGGTTGCTGCTAGACTAGCACAAGTGAACCATGGAGTTTTGAGCCCTGCCTGGCAATCCTTGATAGGTTTAGTTCGACAAAATGACTCAGCCTTAATGGAACGCTTATTTGCAGCTTTAGACTACCGCAATCAGCCGCAAAAATTGAAAAATGATTTAGTTAAAGCGTTATTTGGTGATAATTTAAAAACTTCTATCTCTAGGTTGGAGAGTTATGCGCGCAATCCATACGAGTTTTTCTTGAAATATGGACTACGGTTAAATGAACGCCAAGTTTTAGCATTAACCCCAGCTGAAAAGGGTACGTTAATGCACGGATTACTTGAACGTTCCTTTAGAGGAGTGATTAGTCGGGCGGAACCTCTAGGAAAGCTAACGCAAGCCGAAGTTTCAGCGACCGTTAAAGCAGCTTTAGCAAATCTATTAGCATCAGATGATCCAACCTATGATATTTTTAAATCAACTGCACGCATGAAATTTTTGACTGGTTTGCTTAGTCAAACTGTTGAACAAGCACTTTTGAGTATGCAGCGCGGTCAAACAATTGATGGATTGACACAGAGTTTAGCAGTTGAAACTGGTTTTGGATTAGGGCAACAGAGTTTAAAGCCACTTGTACAACATTTACCATTAGGTGAAGTTACTGTGCGTGGAAAGATTGATCGTTATGACCAGGTTGGTCAAGATTATTTAGTCGTTGTTGACTATAAATCAGGTAATAAGTTGTTTGATTATAATCAAACCTTAGCAGGCTTAGAACTACAATTACTGACATATTGGGATGCGATGGTAAAGAATGCGCAAAGTTTGGCTAATAAACAAATGGCTGCAGCTATGTTTTGGTCACTAAGTACAACGGTGATTAAAGCTGAGGACTTAAATGCAAACTCTTTTGTAGATTTGCAGACGCAGGCACTAGCAAGTACCTATGAACAAGGTAAGTATCGTGGCTTGATTTTGAATCAAGACGATTTTATTGAACAACTAGCTGGTTCAGATGAAGAAAATAGTCCTTTTGCAATCAAGCGCAAAAAGTCAGGTGAATTTGCGGCCAGCGCTGATGTTATCGATCAAGAAGAACGTGATTTGTTATTAGACTTCGTTGCAGCTAAAACGGCGTCAATTGCTGGTCAAATTTTACGTGGTGAATTCCCGCTTGCACCATACCGGATGGGAAATAAGAGTGCCTTACAATATTCTGAATATAAGGCAATTATGCGTTTTGATGCAATGATGGGTGACCACTATCATGATTTAAATGGTGGTTTAAAGAAAGCTGATGCTTTAGCTGAAATGCAGCGATTAATTGATCAAGTAAAAGGGGCAGAGAACTAATGGCAATGGATTTTACTGAAACGCAGAAAGCTGCGATTGAAACCAATGACAAAAATATTTTAGTATCGGCTTCGGCTGGTTCTGGTAAAACTCGTGTCTTGGTTGAACGGGTTATCCAAAAGTTACTTGCAGGGCAAGATATTGATCGTTTTTTGATTGTTACCTTTACTGAAGCTGCTGCTGCTGAGATGAAAGACCGGTTAGAACGTACCCTGACCAATGCATTGCATACTAGCGATGAGGGTATGAAACCTCACTTACGACGCCAGTTAAGGCTGTTAAAAGTGGCCAATATCTCAACATTACATGCTTTTGCTTTACGGTTAATTGAGCAATATCATTACGCAATTAATTTAGATCCACAATTTAGGTTAGCTGATGATGCCGAGTCAACTTTATTAATGTTAGAGGTATACCAAGATGTCTTAGAGCAAGCCTATGAGAATGATTCAGATGGTCACTTTAAGCGCTTTGTACGTCAATTTGCGACTAGTAGTCAAGAAGACCGCCCATTACAGGATGCTGTTTTTAAACTCTTTAATTTTGCAATGGCGCGATCAGATACTGATGAATGGCTTGCTAGTTTATCAAGCAGTTATCAAATTAATGGTGATTTTGGGCAAAGCCAATTTTTCAAAAATCAATTAGCACCGGAAATCACTAA
This sequence comes from Weissella oryzae SG25, assembly GCF_000691805.2. Lineage (GTDB taxonomy): Bacteria > Bacillota > Bacilli > Lactobacillales > Lactobacillaceae > Weissella > Weissella oryzae. The sequence goes on along the minus strand of NZ_DF820495.1, from coordinate 44,731 downwards.
AAAGTTAGATAGCCTAATCATTCAAAACCAAAGCTTACAAGCAGAAGCGATTGTTGATGAAGCCGATGCGGGAACCAAAAATCGTTTTGAAAATTTGTTACATGATGGACAGTTATTGGATCAGATTCGGCAACAGTTTAATTTACAGACCGATTTGACTTGGAATCAATTAGTAACGGTGATTCAAGCACAAAGTTTTGATGGTTGGGGCAAAATTGATGGTAAAGGTAAGAATTTCAAAAAAGATACCGATACAAGCATCAAAAGTAGTTGGGCCGCAATCAAAGAACGCCGAGATGTAATTATTAGCGAATTTAATCAACTTAAAAAAGCTTATTTTTTACTGGATACTGAAGGTTTAGCTGTTACATTAATAGGTGCAAGGCAGGTTATAGAGGATTTAGTTGCTTTAGTACAAACATTCCGGCAGCAATTTTTAGCAGAAAAACTACGGCGGAAAGTTCTAGATTTTAACGATTTGGAACATTTTGCTTTAGCAATTGTTGAGCAAGCACCAATCGCAACTGAATTACGTGAACAATATACAGAGATTATGGTTGATGAGTATCAAGATACTAATCAGCTACAAGAGGCAATTTTACAGGCATTTGCACGATCAAATAATGTTTTTCAAGTTGGTGATATTAAGCAATCAATTTATAAATTTCGGCAGGCTGACCCAACCCTTTTTAGAGAGAAGCTACAGGCTTATCCGCAAACAGAAGCTAGTACGGTGATAACACTGCAAGAAAATTTCCGGTCACGACCAAATGTAACTAACTTTATTAATTACTTATTTACACAGCTAATGAGTGAGGATTTAGGCGATGTTGACTACGCTGGTTCGCATAAGCTAGTTGCTGGAGCCGATTATTATCCAACTGAATTACCCAAACATGCCGAATTGTTGGTTTATCTAAATAACAAAGCTGATCAAGATGAAGCTAATCAAGAGGACTTTGTCGATGATGAAGGTTATACGGCAACGACCGGGCAGATTACTTTGATGGGTTTGAAAATTAAAGAACTAATGGCAGAGGGGATGTTGATTTATGATCGTGAACAACAAAAGCAACGCCCATTAACTTATGGCGATATTACAATTCTAGTTCCTGCTCGTGGACAAAACCTAGATGTTCTATCCGTTTTTCGCGGTTTAGCAATCCCAATTACGATTAGTGGGGCTGAAAATTTCTTCCAAACGATGGAAGTATCAATTATGTTAAGCTTGCTACAAATAATTGATAATCCCCAGCAGGATATTCCTTTGGCTGCGGTACTTCGTTCACCTATCTATAATTTAGCGGAAAATGCCTTAGCGTTTATTCGGGCACAAAAAATTGATGGTGATTTCTTTACAGCGGTAAAGCAAACGGCAGCTGAAAATACAATTTTATTGGCAACAGATGCGCTATCAACAGCGGACGTTGAAACAATTATCACAACCCTAAGGCGCTTTTTAAATGATTTGGCTGCATTCAGGCAATTAGCTGTGCAAAACCAAATTGTTAGCTTAATTTGGGAGATTTACCGGCGAACAAATTGGTTAGATTATGTTGGCGGGCTACCAGCTGGTGAACAGCGACAAGCGAACCTACATGCCTTGTATGAACGAGCAGCGGCTTATCAGCGGTCCTCTTTTGTTGGTTTATATCAATTTATTAATTATGTTCAACAAATTCAGGCGCAAGATAAAGATTTGGGTGTCGCAGATGCAAATGTGCTAAGTGATGCCGTGCAATTAATGACGATTCATCATTCCAAGGGCTTGGAATTCCCAGTTGTTTTCATGCTTAATACAAGTCGTAAAATGATTTCTGGCCAAGACACAGCTGGAAGCATCATTTTAGATGCAAAAGCGGGGGTAGGCATTGATTTTACTGATGTTGAGCATAATTTACGTTTGCCAACGCCGGAAAAAGCTTACGTAAAAGAGGCGATTCGACGAGATGCCTTTGCTGAACAATTAAGAGTGCTCTATGTAGCCTTAACGCGGGCTGAACAGCATATTTTTATGGTTGGGACATATAAATCAACTGAAGAAGTATGGAAGAAATGGTCAGTTGCAAAATATGGGAGCCAAACAATGTTACCTGACTGGGCACGTTTACAAGGTAACTCATATTTAGATTTAGCGGGGATGGCCTTACTAAGGCATCCTGACAGTCAGACCAAATTAATGGCGAATGATGATTTTGATTTTTCTGAATTTACACCACTTGCACCAATCAATGATTTTGACTTTGATTTTACAATTGCAAATAGCAGTGATTTGGCTAAGCTGGCTACACAGATTAGCGCTAATGATATGCGTCAAGCTTCAAACGATTTAGATTCAATAAAAGATGGGGAACTTGAAAAATTAGTTGGGGAATGGCAGCAAATTTTCAAGTACAATTACCAGTTTGCTAATGTGACTCGGGCAAGTAATTATCAATCTGTTTCCGAATTAAAACGTCTATTTGAAGATCCAGATATTGTTGATGGTCAGCCAGGTGTTGACCGGCGTTTAGTTGGTGATGACTATGCTGGCTTAAGATTTAAGACAACTGACTTGCCCGAACCAAGTTTTATGCAAGTAGATACAAATCAAGTTAGTGCGGCTGCAGTTGGTACGGCTACGCATCTACTGATGCAGCAAATTGATTTGACGCAGTCCGGTGATTTGATGCAGCGGCTACAAACATTATTGAATAAATTAGTTATTGATGGAATTATTGAGCCTGCAGTTGGTCAAAAAATTAATCTTACGCAAGTCGTTGAATTTTTCCAAGATTCAGAGCTGGGCTTAAAGATGCAGGCCAATCTTGCGACCTTAGAGCGGGAAGTTCCTTTTTCCTTGTTATTACAAGCCGATCGCTTATACCAAGGAGTTGATGCAGATGAAAAAGTTTTAGTTCATGGAATCATGGATGGCTATTTTCTGGTTGGTGATGAAACGTGGCTTTTTGATTATAAGACAGATTATATTGCGGCAAACGAAGATGCAAAAGCAATTTTAAAACAACGGTATCAAGCTCAACTGCGGATTTATGCGCAAGCATTAACAGCAATGGGGAAAGTCAACGTGCGAACCTTCATTTATTCATTAAATCAAAATCAATTAATAGAATTGTAAAAAGAGCTTAAGCAAAGAGATTGTAAGTTAATCACTTATAATCTTTTTTTTGCTTGTTTTTGTTTGTGAATTGTTTTACAATTTATCCGATAGAGAAAAACAAATTTCTAATTCCATGAAGGAGAAAAATGATGAAAGCAGCTGTTGTACGCGAGAACTTGGATGGATATGTAGACTTAATCGATAACTGGGAGCCCCGCGCATTAAGTTTCGGAGAAGCTTTGGTTGATGTTGAGTATAGTGGTCTATGTCACACAGACTTACACGTTGCTGGGGGCGATTTTGGTGATCCATCAACAATCAACCCACGACCTTTCCGTCGTGTAATTGGTCACGAAGGTGTTGGTCGGGTTACTAAGTTGGCAGAAGGGGCTGATGACTATTTGAAGATTGGTGATCGCGTTTCAATTGCTTGGTTCTATGATGCCTGTGGTAATTGTGAGTATTGTAATTCTGGAAATGAAACTTTCTGCCGTAAGGTTCGTAATGCCGGCTTTTCAGTTGACGGTGCTATGGCACAACAAGTCGTTGTAAATGCTAAGTATGCTGTTAAGGTACCAGAGGGCTTGGACCCAATGGAAGCTTCATCAATTACTTGTGCTGGTGTAACGATGTATAAGTCATTAAAGGTTGGTGAAACTAAGCCTGGTCAGTGGGTCTCAGTTGTTGGTGCTGGTGGTCTTGGAAACTTGGCAGTCCAATATGCTCACAATGTCTTCGGTGCTCACGTTGTTGCAGTTGATGGAAACCCTGATAAGCTGGCTGCTGCCAAGGAAATGGGCGCTGAATTGCTAATTAACCGTAAGACTGAGGATGTACCAGCTGTAATCCAAGAAAAAGTTGGTGGCGTGCATAATGCGCAAGTTACAGCTGTTAATACAACTGCTTTTAACCAATCAATCGCTTCTTTGCGCCCAATGGGTAAGTTGGTAGCTGTTGCTTTACCATCAGGTGATATGGGCTTGAATGTTGTTAAGACTGTTTTGGACGGAATTGAAGTACGTGGTTCTTTGGTTGGAACTCGTGAAGATTTGAAGGAAGCCTTCCAGTTTGGTGCTGAAGGTAAAGTTAAGCCAATCGTAACACGTGCCGATATTCGTGATATTAATGACGTAATTGATGAAATGAAGAATGGTAAAATTACTGGTCGCATGGTCTTTGATTTTACTAAAATGTAAAAATAGCAAGGTTAAATTGGTCTGCAATTTAACTTAGCACGAAAAAAGGTCTACCAAGTTGGTAGGCCTTTTTTGTATAGCTTGCTTTATATGGTAGTAATTAAAAAGCCTCTCAGATGTAGCTGCTTTGATTTTACAAATTTATAAAACTTAGCATCTTTGATTACCATAGCAAGAACAATAGCAGTGGGCTTATCATCATGCCAGGATAATAAGCTCAAAATCATGTATGATTTGTTGATTTTTGAAAAGTTTAGAACGCTGAGGAATGCTTCGACGTTTTTTGTTAGTACTACTTAAGTAGTACTAACAAATTAGCACCAAAAACACAATAAAAACGTTTACATTAAAAAAAGCTATTGACCTTATAAAGGTAACCCCCTACAATAGCTAACAGTGTTAATTAATTTGGGGAGCAGATGAAAGGAGCGGACATGGAATATCAAGAACTAGCAGAACGTTTTTTTGCTTGTGTTAAGAACAAGCAGACTAAAGGGGTAATGATGCGCCTGAGTGAATACGCGCATGGTGAGCAAATGATTTTAACTTATTTGTACAAGCATGCTAATGAAGCAGTCGTACCAAGTGATTTAGCTGCACATGCACGGTTAAGTAGTGCGCGAATTGCCACAGTTTTGAATGGACTTGAAGAACGAAACATGATTAAACGCGAAATTTCTAAAACTGATCGCCGTAAAATCCTGGTTACTTTGACACCATTGGGGCAAGTTGAAGTGAAAAAGGCAATTGAAGTGGCTCTTAGTCGGGCAGCGCATATCTTTGAACAAATGGGTCCAGAGAAAGCAGCAGCCTTTGTTGAAGGTCTTGAATTGTTTTTAAAACTAGGAATTGAAGTAGAAGAAGGAAAAGAGGAAGTCTGATGGCAGAAGTAGAAAAGGCTCAAATGCTAGACACACATGGTAAGCCTTTTAATCGTGGTGCAATGGTACTACTGATTTTGATTGCTACCTTTGCTGGTATGTTGATGCAAACGGTTCTAGGAACCACATTACCTGCTTTGATGAAGGACTATAACATCACAATGGCAACCGCCCAACAAGCAACAACTTGGTTCTTGCTTGCCAACGGTGTGATGGTGCCCGTCTCAGCATATTTAGCAACAAAGTTTTCAACTCGTAAGTTGTACATGGTTGCATTTTTAGCATTATTTATTGGAATTTTAATTTCATTTTCAGCACCAGATCCTAAGCCATCAACTTGGTGGATTTTCTTGGCCGGACGGATTATCCAAGCTAGCGCGGTTGGTATCTCAATGCCTTTGATGCAAGTTGTTTTCGTTAACATCTACACGCCAAAGGAAATGGGAAAGGCGATGGGAATGGCCGGCTTAGTTGTTGGCTTGGCACCAGCCGTTGGACCTACCTTTGCTGGTTGGATTTTAAACCAAAACCACGTTATTTTGGGTTTGACGCTTTCAAATTCATGGCGCACGATTTTCTTGTTGCCTTTGGTTGTTTTGGGCTTGGCTTTGTTGGCTAGTCCATTTATCTTGCACGATGTTTTGCCTAACAGGAATGTTAAGCTAGACATCATCTCATTTGTTGAAACAATTTTAGGCTTCGGTCTATTCTTGCTTGGCTTTACTAATGTTGCCTCAGACGGTTGGGGTAACCTGACAACAGTTATTGCACCAATTGTTGCTGGTATTGTAATTATCATCTTATTTGCCTACCGACAATTGCATATGGAGAAGCCTTTCTTGGATTTGCGCGTCTTCAAGATTAAGCAATTTACTTTGACCACAATCGTGACCGCCTTGATTATGATGGCCATGATGGGTGTCGAAATGATGCTACCTTTGTACATGCAAGAAGTGCATGGGTTGACAGCCCTTCAATCAGGCTTGGCTCTATTGCCCGGTGCTTTGATGATGGGAATCATGTCACCAATTTCTGGTATGGCCTATGATAAAGTTGGTGCCCGTCGCTTGGCCTTAGTCGGAGCTACAATTTTGACCATTGGAACGCTACCATTTATGTTCCTAACGGCTGAAACATCAAATATCTACATTACCGTGCTATATGCGGTTCGGATGTTCGGAGTTGCCATGGTCTTCATGCCAATGACTGCTTCGGCGATGAATGCTTTGCCACGTGAGAGTGCAGCTGATGGTACGGCTTCAAATAACACGGCACGTCAAGTAGCGTCAGCTGTTGTGGTGGCATTATTATCATCAGTTGCGCAAAATATTATCACAAATTCAGAACCAGCCAAGCATTTGAAGGTAACCAACCCATTGCAATACGCTGATAAGATGATTACGGCAATGTTGAATGGTTATCATGCATCATTTATGTTGGGAACCGTCTTTGCGCTCTTAGCATTGATTATTGCAATGTTCTTACAAGGTAAGCACAAGCCTCGTGATTTGGCAAAGGAGGATGTTGCATAATGATTATTTTATTAATTGTTCTATTTGCGATTGCAACCTATGTAAGTTTAGTGGTTGTTAAACCACTAAGCGGCCGTATTATTGCAGGAACTATCTCATTGTTGCTACTCTCCGGCTCAGTTTTAATACTGACGATGCATATCTCTCAAAACTGGGGTATGAAGGAAGTTACAACAACGACAACTAAAAATATTTACACTGCTGGTGAGACATCAGCACCATACGGTATGATGATTAAGGCTGAAATTGGTCAGGGCACTAATAATTACGTGCTAATTTATCGAACATCAGCTAACGAAAAGAAACCATCAGTTAATTTCAAACCTAATGCTAGTTCAATTGATAAGATTGTGACTGCGGTTAAGAAATCAGCTACCTATAAGTTGACAGATACAACGACGGCGAAGGCGGTTACCAAAACGACCAGATTGACTTATTCATCAGCAATGACGAAAGCCTTATTCGATTGGGGAACTGAAAATCATCGTTTGGTTAAGCAAGCAACTGTAGTTGAAGTACCAAAAGACACTTGGCTCGTTTTGACAGCCGGACAAGTTGCTAAGTTACAAAAGCTTGCTCCACAGATGCAAGCACAAGCAGCGGCTGACCCAGCGAAGGCTGCGCAAATGCAAGCACTAGCTAAATCAGATCCAACTGCATATGCTAAGTTGCAAGTTTCAGCAATTAAGCAAGCTTTGGGAATTAATTAATTTATCAAAAGTCCACCAGATAGGTGGGCTTTTTTGTAAACAAAAAAAGCCAAATCCGTGGACTTGGCTGAAACTTGCTGGGCTAATTTAGTTTTGGCTTGGATAGAAGCCAGGCCAAACCAATGAAGGCAGTAATAATAACAAAAATTGAAGCAAAGAGGATGTTGTAAGAACCGTGGTCAATCATCAAGCCACCATAGACTGGGCCAAGCGCGCGTCCAAGTGAAATAAACATGGTGATTAAACCTTGGGCTTGCCCCCGAGCTTCCGGACTACTAATTCGATCAATCCAAGCGGGAACTTGTGGCGAAACAAACATCTCACCAATGGTTAAGATAACAAAGGCGAAAATAAAGTCCCAATAACTGTGGGCAAAAATTAGCCCGATAAAAGAGATTGCGAACAGAAAACTACCACCTAAAACGGAAACTTTGAATGGAATTTTAACAATCACACGGTCAAGTAAAATACCACCAGCAATAATAATTAAACCATTTAGGGTCCATAGGAAGGAATATTGTTCAGTTGAAAGCCCCATTGCCACCATATGACTAGCAACGACGGTTTCCCAAAGGACATAACCCATATAAATAGCGAAAACCAAGCCCAATAAAGCATACACTAGACGTGGCCAGTGCAATTTAAGTCGTTTGGTGTGTGCTGTTAAATTGGCACGCCGTTGAAGTCCTTCAATTTTGAAATAACGGATAACCATATATAGAAATCCAATGTACATTAAGCTAGCCGCTGCAAAGACAAAGGCAATACCATGGTTGAAGATAAAGCCGACCCCAGCCGTACCGACTACCACACCTACGTTCAAGAAAAGGTACTGCATGTTGAAAACTCGGCGCAAATCAGTTGATTTGATACTAGCAGCAAAGGCGTTTAGGAGAGCATAAATAATACCGTCGGTAAAGCCAAGCAAACTAAGTAAAATGGCAAAAATGGGCCAGTCATGGAAAAAGGTTAAGGCAATTAAATCAAGTAAAGAAATAGAAACAGCAAACACCATTGAAAGATAGGGGTTCCAGCGGTCAAATAAACGGCCCCCCAACCAGGAACCAAGCATCATTAATAATGACATAGCCATTAAAACGATACCGGCATTGGTCATGCTTTCGCCTAACTCATTGTGCATATAAAGGGTTGTGATTGGCCAAAGTAGCGAAGCACCTGTGCTTTGAATTAAATTTGCAATGTATAGAACAGGGGCTTTAATTTCGCTTTGCATTTTGGGCGATCTATCAGCTTCCGATAATTGAGACATAAATCCTCCGATTTTTAGTTAAGATTATAAATTTGAGTTTAGCATAGTTTTACTTCTTGTTATACTTAAAAAGTGAGCATGTTGAGTAGGAAGGTAATTGAGGATGGCAATAAAGAAACCTGAGTATATTTTGGCAATTGACCAAGGCACCACCGGAACGCGGGCAGTGGTTTTCAACCATAACGCCCGGCGAGTTACGACGCAAACAACGCCGTTGACATCGCTTATTTCACAGACTGGTTGGTTAGAACAACGTCCCTTAGATATTTGGAGTTCTGTCCAAACAGCGATTGCAGATGCGTTAATCCAAGCTGGAGTACGTGGTGATGAAATTCGAGCAGTTGGGATTGCTAATCAACGTGAAACAACGATTATTTGGGATAAACGTACTGGACAGCCTATTTATAATGCAGTTGTCTGGTCTTCGATTCAATCACAAGAAGTTGCAGAAGCTCTTGCTGATCAAGCACATATGGATTTGATTCGCGAAAAAACGGGGTTACCACTATCAACATATTTTTCAGCAACCAAGATTCGATGGATTCTTGACCACGTAGAAGGTGCACAAGCACTGGCTGAAGCCGGTGACTTACTCTTTGGTACGGTAGATACTTGGCTAATTTGGAATTTAACAGATGGCGAAATCCATGCTACTGATATTTCAAACGCTTCAAGGACGATGCTGTTTAATATTAATACGCTTGAATGGGATGACGAGCTATTGGCATTATTTAATATTCCTAAAAGTATGCTACCTATTGTTAAGCCGAGTGGCCAAATTTTTGGCAATACTAATCCGATGCGCTTCTTTGGTGGTAGTGTACCAATTGCCGGTGTTATTGGTGATCAAAACGCATCGCTAGTTGGTCAATTAGCTGTTAAACCGGGGATGATAAAAAGTACTTATGGTGCTGGTGCTTTCATGATGCTTAATACTGGTAGTAAACCTGTAACCTCAAAGCGGAATTTGGTTACAACAATTGCTTATCAAATAGGTGATCGGCCGGTTTATGCTTTAGAAGGGTCTGTTTTTGCGGCTGGGACGGCACTACAATGGCTGCATGATGAATTGGATATTATTGATACTCAATTAGATGCTTGGGAGGCCGCGGAGGCTTCGACAAACGAAGATGAAGTTTACGTTGTTCCGGCATTTAATGGTTTAGGTGCACCTTACTGGGATCCGAATGCGCGTGGTGCTGTCTTTGGGATGACTAGAGGAACTAACCGGAATGATTTTATCAAAGCAACCTTACAGTCAGTGGCCTACCAAACGGCTGATATTTTGGAAATTATGGCCGATGAGTACACAGGAAATATTCATACAATTATGGCTGATGGTTCAGTTGCACGTAATCCATATCTAATGCAATTTCAGGCTGATGTAACTGGAGTGACGATTAAGCGTGCGACAGACGAAGATACAACGCCTCTAGGGGTTGCCTTTCTAGCTGGTTTAGCGATTGGCTATTGGTCATCACTTGAAAATCTACAACATTTGATTGATGATGGTCGTAAGTTTTATCCAGCAATGCCGATTCAACATCGGGATAATTTAATTGATGGTTGGCAACGGGCAATCCGGGCAACCCAATATTTTGGGAATAATGATAGTAATCGATGAAAAATATTTACATGGATATAGCTTATTTTTGAAAAAAGTTTTATAATATAGCTGTTGAACGGAAACGTTTACATTTACTTAATGATTTAGATTTTGCATAAACGCACAGAGGAGAAGTAACATGCCCGCAGAGATTACGACGTTGTTGACATTTTTCGGTGGAACAGGTGATTTAGCTAAACGTAAGCTATACCCTTCAACCTATAACCTTTTTAAAAAGGGCTTTTTGCAAGAGCACTTTGCGGTAGTTGGAACATCACGTGCAGACTTGACTAAAGAAGAATTTCATCAGGTTGTCCGTGAGTCAATCGCCAGCTTTGTTGAAGATGAGGCTAATGCTGAGGAATTTATTTCACACTTCACTTATATTAAGCAAGATATTACCGATCAAAGTTCATATGCAGCAATGAAAGCTTTAAATGATGAGCTAGATGCTAAGTATGAATTACAAGGTAACCGTATTTACTATATGTCAGTTGCACCACGCTTCTTTGGAACGGTTGCTAAATTCTTGAAGTCAGAGGGCTTGATTACTGAGAACGGTCAATTTAACCGCTTGATGATTGAGAAGCCATTTGGTTCATCTTATGCAACTGCCGAAGATCTACAAAATGAATTGTCACAAGCCTTTGATGAGGCGCAAATTTTCCGAATCGATCATTATCTTGGTAAAGAGATGGTTCAAAACATTGCAGCGGTCCGTTTTGGTAATCCACTATTTGATGCAGCCTGGAATAAGGATTACATCCAAAATGTACAGGTTACTTTAGCTGAAGTTTTGGGTGTTGAAGAGCGGGCTGGTTACTATGACACAATTGGTGCTTTGCGGGATATGATTCAAAACCACACTATGCAAATCATTGGTTGGTTAGCAATGGAGAAGCCCAGTGAATTTACTGACACGGCAATTCGGGCAGCTAAGAATGCAGCTTTCAATTCATTAAAGATTTATGATGCTGCTGGCGTTGAAGAGAACTTTGTTCGCGGTCAGTATGGTGAAAGCGCTGATGGTAGTCAAAAAAAGTATCTTGATGAATTGGATGTACCAGCTGACTCACAAAATGATACTTTTGTAGCTGGAAAACTACAATTTGCTATGCCTCGTTGGGAGGGCGTACCATTTTATATCCGCTCAGGTAAGCGTCTAGCTGCTAAGCAAACACGTGTAGATATTGTTTTTAAGCAAGGCTTGAATATCTTTGGTGGTGATGTTAAATTAGGTAACCCAGTCCTATCAATTTTGATTGATCCTAAGGGTAAGATTGAATTTAAGCTTAATGCTAAGGATGTAACTTCAGAGTTCTTGACGCGTATGATTAATTTGCAGTGGCAAGTTTCTGAAGAAGACCAACGAGTTACACCAGAACCATACGAGCGTATGATTCATGATGCCATGGATGGTAATGGTTCTAACTTTGCTGATTGGAATGGTGTGGCAATTGCTTGGAAGTTTGTCGATGCAATTCAAGAAGCTTGGGATGCAAAGCATGAAGATTTCCCTAACTACGTTTCAGGTTCAATGGGACCTGATGCAGCAGATGAACTTTTGGCGCGTGACGGAAATGCTTGGGTCTTTAAAGGCTAATCAATAATAAGAAGAAAGGTCAACCACTTGATATAGTGGTTGACCTTTTTAATTTACCAAGGGAAGTTAGGTTGCGTTGCACCATAAATTGCCTGATTTTGTTGACTTTGATAGGCCCAATTTTGATTACCAAAATCATAGTGCCACCATTCTTCAGGATAATTAGTAAAACCCGCAGCAAGCATTATCTGGTAGAGCCAGCGCCGATTATTGCGGGCTGTCACTTCACTTGGGCTGGTTGGTTGATTTTCTTCAAAATAACTCGTTTTGGCATAGTTGCTAGTATCATCAAAAGGTGAGGCCATCTCCAACAAACGGCCTTGTGGGTCGACAATTGATAGGTCAATTGAACCACCGGTATTATGCGGGGAAGGCTTGGTGGCTAAGGTTGATGGTAAGGCGACAATGCGCAAGGTTGCTACTTCAAGTTGACTAGCTGACCAAGTTGGATTAGCTTTGGCAAGTTGCTGTTGATAGCTGTCAAATAAAGCTTGTTGTGTAGCAATCGAGCGCCAAGCATCAAAAACGACCAGTTTATAACCAGTAGGCAGGCTATGTGCGGCCTTGACCAAGTGTTTAAAAGCACCAGAACGTAAGAAAATTTCAGGTAAAGCGCCTGCAATGCCTTGAATAAAATACTGCGGACTAACGATAATCTTTTCTGGTAAATAACTGACGGAAACTAATGACTCTGCTTGTTCATTAATCGGTAATGAAAAAATTGTCTGACGATTCCAAATAGTTTGCACTGGAATAGCTTGCTTAATATCCATGGTTGCCTCCTACATTTTATAATTTTGCTAAAAAGTTGAGTAGCGTGGTATTAAATAAGTCAACATTTTCTAAATGGGGGATGTGACCAACATCGGGGATGATTTTAACTTCTGATAAGCTATTTTTTTGTAATTGGCAGGCGGCGTTAGCATGTTCAGCTGGGTAAAGCGGTGATTTTGCCCCCGCAATAAAGAGGTGTGGGATGCGTTCTTGTGACAGCGTAGCCCGCCAGTCTGCTGCAATGGTATCTAATAGGAGCGTTTGACCCACTTGAAAATTAAAAGGCATATTGTAGGGCTGCATTGTTAGCTTCATAGCCTGTGATAGGGGGTGGGCCATTAAATGTAATTGTGGGAGGCGTTGCATGAAATCGGGGATTTCAGCAAAGGTTAAGCCAGTTTGACCATCGAGCCAATTGGTCTTTTGCAAAATGGTTGGTGTTTGGTCTTCTGTGATAACAGCCCGTAAACGTTGGTCGGTGAATAGCGTTTCATAAGTCATGGCAATGACAGCACCCATTGAATGGCCAACTAAAGTTACTGTTTCTAAATCAAGTACATTCATTAATTCATGTAAGTCGACGGCTAGGCGAGCAGCCGTTAGTCCATAAGTTACCTGAGAGCTATGGCCATGACTACGATGATCATAGGTAATCACCCGATAATCAGCAGCTAGCAAGGGTTCGATTTGATAATACCAGGTAACTTCGCTTGATGAATATCCAGTCAGCAAAATAACTGCAGGTTTAAGTTGACCGCCATAATCATGATAATGGATTGTGACCTGATCGCTGGTTATAAATTCTGGCATGCTGGGGCTCCTTTATTTTTATCTAAGTGCCTCTATTCTAGCGCAGTTGGGTATAATTAGCAGTAAAAAAAGACCGACACAAGCCTTGTGTCAGTCTTTTGATTGAATCGTATTTTATTAAAATTTTTGTTATCAAGGTTACGCGATACAACTTAGCGTTCGATGATTTCACGCAGAACTTCTTCTAAATGAATTCCGTGGCTAGCTTTAAGTAGTAGCATATCATCACGGGTCAAGACCGCCTTTAATTCGCTTACCAAGGCAGATTTTTCATCATTTGCATACAATTTAACTCGGTCAGCTGGATACTTATCGGCTAGCTGTTCGGCCAAAGCTTTAATAATGTCACCAACTAAGTAAACTCTTTGGATACGTTGTGGATCAAGTGAATCAGCCAAGCTTGCGTGAAGTTTAGGCCCCACACTACCTAGTTCGAGCATATCACCTAGGACAACAACGTGGTCGCCATCAGTTGGCACTTCGGTAAAGAAATTGAGGACCTCTTTGGCAGCAGTTGGATTTGAGTTATAGACATCAGACAAAATTTTCCCACCAAAACTACCATCAACCCATTCGGTGCGGTTTTCAGTAATCGGAGCATGTTGGAGGCCCAATGCAATCTGGTCGTAATCAATTGCTAGCTGGCGACCAACTGCGATTGCAGCTAGAGCATTAGCGACGTTATAGCGACCAGTAAGTGGAATCGAGAAACGACGGTCACTTTGGTTAGTTTGGAAAGTTGTTTGGACGGGTGACATATCCATTTCGCTAGCAAAAAAATCATCGTGGTCATTCAGACCAAAGGTAACGCTTTGTAGGTCTGGATGTTGATTAACCCGCTCTTGAAGCAGTGGCTCATCCCCGTTATAGATTAAGACCCCATTGGGCTTCATGCCATTAATAATTTCCATTTTTCCATCGGCAATATGGGCCCGGGTTTTGAAAAATTCGATATGAGCTTCACCAATCATAGTCAAAACGGTAATGTCAGGATGGACTAACTCTGATAAGTGGGTTAAATCACCTGGTCGGTCCATACCAAATTCAATAACTAAAAGCTCAGTATCAGTAGGCATTGATAGAATCGTCTTAGGGACACCAATTTCGTTATTGAAATTAGCCGGGGTTTTAAATGTTTTGTAGGTGGTGGCACCAATAGCGGCTACTAAATCTTTGGTAGTCGTTTTACCGTTAGAACCAGAAATTGCTACAACTTTAGGTGCGACTTTAGTCAGATAGTAAGCGGCTAAAGTTTGATAGGCAACCAATGTGTCGCTAACAATAATGGTGGGTACATTTTTAGGTGCTTGAGCCAAATGATCACTTTGCCATAAGGTTGCTATGGCACCTTCAGCTACAGCAGCTTGAATGTAATTATGCCCGTCATGGTCAGCAACCAACGGTACGAAAAGACTACCGCTTGTTGCTTTACGGGAGTCAAAAGTTGTGTTGGTTATTTCAACAGGCTTTTCATTAAGTACTTTAGCATGTAGGACATCTTTAATTTCAGCTAGGCTTAATTTGATCATGGTATGCTTCCTTAATTATCTTTGATTAGTTTAATTTTACGGGTTTATGCTAGTTTGAGCAAATGAAAGGTTAAAATATGACAAGGCTCTGCTATAATTGAAAATAGCGGCCACTCTGCATTGTGACCAGATATGAAGTTATTAAATAAATTTAGGGGTGAGTAGATCATGGCCAAGGAAATCGGCATTGATTTAGGAACGGCAAATGTCCTTGTTTACGTCGAGGATAAAGGTGTTGTTTTAAATGAGCCATCAGTGGTGGCAGTTGATACAAAGACGGAAAAAGTTTTAGCAGTTGGAACCGAGGCCTATCAAATGGTTGGTCGAACACCTGATAATATTCGGGCCGTTCGTCCATTAAAGGATGGAGTTATCTCTGATTTTGACATGACTGAGGCAATGTTAAATTATTTTATTGGTAAGCTTGGAGTTAAGAGTGCGCTATCACGGCCAAACATCATGGTTGCTGCACCAACAAATATTACCGAAATTGAGCGCAAAGCAATTATGGAGGCCGCTGAAAAAGCCGGCGCAGCTAAGGTTTATCTAGAATATGAGCCAAAAGTTGCTGCGATTGGTGCCGGTCTTGATATTTTTGCACCAATTGCCTCAATGGTGATTGATATGGGTGGTGGTACATCAGATATTGCAGTACTATCACTTGGTGATATTGTCTCATCACGGTCAATTCGGGTTGCTGGTGATCGACTAAATCATGATATTGCTTCTTATGTGAAGAATGAACATGGGTTGCAAGTTGGTGAACGGACGGCTGAACAAATTAAGATTGAGATTGGTACAGCGATTCCTGAAGAGGAACCGCAGAAGATGGAAGTTCGTGGCCGTGATAATTTCACTGGTATGCCACGTTCGATTGAACTTGATGCAAATGAGATTGAGTTAGCAATGCACGACACTTTAGCGCAAATTATTAAAGCATCACACGATGTTTTGGCTGAAATTCAACCAGAACTAGCCTCAGATATTATTGATCGCGGAATTGTGATGACTGGTGGTGGTGCGCTTTTGAAGGGGATTGATACTTTGATTGCCGGAAAGCTTGGCGTTCCAGTAATGATTGCTGATCATCCTTTGGATAATGTTGCCCGGGGTGCCGGCGAACTTCTTGAGAATATGAAACAGATGAAAGAGAGCAAGCGGAGGTAATCATGGCAAGAAATAATAAACCAGTAGCCGTTGAAATCAACGAGTTAAGTAATGATTTAAGCGAAGTAATGGTCAATAAGGTACGCTTAGGAACAATTAACGAAGCTAAGACACCCTTGCAAGTAGAGTACGCTGACAAACGCCTAGCAACTGCTAAGTCTTTCGATGAAGCGGTTAGTTTGCTGATTGCCGAGTACAACTTGCACCATTAATTGATAAGGTGGGGCATTATGTTTAAACGCTTTTTTAAAGCAGAAGGTGAGATTGATTGGGGGATTATCTTCGTCGTAATGATGTTGGCCTTAATCGGTTTAACCTCCTTGTTTGTTGCTGCTTCGCATGATTCACAAGTTGTGAGTGTTGCGCGGATGGTGGCGATGCAGGGGATTTGGTATGTATTAGGAATTATTGCCATTTTGGTAATTATGCGTTTTGATTCAGAACAGCTCTGGCGAATTGCACCATATATTTTCGGCTTTGGTATCTTTTTAATGTTGGCGGTCTTAGTCTTTTATTCAAGAGCTTATTACGCTACAACTGGTGGTAAATCGTGGTTTGCGATTGGTTCGCTAACCTTTCAACCATCCGAAATTATGAAGCCGGCGCTAATTGTAATGCTAGCGCGGGTAATTGCTAAGCATAATACTCAGTATGCAGAGCATACTGTTCAATCAGACCGTAAGTTGCTTCTTAAAATTATTTACTGGGTGCTCCCAGTGATAATTTTGATTTTGGCGCAACATGATTTTGGAACGATGTTGGTTTTCTTAGCAATTACTGCTGGGATGGTCTTAGTTTCGGGAATCACTTGGAAGATTTTAGGACCAATTTTTGGTGCAGCCGGTGTCTTAGGGACAGTCGTGATTTTGTTGGTTACGCAAAATTGGGGTCGCCGGATTCTTGGTGGCCTTGGTTTTCAAGCCTATCAATTTGCGCGTGTGGATGCTTGGATGAATCCAAGTGCTGACACCTCAAATTCAGGTTATCAATTATGGCAAGCCATGAAAGCAATTGGTTCAGGTGGTGTTTACGGGACGGGCTTTAACGTATCGCATGTCAATGTGCCGGTCCGCGAGTCAGATATGATTTTCTCGGTAATTGGTGAAAATTATGGCTTTATTGGGTCAGCTTTATTGTTGCTACTATATATGCTGTTGTTTTACCAAATTTATCGGGTGGTACGTGATACATCAAATCAGTACTATGCCTACATTGCAGCTGGAGTAATTATGATGTTACTCTTCCATATTTTTGAAAATATTGGTATGAACATCGGGTTAGTACCGTTGACGGGAATCCCATTGCCATTTATTTCACAAGGTGGTTCAGCTTTAATTGGTAATATGATTGGAATTGGCCTGATTATGTCAATGCGCTATCATCATCGAACGTATAGTTTGTCAAACCAAAATGGTTTTGCTTAACTAAATACAATTTAACAATGGGGAATAAGCAGGAGGAGTTAGCATGTTAACAATTGGTTTTATTGGTGCGGGAAACATGGCACAAGCAATGATGCGTGGATGGAGTTCAGTTGGTGAAGAACTAAGCCAATTAGTTTATTCACCAAGGTCAGCACAAAAAGTGGCCGCTGAGCTTGAAGGGGTAGAAGCAGTTGCTAGTCCAGCTGATTTGGTGGCAAAGGCTGATATGTTGGTCTTAGCAACACCAGTTGAGGCATTAGAGAGCGTTGCTGCTGAGATTAAGCCACTGTTGGCGAACAAGCCGGGTCTTATCATTGCCTCGGTTTTGGGCGGTGTACCATTGAATAAGTTACATGCTGCTTTGGGACAGCAAGCCCTAATTGTCCGCACTTTGCCAAATGTTAATGTTGCCGTTGGCGGTGGTTATACGGCCCTAGCTTTTGGTTCGGCTTTTGATGATGAGACTCGTGGTGCAATTGCAGGACTATTCTTGACTTTAGGCCGAGCTGAGGAATTACCAGAAGCTCAATTTGGGGCAGTTTCCGCCTTAGCTGGTTCAGGGCCTGCTTTTGTAGCTGGCTTTGTTGATGCTTTAGCCCAAGCAGGGGTAGCGAATGGTTTAGCCAGTCAGACGGCATTAAATTTGGCTAAGCAAACCATCTTAGGAACCGTTGAACACTTAAATACTTTGCAGATGACACCAACGCAACTAGCGGATTCAGTTATGACACCTGGTGGCTCAACGGCAGCTGGTTGGGATGCAATGCAAGCTGGTAATTTCAACGAATTAATCTTGCAAACTATCCAAGCAACGATGCAAAAAAACGCGGCAGCTGAATAAAAAAACTTTTATTAAAATAAAATCAATAAAAAGCTTGCCAAGGCTAAAAATAGCTGGTATTATAGATTTTGTTGTTACGGCGCAAGTCGTTAACACAAAACCTAATGGCCCTTTCGTCTAGTGGTTAGGACACAGGATTTTCATTCCTGCAACAAGAGTTCGATTCTCTTAAGGGCTATGACTAAAATCTTCTAAGTACTTTAATTAAGTATTTAGAAGATTTTTTTGTATTTAATTTGAGTCTAAGGTATAGCGCTAAATATGTTAGAATTAGGCCATTAAACTAATGAATTATGAGGTTGGACTGATGCGGAGTGAAAAGAATCAGCAACGTAAGCACAAACGATTGATTATTTGGTTGAGCATCTTAGCGATAGGTTTAGTAATTATCGTGAGCGCAGTGTTGCTTAATCAGCATCAGACCGCTGAAAAAAGCCGAGAAGCGGCATCTGCTAAGCGCAGCTCGCAACGTGCTAGTGAGAAGCAAGTTAGTGAACGTTCTAAGGCTAAATCAGAATCAAGTGCTAGAGCCAGTAGCAAAAAGGCCGAGCAGCAGGTGAAAGCTAGTAGTTCAAAAAGCAGTGCTACATCAAATAATTCGGCTTTTGAGAAGCTAGGGCAGCGGAGTCAGTTGGCAATTTTAACTCAGTGGGCTTGGGGCGGCAATGCAGATCCAGCCGCAACTTTTGCCGTTGCTGAGGGACAAAGTGGTGGCGTTATCTATATTCGGACGACGCATGGCGCAGGTACAGCTAGTCTTGGTGGCTGGATTAATGATACACGTAAGATTATTGATAATGGTGATGAGACCTTTACGATTTATACACCACAATATAACGGGACGCTTGATGGTAGTCCGATTCCTCTAAGTGCTGTTACTTGGGTAATGGGCGGGACAATTAGTGCTGAACAATTGTTGGCAAATTATCAAACTAGTGGCGCTCAACTAACTAATAGTATGGACTTATCACAACTATCAACTGCAGACCCAACCTTGTTAAAGTAGCTACCGTAATGGTGGCTTTTTTAGTATTCAGATAAATTACAAATATTATTAGCTTTTGTTTGCTTTGCCTTATCAGAATGGTATAATCACTCCAAGCTATTAGCTATATTAAATAAAAAACGAGTTTGATCTGGAGGCAGGAAATGGCTTTTTTGACTTTACGAGATATTCAAAAGTCTTATTTTTTGGGGAAAGAAGAGTTCCCAGTTTTAAAAGGTATTAACCTAGAATTTGAATTGGGTGAGTTTGTTTCGATTTTGGGTGAGTCAGGTGGTGGAAAATCCACTTTGATGAACATCATTGGTGGTCTGGACCGTGAATTTGATGGTGAGGTAACTTTTGAAGGAACCTTGTTAGATCATAAAAAAGAGAAGCAACTTGATGAGTATCGTCGTGGAACGATTGGTTATATTTATCAAGCCTATAACTTGATTAGTCATCTTACAGTTTTGGATAATGTATTGGTTTCTCTGGAAATGACTAACCTAAGTCAAAAGGAACGAATCAATCGAGCAACTGAGTTGCTTGAAAGAGTCGGTCTAGGCGACCAGATGAAGAAGCATCCAAATCAACTATCAGGTGGACAAAAGCAACGTGTGGCGATTGCCCGTGCACTCGCAGCTGATCCCAAGATTATTATTGCTGATGAGCCAACTGGAGCCCTAGATTCACAAAACACAGCTGAAGTTTTGACCCTATTAGAAGAAATTGCTAAAGAAGGCAAGTTGGTAATTGCGGTTACGCATTCCCAAGAGGTTGCTAATCATGGAACAAGGATTGTGCATTTAGCCGATGGTAAGATTGATGGTGACCAACGCTTAAAGCCAGCCTACCCAGTACCAACCGATAATGTGCAAATTGCTGATCGACCATTAAAGGCTAGCGCTTCATATAGTAATGCATTTAAGCATCTGCGGTATACTTTCTGGCGCAATTCTTTAATTATGTTGGGGACCGCAATTGGTTTGTTCGCTGTAATGCTCTTCTCTGGACTAGGTAATGGAATTAAAGCCTATATTGCCGACCAAGTTAATTCATTGGCTAACCCAACGGCGGTAACGGTTCAACGTTATAGTAAAAATGCAAATAGCCAACGTCCTGGTCAAGGTGAAGGTAGTTTAACAATTTCGAATAGTCAAGTTAAGCAGTTGGCAGACCTAACCCATGTAAAGCAAGCTGAACCAGGCTATGTTTTGGCAAATGGTCAGTTCCGCCTTGGAACAACGACCTATGCTTTGAATAACATGTCAACTTGGTCAGCCTCATATCAAACTAAAATCATTAAGGCTGGAACTAAACCTGGTAAAGATGAAATGGTTGTTGATAAAAATACTGTGGCTAAGCAGTATTCAAGCAAGGATTGGAAGTCAATTGTTGGTAAAAAGGTTACAGTTACCTGGGTCGCTGCTAAAGCTGACGGTACTCCAGTGCCTGTATCACGTGAATTGACTATCTCAGGGGTTGCTGATTTTGGACACAACCAAGTTACTAATTTGACGACCTATCAAACGGTCCAAGCAGCTAATAAGTCCGTTGGTGCAAGTACAGATGCAGCAATGGTGACCGTTAAGGTTAATGATGCTAAGAATGTTGATAGTGTTGCAAAGAAAATTAATGCAATCAAACAGGATGGTAAGCGACAATTTAATGCAATTACGATTGGTGATATCTTAGGAACAATTAACACGATTGTGACACTAGCAACGACCGTTCTTGCAGCAATTGCTGGAATCTCATTGGTTGTTTCAGCTTTGATGA
This sequence comes from Weissella oryzae SG25, assembly GCF_000691805.2. Taxonomy (GTDB): domain Bacteria; phylum Bacillota; class Bacilli; order Lactobacillales; family Lactobacillaceae; genus Weissella; species Weissella oryzae. The sequence continues at coordinate 23,524 of NZ_DF820495.1, read as the reverse complement.
TTATCGTAACTATGTTTATGTCAGTTTCAGAACGAACTAAAGAAATTGGTATCCTACGTGCCCTTGGCGAAAGCAAGAAGGATGTGCGACGTCTATTTACAGCTGAGTCACTTTTGATTGGCTTCTTCTCATATATTTTGGCTTTGATTTTGGCCTTTGGTTTGGGTGCAATTTTGAATAATGTTTTGTACAAAATTGCTAAGTTTGATATGATTCAGCTTTCACTAACTAATATTATTACAACGTTAATACTAGCGATTGTAATTGCCTATGTTGCGGCACTTTTGCCAGCACGACGGGCAGCCAAGTTGAATCCTATTGATGCACTTTCAGCCGACTAAAACCTTAGAATATAGGCAAATAAAGGGGTGGATTTTGATGACAAATGATGACTTGCAGAGCTTATTGGTGAATTATCAGCCACAATCAGAACAAGAGCAGGCTGATTACCCATTTTTTCTAAAAGCAGCGCAAGATAAACAGAGTTTGACACGGAATAGCTTGGCTCATTTTACAGCCAGTGCCTTTGTTTTAAATCAAGCGCACGATCATGTGCTAGCCGTTTTTCATAAAATTTATCAAAGTTGGGGTTGGCTGGGCGGTCATGCTGACGGGAATCCAGATTTGTTAGCAGTAGCAAAAAAGGAGCTCTATGAAGAAAGTGGTTTAGTGGCTGTTCGACCATTACAAACAACTCCAATTTCTTTGGAAATGATTACAGTAGCAGCACATCGGCATCGGAGTCGTGGTTATGTATCGGCTCATTTACATTTGAATGCTACTTTCCTTTTTGAAGCTGATGATAGTAATTCACTGAAATTGAATGCAGATGAAACGGCAGGAATTGCTTGGCTGAGTTTGGAAGAATTTTTGACCAAAACAACTGAGCCTGAGATGCAAGTAATCTACACTAAAATTATTGAGCGAATAAAAAACAATTAGTTGTATAGATAAGTTCTTCTTAAATAAGAAGGACTTATTTTTTATGCGAATTAGGTGGGATAACTTGATAAAATTGGACTAGACCATTACAATTAAGAGTATAAAATCTTTAAAAAAGAGGCAAATGAAATGACAACGGTTTTAACACATGCAACGTTCTATACCGGTGAAGCTGATCCAGCCGTAATTAAAGATGGGTACGTACGATTCAATCAACAAATTGAAGCAATCGGTACCATGGCTGACTATGTGCCAGCTGCGGGGGATGAAGTCATTAACCTAACGGGGAAGGTAATTGTACCTGGGTTTATTGATGTACATACACATGGGGCGTATGGGTTTGACACTATGGATGGTAATCAAGACGACCTAGTTAAAATGGTGCGCAGTCAGATTACTGAAGGAATTACAACCGTTTTTCCAACAACAATGACGCAATCAACAGAATCAATCAGTCAAGCAATGCGGGCGATTAACGCAGCAGCGGCTGAAGAGCCCGCAATTGTCGGGGTTCATTTGGAGGGTCCTTTTGTTAGCCCGCACTATAAAGGAGCACAACCAGAACAATATATTATTGCACCTAGTGCCGACTTGGTTGCACAATGGAATGAATTATCTGGTAATCGGGTGCGCTTAATCACCTACGCACCTGAGGAGGCAGATGATTTGGCGGGCTTTGAAGAATACCTATTAGCGCATAATATTATTGGTTCAATCGGTCATTCAAATGCTAGTCGCGAGTTTTTACAGAACAATTCAAAGGCAAATCACATTACTCATTTGTATAATGCGCAACGGCCAATGAAACATCGTGATCCTGGTGTAACTGGGCATGCAATGTTGGAGGATAGTATCCGGACCGAATTAATCGTTGATGGGTTCCATGTAGCCCCTGATATGGTGAAGCTAGCTTATAAGTTGAAGTCGGCAAAGCGGATTGATTTAATCACTGATTCAATGCGGGCCAAAGGCCTGGGTGATGGTGTATCTGAATTGGGTGGCCAGACGGTTTATGTGAAAGATAAGCAGGCACGTTTGGAAGATGGTACTTTGGCTGGGTCAGTGTTAGAATTTGATGATGCCTTTAGAAATATAATTAACTTTACAGGTGCTTCGATACAAGAAGCAGTAGAAATGGCGGCAGTAAACCAAGCGGTTGAGTTTGGTTTGACACAAAAAGGGACTTTGCGGATTGGTAAAGATGCTGATATGAATGTATTTGATGGGAATCTAAGTTTACTGGCGACCTATTCAATGGGACGGCATTTTTCAAAGCAGGACCTGGTAATAAAGGAGGCCTAAAATGGCAGCACCCATTTACATTTCGATTCATGATGAGATTCGTGAAGCGATTGATGCCGGACGTTGGGCACCAGGTGATAAGATTCCAGCGGAACGTGAATTAGCGGAACAATTTGACGTATCACGGATGACTTTGCGCCAAGCAATTATGCTATTGGTTGAGGAAGGTGTTTTAGATCGTCGTGTGGGTTCAGGGACTTACGTTGCGGAACAAAAAGTACAAGACCGTTTGAATGGTGTGATGTCTTTTACAGAACTGATGAAAGTAGCCGGTAAAAAAGCCAGTTCAAAGACAATTACTTATCATATTGGGAAAGCCTCTGCTTCTGAAGTTGCCCATTTAAATTTAGCTGAAAACGCTGATGTATTAAGAATGGAAAGAGTTCGGTATGGTGACAATGAAGCAATTGCATTTGAAGTTGCCTCAATTCCGGCTGCCTTGGTAGAGGGGCTGACCCGTGAAGAGTTGACCAGCTCTTTGTATGAAACCTTGGGACAAGAACGCAATATTCATGTAGCTCGGGCGCAACAAACCGTGACGGCGGCGGCAGTTAATGAGCGAGTGGCCGAATTACTTGATATAAAGCGAGCCGATCCGGTTTTAATCATGCGACAAGTTTCTTTTGATGGTAATAATCAACCTTTTGAGTACGTGCGGACACAATACGTTGGTTCAAGATTCGAATTTTATTTTGAACATTAAACGTAAATTGACGAAAAGCTTGCGTAAGAGTTTACTTGCGTAAGCTTTTTTGTTACCATAGTAAAAGTGTTGAAAACTGCAGCGGGGTAACCGTAAGCTCGTCAACAATTTATCATCAATGTTTAAAAGCATTAATAGGTACTAGTACCCGCGCTGCAGCGGTGAACGTTCGATAAATTGCACGAATACGAGTTAGCTCTCTAGAACTCAACAAAATAAATTCTGGAGGACATTTTATATGTCACGTTATACTGGACCTAAGTTCCGTATCTCACGTCGTTTAGGCGTATCATTGTCAGGTACGGGTAAAGAAATTGCTCGTCGTAACTATGCACCTGGAGACCACGGTGCCGGCCGTCGTGCAAAGATTTCAGATTATGGAACACAATTGCGTGAGAAGCAAAAGGTACGTTTCTCATACGGTTTGACTGAGCGTCAATTCCACAATTTATTCAACAAAGCTGGTAAGATCCGTAAGGGAACTCATGGTGAGAACTTCTTGGCTTTGTTGGAGCGTCGTTTGGATAATATTGTTTACCGTTTGGGCTTGGCCTCAACGCGTCAACAAGCACGTCAATTGGTTAACCACGGTCACATTTTGGTCGATGGTAAGCGCGTTGATATTCCTTCATACGAAGTAAAGGTTGGACAAGAAGTTTCTGTTCGCGAGAAGTCAGCTAAGAATGTTTACATTCTTGCTTCTGTTGAAGCACAAGCTGGTGTATTGCCATTCTTGTCAATGGACAAAGAGAACCTTAAGGGTTCATTGGTACGCTTGCCAGAGCGTTCTGAAATCGATGGTGACTTTAACGAAAGTCTTATCGTTGAATACTACAACAAGTTGGGATAATTCTTTATCACTACTTGCTTGTTAAAAAAGGCCATAACTACTTAGGTAGCTATGGCCTTTTTTTAACATACATACAATATTTGGGTCATTCTATCGGACAATGAAGTCGTAAAAGATGATTTTTATGCCTAGTGTTCAAATTGTTGCGTTTAGTATTATTAAGTAAATATTAAACTCCCAAAGCAAGCACTAAGAATTTTTAGAAAATAACGCAGTAAGTGGCAGGCGTGATAGGCTGTATTTAGTATTATTCCGAAGTAAAAGGAGTTGTGGTCAGGGGACACCACTAGAAAAATGTATATGACACAAATAGGACATATTGTGATTGGCGTCATCGTGATCGCGGCGGCAATTTACTTAGCAATTTTTATATCACAGCGTTTGACTGCCCGTAAGGTAGCTAAATGGTTGGCACATAAAGCTGAACTAGCGGAAATTCCAATGCGTGACCGCTTAGTTGAAGGTCGTAAGATGAGCTTGACCGGACAAACGCTTAAACAATTTCAGACATTAGAAGACCGTTATAATAAATTAGAATCTGCTGGTTTCAATGCAATTGATAATCAAGCGAATGAAGTTTTATATGAATCACAAGGCTTAAATTTTGTAAAAACCCGTCGTGAAATGCGGACATTACAGGACTTGTTGGCTAATGCTGAGTCAACTATTGCAACTGTTACCCAAGGCTTGCAAGATTTAGCTGAATTGGATCAAGCGCATAAAGAAGCTGTTAAGGAGCTTGAAAGTAAGTATCAAGCACTTCGTAAGACACTGCTGTCACAGAATTTTAATTTTGGCCCAGCGGTTGAAAAACTAGAAGAAATCTTAGGTTCGTTGGAAGATGATTTTGCTGATTTCTCACGTTTGACCGAAGAAGGGGATCATGCGACCGCTTCTGGCATCTATGAAACGTTGGGGATGGAAACGACCCAATTGGAAGAGCGGATTGAGAGTATTCCACCACTTTTCGAAGTGTTGGATCAAAAGATTCCAGCCCAACTTGATGAAATCCAGAATAGCTATGAAGCTATGCTTGCAGCTGGCTTCCGTTTTGTAGAAGATATTTCAGATGAAATTGCGGCGATAAAAAAAGACCGCGACCAAAATTTGGACTTACTTGCCGAGTTGACTTTAAAGAAAGTTGCCGAGCGTAACAATCAGCTTGAAGCACGAATTGAAGATCTCTATGAAATTCTTGAACGTGAAGGCAACGCCCAACGCGAAGTTTTGGCTAATCAAGAAAATTTGCGCGCTTATTGGCACCATAATAAGCGGCAAAATCATGATTTATATATTGAGCTAGATCGCTTAAATCAAGATTTTGTTTTTTCTAAAGATGAAGCTGGTTTGGTCCGTTCTTGGGATATTCAACTGACAAATGTTGATAAGCAATTAACGCAGATTGAAAAGGCAATTAAGAAGCACGATGCAATTTATTCTGAGATGTTAGCCCCACAAAATGAAGCAAATGAGCGCTTAACAACGATTGAGCAAGAACAGCTTGAGATGTGGCAAACCATGCAGGAGTTGCCAAACTTGTTAAAGCAGACCCGAAATCGAGTGATGGTCTTAACTGATAAGTTGCGACAGATTCAGCGTAATGTTGAGCGTCAAAGCTTACCTGGTGTACCAGATAGTTATTTAAGTGCTTTTTATGCCGCTAACGATGAGTTGCAACGTTTGAAGCAACAGTTAGCATTGACACGGGTTAATGTTGATGACGCCCAGCGTCAACTAAGCATTGTGACTGCTGATATGGATACTTTGAAGGAAAAAACGGATAAGCTAATTGAGGATGCAGCGGTTACGGAACGTTTGGTAAGACGTGCTTTGGATTACCGAAATCATTCTGAAGTTGTACAGGCAACGCAACAGGCTCGTTATTTTTATGAAAAGCAATATGAATATGATCGTGCCTTGGCTACTTTGGGAACGGTGTTAGAAAACTTTGAGCCTGGAATTGTTGATACAACAATTAAGATTTATCGTCAAGAACAACAAGCATTAGTCGCTGGTTTTCAAGAACGTGATCAATAAAGTAGAAAATAATTGAATCAAATAAAACCCCATAAGTTGTTTTTTCCAACTTATGGGGTTTTAATTTGCTTTCAAAAAACATTTACCGAAACTATGGAAGCGATTTTTAATCTACTTTTTGGTAGAGGGGTAGAAGGATTTCATCAACTAAATTTTTAGTTTCATCATCTGTCATGGCCTGCCCTTCAAACATAATGAAATAGCGGGCTTGCTGGAAGGGTAGCAGTTTGGCACTTTGCGGAATGTCTTCACGTGCTTCGCCGCGTTCCTGGGCCCGAGCAAGGATGCGTTCGATAATAATAATATTACCGGTAGTGATGCCACCAATCTGTTCAGCTAAGGCTTTTCGGCCTTGCGTTTGTTGCCAAGCGATAAAGGGTAAGAAACCCTTAGGGAAACGATGGGCGTTTTTTCGAGTAAAGGTGAGCATATCAATTAAATCCTGCCGTAAGCTACCAGAATTAAAGGTAGCGTCCATAACAGTTCCTTGCCAGTCAGGGCTTTGCTGCGCATACCAGTGAGCAGCTTCATAGATTAAAGTATAAACATCGTCCCAATAACGATAAAGGACACTTCGAGTTGTGTGCGCACGGCGCGCTACATTTTGGAAGGTAACCTTTTCATAACCTTCATTTTCTAGTAGCCAGGTGGCAGCTTCATAAATGGCGGCTTTTAAGTCTTCGCCGCGTCTTCTTTGATTGTTTGTCATAAGTCTATTTTAGCCTAGCTTTTAAGGTAAATCAAATTAAAAGATACATAATGTCCTTTAATTAGTTGACCTGCCTTGTTTCTTGATATAAAATACATTTTGTATCTAAACGGAAGAAGGAAAAAATAATGGCAAAGCAAGTAGCGGCAACAAAGGAAAAGCTACCTAAGGATTTAATGACATCGGCTTGGATTCTCGCCTTAGGGGCGATTCCACCGATGCTTGATTCAACCATGGTTAATATTGCAATTAATAAGCTACAATTTGACCTTAATACTAGTCTTAATATGATTCAATGGGCAATTACTGGTTACGTCCTAGCACTGGCGGTAGCGGTACCAATTTGTGGTTACTTGGTTAACCGCTTTAATGGTAAAAAGATTTTTCAATGGTCTTTACTAGCTTTTGGGTTGTTTAGTTTTCTATCTGGCATCTCTTGGGACATCACGAGCTTTATTGTTTTCCGTGCGGTTCAAGGTTTCTCGGCCGGGTTTATTACGTTATTGATGACGACCTTACTAATGAAGATTGCACCAGCTGACAAACTTGGTCAATTGATGGCAATCATTGGTACGCCAATTATCATCGGACCGATTATTGGCCCAATCATTGGTGGTGCAATTGTTCAGTATGCCAACTGGCATTGGATTTTTTATGTTAATGTGCCAATTGTGTTAGTTTCGGTTATTTTAAACATTAAGTTCTTACAAGATTTTGCTCCTTTCAACCCTAAAGCTAGACTGGATTGGTTTGGTACTTTGTTACTTGCTGCTGGATCAGTTGGTTTAATTTATGGCTTGATGAAGGGGTCCGATAATGCGCGTCACTTCTTTAACGGTCAAATGATTACCTTTGTGGCACTTGGATTAGCAAGTTTTGTAGGCTATGCAATTTACAATGCAGTTCGGCATAATGATACTGTCTTACCACTAAGGTTCTTCAAATCGAAGCACTTTACCGCTGCTAATGTTGGTATTTTTATGGCCGGGATTGCTTCAAATGGTCCAATGTTACTCCTACCACTTTATTTTCAAAATACGCGGCAATTCTCAGTGATTCAGGCAGCATTAATGTTGATTCCACAAGGCCTTGGTCTACTAATTGCTCGCCCAATTTTGGGACGGTTGATTGATCGCTTAGGCGCGCGACCAGTTGTTTTGGTCAGTGTCTTAATCTCATTGGTTGGTACCTTGCCATTTGTTTGGATTCACTTGGACAGTAATTTATATTATATTGAGCTCTTACTCTTTGTTCGGGGAATTGGGATTGGTGGTTTGCAAATGCCAATGATGACGGATATTTTTATCGGCTTAGCCAAGCAAGATATTCCAGGCGCTTCAGTTGGTCAACGAATTATTCAAAATGTTGGTGCCAGTTTTGGTTCAGCTGTTGTGAGTGCGATTGTCACAGCAATAATTATTAGTCAAAATGTTTCCGATAAGGTGCGCACGCACGCAACCCATTATGCTGCGCATTTGATGGCGCAAATGCAAGCTCATGTGGCAGCAACGCATACGGCGCCAAATGCTTCAGCCATTGCGGGCCTTAAACAAAACGTCAGTACGAACGCTAGTCAATATGCGGAACACGTATTGCGCCTTGCTCAGCTACAAGGTTATCAAGTTGCCTTTTTAGTTAGTTCGGTAATGTTATTGGTAATTGCCATCTGTGCTTTGTTTATGAGTAGTAAGCTTGGCCATAAGACTGTAATGGCATAAATTATAAAAAAGCCAACCCTTTGGGATTTACTCCTAAAGGGTTGGCTTTTTTAGCTTGATATTTATTGACGTGTAATTACAAATAAGAAGAAGAGGAAAATTGCAGCTAGGGCCCACATGAATGGGTGAACTTCTCGCGAACGCTTATTTGAAATCATCATGATTGGATAGAGAATAAATCCAAGGGCAATTCCATCAGAAATTGAATATGTCAGTGGCATACCAATTACGATTAGGAAGGCTGGGGCAGCAATTGAAAAATCATCCCAGTGAATGTGACGTAGATTCTCAGCCATCAAAACACCAACCACAATCAAAGCTGGGGCCGTAACTTGTGAAGTAATCATCCCAAGGAGGGGTGAAAAGAATAGACCGAAGATAAATAGCACACCAGTTACGACAGAAGTGAAGCCTGAGCGACCTCCAACGGCGATTCCGGCTGATGATTCAACATAGGCTGAAGTTGGTGAAGTTCCAATAATGGCTCCGATGGTCATACCAATTGCATCGGCAGATAGGGCTCGACCGGCACGAGGAAGCTCACCATTCTTCATGAAGCCAGCTTGCGTTGCCAAACCAATCATTGTACCGGCTGTATCAAAGAAAGTGACGATTAAAAATACTAAGACAACTGTAAATAGTTGGAAGGAGTTAATATCCCCTAGATGAGCAATACTTTTACCAAAGGTTGGGGCTAATGATGGAACTGCAGAAACGACTGTAGTTGGTAATTTGATTAGGCCGGCAAAAAGGCCAACAATTGTTGTCAAAATCATTCCGATGAAGATGGCAGCCGGAACACGACGAGAAATTAGAATGAAAGTTACGATCAACCCAAAGACGGCTAACAAAACGGTTGGCGTTGTAAGTTGGCCGAGCGACACCATTGTGTCTGGATTTTTAACAATGATGCCGGCATTGGCTAGTCCGATAAAGGCGATGAACAAACCAATCCCGGCTGAAATGGCGATTTTTAAATCTTGGGGGATTAGATTAATGATTTTTTCACGAACCTTAAAGAGGGTCAAAACTAAAAAGATGATTGCGGCAATCAAGACACCGGCCATGGCAGTTTCCCATGGGACCTTCATGGCGATTACTACTGAGTAGGTAAAGAAGGCATTAACTCCTAAACCAGGTGCGATAGCCATAGGGTACTTAGCGACAAGGCCCATAAAGATGGTTGCAACGGCGGATGAAATTCCAGTGGCAACGAAGACGGCACCTTTATCCATTCCAGCGGCCCCGAGGACGGTTGGATTGACAAAGAGGATATAACACATTGAAACGAAGGTGGTTAAACCAGCGATGATTTCTGTGCGAAAGTTCGTCTTTAACTCATCAAATCGAAAATATCTGGCGATACTGTTCATGAAAATAATTCCTCGCAAAAATATAGACTTTTAAAAACAAAGATAATTATAAGCTATAAATTGAATAAATCAAACGTAAAAACGAACTAAATATCCAAATTAAAAATAAAACATCTCAAAAAACGAACTTTTAACTTGTTTGGGTAATGATATTTAGCTATAATACTAATTGTTGAAAAAGTTGATTAAAGTTCGGCTTTACCAAAAAATATCTACACCTTAATAGGTAGAGAGGTTGCAAACATGTCAGGAATTGTAGTAGTCGGAAGTCAATGGGGTGATGAAGGCAAGGGGAAGATTACGAATTTCATTGCTCAAGAAGCGGATGTTGTTGTTCGTTATCAAGGCGGGAATAACGCTGGCCATACAATTTATGTTGATGGTAAAAAATTTGAATTATCATCAATTCCATCAGGAATTTTTAATCCGAATAAATTGGCGGTCATTGGAAATGGTTCAGTGGTCAATCCTAAAGCTTTACTTGAAGAGCTACACGCCATCCAAGCCCAAGGAATTCCAGCTAAAAACTTGCGCATTTCAGACCGGGCTCATGTAATTTTTCCCTACCATATTTTATTAGATAAATTGGCTGATCAACGTAAAGGTGCCGGCAAAATTGGCACAACGGGCCGTGGGATTGGCCCAGCCTACATGGATAAAGCAGCGCGAACGGGGATCCGCGTTGTTGACTTGCTAGATAAAGCAGTTCTACATGAGCGTTTGAGTACTGTTTTAGCCGAGAAAAATGAACTGTTAGTTAAAATTTACGAACAAGCGCCTTTGGAGCTTGAAAGTTTAGTTGATGAATTTTACGGTTATGGTCAGGCATTAAAAGATTATGTGGCTGATACAGCTGTTTTAGTTAATGATTTTTTGGATCAGAATCGCCGGGTATTACTTGAAGGTGCGCAAGGTGCAATGCTAGATATTGACCATGGTACTTATCCATATGTCACATCTTCTTCACCGGTTGGTGGCGGTGCAACAATTGGTGCTGGTATTGGACCAACCAAGATTAGCCGCGTGATTGGGGTTGCTAAGGCCTACACTTCACGGGTTGGTGATGGACCTTTCCCAACGGAATTATTTGATGCCGTTGGTGACCGAATCCGCGAAATTGGGCATGAATATGGAGTGGTTACCAAGCGCCCACGCCGGATTGGTTGGCTTGACACCGTTGTTTTGCGCCATGCCGCACGGATTGGTGGCTTTACGCATTTGTCATTAAATTCATTAGATGTTTTATCAGGACTTAAGACCGTTAAAATTGCGGTTGCTTATGAATTAGATGGTAGCCGGATTGAGCATTATCCAGCATCATTGAGTGATGTACGGCGGGCAGTACCAGTTTATGAAGAATTGCCTGGCTGGGAAGAGGATATTACGCAAGTTAAAAACCGGGCTGACCTGCCAGTAAATGCGCAAAATTATCTAAAGCGACTAGAAGAATTAATTGGGGTTCCTCTATATACCTTTGCGGTTGGACCATCAAATGAACAAACAAATATCCTTTTTGATATTTGGGCTAACTAAGTTATTGGAGATTGATTAAATGGCGATGACATTGGACCGAGTAGTGGTTACCACTGAGGAAATTAATGCGATGGTTGCCCGGGTCGCTGATGAACTACGGGTCAAGCTCACTGGTGTAGAGCGACCTTTGTTTGTGGGTGTAATGGCCGGTTCTTATATTTGGATGGCCGATTTACTACGTAATTTGGCCTTTGACTTTGATATTGATTCGGATTACATTGACGTTTCTTCTTATTCAGGTGATGCCTCAACGGGAGAAATTAAAATCGTGCAAGATGTCCAACGCGATTTGGCTGGGCGGACGGTTGTGATTTTAGATGAGGTTATTGATACTGGTTTAACTTTGCAGTACTTAAAAGACAACTTCTTAGCTCGTGGCGCAGCCAAGGTATATATTGCGGTGGCAGCTGATAAGGGACTTAAGACCGATTTTATGGATTTTGAGCCGGATTTTGTAGGAACAAAGGTACCAAATGAATTTTTAGTTGGCTATGGTATGGATTATAATGATCATTACCGTAATCTACCAACAATATCAGTACTTAAATTGGATTAAAGGTTCTTCCTTTAGCACTTTAAAGTTAAGTTGTTAAAAATTAAAAGACCACCCAAAAATGGGTGGTCTTTATTTTTGTTGTAAAAAGATTAACATCACGGTAATCATTTGTAAGACAGCGTAAACTCCAAAGCGATAGCGACGCTTTAAATTAAGGTTAATTAGCACCATCCAAGTAAACAAGATAATCAATGTTGCTAAAATTGTCCAGACATTCCAAGGCAGTGAAAGAACATTTAATAGGAGCATAATCCCGAAAACTAGGGCGGTTAAACGCATCGAACGGCCTTGGGTAATAAATAAACTACTCATATAGAAAAGATATGATAAAAATAAGGGCAATAGACTGAGTAGAAAGGGAATCGTCAAATAAGTGTTTTGCTGGTAAAAAATTGTTACTGGGAAGGCTACGGTCGCAATTGCCGAGAACATAATCAACCCTAGAATGTTTTGCAAATTTAGCCAGCGGACTTGAATTAAAACCATTGCGATTGGCAAGAGGGCAACCAAGGAAACTTGTTGCCCGGACATACGTTGATAGAGAAAATATAGCGATAGAGCTGGAATTAGCAGGACAAGATAGTTTTTCCAATCTTCAAATCCATGTCGGAAAGTCCAAAAAATTACCAGGGCACAAAGTAAACTGTAAGCTAGTAATACCGGATTTTCTTGCCAACGTCCGCCCTCTAGATTTTTAGAATAGATTAATGGGTAAACCCACCAAATTACTAACTGGGCGATGGTTGCCAAAAACATTGAGATATAAGGGAAATCGCGCCAGGTAAATCTGACTTTAGGATTTTGCAAGTCAGGCTGATTATTTTGTTTGTGAGGTATATTGTTACGCTGCGTATTAGGAATGCTAAAATTATTATCCATATGAACTGCCCTTCTCTTGAAACTACTTATGACATTTTAGCAAAAATAGCCAGGTTTACCTTAAATTTGCTATAATACTTTATTGAATTATATAGAAAAGTGTTCTGAATACAAAAATCTAGGTTGATTTAAAGACTATCTTCTTATTAAATTAATAAAGTGATTGAAATACTAGTTATTATATTTTAGTAGGCGCACTTAATATTTCTGACTGTGGTCGTTGAGTTTGGCTAAATGGTCAGTTGCTTTACGGGCATTTTAGGGAAGTAGTGGCCTTTGGCAAGTAAATAGGCACCTTATCTTTGATATTAAGATATATGTTTTGCGATAAAGGTGGCATGTGTGACTGGTTATGTTTGGCGAAGCGACGGATTTTTCGTAGCTGGAAGGGGGAAAAATGACATTAAAATTAATTGCAACGGATATGGATGGAACTTTATTGCGCGATGACCGTACCTTTGATTACGACCGGATGCGCCGTTTGTTAGATGAAATGGACGCGCGGGGGATTCGCTTTGTTGCTGCTTCAGGTAATCAATTGGGACAGTTAAAGAGTTACTTTGCTGAAGTTGGTGAAGAGCGGGTAACTTATGTGTCTGATAATGGCGCCTTAGTAACTGATCATGGTGAAACTCTAGCCGAAGCTACGTTGACTCGGGCCCAATTGGCACGCGTGATTAACTGGAACAATGAGCATTATGCTAAAATGGAAAACTTGATTATTTTATCTGGAAATAAAGGAGCTTATATTTCTAATAATGTACCAGCAGAACTTAAGGCGGGAACAGCTAAGTTCTTTACGAATTTACATCAAGTTGAAAAGTTACTGGAAATTGATGATGAGATTTTCAAATTGTCTTTGGTCTGGCCACCAACCGTTTCTGTCTATGAGTCTGTGCGTTCTTTACGACAAGTTTTTGAAGGCGAACTACATGCAACTGGTTCAGGTTTTGGTTCGGTTGACATTTTAGCAGCAGGGATTAACAAGCAGACCGGTTTAGCCGAATTAGGTAAGACTTTTCAAATTCGACCAGATGAAATGGCAGCTTTCGGTGATAATGCCAATGACCTTGAAATGTTACGCTTTGTTAAGTATCCTTTTGTCATGCCAAATGCCGAGGCTTTCATGCATGAACGAATCAAACAAGATGCGTTAGCTGATAACAATGATAATGGTGTTTTAGCAACCATTGAGGCTCTACTTGATGGGCGTTTATTAGACAGATAAAGGTATGGAACCTAACATTTTAGGAGTTTAATCAGGTTGGATGTTTTTTTGATAAAAAAACCTAAATACTACGGATAAAATTAAGTCCTTTTAATAAAAATGTTATAATATGGTAACGATGAACATGTGATTCTACGGTCGCATGTTTTTTTTATGATAAATGGCGTTAATGCTAACACTAACAGTAAAAATCAACCTAGAAAGCTAAAGCGTTAAGTAGAGAAAGGTGGAGGGCCTATCCGTGTTCTTTAAAAAGCGAATCAAAAAGGAGACTCCGGTCACAACTAATTTGGATCGGACACAATTACCAAAACATGTTGCGATAATTATGGATGGTAATGGTCGTTGGGCCAAACAACAGGGCTTACCGCGGGTTGCTGGTCATCAGCGTGGTATGGAAGTCGTTAAGGATATTACAAAAGCAGCCAGTGACTTGGGTATCAAGGCATTAACCTTGTATGCGTTTTCGACAGAAAATTGGAAACGACCAAGTAATGAGGTGTCATTTTTGATGAAATTACCAGGACGGTTCTTCGATACCTTTGTACCAGAATTAAATGCAAATAATGTTAAAGTTCAAGTGATGGGATATATTGATCAGCTACCAGCAGATACGCAACGAGCGGTCAATGACGCGATTGCACAGACTGCCCAAAATACTGGCATGATTTTGAACTTTGCCTTAAACTATGGAGGACGAGCCGAGATAATTACTGGGGTGCAAGCCTTGGCAAATCAAGTAGCTCAGGGTGATTTAGCACCTGAACAAATTGATGAAGCGGCATTAGCTAAGCAACTAATGACTGCGCCTTTAGGCGAATTGGCGGACCCAGACTTATTAATCCGGACTAGTGGTGAAGAGCGCCTGTCTAACTTCATGTTATGGCAATTAGCCTATGCGGAATTTGTCTTTATTGATGCGCATTGGCCGGCCGTAACGCCAGAAATTTTTGAACAGGCACTACTAACTTACCAAGGAAGACACCGACGCTTTGGTGGCTTAAAAGAAAATAATAGTGATGTAAAGTAGGCAGATAGGGGGTTTTATGAAACAGCGTGTTATTACGGCGGTTGTCGCCTTAGTTCTATTTATACCAACGATTCTTTATGGTGGTTGGTTACTGCAGTTGGTGATGGCATTATTGGCCGCCATTGCGGTTGGTGAAGTTGCGCAAATGCGCCGCATGTTATTGGTGTCTTTTGGTGCGATTTTAGCCATGTTAGGTGCAATGTTGGCGACCTTTCCAGCACATTTTTTTGCTGGTTTACCTAATATCTTGCATCCAGCCGGACTACTATATGTCTTTGTCCTATTAATGCTTTTCCATACAGTTTTAGCTAAAAATGCTTTCTCTTTTGAGGATGCTGGTGTCTTCACCCTAGCGATGCTTTATATTGGTTTAGGATTCCATTTCTTTATCAGCGCCCGCAATACTGGTTTGGATACACTTTTCTATATGTTATTAATTGTTTGGATTACCGATTCAGCTGCCTACCTCGTTGGGCGTAAGTTTGGTAAGCATCCGCTGACAAAGATTTCACCCAAGAAGACTTGGGAAGGTTCAATTGGGGGTACTGTGATTGCTACGGTTATTTTGGCAATTTATTTAGTGTTCTTCCCACAGGCCTATGATTGGCCTTTGATGGTACTGATTACGGTGATTTTGTCAATTGCTGGTCAGTTTGGTGATTTGATTGAATCAGCACTAAAGCGTTTTTATAAAGTTAAAGATTCTGGCACGATTTTGCCAGGACACGGTGGTATTTTGGATCGCTTTGATTCGATGTTAATTGTCTTACCGTTGATGTTTTTGCTAGGTTTATTGAATTAATTGAAGGGGTTAGCCATGGCGTAAAACTATGACTAACCTTTTTGCGCAAAAGGAGGAGTTATGACAGGAATAATTGCCTTTATTATTGTTTTTGGCGTATTGGTGGTTGTACATGAATTTGGTCACTTTTGGGTGGCTAAGCGTGCGGGGGTACGGATTCGCGAGTTTGCAATTGGCATGGGGCCTAAATTGTACCAAGGACATAAAAATGGGACGGCCTATACTTTACGAGCCTTGCCAGTTGGGGGTTACGTTCGAATGGCTGGCCGTGGTGATATTGAGCCTGATGAGCTACCAGCAGGTTTAGCGGTAAATTTACAAGTCCAAGATCAACAGGTCTTGCGTATTAACCTATCTGATCAACCAGATTTGCTTGCTGACCGAACCTTTATTATTGACCGGGCTGATTTAGTTGATGATTTAGTGCTGTCAGGCTACTGGGAAGAAGACGATCAAACCTATGTGACCTTAGCCGTTAATCATGATGCAGTTAAGGTTGAAGCAGATGGAACCGCAGTTTTGATTGCACCAAGGGATACACACTTTGAGTCGGTAAAATTATGGCAACGTGCTTTGATTTCAATTGCTGGACCGGTGATGAATTTTGTTTTAGCTTTGGTTGTTTTTATTGGCTTGGCCTTTACACTACCTGGTGTTGCAACCACTACAATTGGCACGGTTCAAACTCATTCACCAGCCGCGGTCAGTGGTTTGCGGGTTGGTGATCGGATTCAAGCCGTTGATGGTAAGCAAATCAATTCTTGGAATCGATTACAAGAAGTAATTCAGAGTAAACCAGACCAAAAAATTACGGTAACCTTAGCTCGGCAGAAAACGACAAAGACCATTACTTTATTGACTAAGTCAGTGTCAGAAGGTGGACAAAGTTATGGGCAAATCGGAATTGTGCCTAAAGAATCTGGTGCTTTAACTGATCGACTAGCTTATGGCTGGTCCTCAACTGGACGCGCCTTTACGACGATAATTGATGCGATTAGAAATCTTGGTCAGGGTGGTTTTAGCTTGAATAAATTAGGTGGCCCAGTATCAATTTATAAAAATACCGCTACGGTTGCTAGCTATGGGTTGTTTTCATTGTTAGCCTTTATGGCTTGGTTATCGGTCAACTTAGGTTTAATGAATCTTTTGCCGATTCCAGGTTTAGATGGCGGAAAGTTACTCCTAAATCTAGTTGAGGCAATTATTCGTCGGCCAATTCCAGCTAAAATTGAGACGACAATCACTGTAGCTGGTGGTGTTTGCCTAGTTTTGTTGATGCTAGCTGTTACGGGAAATGACATCTTGCGATATTTCATTCGCTAGGCGCTGGCAATGTGGTAGTATTAAAGTTAACGAAAATTTTTACAAGAACAAATGAGGTTTAATCATGAAGCAGTCCAAAGTCTTTATTCCAACCTTACGTGAGACACCAGCTGATGCGGAAGTTATCTCGCATCAAATGATGTTACGGGCAGGGTATATCCGGCAGGTTACAGCCGGCGTCTACGCTTATTTGCCTTTGGCACAACGGGTATTGAATAAAATTAGTAATATTATGCGGGAAGAAATGGAACGAGTTGACGCCATTGAGATGACAACTCCTGTCCTTTTGCCAGCTGAATTGTGGCAAGAGTCTGGTCGTTACGAATCTTACGGACCTGATTTGTTTAAGCTACGTAACCGGCATGAGCGCGATATGATTTTGGGACCAACGCATGAAGAAACGATGACCGCTTTGATTCGTGATGATATTAAGTCATATAAGCGACTACCATTGACGGTTTATCAAATTCAAACGAAGTTACGTGATGAGCGCCGCCCGCGTTTTGGTTTGCTCCGTGGCCGTGAGTTTATCATGAAGGATGCCTATTCATTTTCAATTAATGAAGCTGGCCTTGACCAGAGTTACCGCAATATGGAAGCAGCCTACATCAATATTTTTGACCGGGTTGGTTTAAACTACCGGGTTATTGTTGGTGATGCTGGGGCAATGGGTGGCTCTGATTCTAAGGAGTTTTCAGCACCAGCTGAGGCCGGTGAAGACATCATTGCCTATTCTGATGAATCTGAGTATGCAGCTAACTTGGAAATGGCACGTGATTTATACACAGCCAATAAGTCACACGCTCCATTGGCAGAGTTAGAAAAGATTGCGACGCCAGAAGTTAAGACAATTGATGAATTGGCAGCTTATATCGAAACAACAGCTGATAACTTGGTTAAGACAATTTTGATGGTTGCTGATGATGCACCAATCATGCTGTTGGTTCGTGGCGATTATGAAGTTAATGAAGTTAAGGTGCAAAACTTACTACAAGCAACTGAATTACGCATGGCAACTGATGAAGAAGCTCAAACGATTCTTGGGGCACCATTTGGTTCTCTAGGACCAGTTGGAGTTGGTCCCGAAGTTAAAATCATTGCTGATGAATGGGTTACTGACATGGTTAATGTTAGTGTTGGCGCTAATGAAGCTGGCTTCCATTTCCTAAATGCCAATGTAGACCGTGATTTCAGAATCGATCAAGTAGCCGATATTCGGACTGCGCGTGAGGGCGATTTGGCAATTGATGGTAAGGGACATTTGAAGTTTACC
The DNA here is from genome assembly GCF_000691805.2 of Weissella oryzae SG25. Lineage (GTDB taxonomy): Bacteria > Bacillota > Bacilli > Lactobacillales > Lactobacillaceae > Weissella > Weissella oryzae. The sequence goes on along the minus strand of NZ_DF820495.1, from coordinate 5,266 downwards.
AAGGGGATTGAAATTGGCCATATCTTCAAGTTGGGAACCCGCTACTCAAAGGCAATGGGTGCACAAGTATTAGATGCCAATGGACGGCAAGCTGATATTATCATGGGTTCTTATGGTATTGGAGTTTCTCGTTTGCTATCAGCGATTGCTGAACAAAATGCTGACGAAAATGGTTTGGCTTGGCCGACCGCTGTTGCCCCTTGGGATGTCCATTTAGTACCAATGAAATATAAGGATGAAATCCAAGGTGCTTTAACTGATCAATTGGTGCAACAATTAGAAACGGCTGGTTTCGAAGTTTTGCTAGATGACCGTAATGAACGACCTGGTGTTAAATTTGCTGATTCAGATTTGATTGGCCTACCAGTTCGTGTAACAATCGGTAAGAAAGCTGCTGAAGGAATCGTGGAAGTAAAGATGCGCAAAGCCGATGAAGCGATTGAAGTACGTGCCGAAGAATTGGCCAGTGTGCTAGAAATTCTATTGCACAGTCAAAATGAGGCAAGTCAAAACTAATAAAATAAGCAACTCTGGTCATGATTAATCGCCAGGGTTGCTTTTTAGTTTGAGAAAAATTTAGGGATTTACGCAAGTTGACGTTTTATCGGTATAATAGAGCGAGATATAAAAATAGGAGGACGCTATGGCGATAACAGCGCAGGAACAATTTCAAATCCTAATGCAACAAATTGGCGCAAAAGAAGTGCCAACTTCGATGCAGGGGGCAGCAATTAACAAGCTGACGGTGCACGAAACAAGTAAAATCTGGCAGTTTCATTTTGCGATGAATACACTACCTGCGGTTAATGAGTTAGCGGCCTTATTGCAAGCAATGCAAACAACCTTTGCTGGTTTAGCTCAGATTGACTTTACTTTAACGCTTGCAACAAAGCCAACGGCTAGTTTAGCGCAGGCTTACTGGCCATGGGTTTTGCAACAACATCAAAATGAGCCAGGAGCCTTTCGAAATGCCTTTACCAATGTTTCCTTGGAACTGGTCGACGAGCAAATTGTACTAGCCTTTACTTCGCAAGCTTGGCAAAGTTTTGCCAAGCGAACGGGGCTAGCCGTTATTTGTGAAACATATAAAAAATTGGGTTTCGAAACTGATGGCCTATTTACAACCCGGGTTGATGACCAATTGGCCGCTGAATCAATGGCGCAAATTCAGGAAGCACGGGCACAACAAGATCGCGAACTGGCTCAACAAGCGGCGACACAAATCGAACAAAGTCAAAAGCGCCGCGAGCAGACAACAAATGTCGGTAACGGCCTAGACCGTTTGGGTAAAAAGATTGCTGACAATGTCGAGATTACTAAAATGATTGACATTGAAAGCGAAGAACGTTCAGTTGTGATTGAAGGTTTTGTCTTTGATGTTGAGGTTCGGACTTTGCGTTCAGAACGTAAAATAATGACAATGAAGGTAACTGATTATAGTTCATCATTCATTTTAAAGAAGTTTTCACGAGATGAAGAAGATGAGGCCTTCTTTGATAATATGCAGGCAGGTATGTGGATTCGTGCCCGTGGTGCTATTCAAGAAGATACTTACGTTCGCGATTTGACGATGAATGTTTATGACATGATGGTCGTTAAACATGCTGAGCGGATGGACCAGTATGACGGTGAAGAGCAGCGGGTTGAATTGCATACTCATTCAATTATGTCGACGATGGATGCGACCAATCATATTGGTGATTATGTAAAAACGGCCAAACGTTGGGGAATGGATGCAATTGCCATTACTGATACAGCTGGTGCGCAAGGCTTTCCTGAGGCAACCTCAGCAGCTGAAAAGCAAGGGCTTAAGATGATTTATGGGATTGAAATCAACTTGGTCGAAGATGGTGAGCCGATTGCTTTCAATCCAGCCCATGTAAACTTGAAAGATGCCGAATATGTTATTTTTGATTTAGAAACGACGGGGTTATCAGCCGCCTATGATCGAATTATCGAATTATCAGCGGTTAAAATGAGCAAGGGAAATGTAATTGAGGAGTTCTCGGAATTTATTGACCCTGGTTTCCCGCTTAGTCAGACAATTATTAACCTAACGTCCATTACTGACGAGATGTTAAGGGGTTCTAAGCCTGAGGTTGAGGTATTAAAAGCCTTTAGGGAATTCTATGGTGATGCAATTCTAGTTGGGCACAATGTAACTTTTGATATGGGCTTCATGCGAGAGGCATATTTGCGTTATGACCTGCCAGACATTAGTAACCCGGTGATTGATACCTTGACTTTAGCGCGGTTCTTACATCCCAATCAGCGTTCTTATCGATTGAATACATTAGCTAAACAATTTGGGGTTGTTTTGGAGCAGCATCACCGAGCAATTTTTGATTCAGAAACAACTGGGCATTTGAATAACATTTTTTTGCAAGATGCAGAAGAGCGTTATGATATTGCCTATCATGATCAACTTAATGCCCATATGACCGAGAATGATGCCTGGAAGCATGCACGACCTAATAAGGCTTTGCTTTTAGTTAAGTCACAGGTTGGTGTCAAAAATTTGTATAAGTTGATTTCAGCCTCCAATACGAAGTATCTTTATCGTGTTCCGCGCGTACCAAGGTCTTTATTAAATAAATATCGTGAGGGGCTTTTAGTTGGTACCGGTGATAATACTGGCGAGTTCTGGGAAGCTTTGATGCAAAAGGGCGTGGAGTTAGCCACGCAAAAGGCACGCTATTATGACTTTATTGAGATTCAACCGCGCGCCAACTATGCGCCCCTAATTGAAGCTGAATTAATCAAGAGTGAAAGTCAGTTACAAGAACTATTAAAACAAGCGAGCGAAATTGGTTCAAAGCTAGATAAACCAGTTGTCGTAACTGGGGATGTACATTATTTAAACCCAGAAGATTATATTTATCGTAAGGTTCTAGTATCTTCACAGGGTGGTGCTAATCCGCTCAACCGTTATCAGTTACCAGAATTGCATTTCCGGACAACTCAGGAGTTATTGGATGATTATGAATTTATGGGAACGGACTTGGCCTATCAATTAGTTGTGACTAATAGTCGGTTAATTGCTGATAAGATTGCAGATGATATTGTGGCAATTAAAAAGGGTAATTATCCACCTAATATGCCAACTGCTAACCAAGAAATTCGAGATAAGACTTACGAAACAGCCCATAAAATGTATGGTAATCCGCTTCCTTTGATAATCGAAGCACGTATTGAGCGTGAGTTAAAGTCAATTATCGATAACGGTTTTGCGGTCATCTACTTGGTGGCGCAACGATTGGTGTTTAAATCTAACAAGGATGGTTATCTGGTTGGTTCACGTGGTTCGGTTGGTTCATCATTGGTCGCAATGTTGGCCGGAATTACTGAAGTTAATGCCTTACCACCACATTATCGGTCTGAAAGTGGTGATTATGTTGAGTTTGTTAATCCACGTGAATTTGAATCAGGTTATGATTTACCCGAAAAATTCAGTCCAATTGATGGTAGTAAGTTAATTGGGGATGGGCACAATATCCCCTTTGAAACCTTCTTGGGCTTCTTAGGTAATAAGGTTCCCGATATTGATCTTAATTTCTCCGGTGATTATCAACCCTTTGCGCATAATTACATGAAATCTCTTTTCGGTGAAAATAATGTCTTTAGAGCGGGGACCATCGCGACAGTTGCTGATAAGACGGCTTTTGGTTATGTCAAAGCTTATGAGCGTGATCACGAACTAAGCCTGCGGGGAGCAGAAGTTGAACGCTTAGCTAAGGGAGCAACTGGAGTTAAACGGACGACTGGTCAGCATCCTGCTGGAATTTTGATTGTGCCAGATGATATGGAAATCTATGATTTCACGCCAATTCAGTTTCCAGCTGATGATATTAATGCAACTTGGCGGACGACCCACTTTGACTTCCATTCAATTCACGATAATATCCTTAAAATGGATATTCTAGGGCATGATGACCCAACGATGATTCGTTCATTGCAAGATCTTTCCGGCATTGATCCAACGACCATTCCCATGAATGATCCCGGTGTGATGAGCCTATTTTCTGGTACGGATGCCCTAAATGTCGAACCCGACCAAATTTATTCTAAGACCGGAACCCTGGGCGTTCCTGAATTTGGAACGAGCTTTGTACGGGGGATGTTAGAAAAGACTAACCCTAAGACTTACACCGATTTACTACAAATTTCCGGCCTTTCACATGGAACCGACGTTTGGCTAGGCAATGCCGAGAAACTAATCGAAAATGGGCAAGCAACAATTTCGACGGTGATTGGAACGCGTGATAAGATTATGACCGATTTGATTAACTGGGGGGTGAATCCTGAATCCGCCTTTCAGATTATGGAAAAGGTGCGTAAGGGTAAGGGCGTTTCTGACGAATACCAAGCTGAAATGCGTGAAGCAGGTGTGCCGGAATGGTATATTGAATCTAGTCAAATGATTAAATATATGTTTCCCAGAGCCCATGCGGCGGCTTATGTTTTGATGGCCTTACGGATTGCTTATTTCAAAGTACATTTTCCAATGTTCTACTACAAAGCTTATTTTTCTGTGCGTGCAAGTAATTTTGATATTGTAGCCATGTCACGTGGTTTAAGTGCACTAAAGGCCCGAATTGAAGAGATTCGCCGACAGGGTAACGATGCAAGTGCTAAAGATAAAGACTTATTGACCGTTCTAGAACTAGCTAACGAAGCAATGGAACGGGGTATTAACTTTTCAATGGTTGATTTATATAAGTCGGATTCAGAAGAATGGATTATTGACGGTAATACATTGATTGCACCCTTTAATGCCGTACCTGGTCTTGGTGATAATGTTGCTAAAAGAATTATTGCCGCTCGTGGTGAAGGTGAATTTTTGTCAAAAGAAGACCTTTCACAACGAGGCGGTATCTCACAGACGCTAATGGCCTACTTGGATGACAACGGGGTACTTAGTGATATGCCAGATGAAAATCAATTAGCTTTATTCTAAAAAATAACCGATTAAAAGGCGGATTAGGCAACTAATCTGCTTTTTTTATTGTTCGGGAAAAAATTAAAAAACTAAGTTATTGACGAACAATTATAAAAAGTGGTATATTATTTAAGTCGTAAGGCAATGACATATATTACTTAAAGCCAGTTGATACCTTATAAAAATAAGTTGTTGACATAATGGGTTACTTAGCGTAGTATATATCAAGTTGTCAAACGACAAGTAGATCATTGAAAACTGAATAACGTTTCGATAAAACAAATGTGTAGGGTCATCAAGTTTACTTGATGCAAAAACATTTGCGAA
>NZ_DF820494.1 GCF_000691805.2 Weissella oryzae SG25 | reverse complement strand
TTTTTGATTAGGTTTAGAAGAAGAAAACTGTCGATTAATAATATTAGGAAATTGTTGGTCTTCAATGATTTTCTGATATCGAAATTTCGGCTTAGCGGTACTCATTTGGGGTAGATTCATAGATTTCATAAGTCGGTATACGCGTCCAGCAGAAATGTTATAGCCATATTCATTATTCAAAATGCAAGTCATCTTATTAGAACCAATACGAAAATCAGTTTGATGGTAGATATCAAAAATTAATTTTCTTAGTTTCTGATTTTCAAGAACTCTAGGAGCAACTTTACCGTTGAAATGCTTATAGTAAGTACTTCGATTGATGTTTAAAACACGACAAAGAGTAACGATTGAGTGTTCGAAACGTAAAGAATGAATTGCATTTAAACGATCTAGTCGTGAGGCGTGAATATGGCAATGGCTTTTTTTAATATTAGGTTTTCTTCTTCAAGCAGGGCATTACGTTTCTGGAGCCTTTTAACTTGTTGAGCAGTAAGAACCTGATTATTATCTAGCTTTACTTCAGAGAATTGACGAACCCATTTAGATAGAGCCGAAGAAGAAACGCCATACTCTTTAGTCAGTTGGGCTAGTGTTTTACCAGAGCTATGTAAATTAACTAAGTTTTGCTTGAATTCATCGTCATAACGATTATAAGTTCCCATAAAAACCTCCCGGTTTTGTGTCTACATAAATAATAAAAATGAAACAAAAAACTGTCCACTAAATTAATATAGATCCAAAGGGAGGCAACAATGAAACCTATCGAACAAGAAAGAACTTTACGACAAAAGGTGTACCAAAATGAAATTGAAAAGCGACGCAGTGCCAGAAACGCCGAAATTGAACAGCAACGTGAAAAAGCAATCGTTAACTTTAGAAAAGAGTTAGAACGTCAAAAACCACAGATTGAAGCTTTAATTATTGAAAGATTATTGACCGACAAATTTGCGTTAGTCACGTCAACTGATTTACAGGATTTACAAATAATACTTAAACCAGAAATTGAACCACGAGCTAAAGCATATCAGATGATATCTGATTTTTATGACGAAATTGCTAATGAATCCGGACTGGTTCGAGTAAAGTTGGAACCTGATAGCTTTAATACAGACTTTTACTTAACTTATAAGCAGCAAGTTGAGTATAAATCTGAAAGCTTAGATGCAGTATTCGGTATTGATAAGGATTACCAAGTTGCAAGAGAAAAAATAGTTGGCGCTCATATTGTCAGGCTTGCGATTAGTTTAGTTTGCACTGTGATAATTACTTTAATATTCGACTCTACATTTTTAACATCTGAAAAGTCAGTAACTGTACGTGTATTATCAGATCTCAGCGTAGGCTTTTGTTCCTTCATAGTTTGTTGCTTGGTTTTTTATAATTCAGATATATAAGAAGTTTAAACGATGAGAGGAATTAACAATGTTTAATTTTTATGATACAAAACAGTTTTTCGCAAAATTTGTCCTCAATTTAATAATGTTTATCTTGGCTGTAATGCTGATAGCTTTTCTTATGGAGCAGTGGCAACAAGTTGCTAAGGCTGAAACACACAGAAGTGAGGAAACAACTATTTTGAACGTTGAAAAATCAAGTAATTTATTTGGCACGTCGGTAGCTTATATTGTCAAAAATCCAGTAGGAACTGGAAATATTTCCGTTGATGAACATGGTAGTTTTGCTCGCTACAACAAGGGAGACAAGATAAAAATAGAAATCAACAAATACAAAAATTTAGATGATGACATTGAGTTAGTTAATTAAATTGAGATATATGAGGGATAGGTGGCAGTATGACTAATGATTATGAATCGAGGTATATATATTTTGTTACTGACATAAAAAGAGAAAAAATAATTTTAGCTGAGTCAACAGAGCCACTATTACATCAAGCATTATTGGATTGTATTGAGTCGAAGAAGATTAGAAATGCTGGTGGTTACAGACTTTTTAAAACCTCAGAGAATGAGCTGAAATCAATTCTGCAACGCATGAATGACACTAAGCAGCCATTTTACATGGTGACCAAACTTAAGAAGAAAGAAGGATAAAGGAAATGAACTTCTCACAGACTGAATTAAATATTTTTGATTGTGGGAAGCCATCTTTTACAGATAATCCTTCGAACATCAATTATAGATCCAAGAAAAAAAGGCAACAAAAGAAGTCTGAAAAGCAAATTGAGAATCAGATAATTGAAAAACAACTTGAGTTAGATTTATTTAATGAACATAAAGCTCAGTACATTTGGGTGTTAGCAACAAAAATCTCACCTGAAGGAATATCCGATAAAAAGGAACGGTTTATTGTTGATTCAGAAATATTACGTAAAAAAAAGAATTTAATTTATTGGCATGATAACTACTATGTCGTAAATACAGCACATAAACGTCATTTAATAAAATCTGAAATTAGATTGAAGTCCGTACCAAAAGCGAGCTTAACAAAGTTAGATAAAGTTGAATTACTACGTAAGTGGTTTAAAGAAGAAATCACCTATTCAATCAAAAAAAATATCTAAAAAGTAAAAGGGGATTAATTGTAATGTTTAAACCAACAAATTTTCCAGAAGAAAGAATAGAAACATTTGAACAAAAGGTAAGGTCTATTAGATTAGAAAAACATAGGGAAGAACAAAACTCTGAATCTACTTCAGCATTATTGAGAAAACAATTTCAACTGTCAGAGTTAGAAATTGAGCTGTTTGAAAAAATTAATGGCAGAGAAACATTTGATAAATTAAAAGAAATTCTTCAATCTAATTTATCGAATGAAAAGATACCCGTGTTGTCGCTGCAAAAAATTACTAAAGAGTTATTAGAGGTAAATAATAACTCAGAAATAAAATTGAGTGATAGCCAAAAAATGAAAACTATTTGGGCATATATTGTTTTAACTTTACCAAAACTCGATGTTCTAATTATTGGACCAAAGCATTTTTTTGAGATTCAGGAACAGGAACAAGAGTACACGTTTAGAGTTGCATTTAAATCAGACTTGAGAACAGGTAGTCAAAAAATTAAGCTATTGATTTATTGGTTAATACTTTTTGGCTTACTGTACTTGGGCTTCAAGCAAGAAGGTTTTTAAACCGTAATTTAGGAGAATAGATAATGCAGAGTTTATTAATTGTAGGGAATGTCGTTCGTCAATTTGAATTAAAAGAACATTTAGGAACAAATGATACGTCAAAGATTAATTTTACGTTGGCCGTCAAAAGAAACTTTTCAAATACAGGAAAGGTAGATTATGTGCCTTTTATTGCCTTTAATGGCGTGGCAAATAATTTAAGTAAATATGCTAATTATCCTGGTGCAAAGTTAGCCGTTAATTTTGAAATACAGAGTTATGTTTACACTGATGCGGACGGAAAGAAGCATTATGGCGTGCAAAATAAAGTTAACTCAGTGGAATTTTTAACCACTAAACCAAAAGAAAGTAATCCGAATAATCCGACTGACCACGTAGACAATTCCGTTGATCAAGAGCAATTTACTGACGCAGATGAGTCAGTATTGAATGATATTGAAGGCACCTCAGTAATGAACAGCAGTGATTACGACATAATCGGGGAGATTGGTTAATATGCGTTATATAAGTAAGAATGATTCAAATTCAAAAACTTTTTGGGGCAAACTTAAGCAGTGGCGTAGTGATAAAAGATATGATTTTTTTGATAATTACAGGACAAGCCTAACCCTAATCTTTTTAATCCTTATCATGATTCCTGTCGGTTTAGCTTTATCAACACTGCTATCTTCACACTCAAGTAATCAACCAGGGGCACGATTTAATCAAGCACAATCTTTTGGAACATTTGGTAAAACAGCTACGTTGACGAAAGCCAGTATTGATAGTAGCCAAAATAAAATATTGCTCTATTTTGATTTTTCGAATGGTAATAATTTTGCGAATGACCCAATGAATTGGAATAATATCAAGTTTGATTTTAAGGGTGATAAGTGGTTAAGCAGTAACCCCAAAACGTTGGCATCATTCATTCCAACCTCAACTAATACCGGAGTGATTGAAGTAGAACATGTAAATAGTGGGTTCCAAGATATTCAAGTTGTGCTAAAGGATAAGCAGATTGACCCAACTAAAGTATCAATCGCATCAACTAGTTCAAGTTCACAAAATACCATTACAGACAGTGACGATTTGTCCGCGAAATTTATTATTAATCGAGACACTCCAAAGAATGCTATCTTGGCTAAAAATGTAACTCAAACCGATTTAATCATTCAGGAAACAAATGCTCAGATTAAAAACTTGAGAACGTTAGTAGCTAAAAACAATGATTCAATTAAACAGATTGCAAAGAGTAATGCACAATTACAGAGTGATAAAAGTATCTTAGAATCTCAAAAAGCATCTGTAACTAACGATACAGATAGTCAATCAATTGATAGCCAAATTAATGCAAAGCAACAATTAATTAATTCAGGAATCGAACAACGAGCAAAAATTAAAGCAGAAATCTCAGACCAAAATCTGAAATTGAAGAAGCTAAATTCTCAATTGAATGATGCAAAAGCTGGTAAAAATTCTGTGGGTAAAGTTATTAAATTCTAAAAGTAAATTGAATAAGTCATTAGTTCATTTTAACTAATTGATTTATTTTTTTGTGAAATTCGCAAGGTAGTTAAGGTATAGACCAAGGGGTAGTTAGGTTCTAGGGGTACGGTAGCTTTGGTATAGCCTTTCAAATCTTTTGGTATCGTAGAAAATGCCCGCACGGCGGGGTGTATCACAAAGTGATATCATTTTCCCTTAACCTGTTACCTTGACCCACCTCGTTATTAAAAGGAGTGAAACGATGAAAAATCTTTTAGTTCGTGACCTTCATGATTCTGCTATTAACGCAATTGAAAAGCGTGCAAAAGTTCTAGGGATTTCAAGAAACATGTTATTAATTGATGTTCTAGAGGAGTATGCAAAACGAATTTCAGAAAATGAAGCCGCAAATACTTTGAAGACACAAATGGATTTAATGATTGAGAATCAAAATAGATTAATTGAGTCACATAATAATTCAACTGAAAGAATTGTTGCTTCAAATCAAGATGTGATCCAAGCAATGCAGCGATTAATTATTGAGTTTGGAGAAATTAAAAATCAGATTATCAAGCAAATGTTTTAATTTAACTTTGGAGGAGGAAAAATGTGTAAGTTACTAACACCAAGACGATTTAAGAAAAATGATTCAGTACATTTAACTGGTACTTCATATCTTCGTTATTGGCAAAATCATAATTCTATTGATGGTTTAATATCCGGTGTAATAGACAATGTACACAATAAATACTTTCCAGAGTACGAAATACGCACCCCTGAAGGTACTTTAATTGTTCCTGAATATTCCATTCAAAAAAATCAAAAATCTTCACATAAGCTTTCAGAAAAAATTTTTTCAACAAGTACAGGTAGTGCGCCAAAGGAAGTTTTGTTGTTTTAGAAAGGAAATATTATGCGGCAAACGTTAAATCAAATTAAGCAAGAAACGCAACGCAAATTAAGTAAACGAAAAAATTTGTTATTGAAAAAATATCAAAACGTTCAAGAAGATGCCATTCCTGATTCTGTATTTGAAGAGTTAGACAAGATTGAAGCACTTCTGCAAGAAGTCTCAATTAGAAAGATTCCAAATCAAATCAATATTAAAATGGGCGAATTAGAAAAATGGTATTTTACGATGATGTTTGATTGGATGTCTGCTCACCCAGAGTCGTTTGATTCTAAATCAATTTCAATGACTGAGATTTATAAATTTGCATTACATTTTTTTGTGGAAAATATTGTAACTGTTCCAGGAAACTCTTTAATGCAGGTAGAAAAGTTACGTCGGAAAATCGGTTCAATGGGTGAGGCAAATTCAATTGAAAAGAATATTTATCGACAACTTGAAGATATTAAAAACTTGGCTGCATTTAATTCTTCTATGGTCTACACGTTAGCTGATCTTTCAAAAGATTTCCCAGATGGTGTAGCAAATATTTTAAGCACGCAACAAGAAAATGAAATGGATTCAAGTACAAGATACGCTCAAGTATTTGCCAAATTTATTAATCAAAGACAATTAACTAAGCAAAATATTAAAAATAGAAATTCTTCAAACAGCTTAAATTCTGATTATTAAAAATCGGCAGGCTTTCTGAAAATTTTTTAAAAGGAGTAGTGTAATGGCGTTAAATGAAATTCAACAATTAATTGATGCAATAGATGAATGGGACTGGCGCGACCACGAAGGTGGAAATTCATTAGACAAACCTTTAGCAGTTAGGAGAGCAGAAAGGGGTGAGTACTGGCAAATTCAAATTGCTTATACTTTTAAAAATCATTTCAATTTAACCCTTGAAGAAACAGCTGAACTGGTACATATTCCTCACGACAGGTTAAAGGATAGGTTCAGCATTGTAGAACAAAAATATTATTCAGTCAGTGAATTACTAGAAGATATTCATAAAGAAATGGAAGAATAAATGGCTAAGAAGAATAAGAACAATAGAAATAAGTATTCAAAAGATGATTTTTATCACTTATTAGCAGAAATATTACTGTGTATTGCATTTGTAATTTGGATAATAGAACATGGCCGCATTGATTGGCCATTTTGAAGGGCGTAAATATGAAAAATTACAAAAGACAAATGGAACAGATTGAAGCACGTGAAGGTACTTTATCAGCGTTACGAGTCGGAATTATATCAACTACAATAATACAATTACTGATTTTATTATTAATGCTTTGGACTCATAGTTTTATTATTGGTGTCATTGCTATTTGTGCGAGTATTTTCGATAACGTTGATAACATTTTTACAATAAATAAATTAAAAAAGATGGATAAGTGAACTGTTAGAAATATACAGTGGCACAAAACACTTAGAGGTAAGTCAATGGCAAAAACTGGTGGCTATGCAAAATTCAAATTAGGCGAATCTAGTAAAGGAAGTGTGATACTTCCGACTGCATTCGTTACAGCTAACACTGCAAATTCAAAAGGACAACGTTACTCAAATTTAATTGATCTATATGCAGAAAAAAACTCTAAAGTTACTGAAGCAAATAATATGATTAAAGATGCCTGGGAGAAAAACACTGAATATGATACAGAATCTGAAGTTAAATTAGGATATGCAACAAGAGCTAGTGCGACTAATGAAGAACACCCTTTGTTTAACAGTAATTCGTTAAATTTATCTGACGAAGAAGTCCAAAAATTAAAAACAGATTTAGACACTGCACAAGACAATGGCAACACATTAGTAGAGATGGCATTTTCAATCCGAGGCGATTGGCTATACGAAAATGGACTTTATGATCCAACGACTAACTCAATTAACCAAACTGCTTTAAAGCAAGCAGAACAAAAAGTTGTGCAGAATATCTTTGATAAAGGATTCCCAAAGCCATTGGGTGAAAAGGAAGACGATGTTGTTTGGTTTGGAGTAATTCACCAGGACACAGATCACCTAAACATGCATTTATGGTTTGCTAAGAAGTCAAAGGAAACAAGACCAGAAATGTTATATAAAGATGGGGAACCTAAAGGTGCAATGAAACTTTCGGTAATCGATCAAACAAAACGCAGATTTATGAGTGATTTAATGAATTCCGCTGAGAAAGAAAAAAGAGCTGAAATTTATAAAGCAGTTGGTGAAGCACAAAAAAATGTTAAGTTAAATTTTGAATCGTTAATGTCTACGGATTCTAAAATTTCGGCAGGCTTGCAGAGAATTTGGGACCAGCTTCCAAAAGATTTGGCGGGTAAATGGCAAGTTGGAAATTCCAATTTCAAATTTAATCTGGACATTGCTTCTTCAAAAAGCAATTCGGGTATGAGTAAAATGTTAGCTGCTAATCTTCAAACAGCAAAATTAATTGATGATATTTTTGAAGGGCCGATGGCAGAAATGTATGGTGAATTCTTATCTGAAGCTAAGAAAATTGATGGATTGAATGTTAAAGATTATGGTAAAGGTTCTGGCAAAGCAAAATGGTCAGAAAATAGATTGGAACGACTTAAAAAAGAAATTGCAAATTCAATTTATCGAGAGTTTAATAATTCAGTTAAAAATGGTGACTTAAAAATAACCGATAAAGAGATTGGTAATGTTGATAAATTGATGTTTTCTCAAAAGAAAAGTCAGACACATAGTGATAAAGCTAAAAGTATAGAAGAAAAGAACAATCATAGTTCAAAAAAGCTTTATATTCCAAATGTGACAAGCCAAATAAAACGCTCAATCCGAGATTTAACTAGGGAGGCTCGTGACGAAGCTAAAGCAACTCGGAAACTTATGCAAAATGAGGAACGTGAAGAAACTGAAATTGAACAAGAAAATCGCGGTTTAACTAGATAATAAGGTTCTAATCGATGAATTATTGGAATTACTATTCATGATATAATAATCTTACAGGTTTAACGGCGGTAGCTAAATCCATGTTCGAAAGTGGGTGATGCCTATGATTGTAAATCATAGATCACAGAAACTAACGAAGGGAGTTAGCAGTAATGTCTGTATCAGATGCGATCAGTTTAATGCTGATGTTTGGTACATTCTTAGTTGCTTTGTTGAGTTATCTCGACAAGCACAACAAGAAATAAGACAAAATAAAAACCCGCCTAAAACTTTGGCAGGTTAGCGGGTTTTATTTTATAATCCTAGCTACCGTCAAGACAACCTGGGGCTCAGTGTTTTAGCACTGGGCTTTTTGTTTGCCTTAACTACGTAGTATATTATACCATTTAAAAATTTTTTGCGACAATTTTTAAACCAGTATTAACGACGTTTTAGGACGACATAAGAAATCACTAAGTTGTACAAAATGTGGAGAAGTATTAGGAGTTAATTAATAGATAATACAATCTCGTCATTTTTTATTGAGATAAATAAGGTAGACTATAACTTTGAAAGCTCTTGTTAAAAAATTATAGAAGTGAGATAAAAATGCTAACAAAAAACTTTTTAAAATTACTCGCAGTTTTGTACATAATTTCAATTCCAGTGTTGATAATATTTACGTCTTGGACAGAATTATTTTCGTATTTGAGTGCAACAACACCAAGTCTGACACTGTTATTTGCCCTCTATCGTTGGCAAATGGGTCAAGCAGAAACGAGACAACAAAAGATAACTGAATATAAACAAAAACAAAAAGAACAGGAAGAAAGATGGGAAAACGAAAAAAAACGTGCTAGGCCTGTATTCTATTACGCCGAGGGACGTATTTTTATGACAACACTTGCTCAGACTCCAGTAATAAACACAGTTTTAAAATGGAAAACACCAAAAAGTAATGAAATTAGCATTCAAGAGTTGGGAGGGATTTCAAGTGGAGAAAGCTTTTTTGTACAAGATCAGTTTGCCTGGATATTAATTTCTACCGTTACTGCGGAATTTGAAACCGTGTACGCTGTGATTAATTCAAAAAAAGAAACCTATCATATGATTGAATCAAATGATGGATCCGTCAACAAAATGTTGGATTATCAATTAAATGACGTAAGAGATAAAGATGCAACTTTAACTGAAATCAATGAGATTGAGGCATTCAATATAGTAGAAAGCCACAAACAATCTTTTGAAAACACTACTATGTCGGATTTAACAGAGTATACAGCCTTAATTCGAGCTTATTTTGAAAAAGAAAGATATACAGATGCTGTTGGAGATTTAATTCAGTTGAGTCAAAGTCAGGAACTTGAAACGGAAGATGCACTAAATATTTTAGACTCTGTTGGTTCTATTATTAATGATTTTGATTTAAAGCGGATTAGTAATGATAAACGGGAGAACGAAATTAAATATCTATCAAAAAAAGTAAAAGAATCGTACATAATAGAATCGCAAAAATCAACCGACTACAAGGATTTTGTAAAAAAATGGTCTTCTGAGATTAGTCAGGGCTATATTACACCTTATGATATGTATCAATTTCTGAATGATATAAAATCCTTGATAGCATTGGAAGGTACATGCAATACCAAAGTATTTCTTGATGTTTTATATTATTATGTGGTTAACTGTGTGGAAATAGATGCAAACTTAAATGTAAAAACTAAAATTAGAGATTCATTACAATTATTATCGACCATTAAAAAATAGAGTTTATGATTGTTTGTTCTATATTGATTAACCAAATAAAAAGCGGAGTTTTTTGTAACTCTGCTTTTTTGTCGTATTCTGCCAATAATTAATAAGGAGGTAACGAATGTTAAATGTAATTCTTGCAGAAAAGCCGAATCAAGCTGCGGCTTATGCAGATAGTTTTTCTAAGTTTGAACGTAAGAATGGTTATTTTGAAGTCCAAGACCAAGTTTATGAGGGGCAAACAATAATTACTTATGGGTTTGGCCATTTGGTGGAGTTGGCCAGCCCTGAAATGTACTCGGATAAATACCAGAAATGGGATTTAAATAATCTACCTATTATTCCTGATAAATTCAAATTCGTGGTTAGTAAGGACAAAAAGGCACAGTTTAAAATTGTGAGTGACTGGTTGAAAAAAGCAGACCAAATAATTATTGCCACAGATTCTGATCGTGAGGGAGAAAATATTGCTTGGTCAATTATCAAGCTTTCTGGAGCTGATGTAGACCATAAAATTGTTAAACGACTTTGGGTTAATTCTTTAGAGAAAGTGGCCCTGCCCTACAAGAAGGCTTTAAAAAACTTGAAGATGGTTATGCTCACTACAACTCATTCATTGAAGCTCAAACGCGTGAATACAGTGATTGGTTAGTTGGTATGAACGCCAGCCCCTTGTACTCATTGAGTTTATGGCGACGTAATGTTCAGGGGGTAATTTCAATTGGTCGGGTACAAACTCAAACGTTATATATGATTTATGAGCGTCAGATGGCGATTAAAGAGTTCATACCGCAACCATTCAGTGAGCTAGTGGCAAATGTGCACACCAATGAGGGCGATTTTAAAGCTAAGATGGATCCGACTACTAAGTTTAATGATGAAAATAAACTAGCTGAATTTATGCAAAAACATAGCTTGTCTTATGATTCCCAGCAAGCCAAGGTGATCAATGTAAATCAGACTGAAAAAAAGACTGAGTCGCCACGATTATTTTCCCTCTCTGCGTTACAAAGTAAGGCAAATAAAATGTTTAAGGCAAGCGCTAGTGATACTTTGAATGCAGTTCAATCATTGTATGAGAAAAAGTTTTTGACGTATCCGAGAACTGATACGCAGTTTATCACGGAAAACGAATTTAAGTATCTGAATGAGCAATATTTAGACTACTTAGGCGCATTGAACTTTGATGCTGCTAAATTCTATTCAGAACCACGTAAGCGTTATGTGGACGGTAAAAAGGTGCAAGAACACCACGCTATAATTCCAACGAGAACAATCCCAAGTGAAGCTCAAAGAGCCAAATTTAGTGCTTTAGAATCTCAAATCTATTGGCTAGTATTAAAGAACACAATGGCTATGTTTTTAGCTGACTTTACCTATGATGAAACAATAGTTACTGTAGGAATTAGTAATGTGAATTTTAAAGCCGTTGGTAAAGTTATTACTGGCAACGGTTGGAAAGAAATCTTCGGTGATGAGCCAAATAATAACAATGAAGCTGCAATTTTACCAAATGTTACTACTGGGCAAGCTGTTAACGCAACTTTGAATGCAGAAAATAAGATGACCACACCACCAGAATTTTACACTGAAGGTACTTTAATCACGGCCATGAAGCGCGCGGGCCGGGAACTATCCGATGATGAGAAGGAAATTCTGTCTCAGACTGAAGGAATTGGAACTGAAGCAACTCGGGCTGGTATTATTGATCGTCTTAAAGATAAGAAATATATCGTCGTTGAGAAGAACAAACTGAAGGTAACAACACAAGGAATTGTTTTGTGTGAGGCTGTCAAAATGCAGCCCTTGCTAACTTCACCGGAGCTTACTGCTAAATGGGAATTGGCTTTGAGTGATATAGGACATGGTAATCGTACGCAAGACGAGTTCTTAGCCAATATTCATAAGTTAGTAAATAAGCTCGTACAAGAGGTTCCAGGACAAATCGCAGAAGGAACCACACTGAATAATGCAATCCAAACACAGGCTAGTGAACAAGCAGCCGAAAAGAAAAAATTATTGATTGGTAAATGCCCTGTTTGTAAAACAGGTAATGTAATTGATCGGAAAACTTTTTATGGTTGTTCTAACTATAAGTCTGAAATACCATGTAAGTTTTCGATCGCCAAAAAAATTGCTGGCAAGACAATTACTAAAGCTATTGCTGAACAATTAATTGAGAATGGACAAACGAAGGAATTAAAAGGTTTTGAGAGTAAGGCTGGTAAAGAGTTTTCAGCTAGTCTGAAACTAGTGAATTTTATATTAGAATTTAGCTTTAGCAAATAAATTTTAGATAACCATTATATATATGGTAAAAGATTAGCCGATGATAATTTTCATTAGGTACAAAGAAAGGCGGAAGGATATGTGTGTAACCCTACGTCTTTCTTTGTAAACATAAAATTTATTTCTATAAGTAATAGTTTTATTTTTAATAGATTATAAATTTAATTATGAAAATTAGATCAGTTTTTATTTGATAGATTGTTGAGTAGTTTTTGAATTTTTTTAAGTAATATAATTAGGTGTTGATAAATTAAGTTAATTAATGGTGACATTTAATTTTAACTATTCACGTATAACCATCATTAGAAGATATCGAAGTACCACATTAAGAATGTAGTTAGTTTAATTATTTTTTATTGATAAGTAAAAAATATGATTAGACGTTTATAGATTCAGTCCTAGAAAAATTAGATTTTTTTGTACATTAAATATTAAAAAAATTCTCAATTAAATTAACACATTAATTCTTTATTTAATGATTAGAATTCTACATTAGATTGTTTTTTTAAGTTATCCTTATCACAAATTCGGTGAGTATACAATTTATTTAAATAAGTAGATGCGCCTATGATAACGTGTAACAGTGTTAAACAGGCGTTTTAAAAAATGTTCGTATTTTAACATGATTTAAGAGCGTTTACAATTGGTTTAGCATAATTTATCTTATTTTGAAGGTCCTGAATACATCAAATTTTTTATTGGTATAGGTTTTTTTATTTGTCAAAGATGATGTTTAAGTTTAGATTGAAGTTATGATTTAGGAATTAATTAAAAGGTAATATCAACAAATACACTGCTAGAGTGATCAACTAGTCAGCTTTTGAAAAATAATTTATTGATCTATGTAAAAGTACTATGGATATTTTTCAATTAAGTTATACAAATGGAGGAAATATAATGGATGTTTTAGAAATGTTTGACGTTAATTACGAGTCACCTATACTCGAGAGTTTTGATTCAACTACTCAGAGTTTAAATGATGTACATGTTTTTATGAGTCGGATACAAATGAGCGCGTATGATGCTGATGGAGAAGGAAGAATAGAATATAGAAATCTTAAATTGTATGAAATTAGTTCTGGTATTTTTATCTCAACAGATCGTTTGGATACTGGTGCTTCGGGAGTAGAAGATGATCACGAAATGGTGGATTATTATAGTAGTGCTAGACTTACACGTGAATTTCTAGGTGAATCATTAGACAGTCAAAAATCTGATTATTTCGAAGGAATTAAAAAAGTTTTTTCATTTTATAAGAATAAATGCAATGAGTCTAGATATATTAAGGAATTTTTTGAAGAAATTCAATTTCGAAATATATGTGGCTTTCCCAAACAAGCAGGAACAAGTTCAACTGATATTTTTGATCAATTCAATTCTGTAGATGTTTTATTGCAGGATCCAGTTACTAGTGTTTGGAACAAAAAAGTCGGAAGTAAAAAAGCAAATATCGTTATTATTCCACCTGCTACAAATTTACCAATAACCGAGGCTTGTGCAACCGCAGGATTTCAACCTGAAGGATTTCCTAAATTAGGGTCTGGTTCTTTTTTTACTGTTCAGTTTGATCCGTTCTTTTCAACTAGATTTAAAGCCCATGAAACCGATGATGTTGCATTGTTAGATCCGACATTAACTTTGTTGCATGAAATGACGCATGGTTTGCATTTTCAGAAAGGAATCGCTAACCCTGTTAATCGTTCCGGTGAAACACCAGCTTGGGCGACAACATGGGGTCGTGTTACCGGTGATAATGATGCATTTAAGGAAACGCCAATGGAAGAATTACTAACTTTTAACAAGCATACTATAGATGACGATATAGAAATATCTGATCATCTTAAAAGTACTTACATTGGTTTTTTATATAATGGGAGAAATGAAGATGACCCCACTGAAAGTGTCGATGGAGTTTATCAAAATGTTTCAAGCTTTTTAAATCAATATAGAGGGTTCGAAATTTCATCTGACTTTCAACATTTTATTGAAAGTTGTTATGGAGTGAAATACAACCAAGAAAGTAAAAAATTTATAGTTAATCCTAGAAATATTAAGCGTTATGTTCAAGACGGATTTTTTATTGATGAAGCCAAATTTGCAAGAATATTAAATATTAAAACTCGTAGTTATTATACTTTGATGCCTGATAATCTTGGTGTCTGGTCGTATCGTGTTGATATTTTGAATCGTCTTCGAGAAACCTTTGATGAGGATAGAGGACTCTTGTCTCAAGAGTTAGATTTCCATACTGCATTAACACCTGTAGTTAGCGAAAATCCAGCTCTTGAGCTCGAAGTAGCGGGCATGCAACGTATGGTATCATTGCCTAAAATTAAAGCAAGCTACCTTCCATCTGATATTAAAATAAAGAATTTTACAGGTCAGAAAATTAGTCATGATACAATACTGGACACTAACATTAGTGGTATTATAATTTCAAAAATTAAATATAAGTCAGACTTTGTCGTTGATGAAAGTATGCCTAGAAGTTCCCTAAATACAACCAATTATAATTTGAGTCCAATTAAAGGTACTAAATTTGAAACTGATATTCGTGATAAGACTAGTGTAAAGGTAACCGTTTCTGAGATTACTGCGCCAATGATTAATCATGTTATGAAATTAGACAATTCGAAAGTCTTGACCGAAAGGCCTAGTTTAAATGAGGATTTAGAAGAAACTTTTAAAAATACTAAAGATGTTTATATACCCAAAACAACTGCAATGATGAAGTTAAAAGAAGGGGCAGATCAAACATTAGGTGCTGTGGGCTTTGCAGTGTGGTCAGGCCAGATATTGGAGGATTTGTATAATTTAGCGCAGAAGAAAGAAGTTAGTATAGACCAAATTAAAGATGACTTAATGTCAATCCTTCCCTTTTATTGTGCATATAAGAATTTGTCAGCAGAAAAGTATGAACAGGCTTTTGCAAATGCGACACTTGATGCATTCTTAATTTTTGCAACTGATGGCGGTGGATTTGCGGGATTAGGAATTACAGTTGGTGCAATTGCCATTAATTCAATGTATGCCAAGGCTGAGACTATGGAAGCTTATGATAGTATGTTTGGTAAGTATGTAGACCAGTATCAAAATGATATAAAGAATTTTACTCTTAATGCGTATGTACAATGGGAAAATAATATTTTAAGCCGTTTGTGGAATGAAAGCAGACTTGCAATAACCGGTTTTAGGAATATGTTAAAAACTGTTAAAACTGTTATGGAATTTGACGCCACAAATCAGGCTTATAGTGAAGAAGATAGGAAAATAATTAAAGCTAAGTGTGAAGAAATTTTTAGTGAATTCCCTATGCTTATGCAGACTTTTGCCAAAAATTCTATGACGGCGAATTTAGAGAATGCTAGTAAAATATTCAATGATATTGTGTGGCAAAAAATTAAAGAAGAACTTGATCAATATGTTATAGATTCTAAGAAATATTTTTTGGATTCTTTAGAAGAAGCCTATAATAATGGCTCAATTAGTGCCGAAAGTTATTATAAATATCAGACTGAAGCTAGAGAAAAGTTTGTAAGTCCACGCGAAGTTATTGATCTTTATATTGCTGCGCATGATACAGTAGTCAAAAGAAAAAGATATATACGAAGATATAGTAGAAAATATGATTTAGCCACTGATTTTAAAGGTAATACGGTACATTTGAATGGACTTGGTGAAGGTACGCAAGACATTCAAGATTTATATGGAAATTATTCAGTCTACGCTGATAAAAAGACGGTCTCTACTCAGGAAGGCCATTTTGATCAAACAATAAAAATTGCTAAGGATACCAACACAATAAATAAAGTGGTTTTAGCAGTATCCTCAAACAATGGAAAAGAATACGCCCTTAATAAGGATGAACAGTATACAATTTCTTTTTGGCTACGTATGCCAGTGCCTTCTAGCTCGGAAGAAAGAAGAATTTTTTCTTACTCTGCAGTTAGTGGTGTTAATAAAGAAGTTGAAGAACTAATTTTACAAGTTAAAAACAATGAGTTCGTTCTTGCAACCGCTAATCTATTGAGGAATAGTGAGTTTGTCATTGAACCTCGTATTGCTTTAAATCGTTGGGTAAAAATCACAATTGTTAATGAAAATACCCGAATTAAAGTATATCAGAATGATAACTTATTAGGTTTAATTAAAGATTCAAGTAGGAAGAAACCAATCGCTCAGAGAGGGACCTTTAAATTTTATAACTATAACGTTGATTATCAATTAGACGATATCAGCTATTATAATGGCACTATTTCTCAACGAGACATTAAGTATACGTTTAAAGAAGATCACGGTCAATTTGTCTATGATCATTGGGGTGAACGTTTACAGTACAATAAAGCATATTATTTACTTTCCGATGATAATAAATCTGCTTTTGAAACGGTTTATGAGACAAAACGTTTGAAATTAAAAAGCGTACCTGGTGTTGATATTAAATATCTTGGTATGAATGATAGAGTCTATGGTTATTATGGTGGTTTGCAATTCAAATTAGTACCACTTGATTCAAAAAACATGAATAATTACGTTCGATGGGGTGACAAGTTCACAATGCAGTCTATAGAGACTACAAACTTGTCCTTGGCAATTATTCAAGATAATGCGTACTTCGCGCCAACACAGCTTAAATTAATTTCAAATGAAGGAAAGTCTGAAGAGGAAATCTTTACTTTTGACAGAAATATTAAACTACAGAATGCTGCTATTTTGGTAGGTACGGGAAATAGCAAACAAGGTCCAATCTCTGCATATAAGCGTGGATATTCGGGAGATTTATGGATAAATGGTGCAAGGTTAGATGGTTACGTAACAGTAGTGAATAAGAGTAACTACAGCAATGATGAAATTCAAGAAAAATTCAAATGGATATTTGTACCCAAAGATGCAAATTGGGTTGAATAACTGTACAAAAAAAATAGCCAATAATTGACATATGGAAAGAAAATGAAAGGCATTGAAGATGATTTTTGTAGGAGAACATTATGGACAATAAACTTAAAACTGAAAATATAAGGTATTTTCGCACAGCAGCTGGTTCAGAAGATGTATTAGAAGTCAAAGCTTATGAAGTTTATCCAAACGTTTGGGCTATCCCATCGAGATATATGATGGAGCCATTACAAGACTTAGATGAAGTCACCAATCCTGAACAATTTAGTATTTATGATAAAAAGTACTTAGCTGATATTCAAGAGCAGGATGAATTCCTAAAAAGCATCCAAGCAGCAATTGAAGACATAAAAAAAAGAACTTTTGGATTGGAACTTTTGACGGCAGTTTCTGGTGCTGTTCCATTACCTAAAGATACAGGTGCAACTAATACTACTTTGCAATGTATTGATGAGAACGGAAAACATACTCATGATGTTGTAGCCAACGTCGTGTTGTGGGGACCAGGCAATAATTTAAATAGTAACAGGTTAATTTCTAAATCGGATGATGATTCAAATGGTATTGGGTCGATGGTTGAGCTTATATGGAACCCACAAATTTTAATTAAAAACATTGGAACAAATAGAATTAAACCAGCCACAGATGAATTGGTTGGTTTATTAACGAAGGCGTTGTTTAGACTTTATGGCCTAGGATTAAACAAAATACGTTATCCCTTCTACCAATTAGATGATAAGAAGTATTATAGTTTAACAGCTGAGGATTTAATCTCTTATGGTGGCTTTTCAGCTAATGTTGTAAATTTACAACCATATTATTTCTTAGAAGATCAATTCACAAAAGTAAAAGAGAAATATGAATCTGCAAAAAAAAGAATTGATGATATTAAAGTGAATGATGAGTATTCTCAAATGCTAACTTTAAAGTACCAATTTGATTTATACAGCCTTTTCCATATTTCAACATCTTATATTGTAAGTACGGTCATTCCAGCAAATGATAAATATGGTGGGTTAGTCTCTTATTATACTGGGCCAAATGCGTTAATTGATTCTAAAACTGATGAGAAATTAACAAGTATGGTCAAAATACCATTGAAGAAAATAAAGTATAGCAAAAACCAATCAAGAGAATACGATGAATATGATCTTACAAATGGAGAAGATTCAACTCAATATTTTGAAAATTTTACATTCCCTAAAAGTAAACATGTATTTGTTGAGACTCAACCCACACCAGAAAATGTTTTTGTAAATTTACCATCTGAGGAAATTACTAAAATTATTTTACCAGTGATTCCTGCGGAGAGTGATTTAATCAAGATACCTTTTCAACCTGCAACGCCAAAATCGATTACAACTGAGTTGATTACTACCGACGTTCCAACATTGGGATTAATATTTCCAGCTGTTAAGTCCAAACAAAATTTATCTGATATTAAAATGACATCTAAATTATCAGATGCACTTGATTCTGATAAACAAACTTTTGCATTTGATAATACTTTAGTAGATAAATTGTCAGAATTAACGTCGGTATCTGATGCCGAGTTATTTGGAATAATTCGGCTGATCAAAAATGAGTTATTAAGTGTAATTGATAATTTTACTACTTTTGGAGATAATTGGTCTTGCCCAAGGTGGATTGATTATTGCTTTCAGCAAGTTTTTGGGAGTGATCTAAAAAATTTAATTGTACAAGGTGATTTTGAGAAGGTTTTCAATATAAGTGATACCTTAATTTTACCAAAGCAACTCCCTGAGGATATTTTACAATTAAAGCCATATTTGTTTTATCAATGGTATGCAAAGAGATATACACGAATTTTAAGGCTCGAAAGCTTATTTTATCAAATCTTAAATGAACATATTACACTCATTAGATCATTGGTATCAAGTAATAATAAAGGCCAGTATTTGCAAGGCTTTATGAATGATTTAGATAAGATTGCATATAATGCTCAGTATATGTTATCTGATTGGACGATTCAGCTCGGCTATTATGATTTTAAGAATCAGGTCACACAAGTTATTAAAACTTCGTCTATGACAAGTGAATTTAATATAGATGATTTATTGTATGATTATGATACTTTTAAATTAACAATTAGCCAATTTGGAGCTGACTCTATCAATAATTTCACTCCATCTCAAGACCTAAAACTTGCTTTAAATGATAATAACTCACCAATTTTATTGTTAGGCAACGATGAAATTAAAAGTAATGGTTCTATTACTCAAACAGATGATAGCTTAGATGATGAAACTAGTCTGTTATTAAGTAAGAACACTTCATTTGAGGGCAATTTTTCAGCAAAATATTTATTGTCAAGTGTTGGAGTTAACTTTACTTTTAAATCAATTGAGAATTTAAACTTTTCAGTTGATTTTATGAACATTAATATAGCATTTAGCAATAACTTTTTTGAAATCACACAAACTGGACAAGAAACAAAAAAATATTCAATAGCAAAGCTATTTGGTTGGAATTCATTAGTTTATCTAATTAAGCATAGTTCAGTTGAAATTTGGGACATCCATTCAAATATTTTATTAGTCAGTCATGATTTAACAGCACCACAAAATAATATAGTGAAAGCACCTATTAAGCTAACAAATCTAGATAATGAATTAATTTTAAAGAGCTTTGAAGTCTTTGAACAGGATGAAGAAGCTAATTACAATGATATTGAGCAAGGCTTTAAAAATGGAATTATTTATACAGCCAAGAAAATGCCAATTATCGTGGGTGAAAAATATGCACTAAAGTCTTCTATACTAGATGATATGGGCATATTAACTTCGGACGAAAATAAGAAATATCCAGTATTCTCTACAGATGTAGAGGTAGAAAGCTCATTGAATATTATTTTAGAGTCAACTACTGGCGATAAAATTTCCGTAGATGCTGGTGTAAATATCCGTACTATCAATAGCAATGGAGAAGAAAACTATCTAGGTATAGAAGACAACCATCTAATTTTCGTACCTAAAGAAGAAGCAGAATTGTTTTACTTAAAAAAAGCAGTTGTAGAAGACACCATAGATATTTTTTATGTGGTTAAAACTTTAGGGAATATGTTCATTAACGTTGAGAGGATTAGTGATAATATTTATCGGTTGAATTTTAAAGCTGGAATTTTGTACTCTACAATGGAATCAGATATGTTAGTTTTACCAGCAGAAGAAGCAAACACAGCGTTTTATATCCAGCCTATTGGTTTAGCTAGTCTTGAAGTAAAAGATAGTGTTTTGGGAGAAGGGAATCCTTGGCTTAAGGAGGATAACTTCTTAGATGCAACGGATGATTATGGGAATCAAATTGATTTAAGTGATAATAGAATCAGTGTGACTGGTAGCGTAGATACTGATAAGGTAGGAACTTATTCTGTCGTATATAGTTATACAGGAATCGATAAAACAAATACAGAAAAAGCAACGATAACGGTGAAGCTCGATAAATCATCAATTAAAACTCAAGATAGTACGTTACAAAATGGTAAGGAATGGGTAAGAGCTGACAATCTAGTTGAGGTAATTGATGAAGATGGTAATAAAGTTGATTATAGCGATGATAGAATTATCCAAGAGGGTGATGTTGATATAAATAAAGCCGGAGTGTATGATATCACGTTCAGATACAGAGGGAAGTTTAAGATAATAAGCTCAAGTTTTAAGGTAACCGTTATTAATGATATTTGGTACGATTCCATAAAGAATGCATGTAAAACTTACCTCATCGATTATGGTGAAAGGATTAATGACGTAAAGGGAATAACGTTTCAAAATATCCTCGAAGCTACGAGGGGTAAATTATATGGTTACAGAGTTGTCTATGATAATCCACACGATGTTATTAATCAAAACCCACCAAAGGATTTTCATTTTGATCTTATAAAGCCATTTGATGTTAAGAATCCTAGTAGGGTGCACCTTGCTGATTACTCTGGCTATTTGCGCTTGTTTATTATATCGACTGGGAAAATTAATACTGATATAAAAGTTAAAATTTATGCAGTTTTAGAAAATAAAGATGAAATTGAAATTTTTGATAATCATCAAAATGACAAAAGGCATGAGGAAATAGCTGAAATTTATAAATCTAATTTTGATGATAATAATTATAGTGCTGATGGTAAGTATTTTATTTCCGTATTATTTAAAAATGATGTACAAGCTGTAGTTAAAGATGAAATATATGGATACGAAATTTTTTATTCATATTTTACAAAGTTTAGGAAAGACACTGCTTTTCAGACAGATGGTTCTAAAAGGATTTTTTTCCATGATTACTTCAATTTTGAAGTTCCGTTAGATTATAAAGACTCTACCTTTATAAACGTAATCTTAAAGAATGGAGAGAAAATTAGAATCTATAAATTTGCGGGATACTATTACTATTGAGATATATACAAATAGTAGTTGATTTTCAGAATGCATGCTTTAAGTGTGGGCTAATAGACAGCGCTTTTTTGAGATAAGTATGTGTTATAAAAAGGAATTTACTGATTGATCAATTTTTCGTTTAAATTAAAACTAATTAAATAGTAGCATTGTAAAGTTAATTAATTTAAAAAGCTCATACTTAATAATCATCTTAGAGCTGTTTATTTCCTCATTCTTACTTTTTTAATTAGATTAACATGTTATATCAACAAGGATTCCATTTGAGAAAATTCGGCGAATAAGTAGAAATGATATAGGTTAAAATACGAGACACAGAAAAAGTACGGCCATGAAATATTTATAGATATATTTTAAACATAAGATAGCTATAATAATATTCTCGCTATAGTTGAATTGGAATATGTTTAAAACTATATTCTAGCTTTGCCAACAAAAAGCTCCTACGTTTGTATTGTGTAATCTTTTTAAAATTTAAAACAACCAAGTTGTTATATTTTTCAATTGGATCAACATAAGTTATATCAACAAGGATTCCGTTTGAAAAAAATGGCCGCTGAGTTATTTTCTTAAATGTGTGTTCAAATGGGTCATAGTTTAAATAGGCTTTATCAACCTTTGAATAAGGCAGTATTAAAAGCGAATCACAATTTTCATAGCTGAAGTCATTTACATAGACTTCAGCTTTTTTTGATCCACTGTTAATTGCTAAGAAGGCTTTGGACTCTACTCTAGGTACATTAATTAAAGTTATTACTGGCAACGGTTGGAAAGAAATCTTCGGTGATGAGTCAAGTAATAACAATGAAGCTGCAATTCTTCCAAATGTTACTACCGGGCAAGTTATTAACGCAACTTTGAATGCAGAAAATAAGATGACCACACCACCAGAATTTTATACTGAAGGTACTTTAATCACAGCCATGAAAAGGGCGGGCCGGGAACTATCCGATGATGAGAAGGAAATTCTGTCTCAGACTGAAGGAATTGGAACTGAAGCAACTCGGGCTGGTATTATTGATCGCCTTAAAGATAAAAAGTATATCGTCGTTGAGAAGAACAAATTGAAGGTAACAACCCAAGGAATTATTTTGTGCGAAGCTCTTAAAATGCAACCCTTGCTAACTTCACCAGAGCTTACTGCCAAGTGAGAATTAGCTTTGAATGATATAGGTCATGGTAAGCGTACGCAAGACGAGTTCTTAGCCAATATTCATAAGCTAGTAAATAAACTGGTACAAGAAGTTCCAGGACAAATCGCAGATGAAACCACACTGAATAATTCAATCCAAACACAAGCTAGTGAACAAGCAGCCGAAAAGGAAAAATTACTGATTGGTAAATGCCCGGTTTGTAAAACAGGTAACGTAACTGATCGGAAAACTTTTTATGGTTGTTCCAACTATAAAGCTGATACACCATGTAAGTTTTCAATTGCTAAAAAAATTGCTGGTAAGACAATTACAAAGGCCATTGCCAAGCAATTGATTGATAACGGCCAAACCAAAGAATTAAAGGGATTTAAGAGTAAGTCAGGAAAGGACTTCTCAGCAAGCCTTAAAGTAGTAAATTCAAAAATTGAATTTAGCTTCAACAAGTAGTCAAGATTGAAGGAGAATATAATCATGCCATATATTTGGGTAAGTACAGACAAATTTGAGCAAAATAAAGGAATCTTTTCGGAACTTGGGGCCTCTTTATCATACGATGGTAGTAAGTTCTTGAATGTGTCAAATGGAAGCCAAAAATACTATAAAAAGGCTCTTGATGAGGCGTTAAATCTTGTGGGGTTAAATTATGAGAAGCCTTTATTCATAATTAATCCATTGATTTATAACGATAATTACGATGAGGCATACACCTCTATTGGAGCAGAAGTATCATTACTTAATGGTGAGGGTGAAATAGTTAGACAAGTTGAGTCCGGGGTAAAATCGCAAATTCGAAAACCGTATCCCAATAAGTTATTTTCTCAGTTGGTTGGAAAATTTGGTAAAAAAACATTTAAAGGAGGACTTGCCTTTCAATTTGAAGATGCGCTTGAATTTATTTCAATTACTCAAGTTCGCATACGCTGGACATTATCAAATAAAGTTGAGTCAGATACATTCAAAAAAATTTATGAGGAAATCATTAATGTAGAATTTTTGCCGGCCTTCGGACAACCACTGTTTTATTGTCTAGAATCAGTTCAGGCAGGCACTGGAAAACAAACAGGCACAAATGAAAATGAAGAACCAACTATATTACATGAGTTGACTGATGAGCAATTAATAATCAGGCGACAAAAGTATGTTCAATTGCTTCCTGATGATAATTTCATATAACCGCACTCTTAATGAAATAAGACTCAATCGAAATTTTAAGCCTATACAGTAGTAGAAGTAGATACTATAAAAAAGACGTAAGGATATTTATATCTGTGCGTCTTTTTTTATCCTGTTAAATATGATAATCTAATCACAATAAAATTTAATATATTAATTTTCATTAGTATAGGGAGAATACATATTATGTTTAAAAAGCATAGGATTTTAGCGATTACAATCATACTGGGTGTGATTGTTTTGGGTATAGGGGGGAAGGTTGGAATGGATTACAAGAAAGACTATGACTGGCAACAAGAAAAGACTAGACAGGTTGCCGTTGCAAAGAAATTAAAGAGTTCATATAGTGACATTTCCGAGATAAAAATTTTAAGAGAGGGAGTTAAATTAGGGAGCGGTTCAACTTTATACCACTCCGTTATTATCGAAAATGGAAAGAAAATCAAGATTAGTGGAATAGGTTATTATTCAAAGGATAATATTGATACTGGAGGATATATTCCTGCGGAGGGTGTACCTTCAGAAGGAAAAACCAAAGCTACGATTACGCTTATACTAAGTGATGGTGAGAAGGTGTCCGTATGAGTGTAGATAATATTCAATATCAAGAAGATAAGTTTATTAGCGATACGGCATATAAAGCTTCGCATATGAGTGCTGGCGATGAGAATTTTAAAAAGGGACAAATCTTTCAGGATCCAGATACCAAGAAATACTATAAAGTCATATCTGCTGCGGATAATAATAAGCTTGATGGTAAAGAGAGTTTTGGTTATTCAAATAATGGGTTTCAGGGAATAGCCATTGTTCCCGTTTCAAATGCTAGCGGTGATAATCCTGATTATTCAAATACTACAATTGGATATGCAGGAACGGATTTTACAGGTGAATTTATAAATGATGTGGGAGCCGCTGATGTTGGTGGTGTTGTTGGTGGCATAGAATCTAAAGGCAATCAGTTTGAGTCAGCTGAGAGCTTTTATAAAGATGTTTCAAAGATGAAGGGCGTTAATATCACAAAAATTACAGGCCATTCACTCGGAGGCGCACTAGCACAGAAAGTGGCAGCTACACATCATATTTCTGCAATGACTTTTTCTAGCGCAGATGTGTCAAAACAGTTAACCCAAAAAGAAAAGCAGTGGTTATTAATTGGTGGAAAACAAAAAGTAATTAATATTGTTCACTATAATGATGTAATAGCACAATGGACCGCAACTCAAAATTATGGAACAACAGTATTTTCAAAATCGACTGCAACGATACCCGTTTTTGGAATATATTCAACGCATATGTTGAATTCGTATCCAGAAAAGTTTAAAGTCGATACTTCTAAAATAGGTGATTTTCTTTTGTACTCTTGGACCAATAATGTGATAAAACAAGTAACCAATCGGTTAGCATATCCAATAGCAATATTAGGCATTGATGCTAAAATTGCGTCCAAAGGTATTAGTTGGTTTAAAAAAGGAGCCAAGCTGGCTGAAAAAAATGTCAACTCTATTTTATCTGGTATTGAAGGGTTCTTTGGTTCAACTGCTAGTGCCGCTACCGTAGGTAGTAAAATAGAGGTTGATAAAGATGAATTAGATTCTGCAGCAAGTGTCCTACTAAGCTTAAATAGTCATTTAGATAATATCGATAAAGTTAATCAGAATATTATGTCTGATATGAATAACATCTTTAAAGATGTTAAATCAACCGTGTTCCACACTTTAAGCGGTACGGGCATTACCATGAGTGATCTTGATCAGATTGTTTTTGAAACAAACAGTGACGTTCGACACCATGTTGATGAAAATGAAATCATGCAAACGCACAAGTCGATTCAAAACCAAAAAGCGCATTTAAAGACAGTTGCACAGGGGTTAAAAGACACTGGTAATAATGCAATCATGAACGACCAAAAATGGGCCGTTGCGTTTGGAAAGGGCTATGGTTTTTAAAAAATGTTTGAAAAAGAAATTCATGACATGGGAAAACGCATGGCCAAGGTAATTCTTCCAAATGCTTTAAGAGTAGGATATGTTGGTTTAAAGAGCATAGATGAAGTTAAGATTATGAGTGACGAAACGGCATTTTCAAGCAAGATTAAGAGTAAAGAAAGCTTAATCCAACAAAGTCTAAAAGGTAAGTCTGGTGACAAAGCAGTTGAAGCTGTTGGAAAAATTCATTCCGAATCAAAGTTTAAGAACGGAGTGAATTCTATCAAATGACAAAACTGGAAGAAGACCAACACTTGGCACGTGAAAAAGCTAAGCATGAAATACAAAAATTTGAAGATGATTTTGCTGATTATAAAAAGAAATTTGAAGCCCAATTTAATCAAATACATTCAACTATCCAGAAGCTAGGCATTTCTGATAATGAGATGGTTCGTCATGAATATAATTAGCAGTTAGAGTGGCACGATGAGCGTGTGCGTGGCGCTAAGAAACAATTATCAGAGTTAAAAAGTGATTATCAATCATTATTACGTGATCAAAGAAAAGAACTAGAAAATAAAGAATAACATTTCATCAAAATTACACACAAAAAGGCGCAGAGAATTTTAATCTTTGCGCCTTTTTTACAAACATGAAATTCTTTCTATAAATAATTAATTTCAGTTTTTTATATTAGCAATCAGTTGTGAATAAGATATGAATATAAGTGAATAAAATATGATTTAAGCAAAAAATCATATTAAACCTAATTTCCAGGGATTTGCGTTCATGTTTAAACTTGTTATACAATTAATTATATTAATTTAAAACTAATCGGGTGGTAACATTATGGACGTTTCGAACGTAGTACAAAATGAAAAAAGACGTAAAATAATGCTAATTGATTCGAAAAGCTTTTACGCTAGTGTCGAAAGTGTTTCGTTAGGGCTTAATCCTTTAAAATCCTTTCTGGTTGTTATGAGCCGGCAAGAAAATACGAATGGCGGGCTGGTCTTAGCAGCTTCTCCTAGAGCAAAAAAAGAGTTAGGTGTTAAGAACGTAATGCGCCAACGTGACGTACCAAAGGATCCACGTTTGATTATTGTGAATCCACGTATGAACTTATATATTGCAATGAATAAGAAAGTTAACGATATTTTCCGTCAATATGTAGCTGAAGATGATTTGCAATTGTATTCAATCGACGAGTCAATCTTAGATTTAACGCCAAGTTGGACCTATTTAAAATCTAAATTTGGTAATGATTTAACCATGCATAAACTGGCACGGATTATTCAACTTCATGTCAAGCGAAAGCTTGGGTTGTACCTTACGGTTGGTATTGGTGACAGCGTTGCGATGGCTAAAATGGCCTTGGACATTGAATCCAAACATAACCATTCTTTAATTGGTGAATGGTCGTTTGAAGACCTACCAACAAAGTTGTGGCCAATCAAAGAATTAGATGAAGTGTGGAGTATTGGTCGGCGTACAGCTAAGACGTTAAATAAACTTGGTGTCTTCAGCATGGGAGACTTAGCTCGAATGAATCCTTACTATCTAAAGAAAGAGCTGGGTATTCGCGGTGAAGAGTTATTTGCTCTTGCATGGGGAGTTGATCGCAGCATTGTAGCCAAAAAGTACCATGTTAAAGACGGTAATATTTCTAATAGCCAGGTGTTACCCCGCGATTATGTTAAGCGCTCAGAGATTGAAAATGTTATCCGCGAGATTAGAGAGCAAGTAGCTTCGAGATTGCGAGCTAAACATAAAAATACGGGTGTCGTGTCACTTTATGTGGGCTTTTCCTATGCAGCAAGCCAGGATAGTAACCGTTCAGGTTTCAGTGCACAAATGAAAATAGAAAGCACTAATCGTTCGCAACCAATCGTGCAAGCTCTTTGGCAAATATTTGATGCACACTATGATAAAGAAGTGGTTAGAAATCTTGGGGTTTCTGCTGGAAAATTAACACCTGATGGGCATGAACAAATGGATTTATTTATCGCACCCAATAAACAGGTTGAAGCTAGTTTATTAGAAAAAACGATTGACGAGATTAGAGCAAAATACGGCGTCACTTCATTAGTGAAATTATCCTCTTTGGGCCAAGGTGGTACGATGATTAACCGTGCTGGGCTTGTTGGTGGTCACAATGGTGGTAATGCGTATGGATAATGACGAGGAACAATTTACCTTTGAACGCGCTAAGTACTATTTTGAACACGACTACCAGGATCGTGGCATGGTGAAATGGCAGGGCTATTATTTGTCTGACCACACTGAAGATGTTAGTAAGTATTCAGCCAAACGTGCTGCTCAGATACAACAAAAAGCCATGCCTGAAATGTCACTTGAGGAAATCAGTAAAATTTTGTTTGAAGCTTACGCGAAACATAGACAGGTCCAGATTCAAGAACGTGCACAAACCATTACTGGACTAAAGCCGCCAATTATTGAAGGACTAGTGCTAGGCTTCGATGACGAAAATGTGTATATTGGAGATAGTGCCGTTAACTTTGAAAGGTTAATGTGGGCTAGTTTTAAAATAATGGTCTAGATTGTGAAAGTGACCTAAAAATCAATGGTATACGATGAGGTGTACCCCAAAAGTTGTAGTAAAATTAGTATACCAAAATATTGGTATACTAAAGAAAAATTTCATTAAAGTAGTCAAAAAAATCCGTAAGCAAACCAACTACGGATTTTTATTTTTGGGGTTTAGATCTATTTGAATATAGAATATTTTGCGAGTAGGATTACCACTCTTTCTAAAATTTCTAATTCTTCCTTTGAATTTGAGCTTTTTAAATTCTTTATCTGTAATAATTCTGCATGTTGCATCTTTAAAAACAGGAGTACCTTGTATAACCCGGTGTCTAATTGAATCAAAAGATACCTCATATGGAATAGATAATTCTCTAAATGATTTTCTCGCATAATAAAATTTAATCATAGAATCTTTAAAATCAGAGAAATACTATTTTGTTGTCTTTCGTCTTTTCATAAAAAACTACTATACTAAAAATTGACAGATACGAATAAAATTGGTCTATATTTTTAGTATAGGAGCAGTGGAAGTGTACAAATTATATATTAGGAATTAGTCATATATCCAATAAACATGAATAAGATGACAAGCAAAGCAATGGCTAAGAATAACCTGTGATTCATTTTTTTCTCTTTTGCGTCTAATAAAATTTTTTCTTTTTTATTTAATTTTCTTTTTTGAATTTCAACAGTTTTTTTCTGAAATTCGAAAAATATAAACTCCACCCGATTAATATAAAAAAGGCAACATTTGAAGAGGTATGCCGGTATTGTAGGAAGTTGGTAGAATTGAAACATCTGGAAGTAAATTTACACTCAAAAAAGCACTAGGAATTAGTAGTATAGAACACGTTGTAAAGAAAGACTTTAACGTATCTATATTCAGATTATTTTTAAAAAGTTTCTTTTCTAATGTACCTTCTAGATAAAAATAAATAATAAATTGCAAAATAATGAATATAAATAGCGTTATAAATGCTGGTGGATTTTCTAAAAAATCGTTTAGTAATCTTTGAGTATTATTCATTATTTCATCTCCAAATGTCATCTTGTTCAATTAAAGTGTTAAAATATATCTATCAATGAGTACATCATTTATGTATAAATTTAATGATATTTATTTCATTAAATATTGATAGTAACTTTTATATGTATGATTTGTAGTGGTGCCATGGTAGTTACGATGCTATTCTTTACTTGAGGGCAATGTTTATGACCTTAAAATTAGAAAATATAATCGAAACAGATAATACTTGCACTGGGACTTATACGGGTTGGACTGCAAGATATAACAGATCTTTTAAATAATAACGATACTACGTTTAAGATGGATCAGAAAGGTATTTCATTTTATGATGGGAGAAAAAATTTAAAAAATGGACAGATATTGAAGATATAGGATTATTTAAACGTAGGTAGGAATATTTAAATGAACGTTGACACAACACCTAAAGTTGCTGAAAAAACATTGAAACTAATTGTCTTTTTTTGGTGTATATTTCAATCTATTGTCGTATGCATGTATCTCTCAACATTCGCTAACACGGTTCTTGGGTTGATGTTAAGCTCACTAATTTGGCAAATAATGACTGAATTAGGTTATGCACTCGCAAATTATTTGGGATATCGTTCAACGGCGAAGGGAAAAACTGTTTCTAATGGAAAAGGCGGGCGTATACCATTCCCAGATTTCATTCCAAACTCTTTTGATTACATAACACAACTTTCAAATTTGACAAAAAAAGAAAAACTAATGAGAATCTTTTTTTCATTATCTTGTTCGATCATTCTTGGAATACTCGGAATTTTGGGATTAGGAATACTTGGCACGTCTGATGAAAACCCATTATTTATCTTCGGTTGGCTCATCTTATTCTATTTATTAATTGTTATCTGGAAGATATATCAAAGACTGTTTTCAAAAATTTTCAAATTAAAGATTGCATGGTATGAAAATTCGCGACCAGTATTTAAAAGTAAAATTTAACTTTCGTCAACAAAATATTCCACGTATGTACAATAAAAAGGCCAGGACGTATTTATTTGCACCCTGGCCTTTTTATTGTGAAATTTTTTCGATTCCAAAGATAGCATTAAATATTTATATAAAAATAACAAGTATGTGATGTATAATTTATATGGAATATGAAAGGATTTTAGTTATGAGTAACAGCATGATTATTCAAGCATTAGATTTTACTGACCACATCAGGTACATAAGCGACTTACATATTGATCATGTTAAAAATGATAATCTGAATCTAATTACCGTGAGAGAGGAAAACCTAATCAAATATTTGATTAAAAATAACTCAAACACGTTTATATTTGCAGGTGATCTATATGATGACTATGAACTTACATTAGCATTTATTATGAAGCTGGAAGGCTTACACATTAATTCATACTTCGTTCTCGGCAATCATGATTATTGGAGTATTCGAGCCCCAAAATCCTATCAAGAGGTCATTAAATATATTGAAACAATGACAAAAAAAAATCAATTCGCACATTTCTTACATACAGGTGTTTCATATAAACTTGGAAAATTAACCATTATTGGTGATTCGAGTTTTACCAACTTTGGTTATGACCATCAATTTACCACAGAGGTAACAGATGGTTTTTCCTGGTATTATAAACCAAATTTTTTTGCTGACACATCAGACTTCACAAACGTGCTTCCAGAAATCACACAAAACTTAGTCAAGAACTGGAATACAACTGATATTGCAGAACTCCACAATAAATGGGTAAATTTTGCTAAGGATAAAATCCACGAAAATAACCCATTATTAATCGTAACCCATTGGCCAATGAGAGTTACAAGAGATTTCCCGCAAGCCCCACAAGATTCCTGGTGGAATGTGGAAACAGATCGAAGGATTTTAAAAGGGGATTTTTGGCAAATTTTTGGACACACACATAAAGACGCGAAATACATCAACAATAATAATATAGCCAGACAGGTCGGCTATAAAGAACAGAGTGATTTTTCAGAAATTGATTCCACATGGTTCGGCGAATTAGATAAATATTTCCTAACCACTGAACTTCAAACATCACCAGAACTATTAGTTAAAAAATCTCTCACGCTATCTCCAGCACCTGCTAGTGAAAGAACTAAAGTCATGCGAAGAGGCTATGCTAGAGCAGGGAACGATGTGAATAAAACTATCTTGATAAACTATCTAGATAAAAAAGAAGAATTTTTACTTGATATTAAAAATAAACTACACCCATCAACTGTATACGCTGGATATAGTAATCCTGATGCAATAAAAGTAAATGAAAATATTGATCTAGCGTCTGCTGCAGTCGATATTCTAGAACAAGGGTACTCGAATAATCCGTTTGAATTTATCACCGCACTAATAATTACCGGCTATATATATTCAGGAATGATGTTTAAACTTGATTCAATGAGAAAGGTTGATATCTACGACATTGCAAGATACACATTTATCTTACAAACGCTACTTCATTTCAAGGACGAGCTTGACCTGTCAAAAACAATCAAAATTAGAAAATCAACACGTAAAAATTCTCAATTCCACATCGCCGGTGTCGAGATTAAAATACCAAATATAAATGGCAAAGAGCTATCTCAAAATGAATTGGAAGGCGTAGCTGATCGATTAAAATTATCATTTAGCCTAGGAAAAAATTTTGTGATTGAAAATAGAACCTAATTTTAAAGAAGAAACATTCCCGTGTAATAGTTTGTTAATCGTTACTCTAATCTCAAATATTTAAACAAAATGAAGTAACCATAATTTAAAGCTTCATTTTGAATCCTTAACCGTGTGTTTTCGACTTTTAACTTTGTAAGTTCATTACTTTGAAAGAAATCTTTATTAGACTTCATAGTTTCTTTTTTAACTCCTGAATTCTTTCTAATTAAGCCAAGCGGACCATCTTTTTCGTACATTTTCTTCCACTTAGAAACTGTTCCAAAACTAGTATAAAATATTCAGCAATTTCTTCAGGAGTCGCATCGTTCTCAATTGACCATTCAGTGATTTGTAGACGAAGCTCAGGTGTCATCTTTGGCGGGCATAGTAATCCAACGTCGCCACGTCCTTTATGAACTGCAACATATAATCTAATTAATTCAACACTCATGCGATGTTTTTTTGATAAACTTGTGAGAGTGCTTAGGTGTTCTAAATATTCATGAACAACATCAATTTTTTCTTGTGCGGAATGCTTTTGCATAATAAATTACCCCAAAAAATTATAGAATTTACTACAACTTTTTGGGGGTACACGTCACGAAGATTATGAAAAGGCTGAAATCAGTTTGTGAATCGACTGAATTTCAGCCCAAGCTATAAACGTCGGTAAATCAACAACTATTAATAATAGCAGTTATGTTAAGTAGAAATGGTATAGGTTAAAATGCAAGATACAGAAAAAATACAACCAGTAAAAGATCTATTAATTATTGGTAATGGATTTGATTTAGAAGCTAAATTAAAAACAAGTTATGCTGATTTTTTAGAAATAAAATGTGGAAAATTATTTGATGAAGATAAAATCGATGATCAAGAATATGCAAAATTAAATGTTCTCAAAAACCTTAGTAAAGAAATATCTAAACGCCTTAAAAATTATGATTATGGGCAAGCTGTTAGTACCATTAATCCATATATTACTGCACAAAGTCTTGATGAACTAATGACAAAAATCAATGATAAAAAAATGTCTGTCTGGGAGATTTTATTGATTTTTAAGAGTAATTCGACTGAAAATTGGTATGATGTGGAATCTTTGATCGAAAATATTGTAAATACAAGCCATTCATTTATTGCTGATGTTACAAATTTTTATAACTATAAAATTGGAAAAGTGAATGAACTAGGCCATTCTTCTGATGAAGCTTTTTTAATTTTTTCTTATTGGGCTTCAAGTACTGGAAAAATTGGTACAAAGATTACAAAGTTATCTATGTTGTATGATTCAGAAATTTTAGAGTGGTTAAATGAGCAATTAACTTTATTTCAAGAAAGATTTAAAGAATATATGAGAATTTTAGTGCCACAATTAGATGAAAATAGTTATGAAACGGTTACAGCAGATTATGCTGAACAGGCATTTAAAATATTTGCTAACGTTTCAGGAGAATTTGAAGGAACTGAGATAAATCTCTTGAATTTTAATTATACTCAACCAAACCTATATAGACATTTGGTTTCGAATGCGATTGCAAAAGCTTCTCCTCAAAAAATTTATTCAAAAAATGTCCACGGTAAGATATCAGATAAAGATAACCCAATTATATTTGGAATTGATAATGCCAATATTGATCCCAATAAAACTGAAGTTAACTTTACTAAAGCATTCAGGACATTAAGTGAGTCATCTGCTAAACGCTTTGGTGAGATAGATAACAGTCAGGTGAAAAATATTGTATTTTTTGGACATTCACTTGGCAGGGCGGATTATGGATATTTTTATAAAGTATTTAATGACGTAGATTTGTTAAACTCAAGAGATGTTAATCTCATTTTTTATTATAATGATTCGTATATAAAAGATGATGCTAATATAGAATTATGGAAAAAAAAGAAAGAAAAAGTAGTATATACTCAAAAACTAGCTATTTTAAGGTTACTGGAAAGTTATGCAGAATGGGTACGTAGAGATAGATTAAGGGCAAAGACTGTACTATCTGAATTACAGTCACAAATCAAAATTGTTAAATATAACTCTCATTAATTAGAAGTTAAACATAACATGATTATAGTATAGCTACGTTGTAACGATTATCTAATTGCCACTATGTTTACACTGAAATATGTTTAAAACTATATTCTAACTTTGCCAACAAAAAGCTCCTACGTTTGTATTGTGTAATCTTCTTAAAATTTAAAACAACCAAATTGTCAGATTTTTCAATTGGGTCAACGTAAGTTATATCAACTAGAATTCCGTTTGAAAAAATTGGTCGCTGAGTTATTTTCTTAAATGTGTGTTCAAATGGGTCATAGTTTAAATAGGTTTTATCAACCTTTGAATAAGGCAGTATTAACAGTGAATCACAATTTTCATAGCTGAAGTCATTTACACAGACTTCAGCTTTTTTTGACCCATTGTTAA
Source organism: Weissella oryzae SG25 (assembly GCF_000691805.2). Classification (GTDB taxonomy): domain Bacteria; phylum Bacillota; class Bacilli; order Lactobacillales; family Lactobacillaceae; genus Weissella; species Weissella oryzae. Next base: position 38,156 of record NZ_DF820494.1, on the reverse strand, counting down.
TTGCTAAGAAAGCTTCGGGTTTAACTTTAAGTACATTAATTTTTGACATGTTAATACTCCAGTTTATTTATTTTCGTTTAGTGCGGCTTTAATAATAATTACGCCTGCAATGACGATAAATAGTAATAACAAGCCAGCAATGACAAGCAATTTTTCCAATCCAAAGATAAGAAATAAAATAATGACTAAGGTGAGCGGGAATGTAAACCTTCTAAGAATGAAGAACGCATGAACTAGGCCAATTAGAAGCCCAAAAAAGCCACCCGTAATAATTCCTACAATAGCGATTAATATTAATGCAAGCATACTTTTTTCCTCCATAGTTTTTAGTATGTATGAATCCCACTACGGGGTGAGATTCATCTTAGTTCCCATTTTTTATTTATTAAAGGGGGTTGTTTAGAACAAATAGAATGGGGGTTGGAAACTAAGGCGATCTTTACGGCAGCCACTTTCCAAAATATGTATGAGCCCATAATTAGGGCTAATTCTTAAAAGTGACGCGAATACCTCTTCTCCTCCAATAACGTGAATAGAAATCCCGACCAATTAAGATGAATAAATATTTGACTAGCTTAAATAGGACTTCAACAAGCCCATACAAGAGGAATGCACTACAGATGCCAATGAAAAATAAAGCTAGAAAAATTGCAGCAGAATCTTGGTTTGCATTTTGAAGTGTTACTAAGTAGTTTGAAAACATATTTGTCATAAGTAATCCTTTCTATTCAACTATTTCCCAGCTTTCTGAGAGCCAATTAATTAAATTATTTAATCGGTTTAAAAATGATACTTCAGCCATTACCACGTCGTTGTGATCAATACTTCTTGAAAATTGAGTTGCTATGATTCTGAGTAAGAAATAGTACTGCTCTAAAGCGATGCTTTGTTCAGAACAGTGGAGTCGTAAAGTTGTTGGTGAAAAGTGCTCACTTGTAATCTTCAGAGTTACGTTACTGTCAACGATGTCTACTGTAATTTGATAACATTGCTGAGGAGTTTGAATTGTAAGTTCAACCATAGTATTTTGTCCTATTCGCCGCATATTAGTAAAAACTGTTCTAGTTGAATCGCTTTAATTAGATCCGACAAATTTGAAAAGTAGAATATTTGTTCTGAATGTCCTATTCTCAATATTTTAGAAAAGAAGGTTATAGATAAATAATTTGTCTGAGTATCTTCACTTTTTTGAGCAAAAAAATGCTTGTTAGACGTTTCCAAAACCTCGTATCCTTCGAGAGTGAAGAGTTTATTTACACTATTTTTCATTAGCTTTATAGACCTCATAAAAACCTTTCTGAAAGCTTTTTTACTTGCTTAATAATTATTTCGTTTTGACAGGAGGACCATAACCTAATCAGTAAATATAACAAGGGCGGCTTGCCGTGCATTTACCCTTGTTATATTTACTAGTTGGACTTAGTACTTTAGTACTTAGTCCAACTGATTGGGTTATTGTTTGGATGGCAAAAAAGAAATATTAAGTAAGTGAAAAGTTGCAGGTAAAGTCAGTTTGAGCCCCGCTTGCGGGGACTGGGGAGGGTAGGGCAAAGCCCTATTATTTTAGAGTTGGTCTGATGGCTTTGTTCAGTTCAGATAGGCGAGCTGGTGTATCTAGCGCAATTTCATAATGTTTCATAAATGACTTATACCCGACGTACCAATCATTATCAATAAAATTACTAAAGCTGTTGTGCCATTCTTGTAATGAGATGGCTAAACCAGCTTTTTTATTTCCCTTTGCTTGGCAAATTCCACGGAAAAAGTGTGTTTCACCATTGATTAAACGAAAGTCGCCACACTCACACTCAAATACAACGTTTAAAATGGCGGTTTGGTAGCCTTGTTCATTGTTGCCAAATTTATCAGGGTTAAATATTAACCTTTGACTTTCATTCATTGCGATATTGTTTTTTTGGAACAGCTCGCCAAAATTGGCGTCACCTTGATAGCCTATAAATTGAACGGCGGGTGTGAGCAGTTGAGTAGCTTGGGTTATTGTATTATTGCTATATCCAGAGTTAGTAGTGACAACGCCTTTTGCAAAACTCATTACTATGTCTAAGAAGTGCATAGGCATTACACGACCCCAGCCCCAGCTATAATGAAAGGCTTGGTAAATGGTGTCGTAAGGCTTGTCACCTTTGTTGAATGAATCCATATTTTCAAATATATTGATTGCGATAAGTAATTGTGTGCGTTCTCCCATGATGAAGCCTCCTAATGACTAAGTGTTCTAGTGCCCCAAATACATATTCTCTTGACTTTGCTTTGCAATTTCCTGATTGGTGTAAGGGCGTAACCAACTTGTCGACCGTAACCGTTGATTATCTAAATAGGTATGAGGTTCGCGATTACGATATTTATTTTTAGAAATTGCGTAAACGGTATGCTGATTAAATGCGATAACCGTATTTTTATACGAACCAACTACTTTGATATTTTCATAATTAGTCTGTTCGTAACCCCATGGGTTAATCCTATAAAATTCTGGAGTATCAAAAAAAGTAATCGAATTAAAAAGTGTTTCTGCAGTTTTATAAGCTGCTTCATGACTTTTAACAAAGGCTGTCGAGTCCCGTTTAGACGCTGCTAAACGATAGTCACTAAGTAAAGCTGCAACTCCAATAATTTGCTGCTTAGTTTTACCAGCACAGAGTTCGATAAAATATTTTGCTTCGTCGTTTATTAATTTGGTTGCCATGATTGAACCCTCCTAAAGCTCAAAATAAATTATTGAGTAGTAGATTTCACTGCCTGGTGGAATTTACAAGGATTGATGGCATATGGTTGTAGTAACACAAGGGGCGGTACGCCCGAAGGCTTGCCCTTGTGTTACGTTCCGCTCTTGTGTGCTTTGCACACTTAGTGCGGCACCATGTGCCATAATGACGCAGGAAATGGAACAGGGTAGTGAGATATACATAGATTATGTATTTTTGGTGGCTTTGGGAGTGAATTTATTTGAACCCCGCTTGCGGGGACTGGGGCAGGTAGGGCAAAGCCCTAATCCTAGTTAGTTAGGATAAAGTGTTTGCCAATCATACACTTCTAAAGTGTTCTGCTCGCTTTCTGCCATTACTGAAGCAACTTGTAAATCGTCACTGTCTAAAACGATTTTTTCAGCGTGATAATACTTTTTCGCAAACTCATAAAAATCAGTGCTTTCAGGCAACTCAACTGTTACAGCTTTGGTGAGTATTTCTTCAAAAGTAAAGGTAACCGGTATCTTTTTAACCATAATTACTTATTCCTATACTTATTCTTGCGATTACGCTAAGCCATGCTTCATAGTATCGTTAAACCAACTCAAAATATCACGGTCTAAGACTTTAGGAAGCTTATTAGCTTCATACATATCAGAAGTAACAGTTAGTGCTTGGTACTGTTCAGCCGTCAGACTGTTAGGCTTAATGCCTAAATCAAGCAGTAGTAAAGCTTGAAAGAAAAGGCGGGGACTTTCTTTCTTTAAACTAGTTAATGTGTTGTATATAACTTCAACTAATTTAACACTTGTTGCGGTTTCCATTACTTCTTCAATCTGTTTACCTAACATTGCTTTATAATGCTTAGCTGGGACTTTAGTTTCGTTATAAGCAAAGGTCATATTTGAGATTGATTGAGACATTTTTGCTATGGGTTCTTTAGCAAAGTCATCATAGAGAGTTCTAGTCATTTTTTTACCACCATTCCGTATAAGTAAGTTTTTCATCTTCTGCCATATTGTTTACTATTGGTTTCAGATTTTTCAGTGTGTCTTTAAGTTCTGCAAAGTAATAGTTATCGTAATCAGTTGACCCAAAGAAGAAACCATTTTGTGTTGGTAATAATCTTGAAGCCATTGAGTTATCATCTAAAACGCTCTTAATATCAATTAAAAGGGCGTTTAGTTCTACCTTTGAAAGCTCACAGGTAACATTGGAATCTTTATCAGCGTTTGCCTGTGTTACTATCCAGTTTCGAATTTGGTTAGCCTTACGCCAGTACATTAACTTTTTAGCCTTTTTATCATTTCCTGACATTAACCACATATCTAAGCCCATGTTTTAATTCTCCTATTCTTTGTTATTCAATTTCGAAAGTAAATGATTCAGTATCGTTAAAAAGACGGAAAGAATTTTCTTGGCAATAAAACCAAAGCTCAACTTCATGAATTTTTTTTGTCAACTCGGCTTCATCGTTAGTACGCCAAAGAGAAACCTTTAATTTATAAGAGTTCTTACTATCTAATTTAGCTTTTAATGCTAACCCAAACGGCAAATAGTATGGTTCTTCAGCCAAACCTTCAAGCATTTCTAAAACGTACACAAATAATGACTCGTTATTTTCCATAAGAAACTCCTAACTAAAATAGTTGTAAAACGTGCATACCTAAACTTGCAAAATGATTTATCGAATGTACTTCATCACAAACGTAATAATGTCAGTTGCGTTGAATAGATTTATAAATTTATTTTGATAACAGTACCAGTGTGTTACTTCTCGAATTTTAAATTCTAATTGGTGTGCATCATTGACTGCCCATAAAGAAATCGTTAATTTGCCGTATTTGTCCGGTTTTTCATCTGCTTTTAATGCAACTCTGCCGGGTAAAAACATTGGCTTTTTACCTTCATTCTCAACAAATTTTTTTGCACGACTAAATAAGCTCTCTGTAAATCTAGTGCCCATTAAAATAACCCCCTTGAATAATATTTGTCATTCGACCTTCAGCAAGCCACACCCGCTGTGACTAATTGTTTGTCGTTGTGACAGGAATTTAATTTCATGGGGCGGTTCGATGTACAAGGGCGGCTTTAGCCGTGCATTTACCCTTGTACATTGAACTAGAGTGTCTTATGAATTAATTCATTAGACACTCTGGCCCATGAATTAATTGGAGGGCACAAAGACGATTAGTCATAGTGGGTGTTTGCGGTAGTAAATTTGATCCCCGTTTGCGGGGTCTGGGGCCAAACGGTTATAACAATTGAATAATGCCAAAAAAAAAGCGGACTTTTTTGTCACGCTTTTTTATTTTGTTATTTTTAACCTGTTAAAAAATATATAGGGGTGTGAAATTATGACAAAAAATGTATCTCAAGCAACATTGAACAAGTACCGTAAGAATTTAACTGAGCTCAAGAAGGCTGAAAAAGCTGTCGCTGCCAAGAAAAAGCAACAAGACGCTTTGAAATCAGACATGGCACGTGCACTTGGTTTTGAGGTGTTGGAGATTTTAGAAACTGATGATTTTGAGGTTGCTTTTGAAAAAGTAAAAACTCTCAAATCAGTCAAAATTAGTGAGAATATGTATGATCGAACTTTAAATTCTAGTGAGCTTTCTACATCTGAAGAAACAAAGAAGGCATTTGAATTTGTAAAACAAGTGGAGATTAAGGAGGCTTCTGGAAATGGCCAAATTAACTAAAGAACAGTGGGCTCAGTTAAAAGAACTGCCAATCCTTGGTTATCTTGACTATAAAAGAATTCCTTATACGAGAGACTCAAGTCGTTGGTACAGGTTAGAAGAGCCTGACAGTTTGGTAATTGATGCCCAAAAAAATACATTTCGGCGTTATTCCAACCAAGCTAGTGGCGATCTTGGTAATTTCATCAGTGAATATGAAAGAGTGAGCCCTTCGCAAGCACTATCTAGATGGCTAGATTATGCACGCAATACTTCATCGTTAGGAGACGACTTTAAGGAAAAATATAAAGTCAATGCAGAACCTGACTACGATTTTGATTGGTCTAAAATCAAAAAATCAAACACTACTGAAATTGGTCGAAATTATCTTATTAATGAACGTAAGATGAATCCAAAGTTTGTTGATCGTTTATTTGAAAATGGGTACGCATTTGAAGGGAAGCCATATAAGGACTCAACTACTGAGTCAAAGGTGAGGTTACAAGCACCTATTTATTTCCCCTGGCGTGACGAAAATAACAATATTGTTGGAGCTGATCGTCAAGGTACGACTGTGAATTTTGAAAAATATTCGAAACGAGGCACTGAAAAGAAAATTCAAAGAGGTAGTAATAGTGAATACGGCTATAATCTGAAATTTGGATCAGGTGCTGATAAGTTGATTGTTTTTGAAGCACCTATTGACCTACTTAGTTATGTCCAACAAAACATTAAAACTTTGGGTAAAGAGAACACAACGGTTATGGCTTTATCTGGATCGAGTTACCAAAAGGTATTTAAGCAATTACAGCGTATGGATTCAGAATACGGCAAGGTCATTGATAAATTGGTGATTGCTACAGATAACGATTTAACAGGTTACCGTGTTGCAAACAATTTTAATTTTGATAATGACATGCTTACTGTCACTCGCCAAATTCCAGTTAGCGGTAAGGACTGGAACGATCAGTTAAAAGCTGGGGTGACAGGTATTAATGAATTTTCGATTAAAGAAAGTAAGCTAAGGCTCGATTCATTAGAAGACATTGCCAAGCAAGACAAGCTTGCAAAAGAAGTTGCAAAGTCAAGTACCGCGCTCAAAGATGATGCTCAAGTCTTAAAGAATAACTCAAAAGGCGAGCGGAAACTTACTCCTGATGAACGTAGGATTCAAACTCGTAAGGCCAATGAAAAGATACTTACTGACGCTATGGCAAAAGTGGCTAAGTTTCAACGTGATCCAAAGGAAGTTCGTAAGTACTTAGATTTCATTTCTAAGGGTGGTGAATATTCTTCTCGTAATTCAATGTTAATTTACGCACAACACCCTGACGCAAGCTATGTAAAGGGCGCAAAACAATTCAAGAATTTAGGCTTCTATCCTAAAAAGGGTGAGAAAGCCATGCGTATTTTAGGGGCTCCTAAAGTAAGCACATTCATCGTTGATGAGAAGGGTGATCGAATTCCAATGAGTAAGGCTTCTGAACAGCAGAAGGCTCTGGTTAAGGAAGGCAAACTCCAAACTGGAGAGTTCAAGCATTACCCAATCATTACCGTGTTTGACGTTAAGCAAACAACGGCAAAAGAATCTGATTTACCAAAATTATTAGATAACCGTGGTTTTAACTTACAAACCAATTTAGAGGCTGACCAAGTTGAAGCGGCTTATAAATCGTTAGCTAAATATGCAGAAACACTTGGAGTACAAGTCATTGATAAAGATAATGATAAGTATTTTGAAAGGGAGCGTATATCTAATTCAGGTCGTGCAAAGGGCTTCTATGCGACTAGTAAAAAGGACCCAACTGATCAACGTATCTTTATCCGACAAGATTTACCGATGACAGACAAAGTGGCGACACTAGCGCACGAAGTTGGACATGCTAGTTTGCACAATACAGCGGCAGGAAATGCTTTTCCTCGGGAAGTTAAGGAATTACAGGCAGAAATGACTAGTTATGTAGTCTTAAAGCATATTGGTATTGAACCTGGCGAAATGTCTGAAAAGTATATGCACGATTGGACGAACGGAATGAAAAATATTAATGATCCAAAAGGTTTGGTACTGGGGCAAATCACTCAAGCGAGTACACGCATTACAAATAATCTGGATGCCGATATGGCAAAGATATTGGATACTAAGCCAACAATCCGGAAAAACCCGGCAATTAGACAAAATGAACAAGTAATGATGAATGAATCTAGCGAAAAGATGGCAGCAAAAGGACGTACGAGGTAATTACTATGAATTTTAAAGACGTGGCAACTCAACTTAGCAAAAGGTTACAAGGATTGAAAGCCAATGAAATTTTGAAGCAACCCGAAAGTATTGAAGCTGAATTTGGATTTCTAAAAAATAATGTTTCACAAATTTTGTCTACTCGTGGAGAAAGAGTTGCTTTTGAATATTTTGAACCTTGGGAATTGCATGAGTTATTCAAGATTGCCCAGGACAAAAAAGATGTTCGTTGGCTTGATGCACAGTACTTTATTAAAGATGAACTAAATATTCCAGCAGGTGAACAAGCATTTTCTTATCAACGACCTGAAGATATGAAAGTAACAACGGTAATTATCAATGGTACAAAATCGACGTCTGATGAATTCGAATCCACTGCCGGAGCACTTTTGAATGCAACTGGAAAAGTGAACGCTACCGTTATCCATGCAGCTGAAGATGAGTTCATGAAAAGCATTAAGGGAGGGTGGAACGAACAAGTCTACTCTTCAGAAATGCGAGAAATTATTTATATGAAGGCACGTGAAATAGAAATTGAAAAATCTAATAGCAAATTTAATCAGGAATTTGGATTTTTGAAGGAAAAAACGCCGGAAATACTTCGTAGTCATGAAGGTTTAATTGACAACAAATATGGTGACAAGTTTGTGGATCTTCTAATGGTTGCAAATACTTACGGACTAGAGGGTAAGGGTGGTGGTCCAAGAGGAGCTAATCCGTGGCAACCACTTGCCGTAAAATTCCTAGCAAACGATCTGGGGTTAAAAGATCAGGAATTATCATTTGCCTATCAACATGGCAATGTGCTTGAAAATGGGAAAGGCGTGTTTTACGCAATAAAAATTCAACCAGCAGACTTTAAAAAAGCAGATTTCGATTACGAATTAAAGGGTTTTGATTATGCCGAAAGTGCCATTAATTTTGCAAATGGAGTAACGACAGTTCCAAAAGGGTCAAAAAAAGACAATTTAAATCCTAATCCTACAGCTAAAGGATATGAAGACAATTCACTGTCTTACGAGAAAGCTAGAGTTACAGAAAATCCAGCTTTAAAGGCTAGCAGCAACATTTTAACTAATCAAAATGAAAACAATACAAGTAAACGAGGTCGCAAAATATGATTACTGAGTTAACAGGTACCTTCAATATTATCGTTAAGAAAAATGGCTACGTCAGCATGCAGTTCAGTACTAAAGAAGATGGTCAAGAATATGTGGTTGTAGTTAGGGAAATTGATTATCCAACAATGTTTCCAGCAGGTGATCCAGAATTTAATGATGTTTATGACATTAAAATTGAACAAGCAAACCCGCCTGCATGGGTTCTAAAAGAAGCAACTTTAGCAATGAAGACTGAAGATATTATCTTTGCAGATGAGATCCCAGGCATTGATGGATTATCACAAATTGATGAAACGGGAGTAATTAATATGGATTTACAAAAAGCAGCTTTGCTACGTGATGAAAGAATTAAAGAAATTAATGAGGATACAGAGCTAATCAATAGTGTGCAAGCTATGCGACAAGCTGATGAATCTAGACTTGAAGAGATACCAAAACAAGCTGCTTCACGAGGAGCTGAGACCTTCTTAGGTGATTTTGACGGTGTTGAGCCAGTTAACCCAACGACACCAACACCTGAACAACCTATCTTAGATTCTTCTTCTATTGGTATTGACGCGCGTGAGGGCCGTAAAAAGACATTAGATGCTTACCGACGAGATGAGCCAAGCGATGATACCATGACTGCTGACTCCGATGATTTTCCAATGTAAGTGCAGGTATTAATATGGAACTTACAGATTTTACTGATGATCTAACAGAAGAGGTCGCGACAGATATTGAACGGTATCGTGCCTTCGGACGTGAGCAAATCACAAAAAGAATGCGAGCTATTTTAAATCAAGATATTCAAAGTTCAATCGTATTAACTGGAGAGCCAGGTGTTGGTAAAACTGCCATAGTTGAGAATTTAGCAGTTGAAATGTTAAATGCGAACGAAAAGGATTCACTATATGGCAAGCATATTTTAAAACTAGATTTGACTCGGGTTAATGATGGCCATGCTGATATGGGAGATTATGCTTATCGCTTTGGAAACTTTATTGCAGAATTAAAAAATCATCGAGATGATTTTATTTTGTTCATTGATGAAATGCATCAAATAGTTGGTACTGGAGCCAAAGAGGGCTCACTACAAGACGTAGCTAATATGTTAAAGCCTGCGTTATCGAGAGGTGAAATCCAAGTAATTGGTGCAACAACCATTGACGAATTTCATGCAACGATTGAAAAAGATGGCGCTTTAATGCGACGTTTGGAAGAAGTTACTGTACCTGAATTAACTGAAGCTGAAACTGTGGAATTACTAAAGTCAATTAAATGGCAGTTTAGTAGAAAACAAGATATTAACATCTCAGACGAAATTTTGGTTAACGTCACAAACTTTGCTAATCGTTATATTTCGGATCGTTATTTTCCCGATAAAGCGATTGGTTTACTAGACGGTGCGACCTCGTTGGCTAAAATGAATGGTCATTCAGAATTAGAACTAGCTGATTTGGCAGAAATTGTCCATGATAAATTCAACATTCCTATGTCTATCCTTTTAGAAAGTGTAAATAAACGACTTTTAACTTTAGAAGACCATTTAAAAAGTCGGGTTATTGGCCAAGACGAGGCCATAGGTACAGTTGTAAATCGGATTTGGTCGAGGTCTGCCGGTTTAGGCGATATGTCAAAGCCTTTGTCGTTCTTCTTTGCAGGGCCAACTGGTGTAGGTAAAACTGAAACGGCTAAAGCCTTAGCAGAAGCAATGTTTGGTAGTGAATCTGCAATGATTCGACTTGATATGTCTGAATATAAGATTGCTGAAAGAGCTGTACCACGTTTTAAATCAGTTTTATCTAGGCAAGTAAAGAAGATGCCTTACACAGTTCTATTGCTAGATGAAGCAGAAAAAGCTGATTCAGAAGTAATGGATTTATTGCTACAGGTGCTAGATGACGGTAGATTAACTGACGATTATGGTCGGCAAGTCAACTTCAAAGACGTAATCGTAATTATGACTTCTAATGCCAGTGCAGAATTGATTCTAACTCGTGATGCTAAAGGGGCCACTTACCAAAATGACCCTAAACGCCAAAAAGCTTTTATGGAAGAGTTTAAAAGTTCTTTGCGCGGTTTTGGCTTCAAACCTGAATTCATTGCACGTATTGGAAATATTATAATGTTTCACCCATTACAAGGAGCAGATATTGCGCAAGTAGTTGATTTGAAACTCCAAAAGCTCAATAAGCAAGCCAACAAACAGGGATTCCAGATTCTTTATAGGCCTAAAGACGTTGTTAAATACATTCCGACGTTTGATAAAGGGTATGAACTCGATAGTGAGGGAAATAAGGTTCCGTCTAGTCCAGTTGTTGACCTCTTAATTGATAAAGGATATGAGCTTTCTGAAGGTGTTCGCCCTCTAGATGAAACGATTAATAATCTAATTGAGCCAGTGATTGCCGATGCAATTATGTTGCAACGGATTAGTGGTGAACCTCAGAGAAATACCTTCATTTTTAGGGCTTACGGTGAGGGACCTAAGGCGTATGTGGAAGGTAAGAATGAAACTACTACCTATGGTACTTGGGAGGTAGCGGTTGGACGAACAAACGCGGAAATAATGGAGGTAAAGTCAAATGGCGATATTTAGAAATCCATTACGTCGTAACTACGTTAAACGTCGTAACTCACGACGAAAAAGTTTCGTTCGGCTACGTGGGCGCTTGTGGTTTCAAATTGTTTACTACTCAATCACGACAATTGTTGTAACTTATTTAAGCACTGCTGTTGGAAACATTGTTAGATTACTGGTTAAGCTATGTCAGAATGCTATGCAAAGCTATATCGACTACAAAACAGGTATAAGTTCAGTCGATTGGACCAAATTTTTATTTGATTCATTAAATTCGTTTTTGCCTGAAAATTTGTTCCGAAATGTAATTCAGGCTCAGCCCTGGGTTATTACAAATAGTGGTAAAAACTATACCATTTATTATGTTCAAATTACTTGGTTGATAGTGCTAAGCTTAGCCATCTTTAATTTTGTGATTAAACGTTGGTATAACTGGTATACACTCTACGGAAATCGGATTCGTAACAGTAACCACTTTGCCAATTTTTATGAAATTGACAGTGCATTTTCTATGATACCCGATAGAAATAAAATTTATGACGGTAAGCCAGGACAACAAGTTGCACATATATCTGGTTACAACTTACGAATGTTAGCAATGCACCCGATAATTTGGCTAACTCAAGTCCTCAAACTTGTTTTAGGTTTAAATTCTGAAGTTTTCCCTTTTTGGTATCGAAAAATACGTCCGAGTTTGGTAAAAACATTTCCAAAACTATATGCGAATCAGGAAAACGTCGAAGGTGGTTTCCATGGATTTTATTGGGTTGACACTGAAATTACACACGTAAAAACGACTGGAGCTACTCGTTCGGGTAAGGATCAGATGAGGGGCTACCCATTAATCGACATTAACCGTCGTTCAACACAACCTTGGAATATTGTTGATACCGATGCTAAGAACGAAGATTACAAAATGAGTTATATTCCGCTAAGAAAAGCTGGGTTTGACGTTCATGCAATTAACATTATGAACGTCGATGAATCAGAGACATTTAATCCTTTGCAAATGGCATTGGATTACGCGATGGACGGTGATTTGGATCAAGCACAAATCGAGGTAGCGAAGGTTGTACAAATTATTGGTTCAGATGCTAATAATCAAGGTGGAGGCGATATTTGGGATAAGACAGCTGAGTCAACCCAACAAGCGGTGATTTTAATCTTACTGAAGCTTGCGATTGATAACAATGATCCATCACTGGTTACTCCAGCAGGTGTACCGCAATTCATTAATTCACTGTCACAATTTACAGACGATGATGAAGATGGTTTGACCAAATATCTGAAGATGTTACAAAAATTGCCTATGACGCCTATGATAAATGAAATCATTGGTACTGCGGGAGCTTACTTGGGTTCTTCAGGGGATACAAAAACTTCTGTCATGTTTACACTCCAAGCTCGTACAAGACTGTTTGCAAGTGAGTCAATCGCTCGTTTAACTTCTTCAAACTCAATTAATGTAATGGATATGGCTTATCCAAGAATGATTAAAGTTTTGCTGAATAGCCAGTATTCAGGTCTTACAGGTATTATCAGACTTTATGACAGTCAGAATGCCAAAGACGAGCAGGATTTCATTGAAGAGGATAAAGTTCGCATTACTCGTAGTGGCTTGTTTCAATTTCCATTTAAGGCTAAGTTTCCAAATAATTGGGCAATTAATATCACTTTTAATGACACTAACAACCCTCACCATATTCGTGGAAATATTATTACAGTTGTCGGTCACAAAGAACAAGAGCGGGCATATGGCAAAGTAATAGTTGATGAATATTCAAAGAAGCCAATTATCAAGTCGGTAGTAGACAGTATCGATTCAAAATTAATTCCAGGTGCAAAAGCTGAAGTAAGTCTTCGATATTCTGAAAAGCCTAAAGCAGTGTTTATTATTACCCCACAAGACAATGACAATTACGCTGCTATCGCGACTCTTTATATCAGCCAGGTATATGCCGTTACAACAAGCATTGCTTCAAATATTACAAGACGAAAACTCACGACGCCAATCTTTTATAAGCTAAATGAGTTCTCAATGTTCCCTAAAATTCCGGGATTCAATAATCTTCTGACTCGTGGTTTAACGTATGGTCACATGGTAGAAATTTATCTTCAATCATTGTCGCAACTCGAGCTGAAATATACAAAAGAAGAGGTCAAAGAAATTAGTGATAATACATTGACCTGGAATCATATTTTAACGCCCAACGCAGAAACAAATACAGAGTTCTCTAAGGCTTTAGGTGAAATTGAAGTCATGGAAGAGAGTGTTAACTCACAAGTTGGATTAGATCATCAAGACCGAGGCAATCGACAAATGAACAAGGTTAAAGTTCCTTTGCTCGACCCAGTTGAAGTTCAATACTTATCAAACAACGAGTCGCTAACACTACCCTTGGCCAAACGGTTGGATAAAAAATTTAGGAAGATTCAAGCGGTACCAATTTTTGCGACCGGACCTTATAAGTTACCCAACGCAAGAGACCTTTTGAAAAAAGAATATTCTTTGAAATACTACACAACTGACCTTGGAATTCGTAGTAAGACGGCCGGAATTAAATATGAAGAATTATTTGCAGACTTTGCACCGTATTATCTTGAACTAGAACGTGAAGTAGGTTCGACGAATGATGAAGAGACTCCAACGCCTAAGGTTACTGTGAGTGCAACGGACGTTGAGGAAGCAATTGATGAGATTACCAGTCAACAAGGTCGCGAAGTTGTAAAAATTGACGAAGAAGTTCAAGCATTTAAGTTAGACAGTCGAAAAGCCTTCTTAGCTGAAAATAGTGATAGTAAAACAGTTCAATTAGCTAGTAAAGCGCTTATTGAGGCTGCACAACTTACTGAGGTTTCAACGGACTCTGATGTTTGGCAAAAAGTTTTCTCAGGTAGATATTTCCTAGATAACCCTAATAGGCGAACTCTTCAAAATGAGTTAAAACTATCTTGGAAAGCCTTGTGGGCTGTAACTCAAGTAATTAATGGCGAAATAAACCAAACTCAATTAACTGGCATTTTAGATGAAGATGTTGAGGAAGATCCAGATGAGTATTAATAATAAAAGGAGAAAGTAATGAATTTTTATTTAGCGGACAAATTAATACCGTTACCTGATAGTGGGCCAACTCATGCTTTTTATCAGTCATGGATTGATTATCTGACGCCAACAAATCATATCTTTATCACAATTTCTGCTTGGATAATGCATGCGATTGCACTATTCTTCTACAATGTTGCTGACGGAGTGCAAACAGCTTGGAGTAAAGCATGGGACTTAGTAGATTTCTCGAAAATATTTACCAGTTCAAGCAAAACTAGCGGTGGTGGAGTTAGTGATAAGTTAACATCAGTGTTTTCAAGTTATGACTTAGGTCATTTGATATGGATTTTCCTACTAATCGGCTTCGTGGTATTAGGGGTAGTCATGGCAATTCAAATGTTTCAATTTTCATTAACTAATGGTCAAAAAGGAAAGGATTGGCCAAAGGGATTGGTAACATCAATGATTGTCATTGCAATTTTACCTGTTGGAATTAGCAGCATGCTAAGCATTGCAAAAGGAGTCAATGGTGAAATATCTAAAAACTCAAATCCTGTGGTTACACTTTGGAAAAGTAATTCAGTTGACCTAACAAAGTTAGATGATGATGATTTTAAAGTAAAAGCAGATAAACTTTCAGATTATTCTCCTATTTTAAATGAAAAAAATTCTGACGATGATGCAGTTATTAAAGGGTCAATATTTGAAAATACAATTGATGACTCCAAAAAATATAAAGATAAAGATGTTTTTAAAAAGAAAGCAGATTCCGGCTCTGGCGTTGAAGATTTAGCATCTGGAAATTGGGCAACTGGAAAAACTTTCGCAGAAACATATCCAGTTGTGAAAACTAATTGGATGGGGATTATTTTAGGAGAAATTGTTTTTGTAATTGTTGGTGTTCTATCAACAATCGAAATATTGGTAAGAACGTATCGATTAGCTTATTATTCACTATCGATCCTATATTTTGGTTTCAGGGATATTCATGGGAAAAAAGCCGTAAGAATTTTGCAGCTAATGGAAGGAAGCATAACAGGTATGGCAATGATGCCAATTTCCTTAATCCTCTTCTATGCATGGGTTCAATTTGGTTTTGATACCATAAAAGGTATGAGCTGGTGGCCGTTTACAATTCTGTCTATTGCGATCCTCTTTGCTGGTTATAAGGGATTGATGGGTGGAATGGAACTGATTGATGAATTTACTGGAACACAGTCAGGCCACTCAAATGCTGCACAGAGTGTTCTGGGTGCAGCGGTAGCCACTAAAGCAGTGTTGGGAGCTGGAAAGACAGCTGCTCGATTAGTAAGTGGTGGAGCCTCAAAATTGCAACAAATTAAAAATGGTTTGAAAAAAGGAAAAGAAACCAATGACAAAGTTATGGCTGGAGTTGGTGGCGGTAATTCAGCACCAAACTCAGGCTCAGCAACTGGAAGTACGTCAAACAAATCTAAATCACAAAAAGCAGCTAAAGTATTGGGTGCTGCAGGGGCTGTGTTAGCTGGAAAAGGGAATTTGGCTGAATCGTTACCAAGTGCTGCAATCGATAAGGTCGCCCAAGGTGCGAAAAACGTAAAAACTAATGTAAGTGATTCTATTAATAAGAAAGTAACTGGTATTAAAGATTCATTCAATGAAGGACAACAGGCAGTACAAGGTTTTGGTGATAGTCATGCAACACCTCACGCATTTAGCCAGAAAAATAAGGCCATGAACGAAAAGATTACTGGAAAGCCTTCAGCATCTAATTCTGAGCCTTTAAACAGCGCTACACCATCAAGTCAACCTGTGGGTTCCCCAAATGCTAAGTCTACTCAATCAGCTAATCAATTCATGAATGAAAAAATAACCTCTAAGCCAACTCTAACAGTTAAAAAAAGTAACCCAAATATAGGTAAATAAAATATTATTAAATGTGATATAGTTAACTATATACAATACAAGTAATAGGATTTGGGTGTCTGATGATGGAAAAAAATAAAAAAGTAATTTTTGCTGTGTTGGCTGTAGGGGTTGTGATTATTGTTATGCTTGGGGCCTTGTTGATACAAGGGCATAATAATAGTCCTGAGGTACAAGCCCAAAAAGCAAGTAGCTCGTCAATAGCAAGCTCAATAAGTGCTAAATCCTCTGCGTCTTCATCTGAGTCAGCAGAAAGCAGTTCAATTGCTAAATCTGCAAAGAAGTTCGATTCAGTCAAAGGCCCAGTTATTTTAGGTTCAGACGGCATTGCCTATAAAACCACTTGGTCTCAAGCTGAATTTGATGATTATGTTAAAGAGAATGAGTTTATTATTGACGGTCACGCAGATGGATCATTGTCTAATAATGATCCAGTACCAGTCAGCAACCTTGGAACATCAAAAACATTCTCAACTTTTGATGAACTAGCGGATGTCGCATCTTCGAGAAATTATTATGATTCTGCGAGTGATGCATATACAGCATCAGTAAAAGCACAAAATCATAGTAGTAGTATAAAGATTTTGAAAACAGTACAATAGCAACTATGTTTAAAAAACGACACTATGTGATTAATTCGCATAGTGCTTTTTTAATTAGTGATTTTAGGAGATTTAATTAATACCAATGAAAAAAACCAGTAAAATTAATTACTGGTTTTTTTCTATAATGATCGGATTAATGCCTGCAAGAATGCAGAGCGATTCTTACCGAATCCTTGCTGTTCAGCAAGCTTTATTAATTTTTCCATATCACTTGGGAAAAGTGTTACGGAATAGCTTTTAGTAACTTCTCCAACTTTCTTATTAGAAACGGGTAACTTAAAATCACTTGGAATTTCAACTTCTGGGGCATCACTGAACGCCTTCTCCATTTGTTCCTTGTTATTGTTTTTAGAAAATGTTTCTGGGCTAACTGAGTTTAATGACATATTAATTCTCCTTAGTTCTGTCTAAAATTTTATTGAATTCAGGTACGATGTCCTCTAATAATTTATTTGAATTTGGAATATCAAATATTGGCATTTTTAAAATAGTTGATGAATTGAACAATTCACGTTCTGGAATCAGGGCCAATACTGCATCAAGCTCAGAAAGTACTCGTATAAATGCCTGACTGCTTTTGGTGTTTTTCTTTACTCGATTAGCTATATAGTAAACCTTAGCGTCAATAACACTTTTCCTAGTCATAAAATCAACTGCTTCAGCCCTGAATTTTTCCATACGAATGTCGAATTGGTTACGAGACTGATTAAATCCGTACTCAGAAGGTTCAATAGGGACGAAAACATAATCGCTAACAGCAATCATATTTTTCGTTAAAGTGCCAAATTCTGGGTGCGTGTCAATTAAAATAAAGTCAAAGTTGTCAATCATTGCTCGATGATCTTGCATCCACATCATCATCATAAATTCTTTATTCACGCGAGACTGTAGCATTGTTTCTAGTTGATCAAGATTTGGTGAAGCCGGCAATAAGGTTAAGTTGTCTGCGACCTCATGAAGTTTGATAATACCGTCAGTGAAAATGTTAAAAACAGTGTTCTCAGTAGTAAAAAAATCAAAGGTTGAACTCAAATTGGCTTGATAATCCGTGTCAATGAGTAACACTTTATAGCCTTGTTGAGCTAACCAAGAGCCGTAATTAAAAGATAAAGTAGTCTTGCCAACGCCACCTTTAGAGGCTGAGAAAGTAATAATTTTCATGTTTAGATACCACCTAATTTATTTTAGTCTGTCAAAACGAAATAATTATTAGGTCAGTACTAGGCTTAGTCACGAGGTATATGTATAACTAAACCACATTTATATTATACCATAAGTGTAATTATAATTATAGTTATGTTGCAACGTAAATATGACAAAAGTAGAACTATATCTAAATATAAACATAAACATAGATATGATTATATCTGACTACTAATTAAGCAGGCCCAATTACATTTCTTAACCAAATATTTTTAAATATAAGATATAAAGCATTAGTCAAATGCCAAAAAAAAAGCGGACTTTTTTGTCACGCTTTTTTTATTTGTTATTTTAACCTTGTCAAAACGAAATATTGGGAGGACTTGATTAATGAATGACAATAATGAACCGGCACCATATACAACATTTATTCCAGGACGCGATTTCCGGCACAAGATGTCGAAATTTCTTTTTTTAACAGGTGAAAGATTAGCTATAGCTATTATTACTTTCAGTTTAACCTTTTTCCTTGCAAAGCAAATTTTCCCATACAACTTGGGATTAAAAGGGCTATTCTTTTTAATTTCTGGTTTTGTTGTCGGAATCTTTTGCATGTTACCAGCTCCTAGCAACCCAAATCAATTGATGTACAAAGAAATTACTATTCGTAATTTTAAACGGTTTGCTCGGGCTATCTTTATCAAACCATTAGATTGGAGGGACTAATTTTGGCTTTTAGGACTAAAGACAGTAAGAAAAAAGCAAAAGTAACTTCGGAACTGTTTAATCAAATTAAGTTGGCAGTTAATACTCGAGAAAAATTTGAGCTCACACAATTTATTGCCTACAAAAAAATTTACCGTGATCGTGAGAACGTCGTTGAACTAAATAACGATTTAGGTTTTATCACATTTCTGAATATTCCAGGTCGTGATCTAGATTTTATTAACTCTGAAGGGACAGAAGGGGCAGCGGAAGTTATTGCACAGTATCATCGTTTCTTAAATGTTTATTTAGACGATTGGGACGTTATTATCAGTCAACTACCTGCTGATACTACCGAGCAAAAACTTGCCTGGTTAGATCTGCAAAATCGTATTGACCAAGAACTTGCACAAATTCAGGATCAACGTCTTTATGATCAAGCACTGGCTCGTCGTCAGTTTGCAACTGAACAAATTCAAATTGCAATCAATGTGGGTGAACAAATTACCCACCAGGACTACACAGCCGTTGTTCATGGCAATTCGATTTCTTCAGTTTTGGAAAAGCGGGAACGCTTTATGCAAGAAGCAGCTAATTCATTGTCACCAACGCCAATGAAATATGAACGAATCATGATGCTTTTACGACAATTGAATAATCCAACGGAAAATATTGAAGCAGGAGGCGTAGACGAATGAGAAATTCTACAAGGAATAAATTAGAAGCAAGAGGCTTTGACTTAGATTTCCTTAAAGCCACAGAAAATGGAGCACCTATAGTTTTCCACTCTGACTTTATTCAGTATGGAGATGGGTATGCGACGATTTTATCTGTGTATGATTACCCCAAAAATGCACAGGGGCAAGCTTGGTTTCGTGAATTGCTGGGTCAATCAAACACCATTTCAGTACTAAAGATTGGAACAGAAGACCGCATGAAAGTTGAACAAGCTCTGAAAAGAGCGGCTTCATCAGCGGAAGGGATCGTCAATGATAAGTGGAAAGATGATGGTGCAAAACTTGCGGCTAGTAAAGATTATCAAACCAATCTGGCTGATTTAGATGCCGTCGTTAATTCAAACGCCACATATAAACGGCTTTATGTTCGCTTAATGGTTATGGACGTGAGTCTGCCTAAGCTTAAAGAGCGAATTACGATTATCAAACGAAAACTTTCAGGTTATCGAATGAAAGTTTATTCAGGTGAAATGGCAACACAATACTCACAAATATTTACGCCAGCCATGAAAGTTGAACACGCTGGCATGTCTGACAAAGGCTTTCCAATGAAAGCTTATGCCCTGGCAGGTACGTATCCGTTTAATTACACCTTTTTAAATGATCCACGGGGAGCATTTATGGGGACAAGTCTACAAGACGGAGAAATGATTTTTGATCCAAGTTTTAATGACGGTCAGCACCGAATTGTGCCTTATAACCTAGTTGTTGGTATGACGCGTTCTGGAAAATCCACATGGACAAAAAAGAATGCTCGCGCTTTATGGGCACGCGGGGACACTCTTTGGATTTTTGACAAGATTGATGAGTACGATGGCTTGGTAGACTCGATGCACGGAGTTCACCTTACTATGGACGGAACCTCGAATAACATCAATATTTTGCAAGTCTTTGCGACGGTTTTACTGAATAACGGCAAAGTTGATGTGATTGGTTCGTTTCATGCACACATAGATAAAATTAAAACCTATTATCATACGATTAAACCTACTGCGGATACGCACGAACTTAGTACTTTGGGTTCAAGACTGATTGATTTTTATATTAAGTTACGTATGTGGTCACGAGCGCCTGAACAACACCCGGAAGAGCTTAAAGTTCTTGGCCTTAAAAATAAAGACTATCCGATTATGGAAGATTTTATTAACTATTTATCGAGTTGTTTAATGGATTCGCAAAACCTAACTCCATCAGAGATTGAACGGTTAGAAAATATTAAGCAAATCTTTGACGGCTTGGTACAAAGCTACGGCACTATGGTTAATTCGATTACTACTGTGCCGGATTTACGTTACGAGCAAGTTGTACGTTTGAATACACGAGGTATTTCTGCGTTAGGTAAGACCATTTTTAACGCGCAATACTTTAATATTTTGTCTCTGATGAGTGCTTACGTCACAATGAATGGTTCTAAGCAACGTAGTCGATTAGGAAAGGATTTCACAGCTGAAAGTATTCGCTCGGGTGTGGGTCCGATGCCGAAATATTTCTGGTGGATTCAAGATGAGGCTGATGAAATTTTTAATGCTTCACACCCAATGGGCATAACCTTTGGGGATAATATGATGGCCCAACAAGCTAAAAATTTCTTTGGAACTTTTGTGAATTTCCCAGGCTTAACGAACGTAATTCCGAAAGGGGTTATGCAAGATTCTGCGGCTTCGCGTGCTACTACAAGTTTCTTTGGTCGTTTTGGTACTCATGCCGTTTTCAGGTCTTCAAGAGAAGATACCTCACGGTTACGCCAAGTCTACTCACCAAATGACGTTACTGATTCACAATTAAACGCTATTAATGATTTAGATCAAGGTCAATTGTTACTAAATTTAGTGGGAACACAAGCAACCTTTATGACTATGGCATTAACAGCTGAAGAAGAACAATTATTTAAGGGAGGTTTGTAATGAGCTTTAAAACAAACCCCAACAAAACACCTGGTAGCCCAAGCTCAACTAAGAAGCAGGCACCAAATACTGAAGCAAAAGCTCTCAAAAAGCCAGGGGCAATGAAGAAAATCGTTGCAGGACTAGCGAGTCCTGAATTAAAAAATTTTCAGAAGCCTTCTGATATTCGTAAACAAGCGCAAGCTGATTTACAAGCAAAGTTTAACGAAACGGCTGAAGAAACAGCTAAGTATAAGTCTGTTATTAATCCAAAGCTTTATACGTACCTATTAATTGCTATTTTGATTTTCATAGTTTTGGTGCTGATCATGATGATATTTAATCGGTGATTCAAATGGAAGAAGAACAACAAAATGTCCAAAGTCAGGAAACAACCATGTCGCAAGCTTTGAAGAAGTTAAAAAAACTAGCGAAATGGCTCATTCCTATTAGTGTCTTGCTTGGTTTAGCAATATTCATTCTTACACTTGTAATGATTGCAAGCCAAGGTCAGGAGAGTTGCTTCACAAATTCTGATACTAGTATTGCGGGGGGAACTACTTTTGATGGGAATTGGAAAGATAAGAACTCGGTTACGCACAAAGGAATGCAGAAAGCTGCTGATTCATTTAAAAACGATTTAGGAATGAGCGGTGTTAATGTCGCTGCGGCTTTGGCAATTGGATTAAGGGAAAGTAATTTTAATCCATCAGCAGAAAATCCTAGTGGCGCTGTGAAGGGGATTTGGCAGTGGGGGGCTGGTGGAATTAACGGTAACCGTTTTGGAAATACAGAAGCGACTGTGGAGGCGCAGGTAGCTTTAGCAGAACGGGAGTTAAGAACTAGTCATATTAAAACCCTTAATGAAATGAAAGATGCGGATTTGGACAAATCACTCGAAGCATGGGACGTAAATTTTGAAGGCCTATCCGTAAGTGATCCACAAAGGAAGGTTTCCAAGACCACTGCAACGGCCAAAGAAATCAAAGAAGTATTTGATTTAAATTATGGTGGCAATATTCATACCGGTAATTCAGACGCCGACAACTCAAGCAGTACGGATTCAACTAGTTGTGATGGTGGTACAGGTACAGCAAGTGGTTTACCTATCCAAGGGCAATACAATATTACCGGCGGCTATCCTGATTACAATGGTGAGACCGGTGGAGATCATTATGGAGTAGATTTTCAGACCGTAAAACATTCCAATGACGGAGAAGAAAGCAACGTCTACGCTGTATCAGATGGGACAGTCGTGGTTAAGACGTATGATGCGATTAGTGGTAACTATGTTGTGATTAAAGACGATAGCGGGACATATACCTATTATGGGCATGCCCCTTCACAAGACAAAATTGTCGTAAATGTCGGAGACAAAGTAAAGGCTGGTCAACATATTAGTCATGAAGGTGAAACAGGTAAAGTAACCGGAATTCATGTTCATTTTGCAGTGAATAAGATGAATCTTTATGGCTGGGCACCAAGAACGGCTGGCTTAATAAGTCCCGCGGAATATTTAAAGAATATACCAGCGCAAGCAGTTCAAAATAACGGAGTCGTCGTTCCAGCAGGCCCCTTTGATACAACGCAAGGTGCTAATTCAGGAAAGTAGGCAATTAATGACCAAAAAGTATATTTCATTAGGAATACTCGTTGCTTGTTTAGCATCAGTATATTTATTTACGTATTTAACACCACAAAATGCTTATTCTGACACAATTGATCCACTTAAAGCACTAACTCGTGACCAGCAACATTCAACCAAGCCAACGTTATTAGTAGTTCACAAAACAGGTTGTAAAGATTGTGCTGCCGTTGCAAAAACTTTTGCTGGTATCGAAAATAAACTCAACAATAAAGTGAATCTAGTAGTTGTAGATGCGATGAATGATAATTCAAAAGAAATTATCCAAAAATATCAAATTACGAATGCACCAACGTTTGTTTGGTTGAAAAATGGAAAAGAAATATCAAGGTATTGGGGAACAAACAAAAGAATGCTAAGAGAATTTTTGAGTCTTCAAAAGGGTAAAGGAGTTAACAATGGGCCAGTCACTAAAAAATAAAAAGTATATTCTACTTAGTTTCTTATCAATTTTAATTTTGGGTCTGTCTGTTGTTTACTATTGTTCAGCTTCAGCAGACTATGTGACTCAGCAAGAGACTTCACAAAAAGAACAGAGTGATCTGAAAAAGCAATTAACTACAAACAAAAATATGAAGGAGACTTTAAATTCAACGAAAATAACTTCGTTTGAAGACCTGAAAAACGCTAAATCAAACGATGAAATGCAAAAAAATAAATATTGGCAAGATCCAAGCGTTTATCAAGATATTGTTAATCAATTTTTTAATCAATCGTTTAACGATATGGAGAAGCAAAGCACAACAAGTAATACTGGACACCTAAAATATGGGACAGAAAATTGCTATGAAACATTGGTGGCAACTTTTAATGGAGTCGGTGGATTTTCTAACAAACTTGGCGACTATGATTTAACTTTAAAGCATACTAATGGTTCAGCAAAAACGGTTTTGTTTGGAGACATTAAAGTCAACCAAAGACAAATTAGTAGTGGTCAGGAGGGAACTTCAGAACAAAACACTGAAGCTACTTCAGCAGTGGTTGATAAGACTGTGTACATGGTAATTGATTATGATGATAAACATAATCTAGTTATAACATCATTACAATTAGGCGATATTCAGGAGGCTAAGGCAGATGAAAACATCTAAAAGCCCAAAGAACATGATATTCACGGGTACGATTGGTCTGATGCTGATTGTAAGTATTGTCTTTATTGTTTGTGGCGTGAATAAGCAAAGTCGCGTGAATATAATTAAAAATCAAAATAAAGTTAATAAAACTAGTCTAGTTAAAGCCCAGGTTGCCGCAACGCCCGTACAAAATTCAGCCGAAGAAGCAGTAACCACATTCTTCACTGTTTTGCATACGTATAAAGACCAAGCTTCTTATAACAACCGTACTTTTCAAGTAAAAGATATTAGCGCTGAAAATGTTTATAAGGATTCAAAACTATTTGCCCCTGATAATTACCATCAAGTTGCCCAGTTGAATTTGACCAGCACATCAGAAAACGTTGAGTTTATTCCAAATAGTTTAGATGGGAACAAAGTTTCTGGGTCAGTCATTGATAAGTACGCAGTTCAGACTGGCGACAATGATAAACGTTCAGTTCAAATGATTTATAGCATCGATTACGATGCCAGTAAGAAAAAAATTACGAATGTGCAAATTGTAGGACAGTTTAATTTATCAGCTGACAGTACACTTTTTTAAAATAAAACAAGGAATCAGGTATATATAATGAACATGAATATTTTAGAGCATATTAACAAGATGAAATGGCAAGTATCCACAGGAAGTTCAAAAGAACGCTTAGTAGCAAATGTGATTTTGCTTTTTAAGCATTCAGGATTCGCTACTTCATGGTTCAAATTTTTATTTGAATGGATAATCTCGTGGTTCTATGCCGTGCTTATTGATCTTTGTAGATTTACGGCTGGTTTTTATGTTATTTTGGTCACCATTAAGCTATTAGGTGGCAATCCGCATAGCATTATCGATGTTAATTTGGCTAGCTTAAATGGTTTCTATACCGTGATTAACGTATCAATTGGTCTGTTAGTACTATTTTATAGTGTAGTATTGGCTAGTAAATTACTAAGTTTCCAAATTAATTATTCTGGATTCTATCCAATTACGAGAAATTTCACTGGTGGTAAAAAAAGTGTTATTTACTTTATTCCTGGAACAGTAATTCTTTGGGAAGAAGTTGGACAAAAACACATTCCACATTTTTACGATGTAGATCAACTGTTTGTTAGAAACTATATTTCCGCAAATTATGATGAACTCACCAAAACTAATGTTCGTGGTGCTGATGTCACTAAGTACTTAATCTCTCAGGAAGTTGGATTATTAAAGTTAGATCGTCCCCATAGTTATAATTCCAAAAACACTGGCATTTATTTGAAACTTGAAAATTCAATCAACTTTTTCAAAGCCCAAGCGCATAAGCTGTTGACAATGTTAAAACTCGATGAATTATATGTTGCTTTCAGACAAGTTGACCCAAATGATTATTTATTTTTGAAAAAGTATAAATACAACATGAATAGTGGTGTTGTTCAACGAAAAGCAATTAAAAAATCAGTGTATTAAGGGTTAAATTCATTCTTATTTTTAAAACAAACAAAATAATGGCAGTGTAAATGCCAAAAAAAAAGCGGACTTTTTTGTCACGCTTTTTTTATTTGTTATTTTGTGGGTGTTACTAAGGTAACAATCAAAAAATAAGGAGGCAAATACTATGAAATTTAGTATTGCTAAGATATCTCGGGTCAAGGGATTAGTTCAAACCGTAACAGGTTTTGGGTTAATGGCTATGACTCAACTAATAACGTCAGGGGTTGCTGATGCTTCACTCGAAGATTCAGCAAAAAAAGCTGGTACAGACGCAACCACCTTAATTTCCATCATTGCTTTAGTAATTGGAGTAGTTTCATTAGCTATCGGGTGGGCCTATCATGCAACCGGAAGTCGTGAAGGGATAGATAAGGGAAAGAAACGAATTATGTATGCCGCGTTTTCTATTGGAGGAGTACTTCTGACTGGTGTACTAGTAACTTGGGTGTATAACCTTTTTTCTAATGCAGGCGGTGGTATTGGAGTGACCTATCCATTCTAAACAGTTTGTTGTTAATTTAAATTTTTAGGAGAAGAAATATATGTTCCGCGATATGTTCAAGCGTCACCCGACAACCTTAGAAGATCCATACTATGCAGTTATCAAACCAGGCTCACTGGATATTGATAACTACACTATAAAAAATGCTATTGAGACAGCTTTAGATTTAGAAGAGCATTGGCCAATGGCGACCTTGCAGGAGTTAACAACGTTTCTAGCCACACTTAAAAATGATTTGGTCTTGCAAAATCACATAGTTGAAATGGAATCAATTGAGTTTATGTACGACGACTCTGATCAGGGAGTAATTTCAACTGGTCTAGCGTGGGACAATGTCAAACTTGATTATGACTTCAAAAATTTTGTTGTTAGTACTGTTTCGTCAACATTGAATGATCGTGAGACCCGATTAGATGAACATGCAACCTACAGCTTAATCAGTCAATCATTGTTTCAACTAATCTCATTTAGCCAAGAATTAACCGATTTATCAGCAGATGATATGCCAATATTGCCGACGGAAAAGCAATATGATGAAGCCTTGTCAAATGACACCGATTTATTGATTCTGCCAAGAAGATTAGTCAGTTCAGATCAGAGTGACAATGAACCATTGGAATCAACAACTAGCCCTTCTGAAGGACAACCAGTTGAACCGAGTGAAGATACCGACAATGGTAATGACAATTTCTTTTCATTTGGTGAAGACGAATCTAATAATGAAACAGATAATTCTGGTAGCAAACCACAATTCCAGAACAATGGAGTTGTACATTTAGATGCGCCAGTGCAAACAACCGTCTTGGGTGGTGAGGGGTTAACAAATGACGATACCTCTTCTAAGGATACTGTTACACCAAAACCTAAAGTGGATTTAACTACAGAATCGCAATTGAACCATGTAAAACTGGTTGCTCCACAGTTTAATTTAGCTAGCGAGTCAATGCCAAAAAATATTGTAGCTGAAGCCGAAAATTATGTTGAGGCTAAATTATTCTATGACAAGGTCGATGCAAATGAATTTTTACAAACAACTGCCGACCAGCTACTAGAAGCAACTAAGCTGAAGCTTTCGAATGCAATTAAAGCGGAAGATGATAATTTTTATGAACGTCAACAAGCCATCTTGAACTCTTCTTGGCAAGAAGACTTTATAACTAAAACTCGATCAAAAATTCATGCAGAATTTATGGAGCAAAGTGCAAAAGAAAACAGTAGTTTAGAAAAATCTCGAGATGCCAAACTCAAGGCTGAAGAGGAACGGCATCAAAGAGAAATTGAAACGATTAATTCTAAGTTTGCAGTAGATAAAGAGGCGCTTGAACTTAAGTTATTGAACGATGAGAAAAAGGCCATTAATGAGACGACAACGGCTGGCATTGCATCAATTAAAGCTGATATTGATTTACAGTTGTCCCAACTCGCCAAGGAACATCAAAAAAAAATCAATCACATGATTGAACAAGAGTCATACAACATGAACCAGCAAAATCTTGCTGCCTTGTCAGATATGTTTGAGTCTTTCTCTAGTCAAATAACAGAGTTAGAAAGTGGCTACTCAGAAGAGCATCTAAAAGCTGTTCAGCTTCAAACTGAAAGTATTAAAGCCACAAACACGGCAAAAGATACTGATAAGTTAGAGGCTCAATTAACTCAAGAAAAAATCTTATCTACTCAATTACAAGCTGATTTATCTAAAAAAATGCAGACTAGCGAGGAATTTAATCGTGAGCTCACACTTAAGACTACCGAATTAGAGCAGGCAAATGCCAAAATCAAAGATTTAACAGATTCAATTGCAGCAGGTCGAGATACGGAACAACATCGAGAATTAGTTGCTGCCCTAGCTCCAAGAGATAACGGACAAGCAAATTTAAAACATGGATTTGTTAAAGGCATGTTAACTAGTGCCGGTATTATTTTAGCGCTTGGTGGTATTGGCCTCGGGGCATATCAAGTACAGACTGTTGAAGCTAAAGCAGATACAGCCGCCTCTGAAGCGAAAGCCGCTAAGGAAAGCTACTCGAAGAAGGAACAACAATTGGTCTTGCAGAGTTCTAAAAAGGACACCGCAAAGACTCAAAGTCAGAGTTCAACGGCTACCACTACATCGAATGCAACCGATACTACTAGTTATGCAGCTTTAGACCAAGATGTAGCTAATAATTCCTTAAAGGTCTATTACCAAAGCTTTGATAACAAGGACCTTGGTACAAACGCCCGCGTACTTGCGGTTGGTAAGTTATTAATTGCTTCAGGTAATGTGACCGGTGCTAAACAGTTAGCGACTGCCAATCCTGAACATAGTTCTGATTTGTGGATGGCAATTGGCCAAGCACAGGTAGGAAAGTAGGTATGGTATGTCATTTCATGTAGTAGATAATAACACGCCTAAACCAAACAACAAGAAACCCCTAAAGCACCGCAATCCACTCAAAAAACGAAAAAAGTGGTTTAAGAGATTAGCGATTGGTACAGGCGCTTTGGCTGTTGGCTTTCTTATCGTGCTTGGTGCCTATAAAGGGTATGAAGCCTGGAACGTCCATCAAATTGAGGCACAGGTGTCCATAAATCAAAAAGTAGACGCCAAACAAAGTCCAAAAGTTGCGACCGCAGCGAATAAGTTTGCGAATAAAGACATTTCTTTTGACCAAAATGCGGATATTCCAGACGCCCAGAGCTTGCAAAAGTATCGCAGTTTACCAGAAAAGCTAAGCTTTGATGGCTATATTAGCGTACCTAGGCAAGCCGGTGTCTCGACACCAATTCAGACCCTGCAAATTAATGAAGGGGTAAGTAATAAGGTTCTAGCTTATGGGGCTGGCACACTGAAACCAAACCAAGTTATGGGTGCCAAAGACCATAACTACGCAATTGCAGCTCACAACGTCGGCTACGGTGGCGGTAAGTTAATGTTTTCCCCAATGCAAAATGGCATTAACGTCAACGTCCAACCGAAAGCTTATCTAACCGATGGTCGTAATATCTATGTTTACCAATTCAATAAGGAGTCAGATAGCTTATCTGGTCGTAAGGTGATTTCTTATCGTAATGGTGGTGGCGTGGCGAGTGACGACGTGGCTAAAAACCAATCAGTAATAACGTTGGTGACATGTAATGAAGATGGGACTTGGACTAATAATCCAGAAAAGCGGATTGTAATGACGGCCCATTTAATTGAGCAAGTGAATAAGTATGATGCAAGTGATTTTGAAAAGTCACTGTTCCCACAAATATTTTAAGAGGGTAGGAATTGAGTAATGAATAAAGATAGTAAAGCAGCGCAGATTATTAATGCTTTGCAAGTTGGGTCACAAAAAACGGTAGTTTTGTTTTCAACCGCGCTAATCTTGGCTGGAACTGGTTTGAGCGCTAGCCGTATCTTCGCTGAGGACACTACTAATAAAGATACTGATACAACCGCCAAAAAGGGCGATAACGGTATCAGTATCAACGTTGGTAACGATGACTTAAAGGCCGCTGCGAAAGAGGCCCAAGACGCTGGTTTGAAAGTTACAGAAAAGGCAACTAAGTATCAAACCGTCACGGAAAAAGACGCTGACGAAACGCAGAAAAAGGTTGCCGCTGATAATGCAGCCCAGGCTAAAAGTATTCGTGAAAAAGTAGCTAAGTATAAGGCTGATAAAGCCCAATATGACAAGGATAAGGCTGCTTACGACAAGGGTAATAGCGCAATTCCTAATCAGGATAACGCCAATGATTCAGGTTTGAATACAGAGGGGGGTGTATCTAAGAATGGTGACTGGCGTTACATGTTAACGGGTAGTCGTGATGACGTACGTAATTCAAAACTAACGATTGTTGCTAGTAAGAATTTGTCCGCAGCGGTTGCTGAACACCAGTACCTTAAGAAGGGGACAATTTTACGCTGGAACGACAACACACAGATGACCCAAGAACAGGGTAAAACGGGGTCAATGTACGATGGTTCAGTTTATGATAATGGCGGCTCAGTGGTATTAACTAATGTTGGTACTTTGCAAGATGGCACTAACGTTAATATGAAATTGAGCAGTGACCAATCCTTCTTGGTAGCACCACATGAGCCTAACCAGGATAATAATGCGCGTTCAGGTAAGATCATTGTAGATTCTCTTGATGACGCCAACATCAAATATCAGTTTATTGATGACAAAGGCAACCCAGTTAAGATTTGGCACGGCCTATTTTTGAGCGATATTGATGAGCCGGTGAGTGGCTTCATTCAAAACGTTGACCTTTCAAAGGCTCAACAAAACGGTATCGCCGTTGTTGATAATGGTTTGAACGTTGATAAGTATGATTTAGTTCGTAAGCAAAGTGGTGATAACACTGATTCAAATAAGGATTCGGTTATGGCGGTTGAATACGGTTCGTATAATACCATTCACGTTTATAATTCAGGTTCAACTAAGTCAAATGGTTATGGTGACAAACAACGCCATATGATTACGCCATTGTTTGGGGAAGAATTAGATGTAACGGTGTTAAATCCGCCAGCAGAAATTACTAAGCCAGATATTGATTATCAAAAAACCGAGTTAGTTGAAGTACCTGAGGTGACTAAGGACGTTGAAGCTGGTGAAGTTAAAGGTGATACGGACGCAACTATCAATGGTAAGCAGGTCAAGAATGGTGACGAGCTTAGTTACCCCTTAGCGGTTAAAACTGCTCTACCAGCAAACCGTGAAGATATTACGAGCCTGATTTGGAAAGACAAACTACCAGACGGCTTTGAGTACAAGTCTGCTAAAGCCTTTGATGAGAACGGTAAGGACGTATCAAACTACCTTAAGATTGAATACAAGGACGGTGAATTTACCGCAACGGCAACTGATGAATACCTAAAGCTAATTAATGCCGACAAAACTAAGGCATTTAAGGTCTTAACGGTTGATATCTATGGTACCGCGAATAAGGACGGGGTCACGTTCAATAATACGTATGAACTTTCCGTTAATGATAAGACCTTTGATTCAAATGAGGTTTCTAATTCAACACCAGCAGCCGAACAACCAGCACCAGCAAAGGATTTACCTACAACAGGGACCACAAACCCAATTGCAAAGCTCTTCCAGAAGCTTTTCGCCAGCTTCTAAGAGCCAAATAAAAAAGGTGACCAAAAGAGGTCACCATACATAACATGCCCTAAGCAAGGCGTTAAAAGGCAAATAAAAAGCAGCCATTGCTGAAAAATAATGAGGTTTCCGAATAATGAACAAAAAAATTGAGTTTTTTTTGAAAAGAATGACTAAATTAATACCTAACTATACTGAAAACTATCCGAATGCTTTAATTACACAAAATGATATAGCAGAATTTTTTATTGAAACAATCCATTCTGAGTTTGCTTGGAGTAGATATTGGTTCAATAAGTATCCAAATGAAAATAGCGATGATTTTTCGGAGAAAAATGCACGTGAATTCATAAATTTAATACAACTCCTTGGAGAATTTAACGAGTGGAGTAATTTTAGTTTTGAATGGCAGGATCTGCTTGACGGTCGTTAAACCAATTTGGCACATAAAGGTAGCGACTAGGGCTTTTAAATTGCCCAGTTAAATTGAAGAACCACTTTCCATAGGGACCACAAATCCAATTGCTGAGTTCTTCCAGAAGCTCTTTGCCAGCTTCTAAGCCAGCCAAATAAAAAAGGTGAACAAAGAGAGGTCACCATACATAATATGCCCCAAGCAAGGCGTTAAAAGGCAAATAAAAAACAGCTAAAAGTCGCGTATATTGAGAGGCAGATATGACTAAACAAACAAAAATGGATAGCAAATTTACAGTATTTGAGATTACAGAAGGCTGGTACCTAAAGGAGCAAGATGCTTTCGTAATTGAATCAGGCATTGGAAATAACGCTAATAGCCCCTATATCAGAGAGCCTGGCAATCAACAGTGGTACTTTAGAAATGGAAAGCCGACCATAAATGAAGTGAAGCTTACAACAAGTTTATGGGAAGCCGAAAAATTCAGTAAAGAGGAAATTAAACTTTATGAAGAAGGCTTAAAAAGTAATTTTCGCGAAGGAAATTTCAAAGACGTATCTGCAACGATTAATGTTCAATTTGCTCAATAATTTCTTTTTGAGTAGGCTGAATGGAATGCTTATTTGCAGAGGAGTTTCTCATAGACGTTAATGATCCTAATACTGATTGATTTCATAATTACAAAAAAATAAATGTGGATAAATGTGGATAAGAAGTAATAACAATGATTAAAGATACTATATGGCAAAAAATTACTGAACTTTCAAAGTTACAACGGTCATCAAGTGAACTTAATCTTATTGACTCAAAAGCACAAGTTCAAATTTCAGACTTCATACTACCTACGTCTGTTATAAAAGGGTTGGTAGTAGATTATAACGAAGATACCAATGTAATTAAGCGTCTGTCTTATCCAACGATTGAGATTATGACCGATTACACACTATTAGAGACGTTTGTAATCCAAATAAACCCGCATGACGAAACCCTCATAGACTTAGATAGACCACTATCAGAGTTAGTTGGATCAACTGTGGAAGTTGAGTCATTACTCGTCGGCGGGCAATTTTCAATTGAAGATGAAAAGGCAGCACTAATTGCAACAAAAATAAACATTATCGAAAAATATGAATAAGGTTGATTCTTGATTTAATAAAAACCTTTCAAAAAGATTAGGGGTATGGACAATGGTAGAAAAATTTAAAGTTTTAGAGCTTTGGCCAGGTATTTATTTACAAACAATTGGGGACGACTTTAGATGGTCTGTGGCAGCTGGTCGTCCAGAATACGCGGTTAATTATCCGAATAACGTTGCTGAACCAAGAGATTTTGTTATAACTAATGACCTTAATGAGGCGAAAGACTTATTGACTGAGCGCTATAACGAGCTATGGATTGATGAATTAAAAGCTGCTTTTCCAAAAGCTAAGGTATTAGAAGTAACACAAGAAACAAGGATTTGTGAGGTAACAACTAATGGCACAAATTAAGACCATGCAACAGATTAAAACGGTTCTAGTAGTTGACGACAAATACTATGTGGCAGATTTCAATATAGCAGAAGATTATTCCTTTGACCGGCGCTTAAATCACCTTAGTTACCCTGATAATGGCACTGAAAAAATTAAATCAGTAATGTTAACGCAAAATATTTGGTTGGCCAAAGATTTTAGTGGTAGTGATTGGCAAATTATGACGACTGAGAACAATGAAATTAACAATCTTGCACATCAAATAATAGATTTCTTTTCAGAGGTAAAAATTGAAGTACAAACCTTGTCTAAAGATAAATTGAATATACAAACGACAGAAGAAGGCAAATAAAGAACAGCTAGTGGCTGCTAATAACCTTAGTAAAAAGTTCCTACGAATATAATGAATTTCTAGGAGGTAGCAAGTGTGATATTAAAAAAAAAGTTCAAAAATACAAAATTTTACAGCTATGCATTAAATACAATGAAGGATTTTAATCTAGAGCCTTTAATTAATGCACGTAATTTAAAAACTAATAATCCAATTGTACACGATGTAGAAAAACGTTTAATATCTGAAGCATATAACAGTTCAAAATGGATTTTTACTGATGTGGAATCAGATTTTCTATCAAGAAGAACAGCAAGCGAAATAATATTCGAACTAGGAGTATTACTTCAATTATCACATGGCCGCACCAGAGAACTAAGTTCAATTAGTTCTCTTGAAGTTTTTTTAGATACGGGATTATTTCCGTGGGAACCATATCAAAATAATTAGATAAAACTTGGCTTGATTCAATGAGTTCCATAAATAATTCTAGTGTTGGAAACTCTTCAAAGCTATCATGACAAAATCTTCCTTGGGAATAAATATTGACAGGACATTAATAATGAAAAGATACAACTTAATTAATCGTCAAAAGACATTTAGAACATTAGCTGAATTTCACCCAAAACAAGAGTTGAAGGAAACATATATATATAAAGAGTTCACTGAACACTTCAAGATTGGAAATTTAGCATTTGGAACACTGCCAGAAAATGATTTTACAGAAGATCTTCGAACACTGATGGAGTGGAATGAATGGGATAAGCAACGTGTAGACACCTCGAATGAATGGCACGAACAGCCAATCGTCATGAGTGAACAACAAGACCAAATCTATATTAGTATGATGTTCAAAAATTTAGTTGAAAAAGGAACTTATTCATATTGGCAAGTAATGAGAGCAGGAAACAATATCGAATTATTTCAATTAGTCACTACAAAAGAAATAGACGAAAGTAGGTACATTAAAAACGGTCCTTATGCCTTTCAACCTTTGAATTAATGTATAGCTACTGCAAAAAGCAAAAAAGTTTTGAAATTTACAAGGAGCCAATTATGGTTTGTAATTCATTTGAAGTCATTAGCAAAATTGAAGAAGTAAGAATCATTGAACAGATAAGCACTAGTTTAAGTACAACACTAGTTAACCTAATTTTGGATTATACGGACAATAGTTCCGGAGTTCGTTCATTCCAAAAATTTAAAATTCGAAAACCAGATAAAAATCTTGATTTTTATCGAAAGTTATTGAGTCAAAGGGTAAAACTATCAGGGTACTTTATTCTAGATGATTCATTTGAGGAAAGTATAGAATTTTTAGTTACTAACATCGAGATCGTCAATGAAGTACGCACCTTGTCTAAAGATAATTTGAATTAAAAGAGTAAGAGGCCAAATTTAAGATGGAAAAATACAAAGTAAGTAGCGCATTTTTTGAAAAGTTATATGAGTGGGCATACAACATGAGTTATTCAACAATTATGGACGAAAACTTTATGACCTTGATGCCTGCATTAATTCGTAAATGGTGGGAGGACGAACCTACAGACAATCATGAAAAAAACAACAGGCTTATTGCATTAACATTCTGGTTTGAAGGTGTCGAAATTTTCGAAAAAGAAAACTAAGAGGGGGTAGAAATTATGAATCTTTATTATACGTTGCCACAAGAATTGGCTAAAGAAGTTAAGCAGTGGGTTGAGCAGATGGGACCTAATAATTATCTCGATATTAAACAAATAAAAGCTATGCCTGAAGTTATCCGCTCTTGGTGGAAAGAAGAAGGTATTAGTGCCTCTGAATCAGACACTAGACTGGTGACCCTCTTAGCTTTGTTAAATGACTCTTTTGTCTTGATAGAAGGGTAATAAGCAGTAGTTTATGAAAGGAGCTATTTAAATGAAAATTCAATTTAAAAATACAATTGTGTTTGAGGAAATTCAAAAATTGCATGATTCATGGTTTGACAAACAACTTGAGCATTATAAAAACCTATCAATTAATGAAGCAGATATACCACGATTAATTGATAGGCTCTTATGTGAAAATTATGTATATTTTTTGCGTGAATATCGTTTTTTAAACAATCCGCTTTTAGAATATATTGACACTGAACACTTATCGAGATTGCACTCATTTTTAGAACACGTATTTAATTTAAGTAAGATTACTAGCTATGCTGACAAGCTGAAGTATTTTACTTTGGACGACTATTTTCACTTAACACAAGAAGTTAGCTTCTAAGGCAGCCAAATAAAAAAGGTGACCAAAAGATGTCACCATACATAATATGCCCCAAGCAAGGCTTAAAAAGGCAAAGATCAATGAGGTATTGGGAAATGAATATCAAGAAAGAAGCCACGATTAAGAAGTTTAAAAGCCAGGCAACTCTAGCATGTGTCATATTTACGCCGGCTACTATCTTAGGAGCATACGCAATATATAATAACTGGTCATTGACTGTTGTTTTTGCGCTTGCGTATTTAATTACATTTATGTTTGCTGGTCTTTTGATAGAATATAGACAATATTTGAATTAAAGGAGTATGAGAACAAAAATTATCTTTGTCTCTCTGGTGAAACGTGTTAGCTGTTTAAAATGAAACTAATTTATTATATAATTAAACCGTTCGAATGAGATAACTCACGTGTTCCTAGCTCGTCAAAGTAAGGGACTGCACGTGGGTTTTTCTTTTTATTTTAACGTATTATGTGCACACTGTCACATTCGCTCTGATTTGTAAGAAATCCAAAATACTAATTGTCTGAAGGTGAGTATATAATGAATTTATCTTATGAGTTTAGGCGGGGTGAACATGCAAAAAAACATGGTGAAAGTTAAAGATTTACAGCTTCATGATGGTACACATTTCTCGAATACAGTTGAGCGGAACAAAGAGACAGTAAGGAGTGTTGTGATTACAAAGACTGATCAACGTGCCAAAACACTAATGATAGAATGGCCTAATGATAAAAATCGAGAAGTCATAGTATTACCCTTTGAACAAGAAGTTGAGCTGTCAACGAATGTTGCCACTGAAGAAAAAGTTGGCTTTGTTTTCGATCATGGTGATAAAAGAATAATCATTTATTTTTTGGGATAAACCCAAAGCCAATTACTTTTGAGTAATTGGCTTTTTTTATGTCATGGTTGCAATCACCTAGATTGATAGACTAAATTATATAATTGTGCATTACTGAACATTGATGCATCAAATATAACATAGAAAGACTGGCCACAATTCTTATGTCAAAATCTAAACAACAACTTACCTTTGAAGACCGGATTAAGATTGAAACATTGCTTAAAGAGGATCGTACACTAGCTTATATTGCCGAAAAAGTAGACAAGGACCGCTCTACACTCACGCGTGAGATTAGGAGAGCAACCACTGGTAACCCTAATGAAAAAACGCCCACAAGGTTCTTAAAGTTCATGTATACAGCCCGTGAGGGCCAATATATTGTAGATAAGCATGTTAGACGTGCTGGCCGACATAGTTCTCTGAATAGCTATAAAACTAAGGTATTACAAAGAGAAATTCACCAACGACACTATACACCAGGTGCAGTAGTCGCAAGACACCCAAAGTTATTCTCCAATTCAACCATTATTTACACGTGGATTAATCGAAAAAAAATCCCGAATGTAACGTATCATGACTTACCAATGCAAGGTAAACGATTTAAGCGGAGCATTGTTAAAAATATGTATAAAAGTCAACGTGAGAAAAACAAAAAAACTAAATTGGCCGAGTTATTCAGCATTAATGATAGGCCCGACATAATTAATAATAGAACTGAGTTCGGTCACTGGGAAATGGACGGAGTAGAGGGGAGAAAAGGTGGGGGTAAGTCCCTCCTCATTACCCTCGTTGAACGTAAAAGCCGTTTCCAGGTAGCAGTTAAAGCTAAGTCTAAACAAGCTACAGACATTCTGGCAGCTTTAGAATCAGTTAACGAACGGTACGGCAAATACATTAAGTCGATTACTTGTGACAATGGCCATGAATTTATTAATAGCTTAGTAACAGGCTTTATTTTGAATAAATTCGGTTCACTATACATAGCAAATTCCTACGCACCATATGAGCGCGGCACTAATGAACGCACAAATCGAAACCTACGTGCACCTTGGTATTTTCCTAAAGGTACATCATTCAATAAAGTTTCTCAGGAACGTGTAGATGAAGTTACTGAAGAAATTAACGATAAACCTCTGACACATGTATTTTCTAACGGTCAAAGTCCAATGAGAATGTTTAGAAAGTATGTACGTGAACTTAATAAAAAGCAACGCTTGTCAAACGCATTCTAAGACATAAAATGCATGATTGATGGACACTTGTCCGAGTATTGAAATTTTAGAAGCCTTCAGATGATTAACAAATAAGGATAATCTGTTAAAAACCTAGAAAAAGCTAGGTTTATTTGTGCTGAATTGAAAATAAATTTAGCTTTCGGTATAATCATAATTTGAAAGAAACCAAGTTATCAGCAAAAATATTAAAGGTTAAGTAGCCATGTTGCACCCAAGTTTTCTTCACCAAAGTAAATTGTTATATAAATGTAAAAAATCGCAAATGCCTTTATATGGGCGTTTGCGAGGGGTGAGAAAACTTATTTTGAAATTTGTTGCATCTAATACTTGACAATTCCCGACAATTCCTAGTTTACATAATATATATTATCATTAGTTTAAAATCAAGGGGAAATTGCAACCCCAAATGCACATCTGTTACGAACTAGGAATACTTTTGTAAAACGCCTGTTACATAAACACCCAATTTTGCATTTGTGTAACAGAAGCAT
>NZ_DF820493.1 GCF_000691805.2 Weissella oryzae SG25 | reverse complement strand
AAGCTCAGTAGCGCCAAAAGTAGTTGGAGGATCGCCTCCTGCGAGGATAGGACATCGCGATGCAAAGTAAAGGCACCCGCAAGGGTGTCTTTTTTTTGCGCTATTATAATTGTGTCGCCATTATAGTTATTTTTTCCAAGTAAGTGACTAAGATTTATTATACATTTATATTGACTTTGCCTAGTAATAATCACTAAAGTTAAAGTGGATAAAAATTGAATAAAATGAATAAGATAGACAACATCTGATTTTTGTAAAAACTTTTTGATAGCTATGCTCATAAATTAGGTCAACAATTTATTGAATCCTGTGTGAACTTAAAAAATAAGTCGAATTATCTTGAATAATAAAATTTAAAAATGATTAGTGATTTATTATAGAAAAATGATACACTGATGAAAGTTACATAAATTAAAAAAGTTAATTTAAGCTAGTGTTATCTAATGAAAACGAAAAAAACCTAATCTTTGAAAATTTAATAATTTGTGAAAATGAGAAGCATTGTTTTCTTAAATTTTGTCTTGAATTAATCAAGAGAAATTCAAAACACCTTGGCATAATAACCTTTGTACCCATAAATAAGTTTAATTGCATATTTGAAAATTTATGCAACTATCTATGATAAAGGTAAATCTATGAAAAGAGAGGTGTTGATTTTTGAAAGCATAATCCTATAATAATATCTGTAAGCGGTTACAGATGGCGATCACTTAACATACTACTTAATAATTAATTTTCATATTGAAAGGATGTACTAAATCATGGCTCAAGCAATTAACGTTAACTCAGAGATTGGTAAGTTGAAGTCAGTTCTTTTGCACCGTCCAGGAGCAGAAGTCGAGAACATCACACCTGATACAATGGAGTCATTGTTGTTCGATGATATTCCATTTTTGAAGATTGCACAAAAAGAACATGATTTCTTTGCCCAAACTCTTCGGGATAATGGAGCAGAAACGCTTTATATTGAGGATTTGGCAACAGATGTTTTTGCTAAGGATACCGCAGTTAAGGACGAATTCTTGACCCGTTTCCTTACTGAAGCAGGCTACAAGCATGGCCGTACTTTTGATAGTTTGAAAGAGTATCTAGAGGGTCTAGAGACTAAGGAGATGGTCGACAAGATTTATGCCGGAGTTCGTAAGAATGAACTTGATTTGCAACGTTCAGTTTTGTCAGACTTAGCTGGATCAGATGCAGCCAACCCATTCTACTTGAATCCACTACCAAACGCATACTTCACTCGTGACCCACAAGCATCTATGGGTGCTGGTATGACGATTAATCGTATGACATTCGCTGCTCGTCAGCCTGAGTCAATGATTACTGAATACATTATGAAGCACCATGAGCGCTTTGCTGGTACACCAATCTGGCGTGACCGTAACCACACAACGCGGATTGAAGGTGGTGACGAATTGATTTTGAGCAAGAACGTTGTTGCAATTGGAGTTTCACAACGTACTTCATCAAAGTCAATCCAAGCTTTGGCTAAGGAACTATTCAGTAACCCACTATCAACCTTTGACACAGTATTGGCAGTTGAGATTCCTCATAACCACGCAATGATGCACTTGGATACAGTGTTCACAATGATTAATTATGACCAGTTCACAGTCTTCCCAGGAATCTTCAGTCAAGATGGTAATATTAACGTCTTTGTCCTAAAGCAAGGTAAGGATGGCGAAGTTGAGATTAACCGGATGTCAGACCTTGGTAAGGCTTTGAAGCAAGTTTTGAATTTGTCAGAGCTTGATTTGATTGAGACTGGTGATGGTGATCCAATCGTTGCCCCACGTGAGCAATGGAACGATGGTTCAAACACATTAGCAATTGCTCCAGGTGAGATTGTAACTTACGATCGTAACTATGTATCAATTGAATTGTTGAAGCAACACGGTATCAAGGTTCACGAAATTCTTTCTTCAGAATTGGCTCGTGGTCGTGGTGGTGCTCGTTGCATGTCACAACCATTGTGGCGTGACGAAATCTAACCAGCTTAGTATTAGATAAATTTACCCAGATAAAACAAACAATAGGAGATATTTAAAAATGACAGAAGCAAAGATTAACTCAGTTTTCCAAGGTCGTAGTCTACTAGCAGAAAAGGATTTTACACCTTCTGAGATTCAATATTTGGTTGATTTTGGTCTTCATTTGAAGGCTTTGAAGCAAAACCACATTCCACACAAGTACCTTGAGGGTCAGAATATTGCTTTGCTTTTTGCTAAGACGTCAACGCGTACACGTTCAGCCTTTACAACTGCAGCAATTGATTTAGGTGCTCACCCTGAATACCTAGGTGCAAATGATATCCAACTTGGTAAGAAGGAATCAGTTGAAGATACTGCGATTGTTCTAGGTTCAATGTTTGATGCAATTGAATATCGTGGCTTTGCCCAAGAAACTGTTGAAGGTTTGGCAAAGCATGCTGGTGTACCAGTTTGGAATGGTTTGACTGATTTGTGGCACCCAACTCAAATGATTGCCGACTTTATGACAGTTAAGGAAAACTTTGGTCACTTAAAGGGTGTAACTTTGGTTTACGTAGGTGATGGTCGTAATAACATGGCTAATTCACTTTTGGTTACTGGTTCAATGTTGGGTGTAAACGTGCACATCGTTGCCCCAGATTCATTGCACCCAACTCAAGAAATCATGGATCTTGCTAACGGTTACGCAGAGAAGTCAGGCGCAAAGCCATTGGTTACATCTGATATTGCTGAGGGTGTTAAGAACGCCAACGTTATTTACACTGATGTTTGGGTATCAATGGGTGAGTCAAACTGGGAAGAACGTGTTGAGTTGTTGACACCATACCGTGTAACAATGGATATGTTGAAGTTGACAGGAACACCTGACGAAGACTTAATCTTTATGCACTGCTTGCCAGCCTTCCATGATACTGAGACTGAGTATGGTAAGGAAATCAAGGAGAAGTACGGTCTAACTGAGATGGAAGTTACTGATGAGGTCTTCCGTTCAAAGTACGCACGTCAATTTGAAGAGGCTGAGAACCGGATGCACTCAATTAAGGCAATCATGGCAGCAACCGCTGGAAACCTATTCATTCCAGCAGTTCCTGAAATCTAAAACAGCATAAGAATGGAGTAGGCAGATGGATACAGAGAACAAAAATGGTATTGGTCTCCTCTCCTTGGTAGCCCTGATTGTTTCAGGTGCTATTGGAGGTGGAGTATTTAATCTATCAAATGACTTGGCAACAGGTGCAACGCCGGGCGGTGTGATTATTTCTTGGATGTTCATTGGATTTGGGATTCTAATGTTAGTTTTGAGTTTGAATCACCTTGTTGTTAATAAGCCTGAATTATCAGGGGTGTCAGATTATGCGAGGGCAGGTTTCGGTGACTTCGTTGGATTCTTATCCGGTTGGGGTTACTGGCTATCAGCTTGGGCTGGAAATATTGCCTTTGCGGTCTTAATGATGACATCATTTAACTACTTTTTCCCTGGCATCTTTGCCAATTCAAATGGTAGTTTGACCTTGTTTGCCGTGGTCTTTGTATCGATTATCTCTTGGCTTTTGACAATCTTGGTTATCCAAGGAGTTGAATCAGCCGCAGTAATTAACGCAATCGTTTTGATTGCTAAGTTGATTCCATTAGTAGTCTTCATGATTACTGGAATTATCCTCTTTAAAGCCGGTGTTTTTGGCGCTCACTTCTGGCAGAACTTTAGCACAAACGTGAACGCTGATGGTGTGATTAAGAGTTTGTCATTTACTGGAATGACTGGTGGTGACTTATTCAAGCAAGTACAAAGTTCAACAATGGTAATGATTTGGGTCTTCGTTGGTATTGAAGGTGCTGCAATGATGGGTGACCGTGCAAAGCGTAAGTCTGATGCTGGAAAGGCAACAATCTTAGGCTTGGCTAGCTTGCTCTTCATCTATGTATTACTCTCACTACTACCATTTGGTTTCTTAGATCAAAAGGACTTGGCTAACATGGGTCAACCTGGTTTGGTTTATATTATGAAGTCAATGGTTGGTGGCTGGGGTGGTTCATTGATGGCCGTCGGGTTAATCATTTCATTGCTCGGGGCATGGCTATCATGGACAATGCTACCAGTTGAAGCAACTTCGCAATTAGCTGACCAAAAGCTACTACCAAAGTGGTTCGGTCAACTAAACAAAAACAATGCGCCAGCGCATTCATTGTGGTTGACTCAAGTTTTCGTTCAGATTTTCATCATTATTACCTACTTCGTTGCGGGTGCTTACAACGTCTTTGTATATCTATGTACAGCGGCGATTATGATCTGCTACGCCTTAGTTGGGGCGTATATGATGAAGGTGGGAGTTGAGGAACGCTCAACTTCACGGACTTTGATTGGATTCTTTGCTTTGGCCTTCCAAGTGCTTGCATTGTATCTATCAGGTTGGCAGTTTGTTTGGATGGCATCAATCCTTTACACGATTGGAATTGTCTTCTATTACCGGGCCAAAAAGGAAAATCAACGGACCATCTCACAAGGTGAATGGATTGCGATTGTGATTGTAATCATTTTAGCCTTAACAGCTTTGTATGGTTTGGTTGCTAACGAATTTGGTTTGCGAGCATTACTTGGTTTGTAAAAATTACTTTATAAATAGTAGGTGAATAATCATGGTTAGACGTATAGTTGTTGCCCTAGGTGGTAACGCGATTTTAACAGACGATCCTTCAGCAGTGGCACAAGAGCATGCTTTGGATTTGACAGCTGAGCAACTTATTCCATTAATCAAGAATAACGATGTTGAAATGGTTGTTACACATGGTAACGGTCCACAGGTTGGTAATTTGTTGCTACAACAATTAGCAGCTGACTCAC
This sequence comes from Weissella oryzae SG25, assembly GCF_000691805.2. GTDB lineage: Bacteria > Bacillota > Bacilli > Lactobacillales > Lactobacillaceae > Weissella > Weissella oryzae. The sequence goes on along the minus strand of NZ_DF820493.1, from coordinate 82,227 downwards.
CAAAGAATCCAGCGATGCCACTTGATACTGACGTTGCAATGACTGAGGGTCAAATTGGTTTCTGGATGAGCAATGCCTTTACTAAAGCATTGAACAAGAATGGTATGGGTCAAGTTCCAGTAGCTGCGGTCGTGACACGAGTAGTCGTCGATAAGAATGATCAGGCTTTCGAGAATCCAAGCAAGCCAATTGGTCCTTTCTATACGGAAGCTGAGGTAGCTGAGTTAAAGGCTGCGCATCCTGATTGGCAAATGGTTGAAGATGCAGGTCGTGGCTATCGACGTGTCGTTCCATCACCAAAGCCAGAACGGATTGTTGAGGCTGAGGCGATTAAGCCAATGATTGCTGCTGGAGTGTTGACGACAGTTTCTGGTGGCGGAGGAACACCTGTCATTGAAGTTGAAGACGGCTTTGCCGGTGTTGAAGCAGTTATTGATAAGGATTTCTCAGCAGCAAAGTTAGCTGAGTTGGTCGAAGCCGACGATCTTTTGATTCTAACTGCGGTAGATAATGTGTTTGTTAATTTCAACAAGCCAGATCAAAAGAAGCTCGAAAAGGTGACCATTGCCGAAGCTGAGGCGTACATTGCTGAGGGACAATTTGCTAAGGGTTCAATGTTGCCTAAGGTTCAAGCCGCAATTGAATTTGTAAAGCGTACGGGTAATCCAGCAACAATTACGTCTTTGGAAAATGTTGAAGACTTTATTGCTAACGGAACTGGTACACAAATTATTCCAGGCTAAGAGGAATACTAACATAAAGGTTGGGGTAAGACCCAACCTTTTTTGTATTATTATGATTTTTACTGTATATTTATACTAAATAACCGATTGGAGTAGTCTTATGGAAATTGCAGGTTTTGGTGTAGAAGAATGGTTGAATGTTTGGGAGAAGTCAGCAAAGTACGATATTGCACAATCGACAATCGCATCAATGAAATTGGCCGATATATTAGCTTTGGAGCCTGACCAAGGCGCAGCTTTCTTAGATAAAATGATGCAAACTAAATTTAACTATGGTTGGATTGAAGGGTCACCTGATTTTAAAACGGAAGTTGCAAAGTTATACAAAAAGATGCCAGCGGATAATATTTTAGCAACTAATGGTGCGACTGGTGCCAATCATTTGGTGTTATACAGTCTAATTGAGCCCGGTGACCATGTGATTGCTGAGTATCCTAGCTACCAACAACTCTATGATATTCCTAAGTCTTTGGGTGCAGAAGTGGACTACTGGAATATCTATGAAGAAAATGACTGGTATCCACGAATTGAAGAGTTAAAGGCGATGATTCGCCCTAACACAAAGATGATTACTTTGAATAATGCAAATAATCCAACCGGAACAATTCTAGATGCGGACTTCTTAAAAGAAGTGGTGGCGATTGCCCGCGAAGTTGGAGCATATGTGCTAGTTGATGAAGTCTACTTACCTTTGGAAGAAAACAGTAACTATCTACCAATTGTTGATCTTTATGAAAAGGGTATCTCAACTAATTCGATTTCAAAGACTTACTCAGTACCAGGAATCCGGTTAGGTTGGGTTGCTGCAAATGCTGAATTGGCTGATATATTCCGTAAGTATCGAGATTATACAATGATTTGTGCGGGGGTCTTTGATGATGCACTAGGTGCGTTAGTACTTAAGCACCGAGACCAAGTGTTGGAGCGTAATACGGCCCTAGTTAGCCACAACCTCGAAATCCTTAAAGAATGGGTTGAAAATGAGCCAGCAGTTTCAATGATTTATCCTAAGTCAGTTTCAACAAGCTTTGTAAAGTTTAATGATTTAGATCCAGATAAGACTGAGGACTTTGCAATTAAGTTGCTACAGGAAAAGGGTGTCCTAATTGTGCCAGGTAATCGCTTTGACCTGCCGGGACATGCGCGAATTGGCTATTGTACTGATGAAGCAACCTTGCGAAAGGGGCTTACTGCTTTATCAGAGTTTTTACATGAGTACAAGTAATTGCTGCGTATAATAATAAGAGGCGTAGCAGAAAAAAGTGTATAAAAATTAATTTATTTGTCCTTGGGTTTAGAAGTAGACAATAGTTTGAGAGGTTGAGGAACATATGCGTAGTTTTGCAGAGGTTGAAGCATTAATGGCAAAGCTGGAAATACCATATGAAATTGTGGAACATCCAGCTAGTCATTCAACAGCGGAGTCAGATTCATATATTGTAGGACATGAAGGATCGCGTTCAAAAAGTTTAGTTTTGGCTAATAAGAAGTCAACGCAATTTTATATGTTGATTATGGACGATGACCGTGAAGTAAACATGGAAGAAATGGGTGAGCGGTTGGACGTAAAGCGGCTCCACCTAGCTTCGGAACAACGATTACAGGACATGCTCGGCTTAACACCAGGGATTGTATCATTCTTTGGCCTTGCGGGCACTAACTATGATAATTTCCATATTTATTTTGATCGGTCAATGTTGGAGCAGAATAAGATTATAACGTTTCACCCAAATGATAATACCAAAACGATATTTTTTGCGATGGATGATTGCTTTAAAATCTTAGATGCTTTTGGATATGCTTACGAGATTATTGATTTTTAAGGTATAGCCAGCGGTAGCGATATGCTACCGCTGTTTTTATTTGGTTGAGTTTGTATTTATGTATAAAAATACGGTGAAGCGTTTGATATTTTAATTAGTTTAAATAAAAAAAGAGCCGACCAATTGGTCAGCTCTTTTCTATATTATGCACCTAGCAGGAGTCGAACCTGCAACCTTCTGATTCGTAGTCAGACACTCTATCCAATTGCGCTATAGGTGCAACACTTAACAACAGAATTAATTATACACGAGAAATGAATAATAACAAGTGTTTTTTGAAAATTTATTCATTATATGGTCGCTCAGCGAATATTTCATCGCCCAACGTGAATTTAATTTGTCCCTGTGTCAAATTGGTTAGAGCGTTTTGGACGGCCGCAACTTCACTATCGGTGACCGCAATTGTCAGCTCAACTTGATCAGTGTAATTGATTGTAGGGGTGCTTGGTTGATGTTCACTGAGCCAGTACTGTACTTTGTCGATAAGATTATAGCCAATCGTGAAGTGGAGCTCACGCTGTAAAATACGTTCAACTAACCCGACATTGGCAAGCGTATCAGCAGGCGCACCCGCGTAAGCGCGGATAAGCCCACCAGCACCAAGTTTAATCCCACCAAAATAGCGGGTAACAACGGCGACAACATCATGAACTTGATTCTTTTTAAGCACTTCTAAAATTGGAACGCCAGCGGTACCTGAAGGTTCGCCATCATCTGACATGCGCTGGATTTCATCGTTATCACCTAGCACGTAGGCAAAAACGTTGTGATTGGCACGGTAATGTTCTTTACGAATCTGAGCGATAAAGGCTTGGGCTTCTGCCTCATTATGGATGCGGGCAAGGTGCGTAATGAAACGGGATTTTTTGATAATTAGTTCTTGGGTAAATACGTTTTGGGAAATCGTTAGATACATTTTTAGCCTCTTTTTAGAAAATGGAGTCTTGTTAATTTGTGGAAGGGAGGTGGTGTCTTTGGACCGTCAATTATTATCGGGGCGTTTAGTTGCTGTTAATTCATTATACCTAAAAGCTTTGTTTGACCCAAATGTTGAAATTACACCTGCAATCAGGGGTGGGATTTGCCAGCGCTGTTGGACAAAATTAGACAAGGCTTGGTGTTTACCAACAAACATAAGTTATTGTTGAACTTGTGCTAATCTTGGTCGGCTCGATAGTACGATGTATTTATTACATCATGCAGAGTTACATGATTTTTCATCTGAACCAATTCTAAAGAATTGGTCAGGCCGGCTAACCGAACAGCAAGAACTTGCAAGTAAGCAATTGAGATTAGCAGTTAGTGAACAAAGAGCTAGCTTAGTAGAAGCAATTACTGGTGCCGGTAAGACTGAAATATTGTTTGAAAGTCTAGATTATAGTCTTAAAATTGGCTGGCGTATTGCACTACTATCACCAAGAATTGATGTTTTATGCGAATTAGCACCGCGATTACTGCAAGCCTTTAAAGGTCTTGATATTTGTTTATTACACGGTAAAAGTAGTCAGCCCTATCACTATAGTCAGTTATTATTAGCGACAACACATCAAATTTTACGTTTTAAAGCAGCATTTGACTTGATTATTATTGATGAAGCTGATGCCTTCCCATTGATAAATAATCAAACTTTATGGCGAGCGATTGAAAGGGCTAAATTGCTAGGTGCTTGTACGGTCTACCTCACGGCAACCCCTAATTGGCAGCTTAAACAAAGCGCTGATAGACGGATTAAACTTTTCCGGCGTTATCATGGATATCCATTAGTAAAGCTTGAAGTTTTTATTACTAGCGATTGGCGAAAGGCCCTGCCAGTTAAGCTAAAGGAATATTTAATTGATAACCAAGCAAGTGCACAGCAGCTATTACTATTTGTACCAACGATTGCGGATATTCGTTTGGTTTTAGAACAATTGAAGGAGCAATATGGTGAGCAGATAGTAGGTTTACATGCGGCTGATACAGAGCGGTTAGAAAAGGTTGCTGCCTTTCGATTAAAAGAAATAACCATATTAGTAACAACGACAGTGCTTGAAAGAGGGGTAAGTTTTTCAAATGTTGACGTTATAATTTTGGGTGCCGATGAAGCTGTATTTAATTCGGCAACCCTAATGCAGATTGTTGGTCGTGTCGGCCGGCATCAAGATTATCCCAATGGTCGTGCATGGGCTTTTGTTAAGGAACATACCTGGCGTTTAAAACAGGTATGCAACAAAATAAGAAGGATAAATCGAATTGGTCGGCAAAATCTGTGAGTTATGTAAGAATCCATTATTAATTGATTGGAATTTGACAGATTTTTTTAAATTAAAAGCCACTAAGTTACCGCTAATTTGCCAAACTTGTCAGCAAAGCTTTCAAAAAATCACACCACCATTTTGTGAATTTTGTAGGGGTCAATTAATGGCAGAACGGCAAGTCTGTCATGACTGTTTAATTTGGCAAAAGAAGGGTAGACAGTTATTTATAAATCATGCCTTATACCAGTACAATGAAACAATGCGCCAATATTTTCAATACTATAAGTTTCAAGGTGGGTATCATTTGAATCAAGTTTTTAAAAATGAGCTGCAGACCGTAGTTCAGACCATTGGCGCTGATTTGATTATTCCAATTCCAATAAGTGCAAACACCTATTTGCAAAGAGGTTTTAATCAAGTAATTGGTTTGTTAGCTGACCTTGAATTGCATGAGTATCTGCTATGTAAAGCAGATAAACAAACACAAGTACAAAAAAGTCGCATCGAGAGACTAAAAAGTTCACAACCTTTTTTTATAGTAGAAAGAGTAAAGAAACAACTTAGTGGCAAGAAAGTTTGCCTAGTTGACGATGTTTACACAACGGGAACCACTTTACATCATGCTGCTAAATTATTAGATTTAGCAGGAGCAAAGACTATCTACACAGTAACTTTAGCGCGTTAGTTTCTTTGAAAATAGTTGAAAAGGCTTTCAAGAGAAGCGAATTTGCCTTATAATATAGTTACAAAAGGAAGCAGATAGTACTTTTGAAAGCCGGCGGTATTATGTTATTTGTAGTAGCCCGGTAAAAAAATGACAGGAGAGAGTATTATGCTAGAATTTAAGGTACGCGGAGAAAACATTGAAATCACTGATGCAATCAATGATTATATCGTAAAGCGTTTGTCACGCTTGGAGCGTTATTTGAACGACGATGCTAACTACATCGCACGAGTAAATGTACGTTCATATAAGGAGCGGACATTTAAAATCGAGGTAACAATCCAATTACCTTACCTTTTGTTGCGTGCCGACGATACACAAACAGATTTGTATCAAGCAATTGACTTTGTACTTGATAAGTTGCAACGTCAAATTCGGAAGCATAAGACAAAGGTCAACCGTAAGTCACGTGAGAAGGGCTACAAGGGAATTGAGAGTGCTGTTTTCCCTGAGTTAGAAGATGACTCACCAGCAGAAGATGAGGATAATTTGGAAATTGTCCGGACCAAGCATATTGCGTTAAAGCCAATGGATGCTGAGGAAGCAGTTTTGCAAATGGAATTGCTAGGTCACAATTTCTTTATCTTTGAAGATGCTGAGAGCGGTTTGACCGAAGTTGTTTATAAGCGTCGCGATGGTAAGTATGCCTTGCTTGATACAAGCGCAGAATAATTAATCTTAAAAATTAAAGCCAGCCTAATTTTGGTTGGCTTTTTACTTTGTATTTATCGCTTAATGTATAATACTAATTGGACAAATTTTATTAATGAGGAATATAACAAATGGTTAAATCAAAGTTTTTATCAATGCAACAATATCTACAACAACTAACTGGCCTAGTTCAGGAGACAGAGAAAGCAGGAGAGCACGTTGCACCTTTCTTTGAAAAGCTTGATGCAGCGATTAAGGCAGATAGTCTTAGTGAAATGCCTGCAGCTGAATTTAAAGAAATCGCAGCTGAATTCGATGATGTAGTTGAGCTTTACCAAACAACTAGTCAGCAAATGGCTGCCTTAAAGGCGCCAGCACGTTTGTTGGGTAGCCATGCCAGTTTGACTAAAGTTTTTACACAGTATACCGCAGCTACAGAAATGATGGCAGCTGCTTTGGATGTAAAGGACCAAACCGTTGATATGTCAGCTTTTAATCAATCAGAAGCTGATCAAGATGCATTAATATCAAAGTTTTATGGGCAAGTGCAACGTTTAATGAGTACAGGAGTTTAAATTATGGTGGAAATCAATCAAGATTTAGTGATTGATGTCGTAAAAACAGTTGCGGCTGAATTGACTTTGCCATTTAAGTCAGTTGAAGCTACTAGTACAATGCTAGCTGATGGAAATACAGTGCCTTTTATTGCGCGTTATCGTAAAGAGGCAACTGGAAACTTAGATGAAGTACAGATTCGTGATATTCAACTGGTAACCAAACGATTGAATGAACTAGAAGCACGTAAACAAACCGTCTATCGAGCAATTGTCGAGCAAAATGCAGTTACACCAAGTTTAATGCAGGGCTTAATTGCAGCTAGTGATTTACAAACTGTTGAGGATTTATATTTACCCTACAAACAAAAACGGCGGACTAAAGCTACGATCGCTAAAGAAGCTGGTTTAATGGGCTTGGCAAACTTTATTCAACGTTTTCCAGCAAGTGGAATTGAGGCTGAGGCTGAGAAATATCTTAAGCCTGAGACAGATATTAATACAGTTGAAGATGCTTTAGCAGGCGTCCATGAGATTTTTGCAGAAGTAATTGGTGAAAATGCTGGGCTAAGGGATTGGGTCCGTAAATTTACACGTAATAACGGACGCTTAATTGCTAAGCAAAAGCGGGCGAGTGCGGATAAAGATCCACAAGCAATTTTTCAATTATATTATGACTTCAGTCAAACGATTAAGAATGTAGCTAATCACCAAGTCTTGGCGATTAATCGTGGCGAAAAAGAAGCGGTCCTTACAGGTAGTATTGATGTAGATAGTGATGCTATTTTACGCTACCTTAAGATGCGGCTTGTTGGTGTTAAGACTGGCCAAGCGGCTGATATTTTATTAGCGGCAGCTAAAGATGCTTATAAACGTTTTATTGGTCCCGCCATTGAACGGGAGCTCCGCAAGGAGTTACTAGAACGCGCCGAAGTTGATGCAATCAAGGTTTTTGGTAAAAACCTGTATCATTTGCTAATGGCGGCACCTTTACGTGGCCGTGTGGTCTTAGGCTTTGACCCAGGTATTCGTACTGGGTCAAAGTTAGCAGTTGTTGACCCGAACGGTAAGTTTTTAGCTAAGGCAACAATTTATCCACATAAGGCTCAAAAATATGATCCTAAGGCAGCCCGCCAAACGATTATTGATTTGGTCAATAAATATCAAGTTACCTTGGTAGCAATTGGTAATGGAACCGCTTCGCGTGAATCACAACAGTTTATCGCTGACATTATTCAGCATGATTTACCAAAGTTAAATTATGCAGTTGTCAATGAATCTGGTGCATCAGTTTATTCGGCATCTGATTTAGCACGGGCTGAATTTCCAGAACTTCAGGTGGAACAACGTTCAGCAATTTCAATTGCCCGCCGGCTACAAGATCCAATGGCTGAATTGATTAAAATTGATCCGCAGGCTGTTGGTGTAGGACAATATCAACACGATTTACCAGTAAAGGAATTGAGCACGGAGTTAGATGCTGTACTTGAAACAGCGGTAAATCAAGTTGGCGTTAATCTAAACACAGCTTCACCACAGTTATTGACACATATTGCTGGATTAACGAAGACTACTGCGGCTAATATTGTGGCTTATCGAGATGAACACGGCCAGTTTGACTCACGGGTGGAATTAAAAAAGGTTGCAAAATTGGGACCAAAGGCTTTTGAACAAGCCGCTGGCTTTTTGCGAATTCCAGACGGTAAAAATCCGTTAGACAACACGGATATTCACCCAGAGTCTTATCCAATTGCTAAGGCCTTGTTGGCAGAAGTGCAGGGTGATGTGAAGGCATTGAATCAATTAGTAACAGCTCAAAAAGCAGCTGAATTTGGCATTGGTTTGCCAACGCTAACGGATATTGTGCAATCACTAAATAATCCGGGCCGTGATTTACGGGATGCTGCGCCAGAAGTGATTTTGCGGTCAGATGTACTAACAATTGCTGATTTGAAGTTGGGGATGCAATTACAAGGAACAGTACGCAATGTTGTAGACTTTGGCGCCTTTGTTGATATTGGTGTGCATGAAGATGGGTTGGTACACATCTCAAAAATGCCGTTTGAAAAGAAGGCCGGACGTAACCGCCAAAAACTGGATCCACAGCAACTGGTAGCAGTTGGTGATATTGTAACTGTATGGGTTACCGAAATTGACCCACAACGTGGTCGGATTGGTCTATCAATGATTAAGCCTAAAGATTAGGCGCAAAGTATAAATTAAACCAGTTAGGCTTACAGTAATGTGTCTAGCTGGTTTTTTTAATAAAAAAGCTGATTGTCAAAGTTAAATAAATTTGATAAGATAATAGACGTGTTGTTAAGACATTTAGCGGACGTGGCGGAATTGGTAGACGCGCAGGATTAAGGATCCTGTGGTAGCAATACCGTGTGGGTTCGACTCCCACCGCCCGCATAAAGTTGACTCCTAGCTGACCTACGTTAGGAGTTTTTCTTTTGGGCTAGTATGAGAAGTTTACGAACGGGTTAGTAGCTAGTTACTTACCGATTAATATAATTATTTATGTTAGCAATTATTGATGTTGACAAGTAATCAATAAAACTGTATTATTAGTTTTGTTGGTTACGAAAAACTAATGGAGATATACCCAAGTCTGGCTGAAGGGAACGGTCTTGAAAACCGTCAGGTCGGGAAACCGGCGCGGGGGTTCGAATCCCTCTATCTCCTTTTCTTTATTATCGCGGGTTGGAGCAGTCTGGTAGCTCGTCGGGCCCATAACCCGAAGGTCGTAGGTTCAAATCCTACACCCGCAATCAGCAAGGACTATACATTTATGTATAGTCCTTTTTTATTTAAAACGAAAGGACGCATAATTGCTAGATCAAAATCTAACGATTATGCGCCCTTTATAGGTAATGAGCTTTTTGGCAGTTTAATTAGTCATTTCCTAAATATGTTTTACTGCGTTTAGTTGTTTCATAGGGTGCCATTGTTTTTGAATAGTCAGCCTGTTCTTTAGGGTCAGTTGAGATACGTAAAGCTTTACGGAAGCCAACTAATAAGAAGCGTAGGAAGGGTGACTGAATACCAACAACTCAGCATCAGCTAGTGAAAATTCATAGCGAATACTTTGCTCATCATTGGCAATCACCTTACGCACCCAATTAGGTTCACGAATCATTTCCAAGCCCATAACAGCGAAAGTGGCCCCATCTGCTAAAGCCCGGTCTGCATCGGCAGGAGTTACAATTTGACCAGCAATGAAAAGTGGCATCGCATCGCCAACTTGTTTAACAAACTTACTTAGAATGGTTTCTTGATCAGCCTGGTTAAGCAAAGAGGTCCGCCAAGCATAGCCAAGCGAAATACTTAGATAATCAAGGGGTAGTGCTTTTAACTTTTCGACCAAAGCAAAAGTGTCTTCTAAGGTGATGCCAGGCTCTTCAACCTCTTCAGGTGAAATTCGGTAACCCATGATAAAGGGACGGTCAGCCTTAGCTGCGATGACTGATTGTACTTCTGCAATTACAGCTAGTGGGAAGCGCATCCGGTTTTCTAGATTACCACCCCACTCATCATCACGTTGGTTTGAGTTAGGTGAAAAGAATTGTTGAATTAGGTAAGTATTGGCGCCATGAATTTCAACACCGTCCCATCCAGCTTCGATTGCCCGACGCGTTGCTTCACCAAAGTTTTTGATGGTCTCTAAAACTTCTTGTGCATCAAGTGCACGAGGAGTTTCATAGCCATCGCGAGGTGCACGATTGGCTGAGGCACTTACAATTGAACGACCACGAAGAATTTTAGTTGATGAAATTCGGCCAGCATCAAAAATTTGCAAGATGGCCTTTGAACCACGGCTCTTGATTGCGGCCGCTGCATCACGAAGGCTGGGGATAAAACGGTCATCATAAGCGCCAAACTCACCTTCAAAACCTTTTCCAAGTGCTGAAACATGTGAAGAACCAGTAATAATCATGCCAGCGTCGCCGGAATGAAGGCGATACCAGGCTAATTCAGCTGGTGAGACGGTTTCATCTTGATTACCCATTGTTTGGGTCAAGGGCGCCATTACGATTCGATTACTAACGGTTACGCCACTTTTGAAAGTGTAAGCCTTTAAAAAATTATGTTCGGTCATTGTCATAGTCCTTTTAAATTAATTTAACAATCATATTGTGCACTTTATCGCAAAATATGTGAAATTCCGAATTAGTTATATAATTATGCTATCTGAAACAGGAGGTTTAGCTGATGGATCAAGGACAGATGCGCCAAGTACTGACCTTAGTAAAAGAGGTTGGAAATTTATCAGTTGTAGCAGCACGTTTATATCTTACGCAGCCTTATATTACCCGTTCAATCCGGCAGGCTGAAGAACAGTTGGGTAATGAAATTTTGCAACGGACACATCAACCATTAACCTTAACTTACGCTGGTGAACAATATTTAGCGTATCTAATTGAGGCTGATCAACAAGCACACAACTTTACACTACGTATGCAGCAGTTAAATAGCAGGGCTAAGCAAGTTTTACGAATTGGCATGAATGAGGCCCTAGGTGAATTACTGCTACCTAAAGTGGTTGCAGATTTACGGACTAATTATGCGGGCTTACAGATTATTGTTGAAGAATTAACAACAAGACATGCACAAAATAAATTGTTAGCTGGTGAACTGGATATTTTTATTGGGATGCCAGTTGAAACGAATCAAAAGTTGGCTCAATTAAAGTTAATTGATGACCAAGTTTATTTTGTTGCTGCGCAAAAGTGGTTTTTAGACCATACGGTGAGAGATGCACGACTTTTTGAATTAGTTACCCTACCAAGCATAACTAATTATCAAAAAATTATTGATCGCTACTTAGCTGAGAAAGGGCAGTTACGCGTCAGTTTAATTGAGGTACCTAATTTTATAACTGCGGCAAAAGTTGTTATGGGTGGTACTGGCACAGCAATTTTACCAGGCATCTATATAAAGAACTTTGCTAGTCAATTAGCTGCCAATCAATTTAGCTTCCAAGCGTTTCCTGATTTTAAAATGCCATTAGGGTTAGCATATCAAGCAAATGCAATTCCCTTAGTTAAAGAATGGGCGCAAGCAATTCAAACAAGCTTAGTGCCAACAATTAAATAAAGTTTTGCCCCTGACGGCGGGCTTGATTTGGGGAATACTATTTTTTTTGGTATGCTTGTAATAATTAAAACTGGTTGGAACCAGAGGAGCACAATTATGAAACGAATAGGTCAAATTAAATTTATCTGGACGGCAGTTATTGCTATTATTTTAGCGATTGGTGCAGCCTTAGTTTTGCCATTATTGTTAAACCAAGCTCCTTTAATTCAACTTCCTTGGCCAAATACAAAGTATCTAGTCTTTGCTTTAGCTTTCATACTGAATTTGTATTTTGACTATGAATTATATAAGGCGGTTCGGGTACAACGCTCAGTTTTGGGCGGTACAAGTTTAATTGCAAGTTTAGTGTTACAATTTGCTTGGTTATTGGCAGTCGGCTACTTGTTGTTAGTTCAGCCAATGCGCCAATTTATTTTGGTAACGATGACCTTGCCACTTTACCTTCTAGGAATCTTTGTATTAGCGATTACCTTGGGGATTATGCAAAGCCAATTGGGACAGATTAAAATCACTTCCGCACAAACGCATTCTTTGCAACGGTGGAACTACATAATTATGTTGTTTTGCCTTTATGCACTAATATTTTTTGGCTTAACAACTAACTGGATTACGGGTGTAACAATTGCAATTGCCACTGGTTTAATTGTTGATCCGGCTTGGACTGCTCAAACAGCAGGGGCATACCGCCAATGGGTCTTTAATGGGCTTGCCCGTAAAGGCGTTGTTTTAAAGGATGATCAAGATTTAATTACCGACTTACGTAAGGTAAAAAATGTGGTCATTGAAAAATCGGGTCTTTTAACCTCACCAGGTGTGTTAATTCGAACCGTACAAAGTTATGATGACCGTTATTCCGATTTTGATATTTTAGGAATTGCTACAGGTCTAGTTAGTGATAAAAGAAATTATGATTATCGGTCGCCCCTAGCGATTGCAATTAAGGCTTATGCGGATGCTAAGGGAGTTTTTGCCAGCCAAGTTTCTGAGCCCGAGTACCTACCAGAAATTGGTGTAAGAGGAGTTATTAATAATCAGCGATTTGCTTTCGTATCAGCGACTTACGCCAAAGGACGTTATGATATTAATGAACGCCATTTTGGTCAGATTAACGCCTTGGGTAATTCAGTGAGTTATGTAATTGAAGGTGAGCGGGTAATTGGGGTAGTGGCCTTTCATGCACCAGCTAACTATTCAATTATGACTTTGGATAAATTTTTCTTGGCACGTGGAATGCAACTGCATGTAATTTCGGCGGATACACGTGGTTCAGTTGAAGAAGTTACCCAGATTATGAACTCTGTGGTTGAGGCGGAAGCCAATATGGCACCGGCAGATAAGCTTGCTAAGTATCAAGAATTGTTAGCTGTTGAGAATACAATTTTAATTACTAACCAAGAAACCACCGGTGATTTACCAAATGCTTTGGTAATTGGGGTTGGGGATGCACCACAAAAGCCAGATATTAAAATCTGGGCAATTGAAGATTTACCTAGTTTATGGGATGCCAGTGATCAATTGTTACGTGCTGATCGAACTGTTATGTATCGGGTAGCGGTATTAAACCTAGTGCTGTTAATTTTAGCGGCTGGCGTGGGTATCTTATTAGTCAATTGGTTCTTTATTGCGCCAATTGTTGCTGTAATCGTGCGCTTAATCATTACAATTTTTTGGCGATTAACTGCGAAAAAATAATTTAAAAATTAATAAAAGTAATATATGTCGTTAGACGGAGCAAAAGCCGATTTAACGGCATTTTTATATGTTCTTAAGCCTGTGTATAAGTTGACAGGACTATACTTTAAGCCTAAAATAAAATTTGTGTTAATAAGCGCAAAATTTATAAAATACATTTCATGATGACATGAGAATGACAGGAGCAAAATGATGGATATTTCATTTGTGATTCTGCTGTCGCTTGTCGCAATCGTAATCGGTGGGGTGCTTGGCGCACTTGTGACGAAAGTCCGCACAAACCATGCTTTGGAGCGTGCCCACCAAACTGCTTCAGATATCACGAGTCAAGCTGCATTAGATGCCGAAAACAGTAAAAAAACTGCTTTGGTTGAGGCGCGTGACGAAAGCCAACGTTACCAAGATCGCATTGAGCGTGAATTACAAGAACGCCGTAGTGAGGTGAAAGCCTCTGAAGAGCGCTTGGTAAGTCGTGAGTCTGTTTTAGATCGAAAAGATGCTTCGCTTCAAAAGCGTGAAGAAGTTATTTCCGCAAAAGAAGTGAAGCTAGATCAGCAACGGCAAAGCGTTACTGATCAACAAAAACATGCGGAAAAGTTAGTTGCTGAACGGGAAGAAACCTTGGTTAAGGTGGCAAGTATGTCACATGACGAGGCCCGTGAGCTAGTTTTGACAGAAACGCGCGATGCCTTGTTAAAGGAGCGTGCGGTTCTAATTAAAGAGAGCGAAGAGCAAGCTAGTGCAGAGGCGGAAAAGCGTGCAAAGAACCTTGTTGTGCAAGCAATTCAACGATCTGCAGCTGATATGGTTGCTGAAACAACCGTGTCTGTTGTTACTTTACCTAACGATGATATGAAGGGACGAATTATCGGCCGTGAAGGTCGAAATATTCGAGCGATTGAAACGGTTACTGGAATCGATTTGATTATCGATGATACGCCAGAGGCCGTGGTGTTGAGTGGATTTGATCCAGTCCGACGTGAAATTGCTAAGAACGCCTTGGAAAAATTGATTGCTGATGGACGGATTCATCCTGCTCGTATCGAAGAGATGGTTGAGAAGGCTCGTAAAGAGATGGATGAGCATATTCGTGAAGTCGGTGAACAGACAGTCTTTGACTTGGGCATTCATAATTTGCATCCGGACTTAATCAAAACCGTTGGTCGTATGAACTATCGAACTAGCTACGGTCAAAATGTGTTAGTTCACTCAATCGAAGTCGCAAAACTCACTGGCATGTTGGCTGCCGAGTTGGGCGAAGATGTTACGCTTGCTAAGCGCGCAGGATTATTACACGATATTGGAAAGGCGATTGACCATGAAGTTGATGGCTCGCACGTTGAACTTGGTGTCGAATTGGCTACTAAGTACGGCGAGCGACCTGTTATCATCAATACAATTGCATCGCACCATGGTGATGTTGAACCTGAGTCAGTAATCGCTGTCTTGGTTGCAGCAGCTGATTCGATTTCAGCAGCTCGACCAGGAGCACGTTCAGAGTCACTAGAAAATTACGTACAACGGCTACAACAACTTGAAACTATTGCTAATGGATTTAGTGGGGTCGAAAAGTCGTTTGCAATTCAGGCCGGACGTGAAGTACGCGTGATTGTTGAACCAGCAGCTGTTTCTGATTTGGAAACAACAGTAATTGCACGTGATATTAAGAATCAAATCGAACATGATCTTGATTATCCAGGTCATATTAAGGTTACAGTTATTCGCGAATCACGTTCAGTTGAATACGCTAAATAAATTTTAAGCTCTTAGTAGGTAGTTTAACTTACTAAGAGCTTTTTATTTTTAAAAGTTGTTTACAAATTTGTAGAAAGCGCTTACAATAATAAGTGTAATTTTATAGCACTTACAAATTAAGAATTGTCTTTAGACAAGCGTACAGTATATTGATTCTGTGAAACGAAATACTTCTCCTTCAGATCTGATTAACCGTGTATGGCGTATCAGAATCATATATCTCAGCTAAAAATATGACAGTTCACAAAAACATAGTAAACAACACTCTTTCACGTAATTTGTAAGATTATGGCTATTAAAATACTAAAGCGCCCGCAAAACATGTGGACGCTTTTTTTAGTATAATAGATAAAAGTATCATGGTCAGACGAGCATGAGTTAAGGGGTAATCATGGAAAAGTTAGACTGGACAGGTCCTTTGCGTGCAAAATTAGACGCAACGTATTTTGAAAAATTGGTGGAGTTTATTAATCAACTTTATCATAGTCAGAAAATAGTTTATCCAGCGGAACAAAATATATTTAAAGCAATTGAAATCACAGCCTTAGCTGATACGAAGGTGATAATTGTCGGCCAAGATCCGTATCATCAGGCTGGTCAAGCCCAAGGACTGGCTTTTTCAGTTCCAGACACAATGATCGCGCCACCTTCTTTACGCAATATTTTGACTGAATTAGCCAGTGATTTAGGACAGGAGCGTAATCATCATGATTTGACTCCTTGGGCCGAGGAGGGAGTCTTGCTTTTGAATACGGTTCTAACGGTTGAAGACTCTAAACCCAATATTCATCGTGGCAGGATATGGGAGCCGTTAACAGATGCGATTATTGAAGCTGCATCAGATGATGATAGACCAAAAGTCTTTATCTTATGGGGGCGACAAGCTCAAGATAAAGCACGGTTAATTAATCAACATAAACATCTAATTGTAAAATCGGCGCATCCATCGCCTTTGTCGGTATATCGTGGCTTTTGGGGCTCACAGCCTTTTTCAAAAACTAATCAGTTTTTACAAACGCATGGACAAAAGCCGATTGATTGGTTGCGATAAAAGCTAGAATTACAATTTATTTTAAGTTTTCTCTGGCAATATGAATAAAATGAAGTAGTTAAGAGATAGGATAATATGGAAAAAGAATACTTAAATGCACGTTTCAAACCGGAAGAATTTGAACGCTTGAAACGTGATATGGTCCAGTATGAGAGTGCCTTGGCGGTTGTTAAAACACAACTTGATAATATTAATGCTTATTATAATGCTTACGAAACAATTAATCCCATTGAACATATTAAGGCGCGAATCAAGGCGCCAGAATCAATTGCGGGTAAGTTAATGAAAAAAGGCTTACCAGTTACCGCTGATGCAGCGCAAGCAGAATTATCTGACATTGCTGGGATTCGGATTATTAGCTCATACGCTAAAAATATCTATGAAATTGCAGAAGTGATTAAAAACCAGCCTGATTTTACAGTTATTAGCGAAAAGGACTATGTGACTAACCCTAAACCAAGTGGTTATCGAAGTTATCATTTGATTGTTGAGGTGCAATTAGGCAGTCTCTTTAATAACCAACGGCGACGAGTTGAAATTCAATTGAGAACACAGGCAATGGATTTTTGGGCAACCTTGGAGCATAAAGCTCGGTATAAGTATCGGGGTGAAATGCCAGCGCCACTTGCTGAAGAATTACAAAATTCAGCTGGCCAAATTCATGAACTTGATGAGCGGATGTACTTAATCCATGAATTACTTGATTTGATTAATGAGGGAGAAAATAATGACTAAGAAAATTTATATTGCAGATGATGAAGACAATATTCGCTTAGCAATTAAAGCCTTTTTGGAAAAGGCTGACTTTGAAGTTATGGACTTTGCAACTGGGGATGCCCTGTTAGAACAATTTAAAGTCGAACCTAGTGATTTTGTGATTTTAGATGTGATGATGCCTGGCTCAAATGGCTTTACAATATTACGGGCTTTACGTGAACAATCAACAGTACCAATTATTATGCTAACAGCTCGCGATAGTGATTTAGATTATGCGACTGGGTTAGATTTGGGATCAGACGATTACTTTACAAAGCCTTTCAGTCCAATGGAGTTAGTAATGCGCGTAAAAGCAATTTTTAGACGCATTGAATTTGAGGAAGAGAAGCATAGTAAAGCTTAATTTAATGAAGCGAGGGAATTATGCCTAAGAGAAGAATTCAAAGCCTTAAAGCACGAATGCTAATGGTCAATATTGGTTTCGTGCTATTAGCGTTTGCGATTGTAATCGGCGCTTTTAATGTGGTCATGGATACTTATATTAAGAGTACAACGACCGAGCAACTTTTAACGGTGGTTAATTACGCAGATACTAGCACAACGGAAGCCCAGCCAAATCAAAATGTTGTAGATAATGCGCCACGTGGAATTTTTAATACACATCCCTCATCATTTACGATTAAGCAAGACAATACAGTTACGACTCCGACGGGAACTTCAAAATTGGACCAAACAATTTCAAAGCAAATTGCTGACGCTCTTGAGACGGATAATGTTAATTTGAATCATTTGCATAATTATCGTTTTGTAGTTAATAACCGGACTTTTTATCTTGAATCAAGTAAAACTACTAATAATGAGACCCTGATTGTATATCTTGATATTTCGGGAATCACTAACTTTTCAAGAATGGTCAACTTTATTTTGATTTCAGTTGCTGGTGTGGTAATTCTTTTGCTTTCCTTAGCAGTGACGTTAATTACTGGTAGAATTGTTAAGCCTTTGTCTGACTTGGCACAATTTGCTAGCCGAATTGGTAAGGGTGATTTTACCCCTCTAGATGAAAATTTTGATAGCCAAGAGTTAGCAACCTTGGCAACCGCTATGAACACGACGGCTAGCGAATTAAAAAATAGTGAACAAAATCAACGAACTTTTTTTCAAAATGCTTCTCATGAACTGCGCACGCCACTCATGGCAGTTAAAAGTTACGCCGAAGGTATTGCCTATGATGTAATGGAGCCTAAAATGGCGGCGAAGGTTATCATGACCGAAACTGATCACATGAGCGAATTAGTCGAGGATCTTTTGGCAAGTTCGCGACTAGCTGATTTAAGCCATGAGCAAAAAATGGTCATGACTGACTTACGTGAATTAGTTAAAGATGCAGTTATGGAACAACAACCAATTGCAGAGAAGGGAGCTTTGAAATTGGCTTTCAAGGTTCCTAATCGTGTAGTTAAGCTGCCAATTAATTATAAAGCGATGTATCGAGCTCTAAGTAATCTTCTATCAAATGCTCTGAGATATGCTGATACAACAATTGAGGTAACTTTACAGCAAACAAAAAAAGAAATTACGCTGTCAGTGGCCAATGATGGTGCAGCAATTGATCCAACTGAGTTGCCACATTTATTTGAGCGTTTTTATAAAGGCCGAGGTGGACTACATGGAATCGGGTTAGCAATGGTTAAGTCAATTGTTAATCAACATGCTGGTGAAATTACAATTGAACGTCATGATGACAAAACGTATTTTATAATGCACTTTAATCGTGACTAGCGAAATAATACAGGCACTTATGAACTGGCTTATAAAAGAAAGTGATGAAGAATGAAAGACCAACGTATAATGGATTGGCTAGCTGCAATTGAAAATCCTAAAAATCAAGCACATTTGAGTGAAATATTTACTTGGATTAATAAGAGCTATCCACAACTTGAAGATGCCTTTAAATGGCGAATGGCATAATTCCTTGACCATGGTGTTTTTATTATTGGTTTTGATTGTGCGAAAAATTGGCTGACGGTTTCATTAGAAGACGAGTTTGATCATTTTGCCCATGAAATTGACCAGTCTGGGTATCATCAGACGCCGAAATTAATGCGGATTGGTGCTGATGAACAAGTTGATTATCAACTCTTGGCTAAGATGATTGATTGGCAAATTGAGGGTAAAAAGGATATGCAGTCTTTTTGGCGACCAAAGCATTAAGGGAAGTTGTATCAGCTAGGTAGCTTGCTAAATTCTGATATTAGTCAATTTAAGTAAGAACTTTCGTTAGTAGTAAAACGAGTGTATAATTACGAAGTTTTTAAATCTACCTAGAGAAGAGTAATTTTTATGAATTTGAATAATGTTAGCCTAGCTAATTTATTTTTGGGTTTATTATTTCTATTATGGATGGTACGACGTCAGTTAACTGCCCAAATTTTAACTTTTAAAAGTCGAACATTCATTATTATCATGATTATTGGGGTCTATGAATTTCTCCAAGTGAAGCATTTGACGTTTAATCAGGGGTTTTATTGGTTTTTTGCACTATCGTTAGTTAATGTTATTGTTTTTGGCTTTCTTAGAGCGTTATCAACTCATTTTTGGATTAATGATGATGGTTTAATCATGCGCCAAGGTAACTGGATAACCCTAGTTTTGTGGATTTTAACGGTTACTGCACATCTGGGAATTGATCGATTATGGACTAGCAGCGGAACTACTGCTTTGATCTATTTGGGAGCAACCTTATTTGTTCAGCGTGGTGTCACTTGGCATCTCGCTAGCAATAAATACCCAGAATTGATTGAGAACAATCGGCAGTTCAATCACAAAAGTGAACCTGCTAAGTAGTAGTAATTACTAAAATAAGTGAATTATAAAAGGCTAGTTAGTGGAGTAATTACGCTAACTAGCCTTTACTATTTAAAAATACGTCAGCTAAATTGTCTGTAATTTCATTGGTGGAGAAAGTTCGCATGATTGTTAAAAATAAGTTATACTATTCAGTACGGTACTAACGGGGTCGTTACGGAATCGACTGGCATTGTTCGTGCTAAAATTGCGTTTAGGGGTTGTGGCCCTATAATCCACTCAGACAGAATAACTGCAAAAAATTCAAACAAAACTTACGCTTTCGCTGCTTAAAAACCAGCAAGTGTTGCCAAAGTTAAAGGTAATCGCCCTTTAATCTTGGTCTAAAATTTTGCGATTTGCGCAAAGTGGCCTTTTGTCTGGAGACACTTTGAAGAGGACAAGCAGACTAGCTAGTGCGATAGCCTTGTTTATCGGCGTACAAACTAGTGAATTTTAAATTGGTAGACTACGAACGTAGATGTTTTAGTTACGAGATGTTAGGACAGGGGTTCAACTCCCCTCGGCTCCATTTTCAAAGGTTTTAGATGTTGATAAATTAACATCTAGAGCCTTTTTTGTTGTTATATCAACGTTTATAGCTAGACAATCAATCAAAATCACCGGATTTCATGAATAAAACCGCCAACTCAAATGGCACTATAAGGTGTATCAATTAAAAAGGTCTAAATAAATTAGACCTCAATTTGCTTATTTGCTGAACCGGTCAGCTTTTTTCAGCATTGATGGATAAAACAGTTTCATGAAGAACTTTGATAATAAGTTTGAATCTGATTCATCAATTCCTTTTTTACCGAGAGCAACCATCTCATTAAAAGTGATATTCGGATTTGTAAATGCGCCTTTTTGGTAGCAAAGGTTGCAATATACAGTGCTCAGTGTTCCGTCTGCATCTGTTCCTTGATTTGTAGTTGATAGTGGCATTGCGCAACTTTGACAAAACTTATTCATAATGACCTCCTAATAGCTTTTAACGTGGTTCACAGTTTTGCACGTAGTAATCAAGGATGCAGACACCATAAAAAACCACCTATCATGCGCGTAATGATAGGTGGTCAAATAGCGCGTTAGTCTTAATTAACAATTATCTAATTACTCTAGCCCGCAGTATTTTGAATAACTCTATTATACCTAACTTTGGCTAAAATGTGGAATTTCCGCTCATTTAATAAATTGATAAAGTAAGCTAGTTGGTTTAAAGCTTATTTTCTAACTTGAAGTTAAACGTTTTTTCCGCTATGCTTACAGCTAGAGTTTTACTAGTATTTTGGCGATTTGTGAGGATCTAAAATGCCGATAACTGTTTTTGCTTTCAGTGTATTCTTAGCTGCTTGTGCAAATTTAATTTTATTCATTAACTTGCCATCCGACATGATGCGTTGGTACGGTTTCTTTGCACAATTAATTTTAATTATGACCGCATTGCTAGTTTTGATTAGCTCTCGTGATTTACCAAAGGTTAAACTAACGGGTGGAAAGCTGCAACGGTTAACTAAAAATGAATGGATTATTGTGATTGAACTGTTATTAACAGTTATAATTGCGCTTTGGATGTTTATTACGCTATAAGAGGAGATGAATAATTAATGGCTGATATTGACCTATCAAGAAGTAACGACTATCGTAATGTAACAGATGAATTTAAGTCCTTTGAAAATGATGAGATTCGGGCCGCTTTGGACGGGCGTCGTGGTAAATTAGTAACAATTTTACAAAATCTATCCCATGATTTTAACAAGGGAACGGCAATTCGAAATACAAACGCTTTTTCTGGTCGTAAGGTGATATTCCTTAATTCTGAAAATCGAACGGTGGTTGATAGTAAGGAGGGAGTCAAAAAATATGACACCCGTGGGGCTGTTGGTGCACATCACTATGAACATATCGAGCACCATGTAATTACGGATTTTCAAACAGTTTTTGATGAATTGCATGGCGAAGGATACACAATTTTTGCAGTCGATAATATACCAGAATACAATCCTGAAAATGTTTTTGATGTTGAATTTCCGGAGAAATCAGCATTTGTCTTTGGTGAGGAGCAGCTAGGGCTAGCGGATGATATTATCAAAGCAGCAGATCGGATGATTTATTTACCGCAGTCTGGTTCAGTCCGTTCGCTAAATGTATCAGTCGCACATGGAATCATCATGGCGTTTTACACTAAACAGCACCGCTATAATTAACAGTTATCACTTTTACTGTAAGGTAGGGAAAATGGCACGAACGTGGAATGAAATAACCGCTGATTACCGATCAAATGCAAATCCCGAAACGATGTTGATTGTTGATGCTTTGACGGAATTAGTGGTTAGAAGGATTGACCTAGGTTTGACCCAAGCTGAGGTTGCAAAGCGAGCAAACGTGCCGCAATCAACAATTGCGCGGATTGAATCATTAAATAAAGGCCTCCCCAGTTTAAAATCATTAGTTAAGTATGCTAATGCAGTTGAAATCGATCTTAGATTGGCTTTGATTCCCTTTGAGGATGAAGCAAAAAATTAAACTGATAATGAATAAAAGGCGGACACATGAATTATGTGTTCGCCTTTTTGCTATGTTCTAATTTTAGAAAAATAGTTGAGTCTGCTTAGGCTGACCTTCAACCAGAATATTACCTTGATGCACAGAGTATAAGAGCTCGGCACGTTCATTAAGCACGGTAAAGAAATTAGCTGCATCAAAAATCAGGAAATTAGCGGGCTTACCAACCTCTATACCATAGTGGTCTTCTATGTGCATTGCGATGGCACCATTATGACTAATAAAACGATATGAATTCATAATTTCACTAAAGCCCATTACTTGGGTTGCGTGTAGTCCCATATGTAAGACATCTAGCATATTTCCGTTTCCCATGGGATACCAAGGATCTTTAATATCATCTTCACCAAAGGCAACATTGATGCCAGCTGCATCAAGCTCTTTGACCCGGGTTAGACCACGACGCTTAGGATATGTGTCAAACCGACCACCCAAATACATATTAACAAGCGGATTAGCAATAAAATTAATTTTTGACATCTTTAATAGGCGCATTAATTTATAAACATAGGCATCATTATATGATCCCATTGCTGTGGTATGTGATGCAGTAACCTTATTACTTAAGCCAGTTTCTAAAGCTAGCGTGGCCATTGTTTCTAGTGACCGTGATTGCTCGTCATCAATTTCATCAGTATGCGCGTCAATTAATAGACCATATTTTTGTGCAACTTCAAAAACAAATTTCATAGATTCAACGGCGTATTCGCGCGTAAATTCAAAGTGTGGAATAGCACCAAGTGCATCAACACCGAGCTCGGCTGCCTGAATCAAAAGCTCCTTCCCCCCAGGAAAAGATAGAATCCCTTCTTGTGGGAAGGCAACTAGTTGAAGCTCCATCCAATCTTTGACCTCTTCACGCACCTCAATTAGCGCTTTTAATGCAACAAGGTCAGAATCGGTGACATCGACATGTGAGCGGACAAACTGAATCCCGTGAGCAGCTTGTAGCCGGAGAGCGCTCAAGGCACGCTCCTTTACATCAGCATGCGAAAGCTTTTGCTTACGAATTGACCAGATCCGAATACCGTCAAATAAAGTCCCAGATTCGTTATATTCTGGATCGCCAGCTGTCATGGTTGAATCAAGGTGCATATGTGGGTCAACGAAAGGTGGTAGCATGAGCTTTCCGGTTAAATCGTGGACAACTTCACCAGTTTTTGGTGTTAGATGCTGACCAATGGCAGTAAAAACACCATTTTCAAAACGTACGTCGGTTAATTCTGCGCTGTTTTCAATGACCAGATTTGTAAATAACATAGTATGATCTCCTGTATACTTTAATGTCGTTAGGCGCCAAATGTTATGGCGCTAAGGTTTATATAAGAATACTAGGGAAAATCTGTGGTGTAAAGATTAAAAAGCAATATACATATGCTGCTCACGTATGAATTACAACTAGTATTTTCTGTCAAAGATTTCTTTACCCAAGAGACGTTGTTGTATCGATAACGGGAAATAGAAGTAATGGCTTGGAATGAAACGGTTAAAAGTTGACTAAATAAATTAATATTCGCGGAATATTAGCATGGTTAAATTTTTTCAAAAATAACTTTTAAGCTAAACTGAACAAACTTATTGTTTTAATCGAATTATTTCTATAACTTTGCTTGGCATACGATATAAATATAACTTTCAAGTGATATATAGTTGGGAAAATACCGCTTAAATACGGATAAATTTAGAGAAAAATACTTTAGACAAAGGTTAATTAGTCAGGATAGAATGACATTATGGAAGAAGGTTATTAAAAGGAGTAGGTACCTTATGAAAGTTTCAATTATATCTTTGTCCGATGTACATGGGTATATTCGGGCAGATGACTTTAGAAAGCCAGTAGTTGCTAAAGATTTTGGTTTGAGTCGGGCAGCAAAAGCAATTAAAGAATACCAACAGGGAAGTAAAACGAATGAAGTATCATTTGTAATTGAAAATGGCGACTTTATCCAAGGATCGCCTTTTACAACTTATATAAAACAAGTGATGCCGGCAGAAGTACCAGTTTTCCAGAATTTTGCTAATGATGTGCAGGCAGATTTTCGGGTCTTAGGTAATCATGAATTTAACTTTGGTCGAGATTACCTTGAAACAGCTTATAAAAATGAAACACGTTTATTAAATGCTAATGTAATTGATCAAAAGACGGGCCAACCTTTTATTGGTAGACCATATCAAATTGTTGAACGCGCAGGTCTAAAGTTTGCCTTTATTGGTTTGACAACTAAATATGTTCCTAAATGGGAGTTAGCAGAGCATATTACTGATTTAACATTTTTGGACCCCGTGCAAGTGGCTCAAAAATTAGTTGATGAACTACGGCCAAAAGTAGATGCAATTATCGTTGCCTACCATGGCGGCTTTGCCGAAAATTTACAAAGTGGTTTAGCTGAGGAGCCATTGACTGGTGAAAATCAAGGTTATCAGCTATTACAAATAGCTGGGATTGATGCATTGATAACTGGGCATCAACATCGTGAAATTGCAACGGTCGTTAATCAAGTGGCAGTTACACAACCCGGCTATCGGGCTAGTCATGTGGGCTTAGTTCAGTTAGATTTTAATAACAAAATTAAAACAGCTGCTCATGCACAATTAATTAAGACAAGCGGTTTTAGCGAGGATGTTGCTGTACTTACTAATTATCAAAAATATCAAACTGGTTTGAATGAGTGGTTAGATCAGCCACTGGGGATCGTTGATGATAAGTTTGCAATTAAAAACCATTTTCTTGCGCGTATTAAGTCACATCCCTTTGTCGAATTTATTAACCAAGTGCAACTCTGGGCGCTTAGGAATAGTCCATATCATGACACTCAAATTGCTGGAACCGCAATCTTCAGTGATGAAATTCAAGGCTTAAGTGGTAGTGTGACATATCGCGATATTCTAACCAACTATCTGTTTTTAAATACAGTGGTCGTTGAACGTTTAACGGGGCTAGAGTTAAAGGCCGCCCTTGAACGCTCAGCTGAATATTTTGCTTTGCGGTCTGATGGTAAGGTTGTAGTTAGCCAAGACTTCTTAGAACCTAAAATTCAGCATTATAATTATGATATTTATAGTGGCATTGATTATACAATTGATTTAGCTAAGCAAAAACACAATCGAGTGACAATTAATCGGGTAGCGGGTCAAAATTTTGACCCAACAGCTAAATACTTAGTGGCTGTTAGTAATTATCGTGGTGTTGGTGCGGGTGAATATCCAATGTTTCAGGCTGATAAGATTTTATTTGAGTCAACTGCTGATATGCCAAGTCTAATTCGTGATTATATAAAAGAAACTGGTAGAATTACCGCTAAGCCGGTCACTAATTTAAAAGTTAAGGGCTACCTATGGACGGATTTTGAGAATTAAGATTAGTTTGATGAAGCAATTGCCTCTTGCGTAATGAGGGTTAATTCTGGTATTATCAAAAAAACCACTTTTTAAGACGGTCCGGAGAGGCCGACAAGAGCAGAAGCAAATGAAGAACAAAGTGGTTCTCGCATTTTTTATGCGGGAACTTTTCTTTTGTCAAAGTTCTTGGGGTGGCAAAGGAGAATTTTTATGGAAACTGATGCAAAAGCAACAAGTGTGAAAACATACGGTCATGTTGAGTCGATTCCCTTGCAGGATCGAAATGCGACTGGTTGGGATATGACAGCAACTTGGATTGGGGCCAACGCTAACAATGGAACCTGGTATATTGGTGGCGTTATTGCAGCTGCGGGAATGTATACAGCATCTACTACCTTGATTATCGTTGGAGTCTTATCTTATGTCTTTTTAGCCATGGCTGGCTTAATGGGTTACCGAACTGGTCTGCCAGCGATGGCACTGACTCGGGCTTCTTTCGGGTTACGCGGGTCATTTATTCCGTCAATAATTAACGTGGTTCAATTTATCGGTTGGGCAGCAGCCAATACTTTCATTGCTGCAATCTCAATTTCAACTATTTTTAATAGTATCTTGGGCTGGCCAGCCTATGGTACGGCTGGTGGTAATACTGGGCTAATGGTTGGAATTGTTATTATGTCAATGCTCCACTTAGCATCAATTTCGTTAGGCGAGCGGTCAATTCGGATGATTGAGCGTGTGGGAATTGTTTTAGTTATCATCTTTGTTGTTTGGGAGTCAGTTGTTGTATTCCGCAATGTCTCACTATCCCAAATTCTTGCTTGGCAGCCCCAAGCAGCAGTGCGCCTTTCATCAGGGTCGGTCGTTGATATTTTGGCAGCCTTCAACTTGGCTTGGGTAACGGCGGCATCTGATTTTACCCGTTTTGCCAAAAAAGAACGCTCAGCAACAGTAATGTCATTCTTGGGTGCTAATATTGGATTATTCTGGTTTGCTTTCATTGGTTTGACTGCAACAATCGCCACGGCAATTGCAATGCGGTCCTTTGATCCAAACGACTCAGATCCTTCAACCATTGCAGTTAAGCTTGGTTTGGGCACAATTGCCCTATTGGTTATTGTTATTACGTCAACCACCGCAAATGCTGTTAATTTAATGGCTGCCGGTTCAGCATTAACTAACATGTGGCATCACTTGAAGTTGAATGTGTCACTTTGGATTGTTACTTTGGCGGCAACTTTGGTATCATTTATTCCACTATGGTTTGCAAACTTTTTAACTGACTTTACAACCTTTTTGAATTTTATTGGGATGTTTCTTGGCCCTGAAATTGCAGTATTCCTAGTTGATTACTTTATCGTTCGTCATGGTAAGTATGATTTAGCAGAATTTGTAAAGATTGATGGTAAATACTGGTATAATGGAGGAGTTAATTGGCTGGCAATTCTAGCCTGGGCTCTAGGATTATTCTCGTATTGGGCCTTGGGCTATGTCGCTTTCATTCAGCAAACAATCGGGGTAACTTTTGTAGCGATGGCAATTGCCGCATTAAGCTACTATCTACTTACTTTGGCTAAAGGAAATAAAGCCAAGTAAGCAAAATTACTAATAATTTGTTTGATATGGGCCAGGGTGTTTAACACCTTGGTCTATTTTTTTAAGGAATAGTGTTAATGGAAAATAGTGCGAAAGAAAAATTTAATGTGACTGATTTAAGTTACGAACAGGTACAACAATTGCAAGCAATTGAACAATATGTATTAAAGGGCTTAACTAGCAGTATCGGGCCCAATGTGGCGGTGATTGAGGGAAGCGCAGGCGTTGGGAAGAGCGTAATTTTAACTAAGTTATTTCAGCGCTTAAAGCAACATCAACAGATAAATAGTATTTTTACGGTTAATCATCCAGATTTGTTGAAAGTATATCAAAGTTTGGCCAGCGATTTACCTGGGATTAAGCAGAAGGATTATGTACGACCAACTTCTTTGATTAATGCTGCACATAAAAATAATCAGCAGTATGACGTAATTTTGGTTGATGAGGGGCATTTACTATTGTCAAAAGCAGAACCATATATTCGGTTTAAGCAGGATAATCAGTTAGCTGAATTGATTAAATTAGCTAAAGTAGTGGTAGTGGTGTTTGATTTTCACCAAATGATTCAAACGAAGATGTTATGGACACCAACAATGTTAAAGCAGGTACTTGCACCATATACACATCAAACATTTAAATTGGATGTGCAATATCGAATGCAGGCCCCTCAAGCAGTCTTAACCTGGTTAAAAAACTTAGCGCAGGGAGCAATTAATCCATTCCCTGTTTTTGAAAATTATGATTTACGGATTTTTGACCGAGCAAGTGAGATGTATACCTTAATTAAACAGCGTAACCAAAGTGAAGGCTTAGCTCGGATGGTTGCTACAACCGGCTTTACTCGTCAGGCTGGGCGCCATAATGTGCACATGGATGATTTTGATTTGCCATGGGATGAGTATGACGGTCAAAAGACGCCTTGGGCTGAACGGTCAGATACAATTAATGAAGTTGGTTCGATTTATACGGTGCAAGGTTTTGACTTGAATTATGTTGGGGTAATTTTGGGGCCACCCTTTGAATATGATGCTAAAAATGATCGAATTACCGTAAACCCAGACAAGGTGACTCATCGGGAAATATATAAGAAGCATCCTGCAATTATGAATGAGCATGAATTTGCGGAAATTAAGCAGACTGTGATGTTTAATGCTTTGAACATCTTGTTGACTAGGGGGATTAAAGGGACTTATTTGACTGCAGCTGATGATAAGTTACGTGAGCGTCTATTGCAGTTAAATCATGGATAATTTACTTAAAAAAGAAAAGCTTATCAGCTAATGATGTGGTTAGTTAAGAGAAAGTTTAGGAATTTTCCCATTTTTTTAAAAGCTTATTTTTTGTTTTTTAATGGGACAGGAGATTGATAATACCAGTCTTGGGCTTAAATTATGTCGATAAAGTCAATTGATGTTTTGGGCAAAAAAACATTGATTTAATGATTTGTTACTGAATTGAAATATATAAATCTTTTGAACTGCTAAACTATAAGCATTAATGGGTGGAAGTCTTGACCCAAAATTTAAACGGTAAATTAACGTGAAGTAATGGACAGAAAAATAGGAGTGAAAGCAATCTTATGAATAAAGTAACACAAGCAGCATTAACGGTTGCCGGTATGGCAACCGTGGCAATTTCAACCCAAGTTTCCGCAAAAGCTGATACCTATAAGGTTAAGGCTGGCGATACTTTGTCAAAGATTGCCCAAGATAATAATACGACGGTAGCAAACTTGGTAACACTTAATAACATTAAGAATGCCAATTTGATTTTTGTTGACCAAGAAGTTGAAACAACTGGGACAGCCGCACCAGTAGTCGAGTCATCAGTCGCACCAGTAGTTGAGTCATCAGCTGCACCAGTAGTTGAGTCATCAGTTGCACCAGTAGTTGAGTCATCAGCTGCACCAGTAGTTGAATCATCAGTTGCACCAGTAGTTGAGTCATCAGCTGCACCAGTAGTTGAGTCATCAGCTGCACCAGTAGTTGAATCATCAGTTGCACCAGTAGTTGAGTCATCAGCTGCACCAGTAGTTGAGTCATCAGCTGCACCAGTAGTTGAGTCATCAGCTGCACCAGTAGTTGAGTCATCAGCTGCACCAGTAATTGAAACACCAGCCACATCAGTGGACACAACAAGTACAGACGTTAGCCAACCAACTGTTAATACAAACACAACGAACACGGGTTCAACTTACGATCAATTTATTAATGCCGGTGGTACGCCAGCATTGTGGAATAGTGTTGTAATGCCTGAATCAGGTGGTAATCCAAGTGCCTCAAATGGTATTTATCATGGTTTGGGACAAACAAATCAAGGTTGGGGTTATGGATCAGTTGCCAGTCAGACAGCTGGAATGATTAATTATGCAGTATCACGCTATGGGTCAATTGATGCTGCAATTGCCTTTAGAGCAGCTAATGGTTGGTGGTAATAAAAAGTTTAGGTTGAAAGCTAGGAATAATTCCTAGCTTTTTTTTAAGCTATTAATGCGTGAAAGCGCTAACGGTTGTATAATTAAAAGTATTAGGTAGTTATTAGCGAAAAATAAGTTTTTTTTTAGTCAATTTATAGCTTGATTCAAATTAAATATAACTATTATATATAAACTGTGTGAAATACGCCCGCAAAGCGACCTAAATCGGGTATTATATATCTATAAGAGATTGCTAAAGTCAAAATTGAGTGAGGAAAACAGATGAACATTTTAATGGTTGAAGATAACACATCAGTTTCAGAAATGATGGGGATGTTCTTTAAAAAAGAAGGCTGGGATGTTACTTTTGCATATGATGGCAATGATGCAGTGACAGAATTTACCAGTAAGCCAGAATTTTGGGATCTAATTATTTTAGATTTAAATTTGCCAGGCTTAGATGGAATGCAAGTTGCGGTCAAAATTCGCGAAATCACCAGTACTACGCCGATTATTATGTTGACCGCGCGGGATTCTGAGTCAGATCAAGTCTTAGGTCTTGAAATGGGAGCGGACGACTATGTAACGAAGCCATTTAGCCCAATTACTCTAATTGCTCGAATCAAGGCTTTACATCGTCGAGCCGAAGTAAGTGGTAGTGCAAGTAAGGGGAACGGTAACGCTGCTAATGATGCTCACGAAGAATTTGATGTGGTTACACGTACTTTCAAGCTCAATTCGAATACACGTGAAGCTTATTTAAACGATAAACTAATCAAAGATTTGACACCAAAAGAATTTGATTTACTAAAGGTATTGGCTAATAAACAACGACAGGTTTTCTCGCGGGAGCAACTGCTACAGTTAGTATGGGATTATGAATATTTTGGTGACGAGCGAACTGTCGATGCTCATGTTAAGAAGTTACGCCAAAAGATTGAAAAGGTTGGCCCTCAAGTTATCCAAACTGTTTGGGGTGTTGGATACAAGTTTGATGATTCAAGTGTTGTTGAGGAGCAGGCCTAGTTAGCTAGGAATTAGATGGGATGGGTTACACAGTCTGTGTAGCCTTTTTGGAATTAACAATGAAATTAATGTATCAACAGGTACTCGCCTTTTTAACTGTTACAATTACAGCTCTAGCAATTGTTGGGGTATTATTTACGCAGTTTACAACAAAAATGGTTGAAGATAATGCTTATTCACAGTTAAATCGTTTTGCAGTTGCTATTGCTGAAGAAACAATGCGCTTTGAAGAAGCAAGTGGCAATTTTGCCTATTTTGACACCAGTAACTTAAAGACTGAATCAACCTTATTAAAAGTGCAGGGAATTAGTTTTACTTTGTACGGAGCGGATCAGCGTACGATTTATCCAACTAAGGAACGAATAAATACAGTTAAAATCACAAATGATGAATGGCAGAGTCTAAAAAATCATAAAATTATTCAAAAGCAAAGTGCTGATGAACGTGGTGCGAGAACTTTGGATGTAATAAAACCTTTTTTTGACAAAAAAGATCGTTTGGTCGCTGTAGTGGTTGCACGTGAAGCAACATCGTCAGTTTCAGATAATTTGGTAATGTTACGAAAAAATCTTTTTGTAGCATTTCTGATTTCAACGATTGCAGTGATTATGCTGAGCTTTATTTTTTCACGTTTAATTGTTAATCGCTTACGCTTAATTCAAATTGTAACCCGCCGCGTTTCAGATGGTGACTATAGTGCACGTGCTCATTTGAAAGGACGCGATGAAGTTGTTGCCTTAGCCGATGATGTTAATTCGATGACGAGTTCTTTGCAGAGCCAAGCTGATGAGATTGAAGAGCAAGAAGAACGACGCAAAGAGTTTATGGCCAATGCTAGTCATGAGATGCGAACACCTTTGACCACAATTTCTGGAATTGTGGAAGGGTTGCAATATGATGTAATTCCAGAGGATGATAAACAACATTCTTATGACTTAATCAAGGCAGAGGCCGACCGTTTGGCACGGTTGGTCAAAGATAATTTGGATTATGAACGTTTACGTCAGAATAAAGTTGTTTTGAAAAAAGAACAATTTGATGCAGTCCAACTCCTACAACGTTTGATGGAGCAGTTACGTCGTAAAGCAAATCTTGCTGGTGATAAACTGATTTTTGAAGGGGAAATGGAAGTATTAACGTATGCTGACCGTGACCGGTTCACGCAAATTATTTTCAATATTATCAATAATGCAATCCAATTTACTGAAAATGGAGAGATAACAGTTAAGGCTCAACGTGAAAATGGGCAAGCTGTGTTTACGATTACCGATACAGGAATCGGAATGAGTGAAGACCAGGTTTCAAAAATTTGGGAACGCTACTATAAAGCGGATGAATCACGGACAAAGCGGGGCGAAACCGGCCTAGGAATGGCGATTATTCGTCAATTAGTAGAAGTGCATGAAGGAACCATCACTGTTAAGTCGGTGCTTGGAAAGGGAACAACCTTCACGGTGACGATACCAGATAAAAAATAATGCATTAAAAAACCAGTTAGCTTTCTTCTTAATGGAAACTAGCTGGTTTTTACTTTATTATGAAGGAGGGCTTTATTTATTATTTATTACAGGTTATAATTGGTCTATACCAAAAATAAAAGGGGTTCAAAAAATGACAACGTTGACGTTCGATACTTCCAAGTTGAAAGATTTTGTACGTGATTATGAACTAGCAATGATGCAACCGATGGTTACCACTGCAGACAAGATGTTGCGTGAGGGAACTGGTGCTGGTAGTGAATATAGCGACTGGCTACATTTACCATCAAATTATGATCGTAAAGAATTTGCGCGGATTCAAAAAGCGGCCAAACAAATTCAAAGTGATTCTAAGGTGTTAGTTGTAATCGGTATTGGCGGATCATACCTCGGAGCCCGTGCGGCGACGGACTTTTTGAATGATTACTTTAGTAATATGTATCCTGAGGATCAACGTGAATTCCCACAAGTTTTATTTGCCGGAAATTCAATTTCACCTCAATATCTAAACTCTTTGATTAAGGTGATTGGTGATCGAGACTTTTCAGTAAATATTATTTCAAAATCAGGTACGACAACAGAGCCAGCGATTGCTTTCCGTATTTTCAAAGCGATGTTGGAGAAAAAATATGGTCAGGCCGGAGCACGTCAACGCATTTATGCAACAACTGATGCTAAGCGGGGCGCTTTAAAGTCATTGGCTGATGCAGAAGGCTATGAAGAATTTGTTGTGCCAGATGGTGTCGGCGGCCGTTTTTCAGTCTTAACAGCGGTTGGCCTATTACCAATCGCAGCTTCTGGTGCGGATATTGAACAATTGATGGCCGGTGCAGCGGCTGGTGAAGCAGCTTACGCATCAGCTGATTTGAATGAGAACCTAGCTTATCAGTATGCGGCTTATCGTAACATCCTTTACCGGAAGGGTTACACAACTGAGCTATTAATTAACTATGAACCAACCTTAGTTCAATTCGGTGAGTGGTGGAAGCAACTACAAGGCGAATCTGAGGGTAAAGATGGTAAGGGGATTTTCCCAGCCACTGGTAATTTCTCAACTGATTTGCATTCCTTTGGTCAATATATCCAAGATGGTCGACGGAATTTGTTTGAGACCTTGGTGCGCGTAACAGAGCCACTATCAGATGTAGTGATTCCAGAGGCCGATGCCGATGATGGCTTGGCCTACTTAGAAGATAAGACGATGAGTTATGTTAACCGTCGCGCCTCTGAAGGAACTATGTTGGCCCACGTCGATGGTGGGGTGCCAAATATGATTGTTGAACTTGACCAACAAAACGAATTTGCCTTGGGACAAATGATTTACTTCTTTGAGGCAGCTGTAGCAATCTCAGGTTATTTGAATGGTATTAATCCTTTTGATCAACCAGGGGTTGAAGGTTACAAGCGGAATATGTTTGGTTTGCTTGGTAAGCCAGGCTATGAAGAATTAACAACTGAACTTGAATCACGGTTATAATGTAAGTGTGGATGGAGGCTTTTGCTAACCTTTAGTTGGCTAAAAGCCTTTTTGTTTGTTATTCACTGCCAAACGATAAATATAACTTTTCAATTTAGAATACTAGTAAGTCAACCTTTATTCTGGTATGATTATTTGAAGAAGATTAAGCATTAGGAGAATTAGATTCATGGCTACTATTGGTATGAACGATTTAAAGACTGGTTTGACAATTTTGTATAACCAATCAATCTGGCGTGTATTGGAATTCCAACACGTTAAGCCAGGTAAGGGAGCTGCCTTTGTGCGCTCAAAGTTGAAGAACTTACGTACAGGTGCGGTTAACGAAATTACTTTCCGACCTGGTGACAAGTTTGAGACAGCAAACATTGCACAAACAACGATGCAATATTTGTATGAAGATGCTGGTAACCACGTATTCATGGATACGGAGACATACGATCAAGTTGAAATCCCAGGAGATAAGATCCAAGGTGCCTTGAAGTTCTTGTTGGAAAACATGGAAGTTAAGATCACAACCTACGAGGGTGAGATTTTAGACGTTGAAGTGCCAAAAACAGTTACGCTAACAGTTACTGAGACACAACCTGGTATTAAGGGTGCTACCGCTAACGGTGGTGGAAAGCCAGCCACAATGGAGACTGGCTTGGTCGTTACTGTGCCAGACTTTATCAACGCTGGTGATAAGCTAATCATCAATACTGATGATGGTGGTTCGTACACTTCACGTGCCTAGTAGCAAAGAATGATTAGATGGAGCGTCGACCGGCTACCGGCCGGCGCTCTTTGAATAAGCACTCTATATACAGAGCGAAGTATAGGAGGACATTTAAGATGGCTGAAGAAACAATCGTTTTGAATCACGAAAGTAATATTGCAGGGGAGACCCGGATTAATTTGCGCGTACTTGAATTGATTGCCGCCCTAGCAACTAGCGAAGTTGAGGGGGTTGCTCGTTTAAGAGAATCATTAACAAATTGGGCACAAGAAGCTTTAGGGCATAAAGTGCACGGTAAGGGCGTCGATTTAAAGCAAACAGAGCATGGTTTAGAAGCTGATGTGTATGTTTTTTTGAATTATGGTGTTAGTGTACCTAAGGTTGCTCGTAATATCCAAGAGCATGTCGCTAATCAGATTGCAGCTATGACCGGTCTTGAATTGGTATTAGTTAATGTCCATGTTCAAGGGATTATATCTAACAAGCCAGCCCTAGCTGTTGATCCAAAGAATCTATTTGGTGAAACTGGGGAGCAAAAAGGAGCAGAGAAATAATGGTAGAACTTAACCGGCATCAAACACGGCAGGCTGCGTTTCAAACGTTGTTTGGCCTATCGGCTAATCCTGATGTCCAAACTGAGGTTTTAGCAGCGCAAGTCTTGGCCGGTGATCCGGAACTTACTTGGGAAGGTGAGTTGCCAAGTGATTTATTGGCCTTGGTTAACGGGGTAACTGAACACTTAGATGAATTAGACTTAACAATCAGTGGCTATCTACAAAGCGGTTGGACGATTGACCGCATTAGTCAACCAGACCTAGGGTTAATTCGCCTAGCATTATACGAAGCCAAGTATGGTAATATTGACGCAAAGATTGCGGTCAATGAGGCCATGGAATTGGCAAAGAATTTTACAGATGATAAGGGACGTAAGTTTATCAACGGGCTTTTAAATAAAGCCTTGACCTTTTAATAATTTATCTGTATAATTTTTATTTGTTAGAGATTTAAGTAATGGCCCCCGCCATTCACCTTAGCGATTTTAATTGCTGGGTAAATAACATTTACATTTATTGTTAAATGGCGGGTTCACGTGTGTCGCGTGGAGCCGTCATTATTTTTTTCAAGTTTTATCGGAGGTAAGGACCATAGCAAACGCGCGCCAACCACAACAACAACAAGATTTGATTAATGATCGTATTCGTGCTCACGAAGTTCGTTTGATAACTGAAGACGGCGATCGTGGCATTATGTCTAAGGCTGATGCCCAACACATTGCTGATGAAGCAGAGTTGGATTTGGTCTTGGTCCAGGCAAATGCTAAGCCACCCGTTGCCAAGATTATGGACTATGGTAAGTTCAAGTTTGATAATCAAAAGAAGCAACGTGAGCAACGTAAGAATCAAAAGATTGTAAGCATCAAAGAAATTCGTTTGAGCCCAACAATTGATGACAACGACTTTAATACTAAAAAGAACAATGCAATTAAGTTCTTAGAAAAGGGTAATAAAGTCAAAGTTTCGATTCGTTTCCGTGGACGTGCTATTACGCACAAGGAAATCGGGCGAGAAGTAATGGACCGCTTAGCAACAGATCTAGAAGAAATCGCTAAGATTGAAGCTAGAGCTAAGATGGAGGGTCGCAGCATGTTTATGGTGCTTGCACCCAAAGAAACTAAGTAATTAAATCAGTTTGGGAGGATATATCAATGCCAAAGTTTAAGACACACCGTGCTTCAGCAAAGCGTTTTAAGAAGACTGCTAATGGTGGTTTGAAGTCAGGTAATGCCTACACTTCACACCGTTTCCATGGTAAGACTAAGAAGCAACGTCGCCAATTGCGTGGAACTTCAATGATGAACAACACGACTTTGAAGACTTACATTCACATGTTGAGCCGTTAATTCAAGTTAACGTTAACTAACAAGTCTCAAATTTACAAAAAGAATTATTGGAGGATTAACCCATGCGAGTAAAGGGTACTAACACTACACGCGCGCGTCGCAAGAAGATGATTAAGTTGGCCAAGGGATACCGTGGACAACGTCACATTAACTATAAGGTTGCTAAGCAACAAGTTTGGAAGTCATGGTTCTATGCTTTCCGTGACCGTAAGACGACTAAGCGTAACTTCCGTAAGTTGTGGATTGCACGTATCAACGCTGCTGCCCGGATGAACGGTTTGTCATATTCACGCTTCATGAACGGTCTTGCATTGATGGGTTCAACTTTGAACCGTAAGATGCTAGCTGACCTTGCAATTTCTGATGCAAGTGCTTTTGCTTCTTTGGCAGAGGCTGCTAAGAAGGCTTTGGCTGATAACGGTCAAATCGTTCACGAAATTACACCTGCTACAACTGAGAAGGAAATCAAAATCAACGTTGTTGAAAAGGCTGTAAAGGTTGCTTCATCTGAGAAGCCAACTGATAAGAACACTGTTGCTGAAATTAAAGCATATTTGTCAGAAAACAACATTGAATTTGCTGCTTCTGCAAAGAAGGCTGATTTGTTGGCATTGGTATAATTCCATATAAAAACCGGGCACTCTGTGTTCGGTTTTTTTGTTTAAACAAAGCGGACTAGTAAATATGCGATCATTAGAAATGGAACAAAAGGAAGGGTTCTTTGTTGGGTGATTTTTCCGAAAAGTATGGCGATTAAGCAAGCAATTAATAGGCAGTAGATCCATTGCTGGTAATTTAAAAAGAGGGTTAAAAGGTAAATGACATCTAAATCACCATTACCAATTTGCGCTTCATGAAAAAATTGATTTACTATTAGACAGCTTAAGTAGATGATGAAGGGGAGGAAATCAAAATTTGTGCTTAAGACTTGAATTGACCATGGAATGATTAATAGATAGGCTGAAATTAATTTTTTTTGCACATCTTCAAACGATAAAAGGTTTAATAAACATAGAAATACACACTCAGCGAGGGTCATAATCCTGCACCTCCTTAGTTTAAACAGAAGCGCGGTTAACTTTAAAGAGGCTAATTTTCGTTAATGATACGCCCGGAATTGTTTGCAGAAAGTTAGCGATTAAATCAGGCTTTATCTTGATGAAAGGCTTGCGCTAAGATAATAATCCTGCTATACTATTCTTTGTGCTTTTGGAGAGCAACTGTTTGTATGATTCATACGACGTGCTGAACTGCGAACCTGAGTGCCAAAACGACGGTTACATTTTGGGTGTTAAATGACACACCTGGATATGTGGACTAAAATAAACTATCGAAATTTGAAAGGAGACTCTTAGACAATGCCTACTATTAACCAATTGGTTCGTAAGCCACGTAAGTCAAAGAGCACGAAGTCAAAGTCACCAGCCTTGAACTTCGGATATAACTCACAATCAAAGCAGACGACTAACTTGTCATCACCACAAAAGCGTGGTGTTGCAACTCGTGTCGGAACTATGACACCAAAGAAGCCTAACTCTGCTTTGCGTAAGTATGCCCGTGTACGTTTGTCAAACTTGATTGAAGTTACAGCATACATTCCTGGAATCGGTCACAACCTTCAAGAACACTCAGTTGTTTTGATCCGTGGTGGACGTGTTAAGGATTTGCCTGGTGTGCGTTACCACATCATCCGTGGTGCTTTGGATACTGCCGGTGTTGATGGCCGTATGCAATCACGTTCAAAGTATGGTGCAAAGCGCCCTAAGAAGAAGTAATTAAGGGAGGACATTAAGAATGCCACGTAAGGGTTATACTAAACAGGCTGAAGTTCTGCCTGATCCAATTTACAACTCAAAGCTAGTTTCACGTTTGATCAACCGCTTGATGCTTGATGGAAAGCGCGGAACTGCTTCAACAATCTTGTACGATGCTTTTGATCGTATCAAGGAGAGCACTGGTCAAGAGCCATTGACAGTTTTCGAAGAGGCATTGAACAACATCATGCCTGTTTTGGAAGTACGCGCACGTCGTGTCGGTGGTTCTAACTACCAAGTTCCTGTCGAAGTTCGTCCAGAGCGTCGTGTTACTTTGGGATTGCGCTGGTTGGTGCAATACTCACGTCAACGCGGTGAGCACACAATGAACGAGCGTTTGGCTAAGGAAATCATGGATGCAGCCAATAACACTGGTGCAGCTGTGAAGAAGCGTGAAGACACACACAAGATGGCAGAAGCCAACCGTGCCTTTGCACATTACCGCTGGTAATAAGAGTAGTGGCTATTGCATGTTTGCACTAGCCACTTTTCTGTAATATACGGTATAATTATTTGTAGCACAGTCTTTTATAGACTGAAATATATTCAAGGAGAAAATTCACATGGCTAACAAGCGTGAATACCCATTGAACCGTACTCGTAACATTGGTATTATGGCGCACATCGATGCTGGTAAGACAACAACGACTGAGCGTATCTTGTACTACACGGGTAAGATTCACAAGATTGGTGAGACTCACGACGGTGCTTCTCAAATGGACTTTATGGATCAAGAAAAGGAACGTGGAATCACGATCCAATCAGCCGCTACTACAGCGGTTTGGCATGGTTTCCATGACCAGTTTGAAAAAGAGCCATACCGTGTTAACATCATCGATACACCAGGGCACGTGGACTTCACAATCGAAGTTGAACGTTCATTGCGTGTTTTGGATGGTGCCGTTGCCGTTTTGGATGGTGCAGCCGGTGTTGAGCCACAAACAGAAACTGTTTGGCGTCAAGCTGAAACTTATGAAGTTCCCCGTATCGTCTTTGTTAACAAGATGGACAAGATGGGAGCTGACTTCCAAATGTCAGTTGACTCAATGAAGTCACGTTTGGCTGCTAATGCTAAGGCTATTCAATGGCCAATTGGTGCTGAAGATGATTTCGAAGCTGTTATTGATTTGATTACTAAGGAAGCTTTGTACCCAGTTGATGCTTTGGGTGAGAAGTGGGAGCCTCGTGAGATTCCTGCTGATTATGCTGATTTGGTTGAAGAAAAGTACAACGAATTGGTTGAAGCTATCGCTGATGTTGATGATGAAATCATGGACAAGTACTTGGGTGGTGAAGAAATCACACAAGCTGAGTTGAAAGCTGCTATCCGTCGTGCAACAATTTCATTGCAATTCTATCCTGTTCTAGCTGGTTCAGCTTACAAGGATAAGGGTGTGCAAATGATGTTGGATGCCGTTGTTGACTACCTACCATCACCTTTGGATGTTAAGCCTTATGTTGCAACAGATCCAGATACTGATGAAGAAGTTGACTTGATGGCTGATGACGAGAAGCCTTTCGCAGCCTTGGCCTTCAAGGTTATGACTGATCCTTTCGTTGGACGTTTGACATTTATGCGTGTATATACTGGTACTTTGGAAGCCGGTTCATACGTTTTGAACACTTCACGTGGTAAGCGTGAGCGTGTTGGACGTTTGCTACAAATGCACGCAACTAACCGTACTGAAATCGAAGAAGTATTCTCAGGTGATATCGCTGCTGCGATCGGTTTGAAGGATACAACTACTGGTGATTCATTGACTGACGTTGATCACCCATTGATTTTGGAGTCTATGGAGTTCCCTGAGCCAGTTATCCAATTGGCTATCGAGCCTAAGACTAAGGCTGACCAAGACAAGATGTCTACAGCTTTGCAAAAGCTAGCTGAAGAAGATCCTTCATTCCGTGCCGAGACAAACCCTGAAACTGGTGATACTTTGATCTCTGGTATGGGTGAGTTGCACTTGGATATCATCGTTGACCGTTTGCGTCGTGAGTTTAACGTTGATGCTTCTGTTGGAGCACCACAAGTTGCTTACCGTGAAGCATTCACTAAGACTGTTCAAGCTCGTGGATACTTCAAGCGTCAATCTGGTGGTAAGGGTCAATATGGTGATGTTTGGATTGAATTCTCACCTAATGAAGAGGGTGCTGGATACGAATTCGAAGATGCCATCGTTGGTGGTGTTGTTCCTCGTGAGTACATTCCTTCAGTTGATGCTGGATTGAAAGACTCAATGAACGCTGGTCCTTTGGCTGGCTTCCCATTGGTTGACTTGAAGGCTAAGTTGTATGATGGATCATACCACGATGTCGATTCTTCTGAAGCTGCCTTTAAGATTGCCGCTTCATTAGCTTTGCGTGAGGCTGCTAAGACTGCTGGTGCAGTTATCTTAGAGCCAATCATGAAGGTTGATATCGTTGTTCCTGAGGATAACTTGGGTGATGTTATGGGGCACGTATCTGCTCGTCGTGGTTTGCTAGAAGGCCAAGAGCAACGTGGAAATGCCATGATGGTTCACGCCAAGGTACCTCTATCAGAAATGTTTGGATATGCAACAACTTTGCGTTCATCAACGCAAGGACGTGGTACTTTCCAAATGGCTTTCGATCACTATGAGGCCGTTCCTAAGAACGTTCAAGAAGAGATTGTTAAGAAGTATGGTAAGGGCGACGCTGAATAAGCTTAAGCTAAGAAAAATAGAGAAGCGTATTACTATTATTAGTAATACGCTTTTTTATTGCTATTTAATAAAAGCGCTTTCATCACTCGATAAGTTGTTTTATACTAAAAGCACGAAAGGCGGTTATTAATAATGGCAGAATATTATCTCGAATTTATTGAAAATGGAGAAATTCCATTAGAAACTAAACCAGCTTATTTTGCTGGCTTTAATGTTTATCACCGTTTAAATATGACGTCAGAAATTGATGAGGCGTTAAAGTATTCTGATAAGAACGAAATTGAGACTCTACAAACACAATTAAATGAGGTCGGCTTTACTGTAAAAATTCTTAATTATTAATCTTCTCTATGATTCTTAAGTGAGTGCATTTAAAAATTGATTGCTTGATAGTAAAGGACCTGTCTTTATTTTATAAGCGAATAATTATATAATTAAAGTCACTGTTAAGAAAGGTGGTATCTATGATTGACACAGCCAATTATTGAATTTAAGCATGTTGCCAAAAGCTTTGGTGATACTTTAGTCTTAAAAAATGTAGATTTTGAAATTGAAGCAGGTAAGTTCTATACCCTTTTGGGACCATCTGGTTCTGGTAAAACAACTATTTTACGTCTGATTTCCGGTATGATTGATGCGACTGAAGGCGATATTATTTTTGAAGGAAAACGAATTAACGATATTCCTGCCGAGAAAAGACCAGTTAATACTGTCTTCCAGAATTATGCTCTTTTCCCAAATATGAATGTATTTGAGAACGTGGCTTTTGGAATGACAATTAAGGGGAAACCCCAGAATGAAATTACGGCTAAAGTGACGGAAATGCTTGGTTTAGTAAAGTTGTCAGGTCTAGAAAACCGTGAAATTAGTGAGCTATCAGGTGGTCAACAGCAGCGTGTTGCAATTGCGCGAGCACTGGCAAATGAACCAAAGGTTTTATTGCTGGATGAACCCCTGTCAGCCCTTGATTATAAGTTGCGTAAGCAGATGCAATATGAATTGCGTGAAATTCAACAAAGGCTGGGGATTACGTTTATCTTTGTAACCCACGACCAAGAAGAAGCCTTGGCAATGTCAGATTGGATCTTTTTAACTAATGATGGCGAAATTGTTCAAAATGGTACGCCAGTTGATATTTATGATGAGCCAATTAACCGATTTGTGGCTGACTTTATTGGTGAATCAAATATTATTCCTGGAATCATGAAGGAAGACTATTTGGTACATTTTGTCGGTAAGGACTTCGAAAATGTTGACGGTGGTATGCGACCAAATGAAGCCGTTGATGTTGTTTTGCGACCAGAAGATTTGGATTTGGTCGATGAAGGGCAAGGTAAATTAGTAGTTACGATTGATGATCAGTCATTTAGAGGTGATTACTATGAAATTACCGCCCATGATGATGATCAAAATGAGTGGAAAGTCCAGGCAACGAATGCCGCTGTCTTAGGGGAACGGCGAGGTCTTTTTTTCGATCCAGAAGATATTCATATTATGCGTTTGAACGAATCAGAAGATGATTTTGATGCTCGTTTGGAGAAATATGAGGAGGAGGAAGAAGAGAATGCGGACTAAAAGGCTTTCGACTTATACTCTTCCATACTATCTATGGATTCTTTTATTTGTGATTTCTCCGCTAATTTTATTACTAGTGCAAAGTTTTAAAAATTACAGTGGTAATTTTACAATTAGTAACTATTTTAATTTCTTTGATTCTTGGACATATATTCGTATGACGTTAAATTCGCTTTGGATTGCGGCTGTGGTTACTGCGGTGACCCTGCTAATCTCATATCCGATGGCTTATTTTTTGACACGGTTAAAGAATCGACAGTTTTGGTTATTATTAGTTATTTTGCCAACGTGGGTTAATTTATTATTAAAGACTTATGCTTTTATTGGCCTATTTGCGCAAGATGGTTCAGTGAATAACTTTTTAGCTTTTATCGGCTTAGGTCGGCAACAATTACTATTTACTAATACATCTTTTATTTTAGTGGCGGCCTATATTCAAATTCCCTTTATGATTATGCCGATTTTTAATGCCTTAATTGACTTAAATCCTAGTTTGGTTAATGCTGCTCGTGATTTAGGAGCCACACCTTGGCAAGCCCTAAGACGAGTGATTTTCCCGTTGACTTGGAGTGGTGTTCGCGCGGGAATTCAAGCAGTCTTTATTCCAACACTATCACTCTTCATGGTGACCCGTTTGATTGGTGGAAATAAGGTTATTAACTTAGGAACGGCGGTTGAGGAACACTTCTTAGTAACACAAAATTGGGGTATGGGTTCTACCATTGGAATTGTTTTGATTATTGCGATGGGCTTGACGATGTATGTGACCCGTGATCGGAAACGGCGGGGTGATCGCTAATGCAAACAACAGTAAAGCAATCAAAATGGGCCAACGGTTACCTGATTTTTGTATTTATTTTGATGTATGCGCCTATTTTCTATCTAATTTTTTATTCTTTCAATGCTGGGGACTACATGCATAATTTTTCAGGCTTTTCCTTGAGTCATTATGCAGACATGTTTGCTGATTTACGGTTGATGGATATCTTAGTAAATACCTTTATTGTGGCACTCTTATCAGCGTTACTAGCAACGCTGATTGGTACCTTTGGGGCCTTGGGAATTTATAATGCTAAGCGCCGAAGTCTCAAGACAACCCTATTATCATTGAATAACATCTTAATGGTTTCACCTGATGTTATCATTGGGGCTTCGTTTTTGATTCTATTTACGCTTCTGGGTGTAAAACTAGGTTTTATTACAGTATTACTCTCCCATGTGGCCTTTTCGGTTCCAATCGTCGTTTTGATGGTATTACCACGGCTAGAAGAGATGAACCGTGACTTAATCACGGCGGCCCATGACTTAGGGGCTAATAGCCAACAAGTTTTGAGTCGAATCATTTTGCCTTATGCTTGGCCAGGAATTTTGGCTGGCTTCTTTATGGCGATTACCTACTCCTTGGATGACTTCGCAGTAACGTTTTTCGTTACTGGTTCGGATTTTTCAACGCTATCAGTTGAAATTTACTCGCGAGCACGAACTGGAATTGACCTATCAATTAATGCCTTGTCAGCCTTAATGTTTGTAATTTCATTGTTACTGGTTGTAATTTATTATTTCATATCAGTACGCGGAATTCGTAGCAAGCGTGCGGGGGTGATTAAATAATGAAACGCCTAGGTATTTTTTCAGCAATTATTACAATTGTGGTTGTAATCTTAGCAGCGCTTAGCTTTCAATTAATGCGAGCACAACAGCCGGTTCATCGCGCTTCACGAAC
The DNA here is from genome assembly GCF_000691805.2 of Weissella oryzae SG25. GTDB lineage: Bacteria > Bacillota > Bacilli > Lactobacillales > Lactobacillaceae > Weissella > Weissella oryzae. Next base: position 38,022 of record NZ_DF820493.1, on the reverse strand, counting down.
TAATAACGTTTTGACAATTTATAATTGGGGTGAGTATATCGACCCGAGTCTGGTTAAGAAGTTCGAAAAGCAAACTGGTTACCAAGTGAACTATGTTACTTTTGATTCAAATGAAGCAATGTATACTAAAGTCAAGCAGGGTGGTACAGCGTATGATATTGCTGTGCCTTCCGATTATATGGTTGATAAGATGCGGCAGGAAGGGTTATTAGAACCCCTAGATTTAAATAAAATTCCAAACGTTAAATATTATGATCCAGAATATATGAACTTGGCTTTTGACCCTAATAACCATTATTCACTACCTTATTTCTGGGGTACGCTAGGGATTGCTTATAATGATCAACGCGTTAAGCGCAGTGAAATCCAAGAGTGGAATGATTTATGGTCAGATAAGTGGAATGGTAAAATTATGCTGACTGATTCTGCCCGTGATATGTTGGGTGTTGCTTTGGCTTCGGATAATCAATCAGTCAATACAACCAGTAGCATGGCTTTGAATGTTGCTGCCAAGAAGTTGATGGCACTAGCACCCAATACCCAAGCAATTTTAGCTGATGAGATTATGAATTATATGGTTAGTGGCGAAAGCAGTTTGGCTGTTGTTTATTCAGGTCAAGCAGCCGAGATGGCGGCACAAAATCCACATATTAAATACGTGATTCCAAAGGGGATTGGGAATATGTGGGTTGATAACCTCGTAATCCCAAAGACGGTAGCGAACAAACCGGCAGCTTATGCCTTCTTAAACTTCATGTCAGATCCACGCAATGCGGCACAAAATGCTGAATGGGTAGGATATTCAACGCCAAATAAGGGAGCATTGAAGTACTTGCCTAAATCGCTAACCCAAGACCGTGAGTGGTATCCAACGAGTGAGCAGCTAAAGGGTAAAGAAGTTTATCGTAACCTATCACCTTACTGGACGCAGCAATATAATGATTTATGGTTACAAGTAAAGATGCACCAATAAAATTAAAAATCTTCCATTAAAGATTTACTTTTTAAGTTGGGGCACAATAAAACAGCCTGAGTTAGTGATGTATAAGCGTCACTAACTCAGGCTGTTTTTCGTTGATATTAAAAGTTTTAATTAATTATTGAGCATCGGCGGGTAGGTTAAGCGGTGCTTCTGTAGTAACTTGAATCTCAGAAATTTGAATTGCGGTTTTGGGTTTGTCATTGCTATCGACTTTGCTCTTGGCAATTTTATCAACAACGTCCATACCACTGATTACTTGACCAAAGACAGTGTAGCTACCGTCAAGGCCAGGGTTACCACCGTTTTTGTAGGCCTTGTAGATTTTACTTGGATAAGCACTCTTATCAATGTTGCCAGTCTGGTCAACTGGGTTTTGATTAATAAAGAATTGCGAACCATTCGAATCTTTTTGACCAGTATTAGCCATTGCAAGTGCGCCACGGATATTGTAAAGCGAAGAAGATGTTTCATTTTTAAAGCCAGAACCGCTATCAATCTTGCTATTGTTACCTTGCCAAATTGAATTACCACCAGTTCCGTTACCCTTTGGGTCACCACCTTGAATCATAAAATTATTGATAACACGATGAAAAATTGTGTTGTTATAATAACCGGCCTTAGCATGCGTGATAAAATTATCGACGGCCAAGGGCGCGTAGGTATTGAAAAGCTTAATCTTAATATCACCCATTGAGGTTTTGATTAAGACAACACTTTCATCTGAAGCAACTGCTTTTGAAAGCTGTGGTAAGGCCAATTGATTTAATTGACTTTGACTTTTGCCATCATTTTGGCTAGCAGTTAATTTTGAAGAACTGTTGGCTGCGTTGTTGTCAGAAGCGGTGTTGGGTTTGTTCAATGCAAAAATGACTGCACCAATAATTGCGATACTTACAACACCCAAGGCCCAGGCTTGAATTGGAATTTTTTTCATTTGATCCCCTTACTTATAATTTATAAAAAAAACGATACCTCAATTATAAGGTATCGCTGCTGATTAATATAGTAGTATAGCCTATTGAACAATCAAAACGTCAACTGTAGCATTTTGGATAACAAAGGCGGTAACTGATCCAACTAGCAAGCGCTCAAGCGCGTTTAAGCCAGATTTACCAAGCATGATTAGTTCAGTGTCATGGTCGGCTGGAAAGTCACGGGCAATAACAGTCTTAGGAGAACCAAAACGAACGTGAATATCAACATCTGAAACGCCTTCTTTACTGGCTAATGCTTTATATTCAGCTAACTTTTCTTCAGCATCTTGGACAAGTTGGTAGACTACGTCGCCAGAAATTGACATACCAGCAAGACCGGAAAGTGAGTTAGTGTCAATTACGTAAAGTAGGTCTAAACGTGTATTGTTACGCACAGCCACAGCTGAGGCCTTTTCAACGATGCGCTTTGAGATGTCTGACCCATCAACGGGGGCCAAAATGTTCTTGTAGTTCATGCTTTCTGTTGCCATGGAAAAATACCGTCCTTTTTCAAATCTGTCTGATATATATATTATACCGCATGAAATAATAAATGAAAGCGGTTTAGAATAGAAAGGATAATGAATAATCTTTAAAAAAATTGTTATAATGTTACAACACACAAAAGATATATGAGGTATGCAGGTTAGTGGAGAATAAAAGTAGTAAACATTTATGGTTGACGATGACGGCTTTAGGACTATTTACTTTCATGTCAACTTTAGATGCATCAATTGTTAATATCGCTTTACCTATCATGTCGCGGGATCTATCAGTTCCAATGAATCAGGCGACCTGGACGGTATCAATTTACTTAATTGTTATTTCAGGACTCTTAACTTTTTTTGGTCGGTTGGGGGATCAAGTTGGCAAGATTCGTGTTTTTAAGTGGGGAACTTATATTTTCACCTTGGGTTCTTTATTGGCCGGCTTTAATTTTGGTTTGGGATTTCTACTTTTTGCTCGGGTTATACAAGCGTTAGGCGCTTCTATGACAATGAGTAATTCATTTGGGATTACAACTGATGTTGCGCCACTCGCTATGCGGGCACGGGCCATGTCCTTTAATGCATTATTTGTTTCATTAGGTTCAATTGCTGGGCCGGCATTAGGTGGAATCATTTTGCAATATCTACCTTGGTCATATATATTTTGGATTAATGTTCCAGTTGGAATCCTGGCAATTATCGCAGGAAATTACTTCTTTCCTAAGAATCAACAACCAAGCCGGTCAATCAAGATTGATTGGTTTGGTGCAGGATTGTTCTTTAGTTTCATAACAGTCTTTTTCCTAGGGATTAACTTAGCCCAAATGATCGGGTTCACAGCGCCATTATCGCTATTATTAGATGCAATTTCTTTGCTTTTGTTGGGAACCTTTATAATTTGGGAGCGTCGAGTGGCTGAACCTTTATTGGATTTGACGATTTTTAAAACGGGATTGTTTACGCTGTCGTTAATTGCTTCATTATTGGTGTTTACAACTAATTTCTTCTCAAATGTTTTATTACCATTCTATCTTGAAAATTTGCGTGGCTTTTCAACCGGAAGGTCAGGCTTATATATGATGACGATTCCAGTTGCGATGATGATAGGGGCACCTTTAGCAGGAATGATTGCTGATAAATATGACCGTGAATATGTTACTTTGTTTGCACTTAGTGGATTAGTCTTGGCGATGTTTGGTTGGCGGGTAATTGATGCAAATTCAGCCATGGGCTTTGTTGTTTTATTGATGGCTCTTGCTGGTTTAGGAACCGCCTTCTTCCAAACGCCTAATAATGCTTTGATAATGACGGCGGCACCAAGTAATCAACTCGGTGTAGCGGGGGCCTTAAATGCCTTGGCACGTAATTTGGGCATGATTATTGGGACATCAGCAGTGACAACGGCCTTATATTTTTCAATGAGTAATAGTATGGGTAAAAAAGTTGTTGCTTATCCGCAAGGACACGATTTGGTTTTCGTAAAAGGGATGCAGAGTGCCTTTACTTTAGGGGCAATATTGGTGTTAATCGCTTGGTTAATAACTTTTATTCGCTTAGTAATGCGGATTAGAACTAAAAGAAGTAAGAATCGGCTTGCTAGATAGACTAAGAGCTGTTATAATTTCTTACATGCGATGAGTCGAGAGATTTCAATTTATTTGAAATTTTTTAGCCACCTCTCATTAACGACCGCATATGTCGGAGAGGGTAGTTAGTGTTTGTGGAAATACTACTGCTGCAGATGACTACTACAAGGGAAACCTTGTAACTGTATGGTGACTGATGGGTAACCATCACCGGAGCTATTGCCGGTCTTACAATAGCATGCCAAATTAAAAACCGTTGATTCTTTGAATCAACGGTTTTTTCTATTATATTAAGCGAATTTAAGAAGAAAATTATGCCTATTAGCATAAAAGTTAATTGAGTAAGATACTTGCAAGCCCAAAATGCTATAATATTGCTAATTTAAAGCTTTTAGTAATATAACTGTTTGTAAAAACGAACTTTTGTTCTCAAATATTTAGCGAATTATCATTACCTAAATAATATAAGGCCATTGAAAACAAAAATGCTTTAAAATGAAAGAATGTCAGATTAAAAAATGACTATTTATATGTGTATGACTATGAATATTCCGCTTACAAAAATAACTATATCATTTTTTGATAATGTAGTTTATAATTACTTTTATAATAAATTTGACTGAGAGAATGCGCATAATGGAAAAGTTAATTCAAATTCGTATTGAAGACGATGTAAAGCAACGTGTTGATAGTGTTTTCCGTAATGAAGGATTATCATCACAACAAGCAGTTAAGATGTTTTTGACGCAAGTCGCTAATACTGGACACTCACCATTTGAAGGTATGTTTGGTCCTCGTAACAAATAAAAGCTAGTTCTTAAAGTATTTTCGTCCTTGCGATGGAAATGCTTTTTTTATGCAATAATGGGTTTTAAAGGAAACGGTTTCTTTGTTATACTTAGCCTGAGCACTAATTGAAAGGCTTAGAGATAAATGAAAGAAATAAAATTTAAACGAATGCACTTTCTACAACGCTTGGTAATTAATGCAATAACTTTGTTAGCCTTGGCGGGTTTTTTCTCACAAGGGCTCCATATTGATTCGATTTTTACTGCTTTTATTGCAGCTTTGATTCTGGGAGTGCTGAATGCTTTGGTACGACCAGTCTTACAGCTACTTGCTTTGCCGTTGACAATTCTAACCTTCGGTTTATTTGGTTTAATTGTAAATGGAACTGTTTTATGGTTGACAGCAGCAATTGTTGGTAAGGGGTTTCAATTTACTTCGTTTGGCTGGGCAGTGTTAATTTCGATTATTATGTGGCTAGTTAATTTGGTTGTTTCAAATTATTTAGCTCGCAATGACTAAGAAGGAATAATAAAATGGCAAATTCGGTAATTACGGTTCGCGATTTACTGGCGCGGACACATTTAAGTTTATTAACTGGTGAAGACTATTTAGATCGGCAGATTACTACTCCGGATATTTCACGTCCTGGGCTTGAAATGACTGGATATTTTAATTATTATGCTCCTGAACGTGTCCAATTATTGGGAATCACTGAAACCTCCTTTATGGAGCGGATGAACCATGATGAGCTAATGCTTGTGGCGCGTAAGATGATGACTGACCGAACGCCTGCAATGGTTGTTTCAACTGGGCGCAAGTTAAAACCAGAATTTATGGATGTTGCAGCTGAAAAACAGGTGCCAGTTTTAACGACTGATTTGACTTCTTCACGGATTCTATCAAATATGACCTATTTTCTTGGTGGCGCCCTGGCTGAGCGCGAGTCAGTCCATGGCGTATTGGTCGATATTTTCGGCTTAGGGGTTTTGATTACTGGTGATTCAGGCGTTGGTAAGTCAGAAACGGCTTTGGAATTAATTCAACGTGGTCACCGCTTGATTGCTGATGATCGAGTTGACATTTACGCGCAAGATGAAGAACATTTAGTTGGTGAAGCACCAGCAATCCTACGTAATCTGATGGAATTACGTGGAGTTGGTATTATTGATGTTTTGAATCTTTTTGGCGCTGGAGCTGTGCGATCTCATGCAACGATTTCCTTCAATTTACATCTTCAAAAATGGGAAGATGGACAACAAATTGACCGTCTAGGTAATAGTGAAGATGCCTTGGTAATTGAAAATGTAGAACTACCACGCCTAGTATTACCCGTACAGACTGGACGGAATTTGGCTGTTTTGATTGAAACAGCAGCTAAGAATTTCCGTGCCAAGAAGATGGGCTTTGATGCAACCGAGACTTTTAACCGTAATTTGAACAATTTAATTGCAAAGAATTCAACGGAAAGTGAATAATTCGAATAGAATGATGATTAAATAATATATTAAGCTTGCTCGTTATTTGCAATTATCTATGGTAGTATACTCATATTGTCTGATTTTAACTATCTAACAATTCGAAATGGAGAACAATATTGTGGGAAAAGAAGTTATTGCAGTGCTTGGCGCCGGTTCGTGGGGAACGGCATTAGCGCATGTGGCAGCTGAGAACGGCCATGATGTTCGTCTATGGACATATAAACCAACACAAGTTAATGAAATTAATGAGCTACACCGTAATCACCAATACTTAGGAGATAATCCGATTCATCCTGCAGTTGTAGCAACTGCTGACATGCAGACAGCTGTGCGGGGTGCGACGATGGTATTAACGGTGGTTCCGACTAAGGCAACTAGGCAAGTAGCACGTCAATTAGCGGCGGTGTTAGTTGCACTAGACCAACAAGTTACTTTAGTTGCAGCGACTAAAGGGATTGAAGCAAATACTTATAAACGTCCGTCTGAGATGTTGGCAGAAGAAATTCCGCAAGCAAATCGATTGGGCATAGGTATTATTGCCGGACCGTCACATGCTGAAGGTGTCATCAAACATGATCCTACTTTGGTAACGATGGCTGCTGAAGATTTACAAATTGCTAAACAGATGCAGGCGGCATTCTCAAACCAATTTTTCAGGGCATACACTAACACTGACCTAGTTGGTTCTGAATTTGGTGGTGCTTTAAAAAACGTGATTGCGATTGGTGCAGGTGCAATTGAAGCCTTAGGCTTTGATGCAAATGCTAAAGCAGCGCTATTTACGCGGGGGTTGGCAGAGATGAGCCGCCTAGGGCAAGCTTTTGGCGCTAATCCATTAACCTTTATGGGTTTGGCGGGTGTTGGCGACCTCTTTGTGACAGCGACGTCGGTACATTCACGTAACTTTAGAGCAGGTCTTGAATTAGGTAAAAACAAGTCGGTAGATGAAGTCGTATCTGAAATGGGTATGGTCATTGAAGGAATTTCAACGACTAAGGTGGTACATGAGCTAGGCCGGCTTAAACATGTACCGATGCCGATTACTGATGCAATTTATAGTGTTTTATACGAAGGAAAAAATACAAAAGAAGTAGTCACGGCACTAATGGAACGTGAACTGCAACAAGAAGGGAATTAAAATTATTATGAAACCAGTACGTAAAGCAATTATTCCAGCCGCAGGACTTGGAACTCGTTTCTTGCCAGCTACTAAAGCATTAGCTAAGGAAATGTTACCTATTGTCGATAAGCCAACTATTCAATTTATTATTGAGGAAGCTTTGGCTTCAGGAATCGAAGATATCGTCATTGTTGATGGTAAGTCAAAGCGTTCAATTGAAGATCATTTTGATTCTAATCCTGAACTAGAGAATAACTTGCGGGATAAGGGTAAGGATGAATTACTTAAGATTGTTGAAGAAACAACTGACATTAATTTGTACTTCATTCGCCAATCACACCCACGTGGCCTTGGTGATGCCGTTTTGACTGCCAAGACATTTATTGGTGATGAGCCCTTTGTGGTAATGCTTGGTGATGATTTGATGACCGATGAAGTGCCATTGACTAAGCAGTTGATTGAGCGCTATGAGAAGACTGGCGAGTCAACGTTAGCTGTTATGGAAGTGCCACATGATCAAGTTTCTGAGTATGGGGTGATTGCACCTGAGATGGAACTTGAAGATGGTTTGTACCAAGTAAATTCTTTCGTTGAAAAGCCTAAGCCTGAAGATGCACCTTCAAACTTGGCAATTATTGGTCGCTATCTTTTGACGCCTGAAATTTTTGAAGAATTGGAGCAGACTGCACCAGGTAAGGGAAATGAAATTCAACTTACTGATGCAATCGATTCACTAAACAAGCGCCAACACGTTTATGCTCATAATTTTAAGGGTCGCCGTTTTGATGTCGGCTCAAAGATTGGTTTCTTGACAACTAATATCGAGTTTGGGTTAGAGCACCCACAGACAAAAGATAAGTTGCGAGCATATTTGAAAGATTTGGCTAAAGACTTAGATTAATTTAGCTAAAAAGGAAACGGGTGACTGGTCAAAGCGATCAAGCAGCCGTTTTTATTTTGACTGACTTATTTGGTTTAAGGTTAATGACTGGAAAAAAGCTAGGTAAGCGGGTAAAATATTATATTGAAGCTAACAAATAGTTAGTGTTATGTACGGAGGAAAACAATATGAAGCACTACGATACAATTATTATTGGGGCTGGCCCTGGTGGTATGACGGCTGCTACTTATACTTCGCGTGCTAATATGTCGGTCTTAATGATCGACCGGGGAATATATGGCGGTCAAATGAACAATACAGCTGAAATTGAAAACTATCCCGGGTTTGAATTAGTGTTGGGGCCTGACCTTTCTGAAAAAATGTACGCTTCAGCGACAAAATTTGGTGCTGAATATGCATTTGGTACGGTACAACACATTGAAACGCTACCAGATAAGACATGGCAGGTTGTTACTGATGTGGATCAATATATTACGAATACAGTAATTCTTGCTACCGGTGCTGCTTATAAAAAGCTGGGTGTACCTGGTGAAGAAACATTTACAGGACGAGGTGTTTCTTACTGTGCCGTTTGTGATGGTGGCTTTTTCCGTAACCAAGAAGTTGTTGTGATTGGCGGCGGGGATTCAGCAATCGAAGAAGCAACTTATTTAGCGGGGATTGTTGACCATGTGACGGTTATTCATCGTCGTGATAGTTTACGAGCACAAAAGATTTTGCAAGACCGCGCTTTTGCTAATGAAAAAATTGATTTTGTTTGGGATACAGTTGTTGAAGAGATTACAGGAGCTGACAATCGGGTTAGCGGTGTTAATGTGCGTAATGTAAAAACACAGGAACAAAGCTTTATTCCTGCTGCTGGCGTCTTTATCTACGTTGGAGTTCTTCCGGTATCAGAAGCTTTTACTGATTTAGGGGTGACGAACGAGCAAGGTTGGGTAGTAACTGACGATGCAATGCAGACAAAGCAGGCGGGAATTTTTGCAATTGGCGATGTTCGTGAGAAAACTTTACGGCAAATCACTACGGCCGTTGGTGATGGTGCAATTGCTGGCCAAAATGCCTTCAATTACAATGAGAACTTTAAAATTACGCAAGCTAATATGGAGAATGCGAACTCAGTAGCTGAGTAAGCATTAATAACGAGGACGTAACATGACGCAAGGTAGTAGAATTTTAGCATCAGCGCATTATGTACCTAACAATGTTATCGATAACGATGAATTGGCACAAATAATGCCAACCAGTGATGCCTGGATTCAAAAGCATACCGGAATTAAGACACGACATATTTCACTAGAAGGTGAAAATACATCTGATTTAGCAACTAAAGCGGCGCAAAAAGCCTTGATACAAGCCGGTCTATCGGCTAATGATATAGACTTAATCATTGTTGCGACCTTTACGCCCGATGGATTAGCGCCTTCAACGGCGGCATTGGTTCAGCGTAATATTGGTGCAAGTAAGGCTTTTGCCTATGATATATCAACCGCCTGTGCGGGCTTTATCTTCGCACTAAGCACGGCTGACAAGTTTTTACAAACAGCAAATTATGATAGAGTCTTAGTGATTGCAGCTGAGGTTAATTCGAAGATGATGGATTTTACAGACCGAACTTCAGCCGTTTTTTTTGGTGATGGCGCAGCGGCTTTTGTTTTAGGAGCCAGCGAAGATGGCGTTTTAGCGGCAGAATCGCTCCATACCATTGGCAATGACCGGGTTGTTCAGTCTGGTAAAATTCCACCCCTCAAGGAGCTGAAAGCGGACAACTATCCAGAGATAACGGCCTTTCATCAAGAAGGGCGTGAGGTCTTTAGTGAAGTGTTACGTTTGATTCCAACGCATATCAAGACCTTCTTGGCCGATAATGCGCTAGTGCCAGCTGATATTGACTATTTTGTTTTGCATCAAGCCAATCTAAGAATCATTGAAGCCTTGGCTGACGAACTCGGGCAACCGCTAGAAAAATTTGCGCAAAATGTAATTAAATATGGCAATACTTCGGCAGCAGGAATTGCGATTGGGTTAGATGAGTATCGGACTAATAATGATTTAACTGGTAAGCGGATTTTGTTGACCGGTTTTGGTGCTGGTTTTACTTATGGCTCAATTTTGCTAACGTTTTAGTTTGTGTTTAAGAAAATTCTTTTATCGCTGGGATAGTGGTAAAATTGTAGTTAGTTCATGGGAGGTTTAATATGGATTTTAAAGCGCTTTTAGCTGACTTACACAATGGTGAGATTGATAGTTTTCAAGTTACCAAAGATAATTATTTAGATTTTTATAATATTTGGCGCAATTATCCTTATCAGAATACAGTTCGTGGGATTGCTGATTTAGACGGGGTTGTAACTTATGTGCGAGAGTTAGAAAATTAATTATAAAAAAATAAAATATACTTTGAAAATTAGATGAAAGCGCTTGCGAATGCCTTACAAACCTGCTAGAATGGTTGATGTAGTCAAATCTATATTTATTGTGGATTTTTGACCTTTATAAAAAAGAGAAAAACAGATCTAAGGAGATTTTTATCATGGAATCACGCGAATTTCACATTGTAGCCGAAACAGGTATCCACGCTCGTCCAGCAACTTTGTTGGTTCAAGCTGCTTCAAAGTTCTCATCAAGTGTTACTTTGTCATACCAAGGTAAAGATGTAAATTTGAAGTCAATTATGGGTGTTATGTCACTTGGTGTTGGTCAAGGTGCTGAAGTTAAGATTACTGCTGAGGGTGAAGATGAAACAGAAGCACTTGATGCAATTGCTAACACTATGTCAGCTGAAGGTTTAGTTGACTAAAAGACAACTCATTGAGGGATAAACGATGGCAGATGAAATTAGGGGGATTGCTGCATCAAACGGTGTTGCAATTGCGAAAGCATACAAGCTCGTTGATCCTGATTTGTCTTTTGAACAACGTACAATTGATAACGTTGAAGCAGAAAAAGGCCGCCTTAGAGCGGCCTTTGATGCATCAAAGGCAGATTTGGAACAAATTAAAGCTAAAGCACTAGTAAGCATGGGCGAAGCAGAGTCTGAAGTCTTTACTGCACATATTATGGTTCTTGAAGACCCAGAGTTATCGGCGGGAATCGAAGGGCAGATTACAACGGATAAAGTAAATGCTGAAGCAGCGCTTACAGCAATTACAGATACTTACATTGCAATGTTTGAAGGCATGGCAGATGATAATCCTTATATGGCTGAACGGGCGGCTGATATTCGTGACGTGACCAAACGTGTTTTGGCACATCTATTGAATAAGCAGTTGCCAAATCCGGCTTTGATTGATGAAGAAGTTATCATTGTTGCTAATGATATGACACCATCAGATACAGCTCAATTGGACCGTAATTTTGTTAAGGGTTTCATCACTAATATTGGTGGTCGAACTGCGCATGCAGCCATTATGGCACGGACTTTAGAGATTCCCGCAATTGTGGGTTCTGAAGTTGCTACGCAAAAAATTGCTGATGGTCAGATGATGATTCTGGATGGCTTAGACGGACTTGCAATTGTTGAACCAAGCGGTGAGCAAATAAGTGCCTATCAGACTAAGGGAAACCAATATCTTGCTCAAAAGGCTGAATGGGCCAAGTTGAAGGATAAGGAATCAGTAACAGCTGATGGTAAAGTCTTCATGATTGGTGCAAATATTGGGACGCCTAAAGACTTAGCAGGTGTACTTGATAATGGTGGAGAAGGCGTTGGCCTTTATCGTACCGAATTCCTCTATATGGATTCAAAAGAGTTACCAACTGAAGAAGAGCAGTTTACTGCCTATAAGGCTGTTTTAGAAGGCATGGCAGGCAAGACTGTTACTGTTCGAACAATGGACATCGGTGGTGATAAAAACTTACCATATCTACCTTTACCTAAAGAAGAAAATCCTTTCTTGGGTTACCGTGCAATTCGTATTTCCTTGGATCGCGATGATATCTTCCGCACACAGCTACGGGCTCTACTACGGGCATCGGTTTATGGTAACTTATGGATTATGTTCCCAATGGTAGCCACCTTACCAGAATTCCGAGCTGCGCGAAAAATTTTCGACGAGGAAAAGGCTAAGTTAGAAGCGCAAGGGATTTTAGTTGCTGAAGACATTAAATTAGGAATTATGATTGAAGTGCCAGCAGCTGCAATCTTAGCTGATAAGTTTGCAGCAGAAGTGGATTTCTTTTCAATTGGAACTAACGATTTGATTGGATATTCAATGGCTGCTGATCGTGGTAATGATAAGATTTCATATCTTTACCAGCCCTATAATCCATCGATTTTGCGTTTGATTAAGAATGTGATTGATGCGGCGCATGATCATGGTAAGTTTGCTGCCATGTGTGGCGAGATGGCTGGGGATCCGATTGCACTACCACTTTTAGTTGGTATGGGCTTGGATGAGTTCTCGATGTCAGCAACCTCAATGCTTCAAGCGCGTTCATTGATGAAGAAGCTAGACACGACAGCAATGCAAGCATTGGCTGAACAGGCTTTGGATATGGACACAAATGATGAAGTAAAGGCTTTGGTTGAGTCGTCCATTAATAATTAAGTAGATGAGTAAAAACAGGTTCCTTTATTGGCGATACTTTAATTCAAAAGTTAGCCAGCTAAGAAGGAACCTGTTATTTTATTTAATAATAAAATAGTAATTTTGAGAAAAACGAATGGTTGCTAAATGCTATGGGGAGTAATGCAATATTGATAATATGGAGGAAGCTTTAATAATGGAATACTACTTAATATCAACAGCTGGCTACCCTAATTTTGGCGATGAAATGATTGTTAGAACTTGGCTGAAGTATTTTAAGATCCACCACCCTGAGGCTAAAGTAACCTTGGATGTACCCTTCCCGGCCCGAGCTCAGTTTTTATTTGCAAATGATTTTGAAAATATTATTTTTGTTGACACTGTTTGGAATGCAATTTATAAGGCTGAGAGTGATGGAGCAAGTTTAACCAACCCCGAGAAGTTATTTGAAGCGTTAGAAGGGAATGATCCGCGAAATAGTGCGGGTATTAATCACTTGATGAATGCACAATCAATTCATCTATTAGGTGGTGGGTATTTTTCAGTTGATCAAGATGTTTTTACTAGAACCTATCTTTTTTTCCCGCTACTAAAATATGTTAAGGATCATAATCCACAAGTGAAATTGTTTGCTACTGGACTAGGCTTAACGCCAATTTCATCATTATATGCTGATTGTTTAGCAGAAAAATATGTGCCAGTTTTTGACTATTTTGGAGTTCGTGACCAAGAGAGCGCTAAGATTAATGGCACCCAGTATGAAGTTGATGATGTTTTTATGGCAAAAAAGTTAGATGCATTGAAACTTAATGTTAGTGATGACAATCCGGATATATTACTATCGATTAGTTCGTTTAGCTCAATGGATGATGAACAGAATTTTATTGCTAAGTTAATTAAATTTTTGGAGCGACCGGAAAATCAAACTAAAAAAATTGGGGTTTTGGAAGCAATGATTCCAGATGATAATTGGCTATTTTTCTCTGATGTTTGGAATGATTTTCCTGATATTAAAGCGCGGCTAAAATTTTATGGTTTTTGGGATATTTGGCAAAAGGGTATTCCCTATAAAAAGGATCAGCTTTGGGTAACTACGCGCTTTCACTATCATCTCGTAGGGGCGCTTCTGGGCGTTAAAGGAACAGCTGTTTTGCTTGGTGATGATTACTATGCTACAAAACATAATTCCTTAAGTAAAATTGGGACTGGCTGGCAAATTTTAGCCTTAGATTCGCAGACTGACATTAAACCTACGAGTTCTAAAATGGGATTAAAGTTATTACAATTAAAAATAGATGCTAAGATGCGACGGATTGATAATCTTTTTATTGATTAACCTTAAAGCAGCTTTGCACTTTTATTGCTTTATCCTATACTTAAGATTGTTATAATGAGCATTACAGCTAGATTTTAACCAAAGTTTTGGAGGCAAATAAAATGGCACGACGACCAATTGTGATTGCCAACTGGAAAATGAATAAATTACCAGGCGAAGTTACAGCTTATATTAAAGATGTTGCAAAGCAATTAGTAAAATATCCAGAAGTCGATACTGTATTGGCGGGACAAGATGTATTACTAACGTCAATGGTTCATGCGGCAAAGGGAAGCCCAATTTTAATTGGTGCTGAAAATGTTTACTGGGAAGATCGGGGTGCTTATACCGGAGAAACTAGCCCAGCAGCGCTGGCTGATCTAGGGGTTAGTTATGTGATTATTGGTCATTCAGAACGACGTAATTATTTTCGTGAAACAGATGAGATGGTTAATTTAAAGGTTTTAGCGGCACTACGAAATGGCTTGTTACCAATTATTGCGATTGATGAAAATATCCAATTGGTTTCAAACGATGACCATATGCACTGGGTTGTAAATCAAGTGATTGAGTCATTAAAAGGGATTCCAGCAAAAACAGCGGCGCAACTAATGTTGGCTTATGAACCAACCCAAGCAATCGGTTCAGGCCAAGCAATGAATGCAGAAAGTGTTCAAAAAAGCTTGCATATTATGCGGGCAACCTTAGCGGATATGTACGGTCAAGCAATTGCCGCCCAAATTCGGATTCTTTATGGTGGTTCGGTTCGCCCTAATAATGCCTTTGAACTAATGAATCAACCAGATGTAGATGGTGTGTTAGTTGGTGATGCGGCATTAGATGCAACTACTTTTATTGAACTGGTTCAATTAGCCGAACAAGCAAAACGTTTTGCTGAATAAAAAAACGTGCAATGCTTCGCAAGACCGTTAAATATGTTACAATTGTTTGCAAGGGAATTACCCAAAATTTTAGAGTCATGTAAGGAGAAGGCAAGATGTCTGCAATTACTGATATTTATGCACGTGAGGTTTTGGACTCACGTGGTAACCCCACAGTTGAAGTTGAGGTTTACACAGAGCTAGGTGGTTTCGGCCGCGGTATCGTCCCTTCAGGGGCTTCTACTGGTGTTAATGAAGCCGTAGAGCTACGTGATGGTGACAAAGACCGTTTCCTAGGTAAGGGAGTCTTGAAGGCTGTTGACAATGTCAACAAGATCATCAAGGACAAGTTGATTGGTATGGACGTTACTGACCAAGTTTTGTTGGATCGTACAATGATTGCATTGGACGGTACACCAAACAAGGGTAAGTTGGGTGCTAACGCCATTCTAGGTGTTTCAATTGCCGCTGCCCGTGCAGCTGCTGACGAGTTAGGTACACCATTGTACAACTACCTAGGTGGATTTAACGCCAAGGTTTTGCCAACACCAATGATGAACGTTATCAATGGTGGAGCTCACGCTGATAACTCAGTTGACTTCCAAGAGTTCATGATTATGCCTGTTGGTGCTAAGTCTGTTGCAGAAGCTATTCGAATGGGTTCAGAAACATTCCATGCTTTGCAAAAGTTGTTGAAGGCATCTGGACATTCAACTGCTGTTGGGGATGAAGGTGGATTTGCTCCTAACTTCGCTTCAAATGCAGAGCCATTTGAATACTTGTTGAAGGCTATCGAGGCAGCTGGTTACAAGCCTGGTAAGGATATTGCTATTGCCTTTGACGTTGCTTCATCAGAGTTCTTTGATGCTAAGACTGGTATTTACACACTTGCTGGTGAGCCAGATAAGCAAGAGTACACGACTGACGAGTTCATCGAGTACCTATCTGACTTGGTTGCGAAGTATCCAGTTGTTTCAATCGAGGATCCATTGGCTGAAGCTGCTGACTTGGATGACGAAGCACAATGGGATGCTTGGGCTAAGTTGACTGCTAAGTTGGGCAAGAAGGTTCAACTTGTTGGTGATGACTTCTTCGTTACAAATACTACTTTCTTGAAGAAGGGTATTGAGAAGAAGGCTGCTAACGCAATCTTGATCAAGGTTAACCAAATTGGTACTTTGACTGAGACAATGGAAGCAATTGAAATGGCTAAAGAAGCTGGTTACACAGCTATCGTGTCACACCGTTCAGGTGAGACTGAAGACACAACAATTGCTGACTTGGTTGTCGCAACTAATGCCGGCCAAATCAAGACAGGTTCAATGTCACGTACTGACCGGATTGCTAAGTATAACCAATTGATGCGTATTGAAGACTTGTTGACAGACAAGGTTGCTGAATACAAGGGTATTCACAGCTTCTACAACATCGATAAGGAAGCTCGCGAAGCAATTCTTAACTTCGAAGCATAATTAGTAAGTTAGTAAGATAAAAAGCAGGTGCATAATTGCACCTGCTTTTTATTTTTGAAAAATCAATTGCTTACTTAAAGCAGACAAATTTGAAAATATAAAATGGCTATGCTAAAATAATACAGTACTTGTGTAATGAATAGAGGAGGCGCCCCATGTATAATATTTTGTTAACAGCGATGATTGTGATTGGGCTTTTGATTATTATTGCGGTTCTAATGCAACCATCAAAACAACAAGATGCGTTGTCTGCTTTGTCAGGTGGCGGTGGGGATTTATTCGCCACACAAAAATCACGTGGCTTTGAAGCTGTTATGCAACGAATCACGGCGATTTTAGGAGCTATATGGTTTATCATTGGCTTGGCCTTGGTTTACGTTGGTTCACATTAATAATTTAGAGTACTATAGTCCCTCTCGTGACCTTAAGTCTGCGAGGGGGTTTTTTAGAAAAGAAATGGAAGAAAAAATGGAAGAAAATACATTACAAGACCAATTATTTGGTTTTTTAAAAGCAAATTCCACGCAAGCTTTTTCAGCCCAAAATTTAACGGATGGGTTACATTTAGCTGATAGTCAAGCTTTTACTAAAGTCGTACAGGCTTTAGCTGCGCTGGAACGGGCACGTAAAGTTCGTGTTACACAAGCCGGCGATTTTCAATATAACGCTGATAGTGAAGGAGTCATTGGTATTTTTAAGGCTAATGATAAGGGCTTCGGTTTTGTCCATTATGATGAACAGGCAGAAGATATCTTTATTAATCCAGATAATACGTTATTAGCCCAACAGGGTGATGAAGTTCGGGTTAAATTAATTACTAAGCCGGATAGTGCTAATGGTCGCGGACCAGAAGGCCGTGTAATGGAGATTATTACGCGGCATTTTACCCAATTGGTGGGTGCGTTTAAGCTCGGTTCAGAATATGCTGGTTATATTGGTTCGGTTCGTTTAACAGACAAGAAACTAGCAGCTCATCAATTACTGATTAAAGATGGCGGTTTAAAGCCTAATGATGGTGAAGTTGTTGTAGTATCAATTGATGAGTATCCAAGTTTGGCAGCGCCAAAGCGCTTTACCGGTGTCGTAACTGAGACAATTGGTTACAAAGATGAACCTGGTGTGGACATTTTACAAGTTGTTTATCAACACGAAGTGCCACATGTTTTCCCAGCCGATGTTTTGGAACAGGCCGAAAAGATTCCCGCAGAAGTACAAGCTGCTGAACGCGAAGGTCGTGAAGATATTACTGACCAACCATTAGTGACTATTGATTCAATTGAATCAAAGGATTTGGATGATGCAGTTGTCGTTTGGCGCTTAGCAAACGGTAATTTTCATTTAGGTGTGCATATTGCCGATGTTTCACATTATGTCGTTGAAGGTACTCCTTTGGATCGTGAAGCTTATAAGCGGGGGACCTCAGTTTATTTGACCGATCGGGTAATCCCAATGTTGCCAAGAAACATCTCTAATGGAATTGCATCACTTAATCCTGGTGTTGACCGGCTAGCAATGTCAGCTGAAATGGAGTTTACGCCAGATGGTCGCTTGGTAAATCATCGGCTACATACGTCAGTCATGCGGTCACATGCCCGTATGACTTATAAGGCTGTTAATGCGATTTTGGCTGGTGATGCAGAAACTCGCGATGAATACCGCGAATTAGTGCCAATGTTTGAAGAGATGGCTTTGTTACATGAGGCTTTGGCTAATCGCCGTACAGAGCGTGGGGCAATTGAGTTTGATGCACCTGAGGCAAAAATTATCGTCGATGAAAATGGTAAGCCAACGGACATTCAACTACGGGAACGTGGTTTGTCAGAACGGATTATTGAGTCATTTATGTTGGCTGCCAACGAAGCAGTAGCCATGCACTTTGATCAAGCCAAAGTACCGTTCCTATATCGGATTCACGAATCACCAGACTTAGATCGGGTAACCAAGTTCTTTGAATTTGTGAAAGCCCTTGGCGCACCAGTCTACGCTGATCCAAATAAAGTCCAGTCAAGTGATTTGCAGACAATTCACAACTATTTTGCTGATCGCCCAGAAGAGCAGATGGTTTCAACCATGATGTTACGGACGATGAAGCAGGCGAAGTATTCAGATGAGCCATTAGGACACTTTGGAATTGGGGCGCAATACTACACGCACTTTACATCGCCAATTCGGCGTTATCCTGATTTGACGGTACATCGTTTGATTAAGTGGTACGCAAGTGCTGGCCTTGATGAGCAGGCACAAGCCAAGTATCGTGATCAACTTGCCCAGATTGGTGCTGATACATCAACCCGTGAGCGTCGGGCAATTGATACCGAGCGTGATACTGATGCAATGAAGAAGGCTGAGTTTATGGAAGATCGCCTTGGTGAAGAATTTGATGCGGTTGTAAACGGCGTTTTGAAGTTCGGAATGTTTGTATCACTTGAAAATACAGTTGAAGGTTTGATTCATACTTCTAATTTGACTGATGATAATTATTATTTTGATGAGGGACATTTGGCCTTGATTGGCCGGCGTTCACACCATATTTATCAAATTGGTCAAACGGTTAAAGTCCGCTTGATTCGCGTTGATAAGGAGCAATCAGCTCTTGATTTTGTCTTGGTTGACCCAGAAGCCGCACCGGTTACAGACATTAAAGTGCCTGAAGAACGCCATGGTCGTGGCAATTTTGCGAGCCGTAATCGGAATGAGCGTCGTCACAACGACAAAGATGCTAAGAAAAATAATCAAGGGTATAAAGCTGGTGGAGCAAAGAGTCCAAAGCAAAGTACCAATGGTGGATCACACCGGCAGCACAACTAAATTAGGAGGTAGTTATGGCGAAGAAAAAAGCACATGACAACAACTATTTAGCAACTAATAATAAGGCCCGCTATAACTATGCCATTGGTGAGACCTTTGAGGCTGGCATTGAGCTAACAGGTACTGAAATTAAATCAGTTCGCGCTAGTCAAATCAATATTGCAGATGGCTTTGTACAGATTCGAAATGGACAAGCTTGGCTCGATAATGTGCATATTAGTTTATTTGCACAGGGTAATCAGTTTAACCATGAACCATTACGTTCACGGCGCCTACTATTGCATAAGCAAGAGATAAAAAAGTTGGCTGACCAGTCAGCGCAAGCGGGAAAAACAATCTTGCCGCTAAAAGTTTATTTAAAACGTGGTTTTGCCAAAGTTTTGATTGGTGTCGGAACTGGTAAGCACAGTTTTGATAAGCGTGAGACAATTAAGCGGCGTGATCAAGAACGTGACTTGCGCCGAATAACTAAATTAAAAAATCGTTAAGCGGCTCTGATTGCCTAGATAGAGGAATCGCTAAGAAAATGTAAGCGAACGAAATAAAAAACAATGTCAGGAAATCTGACATTGTTTTTTATTTTAGTGATTTCCTGCTGTATTATAAAAAACATAAAGTGTCTCAACACAAAAAATAATTTTACAGGTTTGAGGAGGAGTGTTATGCGTAAGTGGCTATTGGGGCTGATTATTGCAGCTGCAGCGATTGTTACAGGCTTTGGAGGCTTTAACTCGGTTCAAGCAGCAAGCAAACCACACTATACGATTACAACTGATACAACATATCCTCCCTTTGAATTTCAAACGGCCAACGGTCAATTCAAAGGGATTGATATGGACTTATTAAAAGCAATCGCAAAGCGAGAAGGCTTTACCTACACTTTGAAACCAATGAGTTTTAATTCAGGGGTACAATCTGTTCAGGCTGGTCAAGCTGATGCAATTATCGCCGGTATGACAATTACAGATGAACGTCGGCAAACTTTTGATTTCTCTGATCCTTACTACAAGTCAGGAATTGTAATTGCAGCAAATGAGAAGAATAAAAAGGTTAATTCACTAGCTGACTTAAAGGGACAAAAAGTTGCCGTCAAAACTGGTACAGCTGGTGCTGAATACGCAATGTCTTTAGCTAAAAAGTATGATCTAAAAATTGTGTCATTTAATGATTCAAACACAATGTATGCCGATGTTATGGTTGGTAATGAAGCAGCCGCTTTTGAAGACCAACCGGTAATGGCTTATGCAATCGCACAGGGCACAAAGATGAAAATTATCTCTAAGCCAGCGCAAGCCGGTGATTACGGCTTTGCTGTTAAGAAGGGTGCTAACGCTGCTTTGCTGGATAAGTTTAACCAAGGTTATGCCAGCTTGGTGGCTGATGGTACTTACGATAAAATTGTGCAAAGCTATCTAGGTAAGCACGGTTATAACTACCAAAAGAATGCCGCCGCTAGTGCCGATAACAACTCTTATCTTGGCATTTTGAAGCAAAACAAGGATGCCATTCTAACTGGTTTGTGGATGACAATTAAGTTAACGGTTGTCGGAATTGTATTAGCTTCAATCTATGGCTTAATCTTAGCCATCTTGGGTGTATCACCTTATGCTTGGGTTCGGGCAATTTCAACGTTCTTTATCTACGTATTCCGTGGAATGCCAATGCTAGTTTTGGCATTCTTCATCTATATTGGTTTGCCAAACTTAACTGGCGTTAAAATTCCAGCCTTTACAGCCGGGGTAATTACGCTGATTCTAAATGAAGGTGCATATATTGGTTCCTTTGTTAAGGGTGGCTTCTTATCAGTTGATGGTGGTCAAATGGAGGCAGCCCGTTCGCTTGGTTTGCCTTATGGTAAGGCAATGCGACGGATTATCATGCCACAAGGAATTCGCTTGACCGTACCATCATTTATCAATCAGTTTATTATTACATTGAAAGACACATCAATTTTGTCAGTAATTGGGTTGGTCGAATTAACCCAAACTGGTACATTGATTATTGCTAGAAATCTACAAGGCTTTAAGGTTTGGTTGATGATTGCAGGAATGTATTTGATTGTAATCACATTATTAACTTGGGTATCAAATATCGTGGAAAAGAGGATTAAGTAATGGCTGCAATCGTTGAAGTAAATAATGTACACAAGAGTTTCGGTCAAAACGAGGTTCTAAAGGGAATTGATTTACATGTTGAAGAGGGCGAGTTAGTTGTAATGATTGGCCCTTCAGGATCTGGTAAGTCAACCTTTCTTCGGACACTGAATCAGCTAGAAACAATTGATGAAGGACAAATCATTATCGCTGGTCGTGATTTAAGTGATGCAAAAACTAATATCAATAAGACTCGGGAAAACATTGGCATGGTTTTTCAACATTTTAACTTGTTTCCACACCTAACGGTAATTGAAAATATGATGTTGGCACCAGTTGAACTTGGTAAGGAAGATAAGGCAACCGCTAAGGAAACGGCCTATAAACTTTTGGACCGAGTGGGACTACGTGATAAGGCTGATGCACGTCCTGCAACCTTATCTGGGGGGCAAAAGCAACGAGTTGCGATTGCACGCGCCTTACAGATGAATCCTAAAATTATGCTTTTCGATGAACCAACATCAGCTTTGGATCCAGAAATGGTTGGGGATGTCTTAGATGTTATGAAACAATTATCGACTGAAGGAATGACGATGATTGTGGTAACGCATGAGATGGGCTTTGCCCGGCAAGTTGCGGACCGTGTCGTATTCTTTGCTGATGGTTACATTCGCGAGGCTGGCAAGCCAGATGAGATTTTTGGTAACCCACAAGATCCACGTTTACAAGACTTTTTGAATAAGGTCTTGCACGCTTAAAAATAAAAAGGTACTTTAGCATGCTGACAGCTAGTCAGGTGCTAGAGTACCTTTTTATTTGGATAGATTTAATTTAGTTGCATATTGACGTGAATTAATCGCTAAGTGATTACGTAGATGCTGGGTCGAATGGTCAAGGCGCCAACGAATCAAAAAAGCAATTGTTAGCAAAAGAGCTTGGGTATCTTCATCATCATAAATCTGTACGGCATAGCGAATATTTTGTTCAGGACGAGCAAAAGCTAACTGGTGTTGAATGTTACGAATTTGAATCGTATTGGAAAGTGCATTAACCCAGGTTAACCAATTGGCGCCAGTAATATAGATGATAGCATCAGTGTACAGGGATAAGCCAAAAGAACCAAAGTGTTGATTGTTTTGATGCAGGGCAAAGCGTGGAAATAGCCCTAGTGACGTTTGAACAAGTGAACAGTATTCGTGTCCTTGACGATCCATCAAGCGAAACTTAGCCCCAATAAAACCGGTTGTACCAAGGATATGGTAAGTAAATTCCCCTAAATAATTAGTTATAATCATCGAGGAACCCGGCCGTGTACCGATTTGTTTAATATAAAATTGTTTCATTTGCAAAACCTCAATAAAAAACTAAAGCGACCTTTCCTACAATTTTAGCATTTTTTTAGTTAAACGTCTGTTGGGCGTTGCTTTTATCCTAATTAGCAAGGTATAATCAAGTGAAAAACATCACATTTATTGGTGTCAACAATGTTATTGTAAACGATATTGATTAGTCTTATGATTAGAGCAAGTTGAGTTTATTAGGATTTTATGGAGGTTTTGATAGATGGAGCTTTTTGAACAATTATCAGCAAAAATTTTGAATCAGGGTAAAATTTTAGTTTTTCCCGAAGGTGAGGATGTACGAATCCAAGGGGCAGCGATTCGTTTAGCTGCCAATGGGTTGGTTAAACCAATATTATTGGGGGTAGCAAGTGAAATTGCTGCTACAGCTGCTAGTCATGGGTTTGATCTTTCATCTATTGAAATTATTGATCCAGCCCAATATCCAAGTGATAAGTTTGAAGCCATGGTTGAGGCTTTAGTTGAACGTCGAAATGGAAAGACTGATGCGGTTACCGCAGCTAAGTGGTTAAAAGATGTGAACTATTTTGGTACGATGTTAGTTTATTTGGGTCAAGCGGATGGAATGGTTTCAGGTGCAACTCATCCAACTGGTGATACAGTTCGGCCAGCACTCCAAATTGTTAAGACTAAGCCTGGTTCATCACGTATCTCTGGTGCTTTTGTGATGCAAAAAGCTGACCAACGTTATATCTTTGCAGATGCTGCAATTAATATTGATATTGATGCCCAAACAATGGCAGAAATTGCAGTTCAATCGGCACAAACTGCCAAGGTATTCGGAATTGATCCTAAAGTTGCTATGCTTAGTTTTTCAACTAAGGGCTCAGCTAAGGCGCCACAAGTTGATAAGGTAGCTGAAGCAACTAAACTTGCGCAAGTAGCAGCACCAGAACTATTAATTGATGGTGAATTGCAATTTGATGCGGCCTTTGTTGAATCGGTAGCAGCGGCTAAGGCACCTAATTCAAAGGTAGCTGGTCAAGCAAATGTTTTTGTTTTCCCAGACCTACAATCAGGAAACATCGGTTATAAGATTGCACAACGCTTGGGCGGTTTTGAAGCGATTGGTCCAGTTCTACAAGGACTAGCTAAGCCAATTTCTGACCTTTCACGTGGGGCAAATGAAGAAGACGTTTATAAAGTTGCAATAATTACAGCAGCGCAGGCACTATAACTGATACTAAGTAAGTGTTTAGTAATGCTTGGTTAGTGGCTTATTGAGCTTACATTGTAATAGTTTGAAAAGCATTGCCATCGTTGATGGTGATGCTTTTTATTGTTTTAAGATGACAAGGTGGCACAAGTTAAAGCATGGTATACTTATGTTTATGAGAATAATAGTAAATAATTTGATAGAAACTCAAAATATTGCGGCTCAATTAGCAAGATTGATTCAACCGGGCGATACGGTCCTACTTGACGGTGAGCTTGGGGCTGGGAAAACGACCTTTACGCAGGGCTTTGCTCGAGAGCTTGGAATCAAGCGACCTTTGAAGAGTCCGACTTTCACCTTAGTACGAGAATATACAACAAGTGCTTTTCGACTTTATCACTTAGATGTTTATCGGTTAGGTGAATCAAGTGATGATGAGCTTGGCTTAGAGGATTATTTCACGCCAGATAGTGTTGCGTTCGTAGAATGGTCTCAGTACATTAGTTCAATTTTACCGCAAGATGCGTTGCGAATAACCTTGCGGCGCTTGGATAACGATTTAGATGCTAATAAGCGCATGATTGAGTTTGAAGCCACTGGAATACGGTCTGTGGCATTGTTAGCAGAGCTTAAAGGAATAATTAGCAATGGAAATTGAAATTCGATTAGCAGAGGATGAAGACACAGTTAATTTATTGATACTAATGCAAAAACTCATGGATGAGTCGGATACCTTTACCTTGGAACAAGATTTAACGAGTTTACAAGTAGAGCAAACAGCTGACAATATTGAGCGATTGAATAGTACGGCGAATAATATCTTGTTAGTAGCTGCTGGTGATAATCAAGAATTATTTGGTGTGATTTCAGCGGCAGCGTTACCTGGTCACCCACGAATTGCTGAAGTTGGCATGGCAGTTTTAAAAAAAGTACAAGGCCATGGACTGGCCCAGGCTTTGTTAGCTGAGGTAATAGATTGGGCAAACGACTATAGTAGCGTCGACCAATTGTTCTTAACAGTTCAAAGTCACAATCAAAGGGCAATTCATATTTATGAGAAGATGGGCTTTCAAAAAATCACCGATTCAAACCGTACGCTAGTTAATAGTCGAGGCCTTGAAGTTAGGGCTTTTGATATGGTTTTACCAATTGAAGAGTTAGGAGTTTAGGATGAATTTTATAGCAATGGATTTTGAAACAGCCAGTGCGGAGCGGCACAGTGCTGTTTCGATGGCGATTGTTGTCGTACGTGATAACCAATTAGTTGATGAATTTTACACTTTAATTCAGCCCGAGTCGCGCTTTGACCAACGTAATATCGCAATTCATGGCATTCATCCAGCCGATGTGGCTGCAGCACCTAAATTTCCGGATGTCTGGCCTGTAATTAAGCAGTTTTATACCGCTAATCAGCTTGTGATTGCACATAATGCCCCCTTTGATAATGGGGTTTTAAAGGCAACTTTAAACCACTATCAAATGGCAACACCACATTATTTATCGTTAGATACAGTTAGAACTTCGCGTAAATTGTATCCGCAATTACCAAATCATCGTTTAAATACAGTCGCAGAGGCCTTAGGAATCGATTTAGAACATCACCACAATGCTTTAGATGATACCGTAGCAGCGGCTAAAATTTTGGTAACGCAGGCGGAACAATTTGGGGTGGACCCTTTGAAAGCATTTGTAAAATCAATCTAGGGGAATTTCAATGATGGAAAAAAAGACAATTTTGGAAGCTTTTCCAACTTATAAGATAAAAAAAGATGAACAACTAGCTAAACATACTAATACGCGCGTTGGTGGGCCAGCTGATTATGCTTTTTGGCCGCAATCACTTGCTGAATTAAGTGCAGTGGTTGATTACGCTCGTCAAATGAATTTAAGCATCACAGTTTTAGGTAATGCTTCAAATTTAATTATTACTGATGAAGGTTTACGGGGTCTAGTAATATTTTTGGCAGAACTAAAGCAGATCACGGTTAATGAACATGAAATTCGTGCCGAAGCGGGTGCAATGATTATTGATTTAGCGCAGGTTGCTCAAGAACACGCCCTTAGCGGTTTAGAATGGGCTGCTGGGATTCCAGGTTCAGTTGGTGGCGCAGTTTACATGAATGCTGGGGCTTATGGTGGACAAATTGACG
Source organism: Weissella oryzae SG25 (assembly GCF_000691805.2). Lineage (GTDB taxonomy): Bacteria > Bacillota > Bacilli > Lactobacillales > Lactobacillaceae > Weissella > Weissella oryzae. Next base: position 11,939 of record NZ_DF820493.1, on the reverse strand, counting down.
GTTGTTTGACAACGGCTGAAATTTTAACTCGGGATGGACAGATTCAGACTCTAACAAATGCTGAATTGGATTTTGGCTATCGCCATAGCTCTGTGCAAGATACTGGGGCGATTTTACTAGCGGCAACCTTTACTTTGCGGCCAGCTAAGTCTGAACAAATTTTAGCGCAAATGGAAGATTTTAATGAGCGACGAGCAAGTCGTCAGCCTTTAGAATTCCCTTCTTGTGGTTCGGTTTTTAAACGACCGGTTGGACATTTTGCTGGCAAATTAATTATGGATGCCGGTTTGCAAGGCTATCAGATTGGTGGCGCACAAGTCTCAACCAAGCATGCAGGTTTTATTATTAATGTTGGACAAGCTAGTGGGGCTGACTATGTTGCAGTGATTAAGCACGTACAAGCTGTCGTACAGGCTAAGTTCGGTGTGAATTTAGAAACAGAAGTTCGCATACTTGGGGAATAAGGCTGGAATGGAATAGGCTATATGAACTTATTAGATACGATTATTGGATTGATTTTTTTAATCATTTTAAGTAACATTCTCTCGCATTTTATCAGGCAGATTCCAGTCTCTCTGATTCAGATTGCCCTAGGCTTAGTTGCAGCGCTATTTTTCCACGTTGAAATTGATTTACATACCGAGTGGTTCTTGTTACTCTTCGTAGCACCCTTAATTTACTCGGATGCTTGGCGTTTTCCAAAAAAGGAGTTATGGGAGTTGCGAGGCCCTATTTTTGGAAACGCAATTTTGTTGGTTTTCATTACAACAATTGTCGGTGGTTACTTAATTACCTGGATGATTCCGCAAGTTCCACTGGTCGTTGGGTTTGCCATCGCTGCGATTTTGTCACCAACTGACCCGGTCGCAGTACAATCGATCGCTAAGCAAACAGCATTACCCAAACGGATTTTACATGTTGTTTCTGGTGAGAGTTTAATCAATGATGCAAGTGGACTGGTTGGCTTCAATGTTGCCGTAGTTGCTGCAACAGTTGGAACCTTTTCTTTGTTTGAAGCCGCGGGCGAGTTCTTTTATGAATCAATTATGGGGGCGATTGTTGGATTGGTTGTCGGTTATTTGATTAACTGGCTGACCGATTTATTGGTTAATCGTGGCAATAAAGATATTGTTTTTCAGGTAGCGATGCAGTTAGCATCACCATTTTTAATCTACATGATTGCTGAGTCGGTACACGCTTCTGGGGTGATTGCAGTTGTAACTGGGGCGATTATTGCTAATTTACGCTCTAAAAATGACCTGAATTTTGCTGATGAACTCTTAGTTCTCGGTTGGAACACTTGGTCAGTTTTTGCTTATTTCTTAAATGGTTTTCTATTTTTGATTTTAGGTATTGAATTACCAGTTGCACTGCCCCTTCATGGTGAGAGTGGCCCAATCAGTGTTGGCATGATGGTTTTATTTGCTTTTGGCACTTGGATAATTTTATTTTTAATTCGTTTCATTTGGTTGTATTTGAACCAATGGTTCTATCAGCGCCGTAATGATGAAAATAAGCCAGTTTCACTACGTGTGATTTTGATTTCAACCTTATCTGGAGTGCGTGGGGCCATTACAATGGCCGGAGTTATGTCAGTTCCTTTGGTAACAAATGCTGGTGTTCCTTTTCCACAAAGAAGATTGATGTTATTTATCGCAGCAGTAGTGATTATTATTTCATTGGTAGTGGCAATCATTTTCCTACCTCTGGTCGCTGGATATAAAGTATCATTGGCTAATGATGTTGATGCAGGTGAAACTAACAAGCAAAATCCACGAATTGCGCAGCATATGACAGAAGATCGCGCACAGATTTATGCCCTACAGTCGGCTATGCGTGAGATTGAAAATCAACGTTACGAAGCTAATCAAGTTCAAGTTTACGAGCTAATTACACGTTATCAAGCACAAATTAGGCGGATTCAGCTTGAAAATTTGCACTCTGACCGTCTGTCGGCAATGTTGAAGGCTGAATATGATGTACGTGAATTAACATTAAAAACTGAGCGGCGCGTTTTACGGCAATTATTTAATGAACATAAAATTGCATCTTTGGTCTATCAAAGTGAGAGCCGGCGTTTGGATCGAATTGAGAATAATTTGCAAGATTTAATTTCTAAAGAACAGAGTTGGTCGAAAGCTAGTTTACGACGTGCAATTGTTTATATTTTTAGAAACATTCGGGTTTGGCTTAGCGATGAAGATTCTAATCAACTACGGGCACAGTATCAACTAGCACGTAAGGTTACAGCCGAAGCGGTAATCGAGACGTTAAATTTGTTTTTAAACAATCGAGAGCATCAGCTAACGCGGTTTGAACAGCAAGCGGCGTACAGTATTTTAATTTCATATCAGTTACGTTTAGAAGATGACGATGCTGATACTGATAGTATTGAGGTTTTGGCTGCAACAACCGACTTGGAATTAGCTGGGTTGAATGCGCAACGAGCAGCGGTACAAGATTTGTACGATGCACATTTTATTGACTATCAAACTAGTCTAAAAATTCGTCAAACAATTAATTTTGCTGAAGCAGCTTTGTTAGCAGATGAAGAATAGGAGGGCTGAGCATGAATCTTGAATTGTTTTTGCGGCAGATTAATATTATGCGCATAATCGATGTTTTGATTGTGTGGTGGATTATCTATCGTTTGCTTGTATTAATTAAGGGGACTAAAGCCGTTACCATCCTAAGAGGAATTGGGATTTTAGTGGTGGTTAAATTAGGATCATGGTACTTAGGCCTTTCGACAATATCTTGGTTGACAGATCAAATTATTAATTGGGGAGTTGTGGCCTTAGTAGTAATTTTTCAGCCAGAAATTCGACGCGGTTTAGAACATCTAGGTCGCTCGTCACTTTTTAAACGGCAGTATGCTTATGAGGCAGAAAATCGCTTAGTCGACGAATTAGATAATGCCATTCAGTATATGTCTAAGCGTCATATTGGTGCTTTGATTACAATTCAACAGGAAACTGGGTTAGAAGAGTATATTGAGACTGGAATTTCAATTGATGCTTTAGTATCTAGTCAATTGTTGATTAATACTTTTATTCCCAATACGCCCTTACATGACGGAGCGGTAATTATTCGCGATAATCGCTTAGCGGTGGCTGCGGCTTACTTACCATTATCAGAAAACCCAACAATTCCTAAGGAATTAGGAACAAGGCATCGTGCTGCGGTGGGAATTTCAGAGGTAACAGATGCACTAACGATTGTTGTATCTGAAGAAACCGGTGGTGTAACAATTACTCGAAACTCTGAGTTGATGGTTGATTTAACGCGAGAAGATTATCGAAATTATTTGGTTAAACAATTAGTGCCAACTGAGGAAGATGATTCTCTATCTCACCGAATTCGTCGTTTGCTAAGGAGGAAGTAGCCATGAAATTTTCTTGGGAAAAACTATTTTATCTGCTTGGTTCACTGATAATGGCAATTTTACTAAGTGTGTACACCACAGGACGTAGTGATTCTTATGGTATGCGTAATAGCAGCAGTACTACTACTAGTCAAAATACATTGTTTACAAATAACGAGACGGCCAAAATTTCGGTGCCTGTTCAAATCACGGGTATTGATACGAACAAGTATTTAGTCGAAGGAGTCCCAGATGATATTGACGTTAAGATTACTGGATCAACGGCCTTAGTGACAGCAGTCAAGAATACAAAGAATTTTACAGTTTATATTGATTTGAACGCTTTGAACGAAGGTAATCATACAGTTCCATTGAAGGTACAAGGTTTGAACCGTAGCTTGACTTACGAACTAAGCAAGCAGCATCTAAACATTGCAATCCATAGACGTTCGGTTGCTTACTATACGGTTGAACCTGTTTATAATGAAGACGCCATTGCATCTGGTTATAATGCTGGTACACCAACATCGTCAGTGACAAATGTTGAAATTATGGGGCGCGCTAATCTAGTTGATGAGGTTTCGCGAGTAGTAGCAAATGTACAATTGCCAAGGTCAACGACAAGCACGACTTCACATACAGTTGAGTTAAAGGCATTAGACAATAAAGGTAATCCTGTTGACGTAACGATTTCACCAGCAGTAACAACGGTCAGAATACCAGTAAAAGCTGGGACGGGCGATAAGACGGTACCAGTGAAATTTAATACTAAAAACGGCAATGCCAATGATTTTGATATTACAGCTGATGTTAATGAGTTTACGGTTCATGGTAATATGGCGGTGCTTAATAAGCTTAACAATATTGAAGTGCCGGTTGACTTGAAGAATATAACTTCAACTCAACAAATTTCAGTTGAAGTTAAAAACCCAGATGGGGCAGAAAGTATTACACCTAATACGATTAACGTGACAATTACACCAAAGGAGTAGGATTAATGGTAGAGTTACACTATTTTGGAACGGATGGAGTTCGTGGAATTGCAAATAAAGAACTAACTCCTGAGTTAGCATTTCGACTTGGTCGCATGGGGGGAGCTGTTTTGACGCAGCACGCTGAAGGACGCCGACCACGAGTTTTAGTGGGGCGCGACACAAGAATCTCAGGTCAAATGTTAGAGCATGCTTTAATTGCGGGACTTTTGTCAGTTGGAATTGAAATTTTACGCTTAGGGGTGATTTCGACACCAGGTGTTGCATACTTAGTCCGGGCCCAACAAGCTGACGCAGGTGCACAGATTACTGCCAGTCATAATCCAGCAGAAGATAATGGAATTAAATTCTTTGGTGCCGACGGTTTCAAATTATCAGATGCCTTGGAGGCTGAAATTGAAACATTGCTTGACAAAGCAACAGACAATTTACCGCGTCCAGCGGCTGAAGGTTTAGGTACAGTAACGGATTTTCCAGAGGGTAGTTCAAAGTACCTTAAGTTCCTTCAAACGACAACGCCGGTCGATTTTGCCGGTATGTCAATCGCTATTGATGCAGCGAATGGGGCCACATCTAATTTAGTGGCTAGTCTTTTCGCTGACATGGGGGCTGATTTTGTTACAATGGCCACCAGTCCTAATGGGTTAAATATCAATGAAGGTGTGGGGTCAACTCATCCCCAAGCATTAGCCGACTTAGTGGTTGAGAGCAAGTCAGAGTTAGGCTTGGCCTTTGACGGTGATGGTGACCGACTAATCGCAGTTGATGAACTAGGTAATATTATTGATGGTGATCAAATTATGTTCATTGTCGGTAAGTACTTATCAGAGCGTGGCCGTTTGAAACAGGAAACAATTGTCACGACAGTTATGTCAAACATTGGTATGTATAAGGCAATGGCCGAAAACGGACTGGCTTCCGTTAAGACTGCCGTTGGGGATCGTTATGTCGTTGAAGAGATGGTCAAGTCAGGTTATAACCTTGGTGGTGAGCAATCTGGCCACGTTGTTTTCTTAGATTGGGCAACTACTGGTGATGGCATGCTAACAGCCCTACAATTACTAACAGTAATTAAAGAAACTGGTAAGACATTGTCAGAATTGGCGGGCGAAATGACGATTTATCCTCAAAAGTTGGTGAATGTTAAGGTTGAAGATAAAAAGGCGGCTTTAAATAACCCGATTATTAAGGATGTAATCGCGACTGTTGAGGCTGAGATGGGCGATGATGGACGGGTCTTAGTGCGACCATCAGGGACGCAAAATCTACTAAGAATCATGGCTGAAGCACCAACTGAAGAATTAGTTAATGAATATGTTCAGCGAATTGTTAATGTTGTCGTGCATGAGGTTGGTGTAGAATAGAATATAGTTCCTAGCTGGATGAAGCTCCTTAATACTGGATTTCACCAGCTTTTTTTGTACTGGGTGTTTAGATAGGCTAACGGAGGAGGATATAAATGGCAGAGTGGCAGACATTAGATATCATTGAGGAAATTACGCGTAATGACGGAACAACTTATCGAGAAATAGGTAATTTACTTAATAATGGACAGGCTGAATATGCAGTTGAACAAGGAATGATTAAAGAAGTTCGAATTATGAAAATTAATATTCCACACTCTTCAAATGTTGAAAAATATGAAAAATACGTCAATAATAAATATGAAATTCCCACCAAAGTTGCAATTGATAAATGGGTTGAATGGGAAAAGACAGCTGAACTAGCTGCATTAGTTGAAGCTATTCTTAATGAGAATCAGTTAAGCTAAGCAATTAAGACAATAAATTTGGCTTAGCAAGTTGCCTGCTTAACCTAAAAGTTGGTAAAATAATTGTTAAGTCTGTTATATAGAGAGGGATAAGGATGAATATTGGTTTTTTCACAGATACATATTTCCCACAAGTTTCTGGTGTGGCGACATCGATTCAAACATTGCGTCGTCAATTAGAGGCACAGGGACACCAGGTCTATATTTTTACATCAACTGACCCTAAGGTGAAGAAAGGTACGTTGGAAGCTAATATTTATCGCTTTTCAAGTCTCCCTTTTGCCGGTTTTAAGGACCGACGAATTGCCTTTCGTGGAGCAATCCAAGCTTTACAATTGGCAAAACAATTTGATTTAGATATTGTGCATACACAGACAGAATTTTCTTTAGGCTTAATGGGCAAATTTGTTGCGCGTCAATTGAAGATTCCGGCAGTACATACTTATCACACAAATTATCAAGATTACTTACATTACATTGCGAATGGCAAGATTATCCGTCCAAGTGGTGTTGCTTTGATGGCACGTGGTTTTATGGCGGGGATGACTGGTGTAATTTCACCATCTAAGCAAACTTTTGACGTCTTAACTGAGTATCGTGTTGAATCACCAATTGAAGTGATACCAACTGGCGTTAAGGTTCGTCATCCTAGCAGCGAGGATCATAGTGCAGCTCTACGGGAAAAATTAGACTTAGACTCAGACGTACCAGTTGTTATCTCGATTGGGCGGATTGCCTTTGAAAAGAACTTAGAAGATGCGTTATCAGCCTTTGCAGCTGTTTTGGAAGATATTCCAAGCGCACGTTTTATCATTGTTGGTGGTGGACCGGCAATGTCATCACTACAAGAACACGTGCAAGCTTTAGAAATTGAAGCTGCTGTGACCTTTGTTGGTGAAGTGGATCATCGCGATATCTATTCTTATTATCGGTTGGGAGATGTTTTCCTTTCAGCATCGACATCTGAAACGCAAGGATTAACCTTCATTGAAGCGATTACAGCAAAAACACCAGTTGTAGCAATCAAGAGTCCTTATCTTGAAACTGTAGTCATTGATCCAGCAATTGGTACTTTAGTTGATGAACCAGAAGAGCTATATGAGCCGCTTAAGGCATATTTGGAAGCTAAGCTCACTGATACCCCCCTTGGTGATGAAAATGCGCGTAAACAAGTTCTACATGAAATTGATGAACGGACTTTTGGTGAACGCGTTTTGAATTTTTACCATGAAGCGATTTCTATTTACCATGAAGAAGAAGACACTGATGCAGCAGACGCTAAGGATGAAGAGTATGCGCGGTCTTTCTTGAGAAACCCATTCAGAAAAGAGAATCATGATTAGAATTAATATGTTTTCATCGGCCGAATCAGTTCCGGGTCAGGGGGTTGGTTCCGCCTACCGGGAATTAATCAATCTATTGAAATCCCATTTTGCAAAAACAATGGACATTCGAATTAATAAATTAAGTCGGTCAGATATTAGTCACTACCATACAATTGATTTTTGGTTTTATTTATCAACTTTCTTACCCGGTCGTGGCCGTAAAATTGGGTATGTCCATTTTTTACCAGAAACTTTAGATGGTTCAATCTTGTTACACTGGCCGGTAAAAAATATTTTTTATTGGTATGTGATGGCTTTTTATAAGCGGATGGATCATTTAGTAGTTGTTAATCCAACTTTTATTGATAAGTTAGTTGCTCTAGGGGTAAAGCGTGAGAATGTTACCTATATTCCCAATTTTGTGACCAAAGAGCAATTTTATCCTTTACCAGTCGTACAGCAGGCTAGTTTGCGTGAAAAGTATGGATTTGACCAAAAAGCCTATATTATTCTTGGCGTAGGACAAATTCAGGAACGTAAAGGCGTTTTTGACTTTATTGAATTAGCAAAGGCTAATCCACAGTGGTCTTTCGTTTGGGTGGGGGGATTCTCCTTTGGCTCAATTACGGCAGGCTATGAGGAATTAAAAAAAGTTGTTGAGAATCCACCTACTAACTTATCTTTTCCGGGGATTGTTGATCGAAAAATTATCAATGAGTACTATAATCTAGCAGATGTGTTCTTATTACCCAGCTTTGCTGAATTATTCCCAATGTCAGCGTTAGAAGCTTTTAGTGCAGGAACACCGACTATTTTACGTGACTTAGAATTATACCAAGCAATCATCACTGGCTATTATTTGCCAGCAGCAGACTTGCCAGCGATGCAGAGTGCTTTGACGCGGATTGCTAAGGATTCAACTTTAAAAACTGAATTAAGTAAAGAAGCACTGGCAGCCTCAAAACGGTATTCAGCGGATAATGTGGCTAAGATTTGGGATGAGTTTTATCACAAACAAGTTCAAAAAGAGGGGTGATGGGATGTCAAGACGAAATCGCTACGTCTTTATTGTCATGTTGCTTATTGGATTAGGTATCTTTTATTGGTCGTTTAGGACTGTTAATTTAAAGCAGGCGTGGCTAACGATTGAACATGCAAATTGGGGATGGTTATCAGTTGCGATTTTGGCAATGATAATCTATTTGTTAATGGAAGCAGTAGTTGTAAAGGTTTTTGTGGATACACAGCACGCAAAACTTTCTTGGCTACAAGCAATTCGGGTACCTTTAGTTGAGCAGTTTGGTAATGGAATAACGCCATTTTCAACTGGTGGACAACCAATGCAATTAATTGCATTAACCCAAGCTGGTGTTGATGCAGGACGAGCTAGTTCAATCTTATTGATGAAATTTGTGGTATATCAAGGGATGATTGTAGTCAATTTTATTTTGGCTTTGATTGTTGGTTACCAATATGTACAAGATAAATTACATGCTTGGTCAATTTTTATTTTATTTGGCTTTTTGGTTCATTTATTTGTAATCTTAACTTTATTATTGGTAATGTATTGGCCGGCCTTTACACGCAGTATCTTACTAGGTATTTTGTTACCGGTTAAGTGGATTAATAAAAAAACATATCTACGTTGGAAGCAAGTACTTGCTGAGAAAATCGACAACTTTCATGAAGAGAGTCGACGCATCTCACGTGATTGGCTTGCCTTAACTAAGACGATTGGTTTGACCTTTTTACAGCTTTTTTTCTATAACTTAATTCCTTACTTCATTTTGTTGGGTTTGGGAGCAACACAAGCACATATTATCTTGGTGACGGCGTTAAATATCATAATTGTAATGATTATTTCACTATTTCCGATTCCTGGTGGCGCTGGTGGCGCTGAAATTGGGTTTGGACTGCTTTTTAGTCCATTTCTCTCGCCAGCTGTGCTAATCTTAGCAATGATGATTTGGCGTTTAATTACTTACTATTTCGGCATGTTTGCTGGAATTATTGCCTTTGGATTTGATGGCAAAAAATAGTAAGCTTAATGGAGATTTATGTTACCTTTCAGAAACATTAGTATAATTTAATTGACACATAATAATTTATTTAGGGGTAAGAGCATGAAACGAGTGTTGTCGGCCATGAAAAATTGGCGGCCAAGATTAAACTTGAACTCTACAATTGGTTTTTTCCTTCTATCAGTTGCCCTGGTTTGGTTAAAAACCTATTGGGCCTATAACACTAAATTTAATTTAGGCGTTTCTGGTGGTATCCAAGAGTTCCTACTATTTTTCAATCCAATTCCAACGGCATTAATTCTTTTGGGAATTGCTTTATATTTCCGTGGCCGGGTTGCGTATTATTTGATGCTTTTGATTAACTTGATTCAATCAATCTGGTTATTCGCTAATATTCTTTATTATCGCGAGTTTTCGGATTTCTTGTCATTTTCAATTATGGGATCAGGAAGCTCAGTTGATAATAATCTTTCAAAGGCAATTGCTGGAATTATCACACCAAGCGATTTCTTAGTCTTCGCCGATATTATTATCTTGGTAATTTTGTTAGCCACTAGGGTTATTAAAATTGATAAGCGAGCTGTAGCTAAACGCATAGCTTTACTAACAACTGTACTTGGTGCAGTTTTGGTCTTGGTTGGTTATGGTGTCGCAAGTTCTGATCGATCAGGTTTATTAACACGAACGTTTGATAATAATTACATTGTTAAATATCTGGGGCTTAATGAATATGCAGCCTACAATGCAATCAAAACTAAGCAAACGGCTGATGAACGTGCGAATGCCAGTGTGGCAGATTTGGCGCCAATCGAAAAGTTTGTTAAACAACAAAATACAACCCCAAACCCAGCTTATTATGGAGCGTTGAAGGGGAAGAATATCATCATGATTCACTTAGAATCGTTCCAACAGTTCTTAATTGACTATAAGGTAGATGGTAAAGAAGTTACACCAAACATTAATAAGTTCTATCATGAGCAAAATACACTTGGCTTTAGTAACTTTTATAACCAAGTTGGCCAAGGAAAAACATCAGATGCTGAAATGATGTTAGATAATTCTTTGTATGGAACGGCCTCTGGTTCAGCAATGACCAACTATGGGGCAACTAATACTTTCCAGTCAATGGAAGGCTATCTTGACCAAGATGGTTATACAACGGCTGCCTTCCACGGCGATGTACCGTCATTTTGGAACCGTGAGGCAACGTATAAGTCTTGGGGCTTTGATTACTTCTTCAGTAAGGCTTATTACAAAGATGCAGATAATCCGGCCTACAATGTTGGTTATGGTCTAAAAGATAAAATCTTTATGAAGGATACAGCCAACTATCTACAACAATTACCACAGCCTTATTTTGCTAAGGTGATTACTCTAACGAATCACTATCCTTATACGCTTGATAAGGAAAATATTGATTTCCCAGCAACAAAGACTGGGGATAAGACAGTTGATGGTTACGTGCAGACGGCTCATTATCTTGACGAGTCCTTTGGTGAGTTGATGGCTTACTTACAGAAGTCCGGCATGGATAAAAATACCGCAGTTATTTTGTACGGTGATCATTATGGTATTTCTGAAAATCATAAACCAGCCATTGCTAAGTTATTAGGCAAAACTTCCGTTACCAATTACGATTTGGCTAACTGGGAAAAGGTACCATTCATGATTAATGCGCCTGGTTTGAAGGGGGGCATTAATAACACCTATGGTGGTGAAATTGATGTGATGCCAACCTTGATGGATTTGTTAGGGATTTCAGATACAAATACAATTCACTTTGGAACCGACCTATTAGCGGCAGCACACAAACAGATTGTTGCTTTCCGTAATGGAGATTGGGTTACAAATGAATATATGAAACACAATGGTCAGTATTTTGTGACTGCAACGGGAACGTTGATTAGTCCTAAAGCTGATCCAAGAGTTGAGCAAATTGTTAAACAAACGCAAAGCTATGTTAATACCTCGTTGAGTTATTCTGACAAAGTAATTACGGGGGATTTATTGCGCTTCTTTAAGACCAATACTGATTTTAAGAAGATTAATCGTAAAGACTATTCGTATAATAAGGGCACTTCACTTAAGAAGTTGAAAGCAGAGCAAAAGCTTGGGACTTCTTTGATGGCGCAGAATAATAATCAAACAACCATTGGTGATTATGAAACGAATGCACCGGAGTTAACTGATAACAGTAATGCAAGTTCTAATAGTGATCAAAGCACTAACTAAATTAACATAAAAAGCAGCCGGCTTATTTTAAAATAAGCCGGCTGCTTTTTTATTGATGATAAAAGGCTTGACGACTGACCATTTTATCTGTAATATAGTTTAAGTTGTCACGGCGGTTAGGCCGCTAAACAACAAGGTAATCATACTTAAATTTAAAAATAAGTTCTTGACTTATGATGCTAATTTAGATATGATATAAAAGTTGTCGCAAGGCAATGTAGATCATTGAAAACT
>NZ_DF820492.1 GCF_000691805.2 Weissella oryzae SG25 | reverse complement strand
CTCATTTTGAAAAGTTTGAGTATAACTCAAATATTTGTTGTGTTTAACCAATGTTAAACGAATTTATTATTAGCGAATTGACTTCGCAAATGTTTTGCATCAAGTAAACTTGATGACCCTACACATTTGTTTTATCGAAACGTTATTCAGTTTTCAATGATCTACATTGCCTTGCGACAACTTTTATATCATATCTCAATCAAAACGCATTGTCAACACCTGATTTTTTCTGGCGTAATAATATGGATAAAAGCCTGTTACCGCTTGCAACAACGTTAATTATAATACTTAATTATTAACACCATGTCAAGCATTAAAATCAAATATATTTAACAAACATTCATTGCCGAAAACAACTTTATTAGATTATAAAAATTTACGTCATCCTGCAAGGCCACTTAAACATTTCTTAATCTAATTTAACAGCAACCATCATATCGACATCCAACAGCAATTGAGCTGCCTCATGTGCACTTACAAAATGCAATCCTAACAAGTCTAAGCGCTTTAAATTAAATGCATCTGGATCAACTGCATCTAACGTATATAGCGAAACAATCTCGTCATCATCAGCATGCCAACCCGCAATCTCACCCAGCCGTAAATTATCTGGGTCAAGTCCTAATTCATTTTTTAAGCCAGTTAATAATGATCCCAGCGCCGTATCTGCTTCGTGCCGATGCATCTTTACTGTATAAAACTTGGGTTTAGCTAAAGTATCTGCAACTAAGAAATAACTCTTATCCCCCCGTGTAAAGATAACTGTTCCTGCAACTAATGACATAATTTATTCCTCACTATCTAAGCCGTCTAAGCGCTTCATCAACCATTTGCATCTTATTTTCAGCAATTGTATTAAATCCAATTGAAATATGCGAATTCGTCCAATAATGGTGATATTTATTGCGTAAATTACTTGTATCTAAATCAACTGCTAAGAGTTCATTATCAATCACGGCTCGCCTTGATAACGAAATTTTTTGATTATAATAATCAATATCTAAAATAACTATGGTTACTGTCTGTCCAATCATAAGTTCATCCCCCACATGTTGGATAAAAGCTGATCGACATTCAGAAATATGAATTAATCCTTGCGTATCACGATCAAGTTGCACAAAAGCCCCATAGGGCTGGATCCCTGTAACTCGACCTTGAGTGATTTGCCCAATGCGAAAGTTTTCCATTGTTTATCACGAAAGCTCCTTTTAGTATTTCTTCTATGTATTTGGGGTAAACCCCAATTTGTCATTAAGCTTCAATGCTAGCCTTAATGATTTTTATGTCTTCAACTGGCTTATCTGCATAATCAACCTTAGATTTAGCAATCGAATCTAAGACATCCATTCCCTCAATTATCTGTCCGAAAACAGTATGCCGCCGATCTAACCATGGTGTACCACCATTTTGGGCATATGCTTCAACTACTTCATCAGCATAAATACCCTTTAATTGCCGTAGCATGTCATTTGCTACACGTGGTGCTTGTACCATAAAGAATTGTGAACCATTAGTATTTGGACCTGCATTTGCCATCGATAAGGCTCCACGTAGGTTAAAAAGTTCATTAGAAAATTCATCAGCGAACTTTTTACCAAAAATTGATTCCCCACCCATACCAGTACCGGTTGGATCACCACCTTGAACCATAAAATCATTGATAACACGATGAAAAATAATTCCATCATAATAACCCTTCTCAATTAACCCTTTGAAGTTTTCAACCGTTTTAGGGGCTTGCTCTTCAAATAGTTTAATCTTGATTGTACCTTTAGTTGTTTCAAGCGTGGCGATTGGGCCAACCGCATTTTCCAAATCTAATTGTGGAAATGTCATGTGCTTCCTCCTAAATTGCCTAGCAATTCTTGTTCTGAAAAACATTATATCATAGTCTTATTCATGATTTTTTCAGACTTGTCATTCTTAACTATGCTAAACTTAAAAAGTATTTTGGATTTTAAAGATTTGGAGAACTATAGAATATGGCTTTTGTCATCGATTTATTTTTACACCTTGATGTGCATCTAAATGCTTTTGTTAATCAGTATGGCACTCTATCTTATGCCTTTTTATTTCTCGTAATTTTTATCGAGACTGGGGCAGTTATCTTGCCCTTCCTTCCAGGCGATTCATTATTGTTTGCAGCTGGTGCAATTTCAGCTATTCCTGGTAATGCATTAAATCACTATGTTTTAATGCTAATGTTTTGGATTGCCGCTTTTGGTGGTGATAATCTTAACTTCTTTCTTGGCCGAACAATTGGTTATCGCTTAGTTCGCCATCCCTTACTTGGTCGTTTCATTAAAGAGAAACAACTCGATGAGGCTAAAAGTTTTTACGAACGACATGGTGCACTAGCAATTATCTTTGCTCGTTTCCTACCAATCATTCGTACTTTAGCACCTTTTACCGCAGCCGTATCTGGTTTTAGTTATAAAAAATTTGCTTCATTAGCCGCAATTGCTACAACTATTTGGGTAATTTTGGGTGTTGAAGCTGGTTATTACTTCGGACGCATTGACTTTATTCAAAAACATTTCACTTTGGTAATCGTTGGTATCCTGTTTGTAACAGCTCTTCCTGCAATTATCGGTGGTGTTCGTTCTCATTTGATTAGTAAAAAACAAAAAAAGATGACTAAATAGCTATATTATAAAAAACACCACCATTAAAGAATAATGGTGGTGTTTTTACATATCTAGTAACAATGTATCTTTTTGTTTATAGCCTTCTTTGATATTGACCAAATAAAAAAACACCTAACAATTTATGCCAAACGTTAGATGTTTATTTTAAATTAAGCGTCTTGGTCAATATTATCAGGATCAATAATAACATTACCAGCTTCAATTTCTTCAAAAGCTTGGCCAATTGGCTTAACAGATTCAAATTTTGCTAGAGTTGGTAGTGCTCCTTGTTCTAGCTTGTGAGCACGCTTAGCTCCAAGCGCAATCAACTTATATCTTGAATCAACACGTTCTAGTAGCTTATCAACAGATGGGTATAAAATCATTCTTCTAACTCCTCAATCATTTCGACATATTCTGGCAAGACACGATGAACTCGTAAACGTTCTACGTTAATAATATCTTTAATTCGACGAACTGCCAACTCCACTTCATCATTAACGACTGCATAATCGTAATTAGCCATCATCCTAATTTCAGAAGTTGCCGTTGAAACTCGCTTTTCAATCACTGCCATTGCTTCAGTTCCACGACCAATTAGGCGTTGCTTTAGCGCATGTAAATCTGGTGGCGTAAGAAATATATAAGCACCTTCGGGCATCTTTTCTTTAACCTGTAAGGCTCCCTGAACCTCAATTTCTAGTAAGACATCTCGGCCAGCTGCAAGGGTTCTATCGATAAAGCTCTTTGGCGTTCCATAGTAATTACCAACGTACTCGGCATATTCAAGCATACCACCATTGCTAATTTCTGTTTCAAATTCTTCACGGGTTACAAAAAAATAATCCTCACCGTTTACTTCACCTGCTCTTGGTTGTCGGGTTGTCATTGAGATTGAATATTGGAAATCAATATCCGGTTCCTCAAATAACGCCTTACGCACGGTACCTTTGCCCACACCGGAAGGGCCAGAAAGTACAATCAATACGCCACGCTTCATGATTTGCTACCCCTTTTCATATAAATAATAATATTTTAAATTCTACCTTGTTTTGCGCTCTTCGACAACAAATATAATAAACCTGTCAAGACTAGAGCAATATTTGCTAATAAATATGGTCTTGATATTTTCCCCTTAGCACTGGGCAAATTCGTTCGAAAAGTTCCCTGCTTAATGATTTCATCAATAAACCCCTGCAAGGTATACGTTTTCAATGGATCTACTGCTAATAATTCTGCCAGTCGTTCAATTGTTGCTAAGCCCATTGCCTTTGCATCACCATCAAACTTATTTTCCGCCTTACGTTCTAACCACTGCGTCCAAACCAACCATACCGGAGCTTCATTTAATAACTCGGCCAAAGGAGCCGTTATCGGGTCAGTTGCTAGCCAACGGATTAATTGTGGTCCACCTAGCCACGTAAAATTTACAGGTTCAGTAAAAGCATAATAATAACCGGCATATTCCCCTAATACCTGTTTCGTTCTTAAAAACCCCAGTCGGCGATGCCTTTGACTCATTTCAGGAATAAAGTCTAATAACGGTCCTAATTCCCATGGTGTCCTAATATAATGTAGATTCACATCATCTGGGACATTTAGATTAGCGATACTATTATCCATAATCGAAAAGGCATAAATTTCCTTAGCTCCATCAGTCGCCGCTAAATTTGCCGGAATATTATTCGAATAACCACCATCAATATACCTCTTCTCACCAATTTTTACTGGCGCAACAAGGGGGTAAAAAGCACTTGATGCTAAAATCCAATCTGTCAACTCTGTAACCGTCGTTTCCTTAGTCACACGATAAACAGCTTCCTTCAAGCTAGGAAACTCTGTTGCCACAAGCGTAAAATCCGCTAACGGTGGACTGGCTAGCTCCTTTTCTACCGCCGGTTGAATTACCTGTCTGAGCGACGCTTTATTATAGTATCGATGGGTAATAAAATTTCTAGCCAAGTTTCTGGTAAATTGACGACGATTCAAACTAACATGATCAACTTCATACACCATCTGCGTCGTTAATTCCGCCCAGGTTGCATTTGCGATAGTTGTATCTAAATGCATCAAAGACATTCCTGTAATTGCCCCCACAGAAACACCATATAACATTGTTGGCACAACGTGAGCGGCAGCTAGTGCTTCATAAGCGCCAGTTAAAAAGGCGCCATGGGCACCACCACCACCAAAAACAAAGGCAATTGGGTAAGTGAAGTCTCGCCAATAGATACCTTTATCTACATGTTTAAAACCACAACTCTTTAGCCAACTTTCGTCTGTAGTAAAATTCGAATACAATCGTAATTGTTTGACTCGAGCCTTACTTAAATAATCAATTAATGCCTGCATTATTATATTACGATCATATCCCGGCCAAGTCAGTGTAACCATAACTTCACAAATTTCCTGGTCAAAAGTATATAATACTGCCCCCACTAATACTGTTTTATCAACAATAACGAGACCCTTAATGTTCTTTTGCCCTCGCAAATCACTATAACGGTTTCGGGCTTCTTGTGCATCAACAAATTGTCCCACTAATTGTTGAAATACCGCATCAACATTTTCTAAATAACCTTCCTGTACAAACATTATCCCCCCTTGAAATCATTCGCTGCTTGCCTGCTTCGATATTCATTAAGATACATAGGCTATTCAAAATTAACTTTCTAACTTAAATTAATAAATATTTTTAATACTCCAAGTATAGGCTTTTTTTATACGCAAAAAAGGACTCAAGTAAAAATTTCTGGTCATAGCCAATCAAAATTCTCGAATCCTTCAATATCAGTTAAAGTTTAGTGTTTTATCCGTTGTTCAGCACGTTTCAATAAGTCACGTGCGTTATTACGCGCTGCTTGCGTAAGCTCATCGCCTGACAACATCCGCGCTAACTCATCGACTCGTTCATCCGTTGTTAGTTTAGTAATCGTTGTTTCAGTCCGCTCACCAATTACCTGCTTTTGAATATAAAAATGCTGGTCTGCCACTGCCGCAACCTGTGGTAAGTGAGTAATTGTCAATACTTGTGAGTTTTGAGCAACTGTTGCTATTTTCTCAGCAATTGCCTGTGCAACTCGCCCAGAAACACCAGTGTCAACCTCATCAAATATAATTGATGTTACCCCTTGCTCACGACTAAAAATTGTCTTCATTGCCAGCATCATTCTTGACAACTCACCACCTGATGCAATTTTAACCAATGGCTTAGCACTCTCGCCCGGATTAGTCTGAATATAAAATTCGACATCATCTTGTCCAAACTCATTTAACTGACTGCGTTTAGTAATTTTAGATGAAAAACTGGCTTTCTCCATGTAGAGGTCTGCCAATTGTACATGAATTTCTTTACTCAAACGTTTTGCAGTTATCTGCCGTTCAAGTGTTAAATCCTGCGCTAAACTTAAAGTCCGCTTCCGCACAATAGCTACTTCATCGGCCAACTCAGCAGCAGTCTTCTTATTACCTGTCATTTGTGCCAACTCAAAGTCAACCGCTTCTTGATGGGCTAGTACATCTGCAACTGTTGCCCCATATTTACGCTCCAACGAGTGAATTAGGTTTAAACGCTCTTCAACCTCAATTAAACGCTCACCATCAAACTCTAATCCATCCCTTGTCGATAGAATTTCTGAAGCCGCATCTTGTAACTCATAATAAGCTCCGCGAACACTTTCTGCTAATGCTTGATATTTTGGACTTAACTCTTCGATTTCTTCCAATGAGTTCATTGAAAGAGACACAGTTTCCAGACCATTGCCTTCCCAATCACCTTGAAGAGCTTCATAAGCCCGCGATAATGCTGTCAAAACATCTTGAAAATTAGTTAATTCTTGATACTCGCGCTCTAACTTACTCTCTTCGTCTGCTACTAAGTTCGCTTCACTAAGTTCGCGACTTTGAAATGCCAACATATCTAGTCTTTGTGCCCAAGCTTGTTCATCATTTCGACGCTTTTTTAAGGTTGCCGCTAGTTCACGGTACTCATAAAAATTCTTCTGATATTCTTTAAGTAAGTTAGCTATCTTATCTTGTCCAAATTCATCAAGTAATTTTATATGCCGCTCGACATTCATAAGTTCCTGATGTTCATTTTGTCCGTGAATATCAACTAAATGACTGCCTATTTCTTTT
The DNA here is from genome assembly GCF_000691805.2 of Weissella oryzae SG25. Taxonomy (GTDB): domain Bacteria; phylum Bacillota; class Bacilli; order Lactobacillales; family Lactobacillaceae; genus Weissella; species Weissella oryzae. The sequence goes on along the minus strand of NZ_DF820492.1, from coordinate 126,732 downwards.
AAGGCCGTTGCATTAACCAAAGTTCCATTGACCCTAATCACATTGCGACCACTACGATGTAATTCACGATGAATTAACAGCTGATTATCCTCAGCTTCAACACCATACCGCTCCAAAACTCCCCAGATTGGTGTTTCTGGCTCGATATCAACTAAGCCTTGCAACAAAGCTTTAGATGTCCCTTCACGAATAAAATCAACCGAACCACGCCCACCAGTCAATAAACCAACCGCATCAATGATAATTGACTTTCCAGCTCCGGTCTCACCGGTTAATACTGTCATCCCAGGTTGAAAACTGACATTTAGTTTAGGAATAATCGCAAAATTTTGAATTGATAGTTCTTGTAACATTGTGTCACCTAACCTTTTTAATGTTAGTGGTGCATCATTAGCATCTTAGTAAATTCTTCTGCATCAATATTTTCTTTCAAAATCACCAATACCCCAGCATCATCACCAATTAATCCAAAAACATCACCTAAATTAGCCTCTTCTAAGGCCATTTTCAAAGCCGGGCCTGTACCAGGAGTAACTTTAATCATTACCATATTTTGTTGAGTAATAACCTTAGTTGTTGTTTCTCTAAGAATTAAGCCAAGTTGGTTCAAATAATCAGTATCAGTCATCACCGCATAAATAAAGCCGCCATTCTGATCTGGAACCTTTACTAGCTGTAACTCAGCAATATCACGCGAAACTGTTGCCTGCGTTACTTCCCAGCCTTGCGCATTTAAATGTTTCACTAAATCTTCTTGCTTTTGAATACGTTCAGTAAGTACTAGTGTTCGAATGGCTTGTTGCCTTGCCTGTTTACTCCGCCGCATCTTCATCCCCCGTTCGTCGTGCATTTAACTGTTGATGTGCTGCATCCACTACGGCTTTACGCGTTTGTTCATCAATACTAGTTTTGCCACCATCTAACTTCAAATGAGCAATAAACTCAATATTCCCTGAGCCACCCTTAATTGGTGAATAATCTAGTCCCACAATACTAAAGCCGTTATCAATTGCATAACCAACTAGCTTATCAATTACCGCCAAATGAGTTTTAGCATCCTTGACAATTCCATGTTTTCCAACAGCTTCGCGGCCAGCTTCAAATTGGGGCTTAATTAATGTCGCCACACTACCACCAGCAGCTAAAATTCCACTCAAAGCTGGCAAAATTAGATTCAAAGAAATAAATGAAACATCAATCGTTGCGCGACTAGGTTGGCCAGCTGTAAAATCCGCTAACTTAGCATAACGAAAATTTGTATTTTCCATGACAACTACTCGTTCGTCTGAACGTAGCTTCCATGCCAATTGATTCGTTCCAACATCAAGCGCATAGACTAGTTTTGCACCATTCTGCAAAGATACGTCAGTAAAGCCACCGGTTGATGAGCCAATATCTAAAACGACCTGGTCTTGCATATCAATTGAAAAAACTTGCAACATTTTTTCTAATTTAAAGCCCCCTCTTGATACATAGGGCATTGGCTTTCCTTTAAGGTGCAATTCAACTGTTACCGGAATCTTTTCACCGGCCTTATCCATCCGTTGTTCATTTTCACCAAGGATTTCACCTGCCATGATTGCCCTTTTGGCCTGTTCACGCGAGGTAAATAATCCCTGCTGTACGGCTAAAATATCTACACGTTCTTTTTCAATTGCCATCTATTTCACCATTTCATCAAAGTAATCTAAAAAACTTAATAGCAAGGCTATATCAACACCTGCTTTTTCACCAATTTCCTTAAGGAGCCCTTGAGCGTCTGTAACTTCTTTGCGCAGTGCTTTTTGTGCCCCAGCTAAACCTAATAAAGTTGGATAAGCTTGCTTATCTTCATCACCATCTTGGATTAAGTCGTCAATATCATCCTTAATTTGAAAAGCCAATCCATATTTTAAGCCAAACTGCCACAGTGCCTGCTGAATTTCCTGATTAACACCAGCTAATATACCACCAGCCTGTACTGCATAGGCAATTAATGCACCGGTCTTCAAATTATGCAACTTTCTAACCGTTGCTAACTCAGTCTTGGTCGCCTTAGTCATTTCCATATCAAGAATCTGACCAGCAACCATACCATTAGCCCCGGCCGCTTTAGCTAATAAACGGCTTAGTTCAAGCTTGCTTTCCGCTGAGATTTGCTCTCCAGCTAGTACCCATTCAAAGGCTAACGGTTGCAGAGCATCGCCCGCTAAAATTGCTACATCTTCACCAAATTTTAGATGTACCGTTGGCTTACCACGCCGAAGAGTATCATTATCCATGGCGGGTAAATCATCATGGATTAGCGAATATGTATGCATTAACTCAACCGCACTGGCATTTTTTATTATCATTGCTCGCTTTTGACCAAAGGTTTCAGCCACTGCCAAAGTTAGCAAGGGTCGTAATCGCTTACCACCTGTCATCAGTGCATAATCCATTGCTGCAATTAACTGATTATTCGAATCTAATTTTGCAAATTCAGTCATTAAAAACTGCTCAATCTCAGGTTGTACAATCTTTGCATACTCTGCTAAACGCATGATTAATCCTCTACCTTAAAGTCTGTTACTGTACCATCTTCATTCACAATCTTAGCCAAACTTTGTTCAGCATCCTGTAGTGTCTTCTGCAAACCCTTGCTTAATTTGACACCCTGCTCAAACTTAGTCAACGCTTCTTCCAAAGGTACATCACCTTTTTCCAATTGCGCCACAATTTGCTCTAAGGTGGTTAAATCATCTTCAAAACTATTTTTCGCCATTGCTCTCTTCTTTCCTTGTTACCTTAGCTTCTAAAATTCCATCGTTAGTTCGAATCTCAATTGATTCATCCAACGCTACATCATCAATTGACCGAACTAAGCCAGCTTTATTGCTCACTAAACTATAACCCCGTCCTAAAATTGCCAAAGGGCTAACTAAATTCAAGCCCTTAGCTGCCTGACTAAACCGCTCATTTGCTCGTTCTAAGTAGCGTTCAATTAATTGATTTAATCTTGGTACTACCATTGCAAATCGGTGTTGATAGTTTTGCAATTCTGCTTGCATCACTCGCTGCAAACGTTGCTGAACTAAGTCCAAGCGTTGCATGTGCCCTTCGTACAATCGTGCTGGTTGAGTTAAAACATAACTCTGTTCTACACGATTCAAGCGTTGCCTTTGTTGCATAATTTGTAACTGTATACGTTGAATCAGACGCCCTTGTAATTGTTGTAAACCACTCCATAAATCAACCAATTGAATTGGCGTCGCTAACTCTGCTGCCGCGGTTGGCGTGGCTGCTCGTTTATCGGCTATATAATCAGCAATCGTGGTATCTGTTTCATGACCAACTGATGAAATAACTGGCATTGGCATCGTCAACAACTTTTGTGCCAAAGTTTCATCGTTAAAAGCCCATAAGTCTTCAATTGAACCGCCACCGCGGCCGATAATTAAAGTATCAATATCTGTTCTTTCAGCAAGCAAATCTAATTGTTTTAGCAAAGATGGCACTGCACCGTTTCCTTGCACCACTGCCGGATATAAAATAATTTCAGCAATTGGATAACGTCGTTGTACAGTGGTCATAATATCTCTAATGACTGCGCCACTTGGTGAAGTAATCACCGCTATCTTTTTAGGAAAACGTTCAATTGGTCGCTCTAAAACCTTAAAAGTACCCTGCTGTGCAAGCTTTGCTTTTAATTGTTCAAGTGCCTGGTACAAGGCACCAACCCCATCGACATTTAAACGGTTAATTATAATACTGTACGAGCCATTAGGACCGTATAAGTCAACATAGCCAACCACGTTCACCTTCATCCCCGCTTCAAGCTTAAATGGTAATTTATCAAATACCCCTTTAAACATCGTAGCGCTAATGACTGCGCCGTCATCCTTTAGTGAGAAATATTGATGACCCGGTCGTTGCCGATAGTTTGAAACTTCACCCGTTAAATAGACCTCTTTTAAATATGGGTCAGCTGTAAATTTACGCTTTAAATATTTAGTTAATGTACTAACTGTTAAATATTCTGCCATGCCTGCTCCATTTCAATATCATGGTGTTGTCCTGCTAATTCAACCGTAGTTTGCAGTAAGGTGGCAATTGTCATTGGGCCAACGCCACCTGGCACTGGTGTTATTGCGCTAGCAACTTGGCTGGCTGAGCTGAAATCAACATCACCAACTAATTTACCATCGGCTAAGCGGTTGATTCCTACATCAATCACAACCGCACCAGCCTTTAAATCACTCCCCTGAATTAAATTCACTACCCCAGTTGCAACAATGACTACATCAGCTTGTTGCGCTAAAAGTTTCAAAGTGTCTATTGGAGTGTAGCGATGTGCTAAGGTCACCGTTGCATTGGCCCGTTCAAGTAAAGCAAACATTGGTCGCCCAACTAAAATTGAACGCCCAACAACTAAAATATTCTTACCAGCTAAAGCCACTCCCTCGTGCTTCAACATCGTCATAATTCCCCGTGGAGTATTTGCCACTGGATAGTAGCCTGAGCGATTCGCAAAGAGTTTCCCGATATTTAATGGGTGAAAGCCATCTACATCCTTAGCTGGACTAATTGCTGCTTGAATCACTTCTGAATTAAACTGCGCTGGCATCGGACTTTGCACAAGAATTGCATCAACCTGCTCGTCTTGGTTTAATGCTTCAATCTTAGCTAAGACTTCAGCCTCAGTTGCACTTGCTGGGTACTTAATGGTTCGTGCATTAACGCCAACTTTCTCAGCTGCTCTTTCTTTATTACGCACATATATTTCACTTGCTGGATCATTTCCAATTAAAATCACCACTAAACCAGGAATAACCCCTTTTTGCTTGAGCTGCTCGGTTTGTGCTTTGACAACTGCTCGTAGTTTTTTTGCAATTGCTTTCCCATCAATTATCTTTGCCATCTACCCACCTCAATTTTTATTCATTTCACTGCATAAATCTTACCATAATTTAGCTATTTACGCTCACCCTCTATTAACTATTAACCTAAATTTGTTGCTAATTATTAGTTCTATATTGATTATTCAACAAAAAAAGCGATCTTCCATTGTACCACCTGGCTTTGTCGTAAAATCGCCGGGTAACTACTATCAAGATCGCCATTTTCATAATCCAATTTATCTAACTTATTTTATACTAACTCAAGCTTTGAAATCTTCTGATATAGTAACACCATTATGATACCAATCGTTGCATTTCCAAAAATATTGACCAGCATTGTAATTGCACCCTGTGAAAAAACAAGCTGACTGTACGAACCATAAACCCAAATATCGCCTAATGGGGCAAGTACTAGCCAAACCAAAATATTTGCAATAATCTGCCAAAAATTAAAAATCATATAACGCTTGAATGTTAATCTAAAACGGTCAAAAGCCAGCCGCTTAACCAACAAGCCTAATAGCAAACCGTAAATCCCATCTGCAATAATCCAAGTCCACCAGATTGTATTAGTTCCAAGGCCTGCTAAAATTTGCCCAAAAAAGGCTGCCAAGCCGGCCGCAATTGGGCCCAAAATCATTGCAACAAAGTTTAACCAAGGATTTGCTAAAGAAATTTCCATTCGGTAACGTGGGAAAGGCAACCCAAGATAAGCTGAAAAGAAATAATATATCAAGATACTAATTACTAAACCAGCCAACCAGCTTCCCATCGATCTATTGTTCATCTGTATTCCTCCCAGAAAAGCCAAAACTACTCATCAGTAGTTTTTGCATCTTCTGTTTTTTCATCCTCTGCTTCTTCACTAGCAACTTGAATCGCCTTTATTTTCTCAGTAAAGAAACTCGCAATTTTATTTGCAACTGAATCAGGATCATCTAAATAGGCCGCAACCGATGCTGCTAAATCTATACGCAATCCTGAGTGACTAACCAAAGGATGTTCAACAATCATATAAAGGTTAAGTTCACGGGCTGGGTCATTAATTACAATTTTGCTAATTGCATTTACATATCGCAATGGCAAGTTGATCAAGCTACTCTCTAAACGTAAAATAATCGGTTCTTCGCCCGAAATAATCATTTCCGCGCTAACCAATTGATTTAGTTCTAATGTTTTAGTCACAAAAGCAAAGAAGTCATCTAGTTCTATGTCCTCTGTATCCGCAGCTGTAAAACTTTTCTTAGTATATTGCTCATTCTTTAGAAGTTCAATAAATTCATTCCCAGTTAATTCCATTTAAAACTCTTTTCCGTCAAGGTCTTTTATCATTAGTTTAGCATACTAGCAAAAAAGGGTTGATGCCACATATTTGTGCCCTCAACCCTAATTAATTAAAATTTCTAAGCTAATACTCGTTTAGAATTTTTAGCAAGTGATGCTGCACCATATACACCAGCATCGTTACCCAATTCAGCCAACTTTACCTTCGTAGCATCGCGCGTTGTTTTAAAGGCAAATTCAAAGAAATTCTTTTGTACACGTTCTAATAAGAAATTCCCTGCTGCTGAGACACCACCACCAATAATAATTGATGATGGATTTAGGATGTTAGCAATATTAGCAGTAGCCAAGCCAAGATAGTATGCTACCTTGTTTACAACTTCATTTGCTAGGTAATCATCTTCTTTTGCCAAGTCAAAAACAATTTTTGAGGTAACTTCCTCACCATTGTCAATCATGGCCTTAAGCTTTGAAGTTCCAACATATTCTTCAGCAAAGTCTTGTGCTAAATGAACGACCCCTGTAGCTGAAGCATATTGCTCCAAGCAGCCATAGTTGCCACAAGTACATTGATATCCGTAAGGTTGAACAATGATATGACCAACTTCACCCGCTGCACCGTTCAAACCATGGATCAACTTACCTTCGTTAATTAAGCCACCGCCGACACCAGTCCCTAAGGTAATAAATACTACTTCAGGTTCGTTGTTTCCAGCACCACGCCATTGTTCTCCAAGCGCGGCTGAATTTGCATCATTATCTAGCGTCAGTGGTAAACTCGTAGCAGTTTCAATATCTTGGCGAACAGTTTGTAAGTTGCTCCAATTCAAGTTAAAAGCACCTTGAACAGTTCCATTTTCAATATCAACTGTTCCTGGTGTCCCCATACCAATTCCTAGCACGCGCTCTCGATCCAATTGATAAAGATCAAGATGGTGATTAATTGATTCGATGATGTCGGGCACAATGTGCGTTCCTTCATCTAAAATATTTGTACGTAAGGACCACTTTTGTTGGATTTCTCCTTCAACTGTTAAAATTGCAAACTTGATCGTTGTACCTCCTAGGTCAATACCGATCAACTTATCCTTTACCATCGAAAATTTCTCCTTCACTATTTAATCAACATTATGATTAACCTTTTACTACTATAAAATAATAACAGATATATTTAATTAATTAAAGCGGTTTCATGAAATACTTCACTTATTTTTTCGCTCCTCTAATTCATGCTCATGAGCTAAAACCAGCTTAATCTGCCCGTATTCTTTAACGTCTAATAAACCAGCCTTATATAAATTGTCAATTTCCAAAGCTGCAACTTCGATATCCCATAATCTTTTACCAATATGGATGTACACATCGTAATTTTTCAATAAATCCAAAACATCAAGAAAAGTACGCATTGCCATGACTTACTCCTATCATTATCAAGATACCAATCATCCCAATTATTAAAATAACACTTCCACTTTTCAAAAGCTCTGGTCGTTGATTACTTGCCTGTAGTGCCTGATTTTTTAACAATAATGGTGTCAGCACCGCTCCGGCAATTATGCCCCCTATATGCGCCCAGAGGTCAATACCAGTTGAAAAGAGGTTTCCAACTAGTGAGAGAACCACCAAAAGGCCAATGGTTTTAGCTTGTTCGCCCCAAAAGCCCCGCCAGTGAGCTAGAATTCCTAAAATAATTAGGCTACCAAACATACCATAAATAGCACCACTAGCCCCTGCTGAGATTGCGCGTAAATCGCCAAGCGCCAAAGTGAATAAATTTCCTAAAATGTTGGCAAAAACAAACAAAATTAGGTAACGCATACTACCCAAAGCCCGTTCAAGTAAGCGCCCAATCCAGTACATTACAATTAAATTGAAAACAATATGGAAAAAGCTAACATGTAATAAGCCAGCCGTAAACAGCCGCCACCATTGATGATTGAATATGACTGCCGGAGCAAAATTTGCACCAAAATTATAGAGAATCTGCGTTGAGATTGTCGTGCTACGACTCACAATCACTTCGGCCCCATAAAGCATAATCATTATGCCAACTAGTATCAAATTTACTGGCTGAATTTTAAATTCTGCCTTTAATTCTTGCATTAACTTAAGCTCCTTTCATCGATTACTAAAATTTGATCAACTTGTACATCGGTAGGTTCTTTGGGCCAGTATGCCTTTGCCTGATAATTTACTGCCAAGGTCACAGCTACTTTAGTCGCCTTAGTTTGCGGTAGCCAACGATCATAATAACCACCCCCAAAGCCAAGTCGATCACCAGCTTTTGTATATGCCAGACCTGGTACCAAAACAAAATCAATATCAGTTGCTTCAATCAACGGACCATCAACAGGCTCTAACATACCAAAGGAGTGTCGATAATAGCTTGTCGCTTGGTTAATCTTCACAAATTCCATTTGCCGCTTTGGCAATACTCGCGGTAAACTAACCTCCTTACCTTGTAACAAGGCAGTTTGCACCAATAAATCTGTTGGTATTTCGGCCCCCTGTCCCAAGGTTAAAGCCACCGTTTTAGCTTTTTGCCAAGCCGTTAGCTGAGTCACCTGCTTAACTAGCAATTGCATCGCCCTAGCCCGTTGCCCATCAGTTAAATTTTGCAAATTAACTAATGCCTGTGCCCTTGCTATTTTTTTATCCATTTTTTCCTTCTTCTTACAAAAATCTATCAAACTTTTTATAATTTTATCATATTATATTTTACTAATTAAAAAAAATTCCAAAAGAAGGTTTTAAGCTCCTTTTGGAAAGTAATTAATTAACTATTTGTATTAGTTGACGCATTTAGAGCATCTTTATCTTCAATATCGTCCAACACCTTTTGCCAAATCTGGTAAGTTGCTGTGATATTTGGATCACTAGTATTACCGGCTGCTACATCAGGATATACAACTGCAACGGCCACATTTGAATTTGGCACGAAAGAAATCGCTGTATTGGCAGTTGTTGAGGCACCATTAGTAAAGGTTTCGGCTGTACCAGTCTTCATGCTGACATTAACTGGTAGGGTCTTAATCTTAGAACCACCTGTAACGTATGGACTAGTACCATGCGATACTAAGTTCATTCCACTCCAAATTATGTTTCGCTCGGCCTCTGTCCAGCCAACCGTTCCCAAAACTTTTGTTGGAATGCTCTCTAGAGTAGACTTAGCTCCATTAGTACCAGGCTGTTGAATTGCTTCAACCAAATGAGGTTGAATCCGATAACCGCCATTAGCAATCGTTGAAACGTATTGTGCTAGTTGAATGGTTGTAAAGGTGTCGTATTGTCCAAATGATTCATCCAAGGCCAAACCAATATCACTGGCTGTTGTTGGTCCCTTCAATCCGGAAAGTTCACCGGGTAAGTCAATACCTGTTTTAACACCCATTCCAAAGCGAGCTAAACCATTCCGCATAATTCCAAAGATACTAGTGTTCAATCCACTCAAGCCCATACCAGGGCTATAGTTTAAGCCACCCATCTTTAGCATTAATTGCATAACGTATGAATTAGAAGAAACTTCTAAAGCTTCTGGCGCTGTTAAGGCCGTATTATGGTTACCGTCAGAATTGAACCATGAACTCTTTGAAGCTGTTCCAGCAATCTTGATTGGCTGGTCAGTCAAAGTATTGTTGCTTGGTGTAATTACTCCGCGCATCATGGCTGTCGTAATCATTGCTGGCTTAACAACCGATCCCATTACCTGAGCTTTATTAACGTTCGCCGCATCATTATCAGTTAGCTGACCATTTTGATTGTTTCGATCAACACCAACCATGGCATAGACACCACCAGTCTTTGGATTAAGCACCACTGCATATCCACCAGTCGCAGGTCCTGTTGGCATATTACTGGTGATAATTTGCCGAACGTCATCTTGAAACTTACTATTCAAAGTTAAAATCAAGTTTGAACCAACTTTACCCTTATACAAAACCTTAGACTTAGTTTCATCCGTCTTTGGATCAGTCGTGATTTGGACGCGTCGCTTAGCACCTTTTAGTTGTGCTTCATACTCTTTTTCAAGGAATGACGTTCCAACCATGTCATCGCGACTGTAGCCTTCACTTAATAACTGATTAAGTGAATCATCTGGTACTTTACCTTCTGTTCCCACCAAACTCTTAATGCCATCACCGGCTGGATAAGATCGGGTATAGTACATACCAACATTAATTCCGGGCATGGTTGATTGACGTTCCCCAATTGCGGCAATTTCTTCATCACTTACATCTGATGTTTTAATTTGCACTGTCGATAACGAATATGCATTAGCCATTTTTTGGAAAATCATAGCGGCATTCTCTTGCTTAGCCGTTAGAGGAAATTCATCTTTATGGTCTGCAACATACGCTTTAGCTTTGTTTACAAAAACATCGGTTGTTGGTGCGTATTGTAACTTAGCTTTTTTTGCGACATCCTTAGCGCGACTACTATCAAGAATATAATAAGCCGCATAATTACCAGTCGATAATTGGTCGGTTGAGATTTTAACAAATTTTCCAACGTTATTTGCAACTGAGTACATTTGTTCATTGGTTACATTTTGTGGTTTAGTATACTGAATTGAGTGTGTACCTGAATTTGATACTAATAACTTACCTTGACTATCAAAAATTTCGCCACGCTGTACATTCTCTTCTTGAATACTCGTCGTATTACTAGAAACCGCATCCTCATAAAGCGTATGATGAGTGATTTGCAAAGTGAACGCCTTAAACGCTAGCGCCCCCAACATAACCACAACGACCCCCATAAGAATATTTAATCTCGTTGGAATCCGTGACAACGATGTTGTTCTTCCTCGTTTTTTCTGCCGTCGCTTTTCTGGTGATTTCATGGTTTTAACCTTTTTTCTTCCTAATTTTCAACGCTTTTAATTGTATCACAAAATTTTTATGCTTTAATAAGAGTATTAGTTTTCAAATTACAAGGACTTAATTTACATGCTTAAAAACTTAAACCCAATTAAATGGCGTAAGACAACCCGAATCCTCTGGCTTAGTTTTTTGCTACCTAGCCTGATAATGCTCGTTTACTTCGCCTATCGTAAAATGGCACCATTTGGTTCCAGCTCCATTCTAACTGTCGACCTCGGTCAACAGTACATTGATTTTTTTGCCGGCTACAAAACTACGCTCACAGGCAATCTTAACAGTATTTTCTTTAACTTTGCTAAAGGACTTGGTGGCGAAAGCCTTGGCGATTGGGCCTACTATTTAATGAGCCCAACTAACCTAGTACTACTGTTCTTTCCTAACGCCTCACTGCCGGCTGGCATTTTATTTTTGACCGTTATTAAATACGGACTAGCCAGTTGGAGTATGGCTTTTGCTCTTAAACGGATGCGCTGGCAAAGAGGCTGGTCCTTACTATTTTTTGGTGTAATTTACAGTATGTCTGGCTGGTTCGTGGCCAACCAACTTAATCTGTTATGGCTTGATGCTGCAATTTTGCTACCCTTCATTGTCGTTGGCCTAGAGAAATATCTTAATGAGTGTTCAAAGTGGCAATATATTCTACCACTAACTGCCATGTTGATTATTAACTACTATATGGCCTACATGGTTGGCCTGTTCATGATATTATACTTCATCTGGCGCCAATCATGGTCATCATTTGCCTGGCAAAGTCGTTTAAGGATGCTGCGCAAATTTGTCTTTGGTTCTGCAGTTTCGATTGGTTTATCCGCCTTCATTTGGCTTCCAACGGCTTATACTCTGATGAATTCAAAAGGCCAGTACATGCTTGAAAATCTCAAATGGAATTTTGAGTACCCCATCGCCGATTTCATTGGTAAATTCTTTTTAGGAACGTTCAACTTTGACCAAATGCCAACTGGTTTACCTAATATCTTTGTTGGTTCTTTAGTATTAATTACCGTCTGGTACTTTTTTACTAGTCAGCAAATTCGCTGGCAAACGCGTCTTTGGGCTGCAATTATCACAAGTTTTTTAATTCTATCAATGATGTATGCACCACTTGACTTAGCTTGGCATGGTTTCCAGTATCCAGTTTGGTATCCTTACCGCTTTTCCTTTGTCTTTAGCTTCTGGCTTATCTGGCTTGCAGCCTCAATCTGGTCACCTAAGCTTCAAATGAATTGGTGGCAGTTAGGTTTCTTGCTTGTAATCCTAGTTGTCAGTCTAATTTATCTCTTCTCTCGGCTAAATAAGCTTAACTTCTTGACCCAAGACCAGTTAATTCTTGGCGTAACATTTTTTGCCTTAATGCTAATTTTATACATTTTAGCTAATAATAGTCGCTGGTGGTTGGCGGCAGTTAGTCTTTTAGCCATTGGTGAAATGACCGTTTCAACGATTTGGACGCTCAATCAATTCTCTTATTTAACTAACACTGAATACCAGACTTATATTCGAGCTCTCCAAAAAGTTAGTCGTAACTTTAAACCAAACCATCATACCTTCTACCGTGTTGCTCAGTCTTTCCAACGTACTAAGGGCGACCCCTTGCAGGGTAATTATTTTGGCGCTTCAACTTTTTCTTCAGCTCTCGAGCATCAACAGAGTGATTTTATGGCTGCAATTGGGCAACCAGAAGGTGATAACTATGTAACTTATAATAGTGGTACTCTTTTGACCGACGACCTCCTCGGTATGCGGTATTTAATGCAGCCAACCGGCAACCAAGCTGAACAAAAGGGAACCCCCTCTAATATGGCAACTTTCCCGCGTTGGGATACTAATGGTATTTATAAAATTCAACAGACAACTTCAGATGTCGTTGTTAGCAAAAACGAAAATGCTCTGCCATTAGTTTTTGCAGCCAGTCCAAATGCTTTAAATCTCAGATTTAAGGCTGATGATCCATTGACTAATCAAAATCGACTCTGGGACACTCTAACTGGTTATAATGACAATCAAGTCTTCACCGCTGTGAATTTCAATCAGACATCAGTTGATAATCTCAATGCACCAGGCACCATTACAGGGGCCTTTCTAAAGAAAAACAATGATGACCAACCGGCCAGCATTTCAATGACCTACACACCGAAAACTGATAGTCCTTATTATTTGAGTATTGGTGGCCAAATATCGGCCGATGAAGCCAGTATTACGGTTAATGGCACGCCAATTGCGGCCATCCCAAGTCATCGGCACACGATTGTTTTAGCTTTGCCAGCTGGTGTTGCTGGACAGCCACAAAATATCACTTTTACTTTGAATAAAAATGAATTATGGCTACAAAATGTTTCACTCTATCAAAGTGACCAAACTGCCATTGCCCAAGGTGCCGAACAACTTAAAGCCAATGGAATAACCAATATGACTTTTGCAGACACTAAAATCACTGGTGATATTAACTTACCAGCCAATCAAAATCTGGTAATGACTACAATCCCTTATGCTAAGGGTTGGCAGATTAAAATTGACGGTCATGTTGTTACTAATAATAAAGTTGGTGGCTTCTTCTTAGCCGCAACGACAACCCCAGGCAAACATCATATCGAACTTACTTTTGAGGCGCCTTATTTAAAAGCTGGTATAATCATTTCAGCCGGTACCTTACTCTTTACACTTGGTGTTCTTTGGACTGAGAGTTTCAACCAACGCCATAAAAAGATTTATTAAAACCGACATAACTATATCTTTACACAATACGCTGGTCATGGTATTTTACTTTGTAAGCCTGGCAAAATGCTTTGATTACGTTTTGTCAGTTTAATAGATTTAATTAACGATAGGAGGCCGTCATGGCTGAAGAAAAAACATTTCCAATGACGCTTGATGGAAAGGCAAAAATAGAGGCAGAACTTAATAAATTAATCACAGAGACTCGCGCTGAAATCACTAACCGAATTCAAATTGCACGTAGTTTTGGTGATTTATCTGAAAACTCTGAATATCAATCTGCTAAAGATGAACAAGCCTTTGTTGAAGGACGAATTAACACCTTGCAAAGTATGCTTGATAATTCCGTCATCATTGATTCATCAGAAATTGCTGCTGATGAAGTTGCCTTGGGTAAGATTGTAACTTTCCAAGAGTTACCTGATGAAGATCCTGAGACTTACGAAATTGTTGGTGCCGTTGAAGCTGACCCACTTGCTGGTAAGATTTCAAACGAATCACCAATCGCACAATCTCTAATTGGTAAGACCGTTGGTGATGAGGTTACTGTTACCCTACCAAATAACGGTTCAATGGATGTAAAAATCCTTTCTGTTAAAAATGCTTAATAGCGTTAAGCAGTGACTGAGCTTTTAGCCCAGTCACTTTTTCTTTATCAAAAAAGCCGGCAATTAGGCCGGCTTTTTTAATATACATATTTTTACTTACTACTCTTGCTAGCCGCCCCAGCCGCATTATTAGCGGATTGAACCTTACTAGTATTCTTCAACTGGTCATCATAGGTCTTTGAATAATAGATTTCACCGGTCTTTAAGTTAGCTACGAAGAAGAGATAGCCTTTATCTTGATCCTTAGGATTTAACACTGCTTCTACTGAGCTAACGGTTGGACTGTCAAATGGTCCAGGTCCAAATCCAGTATTCGCATATAAATTATATGGTGAATTAACCTTAACATCCGCATCACTTAAATTCGCCTTATCCGTATCTAAGGCGTACTTAACCGCCACATCTGAAGCCAATGGCATATTTACCTTAATCCGATTCAAGAAAACACCGGCAATAATACCACGATTATCTTGACTAGTGCCTTCACGTTCAACCAAAGAAGCTAAGGTCATCACTTGTTGAACCGTCATTCCTGATTGCTTAATCTGGTCGAAATATGGACTCATTTTTTCGTAATCAGCGGCCACCATTTGGTTAATAATTTGGCGAACATTGGCTGCATTTTTCACTTCATAGGTTGCAGGATATAGATAACCCTCTAGCTTATAACGTACGTTTTGTGCATTAACCGCATCATCTAACAAACCAGGATAAGCGGCTTTTAGGCGGTTCAAAAAGCTTGTATCATTTAGTGCTGCTAAAAATTCCTTAGCAGAAAAGTTAGTTTCAACGGCAACTTCTTTAGCAATTGCCTCTGCATTCTCGCCCTCACGAACTGTTACAGCCCCTTTACCATTCAATGGATAAGGCGATCCACCTGCGGATAATTTAGTAGTAATTGTGCTAAGTGACATGGCTGGACTAAGTAAATAGTAACCTGCTTTTAATTCGGCGACATTCTTTACATCAATATAATGTAAAAATGCCTTATCTGAACGAATTACACCCTTATTTTTTAAATCAGTTGCAATGGCCTTAGTGCTCGTGCCACTCTTAATTTCAATTTGTTGTTCACGCTTCGAACTGCTATCTAATGCTGAATAATTGGTAACCTCTGCATGATAATAGACAGCATAACCAATGCCGATTACCAACAATAAGCCAATAACGGCAATAATGATTCTCATTCGCTTAGATTGCTTGGGCTTTTTCCCGCCAGGGCGCTGCTTTTTAGCACTATCCTGGCGTGTAGTACGCGCTTCAAATTTTTGCATCTTATTATATTCTCCCAAAAATAAAAATCCACATTATCGAAAGTATAACAGCAATACCACGAAAATGTGAATTTTTAACTTTTTAATTAAGAACTTTTTACAAAACCGAAGTTTAGCGCAATTCTGCCGCAAAGTCCTGTGTTAATTGTTGGGTAATTTTTTCAACCGCAACATTAACATCGTCATCAACTAGGGTTGCCGCTGGATTAACAAAATTCAAAGTGTAAGCCAAAGACTTCTTACCTGCTGGCAAATTATCACCGGTATACAAATCGAATAGTTCAACATCATGTAGATAAGGTCCACCCGCTTGTTGAATTGCCTTTAGCAAGGCTGTTGCTTCGGTCTGCTTATCAACCATAATTGCTAAATCACGACTGATTGCAGGATAACGTGAGATTGCTTTATATTGATCAGCACGCTGCTTAATGGCCATGATTGCTGTCAAATCAAGCTCAAATCCATAGGTTTCATTAACCTTATAAGCTTTAGCAGTACTTGGGTGAATTTGCCCAATAAAACCAAGAACCGTTTCACCAAGGCGTAACTCAGCTGTACGACCTGGGTGCATCTCAGGATAATCTTGACTAGCGACAAACTCAACTTGATCAAGCAAAGCCAAGTTATTCAAGTATGCCATTACAATCCCCTTAAGAGTAAAGAAATCTACTGGCTGCGCTGCTTGATTCCAAGTGCGCTTTGTCCAATCACCAGTTATCACACCTGCCAAATGCTCAACTTCAACCGGTAACTGGGTTGGATCAGTCGATACAAACACTCGTCCTTGTTCATACAAAGCTAAATCTTTTTGCTTGCGTGCAACATTGTAAGCAACATCATCCAATAGTCCCGTCAATAGTGAACTACGGGTTTGCGAACGGTCTTGACTCATTGGGTAGTCCAATTTAATCGGCTCACCGGCATGTAATTTGAAATCTTGGGCTTTTTGTGGCGTTGTCAATACATATGAGATTGCCTGATTTAGACCCAAGCCTTCCAAAATATGGCGACTTGCCCGAATTAATACCTGTTTTGCACTCAACATACCGGGAGTTGTTTCCCCAGTTGGCAAAGTAGCTGGTAGCTTATCATAACCATACAAACGCGCAATCTCTTCAATTAGATCAGCTGGCAAGCTAATATCCCAGCGTCTTGCTGGAATGGTTACGGTAAATTCATCATTCTCAACTGTATAAGCAAACTTTAGTTGGTCAAAAATCTTAGCAATCGTTGCCGCCGTAATTTGCGTTCCCAATACATGGTTAGCTTGCGCAACACTTACTTTCACTACAGGTGCTACATATTGATAGTCTTGTGCTACCAAACGTCCTGCTGCTACTGTTCCGCCAGCTAATTGTGCAATTAAGGCTGCGGCATGGTCTAAAGCCACAAAGGTTGCCTCTACGTCAACGCCACGTTCAAAACGCTGTGAAGCTTCTGAATGAAGGTTTTGGCGTTGGGCAGTCTTACGAATCATGCTTGCCTCAAAGACCGCACCTTCTAAGACAACATTCACCGTTGCATTGGTAACTTCAGTTGACTCACCGCCCATGACACCCGCAAACATTAGACCTGTTTCACCATCAGCAATAATAATGTCCTGCTCATCAGCCAAACGTTCTTGACCATCTAAGGTCTTAATTTGTTCAGCCGCCTTGGCAGTACGCACATTAATCTGCTTATTAGGCAAACTATCAAAATCAAAGGCATGCAAAGGTTGACCGTACATTAACAACATGTAGTTGGTTACATCAACTACGTTATTAATTGGCCGAATTCCCATCGTCCATAGCCGGCGTTGCAACCAGAGTGGTGAATCCTTAATCTCAACGTTTTCAACAACGCGCAGTGCATACTTACTTGCTAAATCAGCTGGTGCCGTTGCTGAGAGTAAATCAGCCGTCTTGTGGGCAGATTCAGTTAATTCAAAAGTTGGTAACTTAACCTCTTGCTCCAAAATTGCTGCGACTTCAAAAGCGGTACCGTTCATTGAAAGCATGTCAGCCCGATTTGGTGTAATACCCGTTTCTAGCACATCATCGGTCAAGCCTAATACTTCTAGCGCATCTTCACCCGGCTTTAGACTTGCTGCATCCGTAACATCAAAGACCCAAATACCGGCTTCAAAGGCCTTTGGTGCGATTTTATCATCAAAGCCCAGCTCCTGTAAGGCAGCCAACATTCCATTTGACATTACCCCACGCAACTTGCTCTTTTTGATTTTTTGACCGCCACCAATTATTGAATTGTGCTTCGCCAAAATTACGGTTTGACCAACTGCAATATTAGGTGCCCCAGTCACAATCTGAATTGGTTCATCTTCACCCGCATCAATCTGGGTAATTACCATGTGATCAGAATCTGGGTGTGGCTCTACTGATAACACCTTAGCGATGACAACATTCTTCATATTTCCCTTAGGTTGTGATTGACCTTCAATTTCAACCGCCGTACGTGAAATCTTTTCGGCAAGTTCATTGACTGGCAAATTAATATCGACATAATCTCGTAGCCAATTTACTGAAACTTTCATAGTATTTTATCCTCTCTGCGTGAATTGTTCTAAGAAACGTACATCATTCAAATAGAAGTTACGGATATCTTCGACCCCATACTTTAACATGGCAAAACGATCTGGGCCTAAGCCAAAGGCAAAGCCGCCGTATACATCTGCATCAATGCCTGCCATGCGCAATACGTTAGGGTGAACCATTCCAGCACCAAGAACTTCAATCCATTCGATATCTTCTGGCTTGGTATCAGCGGTAACCGGTCCCCAAGAAACATCAACCTCAACTGAAGGCTCAGTAAAAGGAAAGTATGATGGCCTTAGGCGGATATCGTGGTCATCACCAAAGAGTTGGTGGGCAACTGCTAGCAATGTACCCTTTAAATCAGCCATTGTAATGTGCTTATCAAGTACTAAGCCTTCGACTTGGTGAAATTGATGTGAATGCGTTGCATCATCCGTATCACGCCGATAAACACGACCTGGTGAAATCATCTTCAAAGGCCCCTTAGTAAAGTCATGGTTTACCATTGCCCGAGCTTGCATTGGTGATGTCTGCGTCCGCATCAGAATCTCGGGTGTAATGTAAAAGGTATCTTGCATATCACGGGCGGGGTGATCTTTTGGCAAGTTCATCATTTCAAAATTAAACTTGTCAGTTTCAACTTCTGGTCCCTCTAATACTTGATAACCCATTCCCATAAATTGATCTTCCAAGTCATCAATGATTTGTTGCAAAACATGGGGTTGCCCCTGTTTTAAAGGCCTTCCTGGCAAAGTTACATCAAGTTTCTCAGCACTTAGTTGGGCTTGCAAAGCAGCTTTTTCCAGCTGGGCTTGCTTAATACTAATGGCATCAGCCAACTTATCGCGAAGCTCGTTGGCAATTGCCCCAACTTTTGGGCGTTCCTCAGCACTTAAATCTTTCATACCGCGCAATACTTCAGTAATCGGTCCCTTTTTACCAAGCCAATTAACCCGAACTTGATTCAGCTCTTTTAAGTTATCAACTGAGTCTTTAATTTCGTTTAATGCTTGCTTTTTTAAAGCTTGTAACTCATCAGCTAAACTCATCTTAGTTCTCCTTTTTTGAATAAAAAAAGTCCCTTTGGTAAATAAATACCAAAGGGACGTCTATAAACGTGGTACCACCCTACTTTAACAGTCAATTGCCCTGTTCTTAGGGGCCCTATAACGCGGGCTAAGTCGGGACAGCCTTATCAACCATCCTACTCCTGACTGAAATTCAGTTTGTCATCATCTATGGCTCACACCCACCCATAATCGCTGAAAAGATTAACCAACCTACTAGGTCATTCAAAGTAATAAATTTATTTTACCGATAATTTTTTAATCTGTCGAGTCCCTTAGCTAAAAATTAAGGCTAACAGCGCCACTAATGCGGGTAATCCTTGAACCAAGGCAATTTTTTTATTAACGGTTAGTGCGCCGTATAGCGCAACAATTACAATATAAACCATTAAAAGGCTCAAAAAGATTTTTCCAGCATTGGCCATGAAAAAAATACCAACTACCAAAATTAATGCGCCCAAGGCACCATTATAAATACCTTGATTCGCTAGTAAAGATCGGACTTCCTTGATATTTAACACCTTTTTATCGATACCAAAAACAGCTGCTTGCTTTTCAGCTGACATAAACATCTCCAAAATCATAATATAAAGTGCTTCCAACCCAACTAACATACTTAAACCTAAAGCAAACATCCACTTCTCCCCTATCAGCAAAAAAAGGTCACTTGAACGATGTCTAAGTAACCACTTTTTAAATTAATTAATTTTAGCTATTCCACTTATCTGACCAAGTATGGATTGCTTCCATCATTGGTCGCATTGATTCACCACGCTCAGTTAATGCATATTCAATCAAAGAAGAATCTTCATAGGTCCGACGTTCAATCAAATCAGCTTCTTCAAGCTCTTTTAAGCGTTCGACCATTACACGATCAGAACAGTTAATCACTGCTCGTGACAAGTCCTTAAAACGGCTTGGTCCCTCATTAAGTAAGACTTCAATAATTAAGCCATTCCATTTACGACCTAAAATATTAAAAGTAGCAGTGAATTTATCACAAATTACTGCATCAGCACAGTTTCCTTCGCTTACCTTTTGTTCAGTTGCTGCTGTCATGTTTTGTTTCTCCTTACTTATTTTACTAACAATTACTCGGTAATTATTTTAGCGCTAATTTTAGTGCATTGCACGAATCTTTGCTTAATAACCGGATTTCATTTTTTTAGCAAGTTGCGAATTTTTCGCCACTTAGGGGCAAAAAAATCAACCAAAGCAACCCAATCATCAACTAAATCAACCAATAAACTTTCTCTAAAATGCGGCAAGGCACTGGTTGCCCCCCACATGTGTTTAAGTATAATATCTTTTTCCATCGGTGAAAGTGCCGTAATTTTTTCGGCATTTCTAAAAGCAACCCGGGGATGAATGAAGGCGTGCGTACCTAGTTCGAACTTAGTTACCCGCCAATCATAAAAGAATAAATCATGTAACAAGCCGGCTCGCGCAACCGCAGTTGCATTTAGGCCATAGCGTAAAGCTATTCGATAGCTTAAATAAGACACATCAATTGAATGTTGCAACCGATCAGAATGATGATGTTGCACATAATTCTTAAGCAATTGAACTTGTGGGTGTGCCAATAGGTCACCCACAATCTCCAAATAAACCGTATCTTTTTGCCATTTCTGTGCTTGCATCAAACCATCTCCTATTCATCCAAGGCTGACAGCTACTTATCTCTTACCGATTTTTTAAAGCAAACATCGCAATCCCGGCGGCTACTGCAACATTCAATGACTCAGCTTGACCAGTTAGCGGAATATATAGGTTTTGGGTCGTCATTTCAGCTAAATCAGTCCGCATTCCCTGACCCTCATTTCCCATAATCAAGGCAAACTGGCTTTGAGCTGGAATCGTGAACAAATCAGCGGCACTAGGATCAAGTTTGGTTCCATAAACATTTAGCCCGTTTTGCGTAAAGGCGGCCGTCCATTCAGCTAAGTCACCAACTGTGAGGGTCAAATGGAATTGGCTACCTTGCATTGCCCGCAAAGCTTTGGCTGAATATGGGTCAACTGTTCCTTGACCAAAGACAACTCCACTATATCCAGCTGCATCCGCCGTTCGTACCATGGTACCAATGTTACCAGGGTCTTGAATTCCATCCAAGAACAACCAAGCGCCGTCATGAATAAACTGTGGTGAACGACTTGCTACTGGTAACGTCACTTCCGCAAAAATTCCTTGTGGTGTTACTAAATCAGATAGCTTCTTTGCAATGTCGTCATTAATTTCAAAAACTGGTACACCCAAAGGAAGTTCATCCTGATGTTGTGCTAGTTGTTCTGGTGTTGCCATGATTGCATGTAATTTACCATCATGTTTAATTGCTTCTTCAACTAAATGCCAACCATCTAAAAGATAGGTTTGACTAGCTTGCCGTCCCTTTTTAGATTGTAACTTTTGCCAAGCCTTTACGCGACTATTTTGCACTGAACTAAGCTTTTCCATAAATTAATTATACCTTTTTCTTCCTTGAACTTGCATGAAAACTAACCCTTGAACAAAAAAATCGCATCCAAGTGGATACGATTCTTCGAAAGGAGATAGAGGGATTCGAACCCCCGCGCCGGTTTCCCGACCTGACGGTTTTCAAGACCGTTCCCTTCAGCCAGACTTGGGTATATCTCCATGACTTTCTTACGACAAATACTAATATAAGTTATTTGCATATTAATGTCAAGATATCCATACCATGAATTGCTAAAAGGCAAGGCTTATATACCACTTAAATCCTAAGTTATTAAGCTTTATTGCTTAATTAATCCGCATAACTGGCTTCGTAACTGGCCTCATCTAAGACTAAGTCAATCTCACCAATATACTCTTGGGCTGCTCCGCGCACAAAATTATGCTTGAACTTCCAGAGTGAATCTTCAACATCTTCCTTTTCAATCCCACCCAAATCATAAAGGGGCATATGACTGTCAATGGCCCACTGAATCATTTCGACTTGAATTGCATAAGCAGCCCCATTTACTGGCGCATCATCAATTGTACCAGCGTACATATACCAAATCTTTGAGCCAATCTTAAAAGCAATTCCGGTTCCAATCGTTTGCTCTTCAAAACGGGCCCGATAAATTCGCATCATATCAGTGCCAACAAAGGCATCTACCATACGTTGGAAATAGTCCTTTGGTCGATATGTAATACCATGTCGCTGGCTCATAATTTCATAAGTCATGTAAAAATCATCTAAATCGCTCTGCTCGAGACCAAAATCAACCACGATACCATCACGGAATGGCCGCCGTAATTTATTTTTAGTCTTTGAAGGCACAAAATCAAAAGCGGTTTCTGCATCTGGCTTAACCGTCAAATCCATCACCATATTCAGGCGTGGTTGAATTGTGGCGTGCATCCCACCCTTTAAGCCCCGATTACGTGTGACATAACCACGAGCCTGTAATTGTGCGTTTAACTCATCACTATAACTAATCTCAGGATCAACCTTCAGAACATAGACATCATCATTTGCCAAAGCTAGCTTTGCTTCTTGCATTAAACGATCAAATAAGTCTAAATCCTGCATATCCATAACTGGACCTTTAGAAGCATAAGCAAACATCTTACCATTGGCCTGCTTAATCATAAGAATTGATAGTGCAGCGATAATCTGCTTATCTGCATCTTCCAAATAAACATAGCGTGGTGTCCAGTTATTTTTAACTTCTGCCCAAGCTAAATCCTGGGTTATTTGCGCAAAGGGTGACTGCCGAACAAAATCATTATAGCGGGCCAAAGCGTCTGAATCATTCATATCTAAAAGTGGCATTAATATACTCCCTAAATTTTCTTATTCTGTTTTTAACTGACTATATACCAAACTGGTTCCACCATACTACCTGGGGCTCCCCACTGATCACCCATAATGGTCCCACCTTTTAACTAAGCCCGTCCAAACATTTATAATATAATAATATACCACACTCTCTTATAAGAAAGTTAAAGCCACCAGCTAGATCTAACTAAATCAATAAAAAAGGTAACTCATCAGTATCGGTGAGCTACCTTTTTTTTCATCTATATATTAGCCAAATTTGAAATAACTACGCCACCTAAGGCAACCAAGATTACTCCAATAATGATAAAGACCATTTGACGCTTTGACTTACGTTCACCAAGAATCCAAATACTTCCAAAGACTCCAACGATAATTCCCATTTGTGACAACGTGGCCGCTGTTGCTTGTCCAATCTTTGGATTAGCTGCTGAGATAAACATAAAGACATTTCCAACTGCCCAAACTAATCCGGTAACTACGTTACGCCAAGTTGCCTTAGCGAAAATTTCGCGTTCCTTCATAAAGAAGATAACGATAATTAAGGCTCCAACGACTTGTCCAATTGATTGTGGGCCGACAATTGAAGTCATATAGTATAGGCCATCTGCTGATCCATGTGGCCCAGCTTTCAAACTAGCTGAGATATAACCTATCTTGGCTAGTAGATTTGGGAAGACAAAATACATCATGTATCCCAAAGTTGAAATTAACATTGCCAACAACCCAGCTGACCAGCTAAAATCAATATTCATCTGCTTAGGTGCATTAGCGTCAGGTATTGATGTGAAGTATGCTCCCAAAGCAACCATAGCAATCGCAATCAGACCAAATAGCCACATCCGTGAGCTGGTCCAATCACCCAAAACAGCCGCCGCCATAATTGCATTAAAAATAATCTGACCAGCCGTTGAAATTGGATTACCAATTGAAACCCCTAGTTTTTTAAACCCAATGAACTGACCAGCGGTTCCAACTGCCCAGAACAAACCAGAAACCACGCCAACAACCCAAATCTTAGGATTGAAGGCATAATCACTCCCAGCTACGGGGAGAACGTAGATTAACATCGTCCCTAGTCCGAAAACTAAGGCTCCAATTGTCATCCCCAAAGTTCCTTGTGCGGCAGAGCCACCCATTTTGGTGGTAACAATACCAACCGATCCCCAAGCGATTGCCGGAATCAAAGCAATTAAAATTGACATATATAAAACCTTCCACTCAACATTATATTAGTAACAACGTGATTTATAATACAATAAATAAAACGCTTTCACAAGACTAAATCGTTAAATTTTTCCATAATTTAGGTATATTACTAATTAGCGCCTATACATAGTCATCTTAAGTATAAGCATTCAAAATACTCTACCTATTAAATTTACTGGAGCTTACTTAAAGTTAAGTAATCAACAACAAGTAATGAAAAAATCGATAAGCAGTGGATATCCACTACTTATCGATTCGATTTTAATCTGGATTTTGTTCAGCCAATTTCCAACGTAGATAAGCATTAATAAAGGGATCCAAATCACCATCCATAACCCCTTGTGGGTTACCTGATTCGTAATTTGAACGATGGTCTTTTACCATTCGATAGGGCTGGAAAACATAAGACCGAATTTGTGAGCCCCAACCATTCTCTAACTGCGTACCTGAAATTGCTGCTCGCTCAGCTTCTTTTTTATCCATTTCAAGTTGATATAGCTTAGCTTTCAACATACCGTAAGCAGTATCCTTATTTTGGAATTGTGACCGTTGTTGCTGTGAGGCAACTACAATTCCGGTTGGTATATGCGTTAAGCGAACTGCTGAAGACGTCTTATTAATATGCTGTCCACCGGCACCAGACGCCCGATAAACATCCATCTTAACATCCGCCGGATTTATATCAATTTCAACTGAATCATCTAATTCTGGCATTACATCGATTGATACAAAAGATGTATGGCGGCGGCCGGCCGAATCAAAGGGTGAAATTCGTACAAAACGATGGACACCACGTTCTGAACGTAGATAACCATAGGCATTATGCCCGGTAATCATCAAGGTCGCTGAATCGATTCCTGCAACATCCCCGGGATGATAATCCATCAAATCAACCTTAAAGCCATGCTTTTCTGCCCAGCGGGTATACATGCGCTGCAAATTGGCTCCCCAATCGGCCGATTCAGTTCCCCCGGAACCTGGATGGATTTCCAAAATTGCATTATTTGCATCGTATGGTTCATTCAATAGCTGCGCCAAACGATAGCTTTCCAAATCTAAAGCCAGTTGCTTTAAATCAGCTTCCATTTCAGCTTGCATCTCATCATCAGGTAGCTCACTCAACAACTCTAAGGCCGTTGCAATGTTTTCAACAGCTTGGGTCAACTTGAGATAGTTGTCACGTCGCTCTTTCAAAACATTGTTTCCATCAATCACCTTTTGCGCTGCCAGATTATCATTCCAAAAATCAGGCATTACCATCTGATGCTCGTTGGCAGCAATTTCATCATTTAGTGCGTCTAAGTCTAATGAGTCACCAAAACGAACAATTTCATCGTTCATCAACTCTAACTCATGCCGTACTTCTGATAGTTCCATTTCTGTCTCCAATCTTCTTTTATACCAACAAAAGCTTCCACGCTTTTACTATGTACAAGAGCCGAATGACTTTCTTACGAATTCATCCGGCCCAATTGTTCAACTAATGATTAGGTATGCTTACCTAATATTTTTTAGTGCTTAACGGAGATTTTGACGAATTTCAGCCTTCATAAATAGCCGCGTAACGTCGTACTCAATATCAGCAATCATCTCTTCAAACATTTGGAAGCCTTCATTTTGATATTCAATCAAAGGGTTTAGTTGTCCATAGCCACGAAGCTGAATCGCATCACGAAGCTCGTTCATCGCTTCCATGTGGTCAGTCCAACGGGCATCGGCAACCCGCAGTACAACCACTCGTGAGAACTGTAGTAACTGATCAGCATCAGCTAACTGGGCTTCCTTAGCTAGATAAACATCCTTTGCCAAGCCATAGAGATAATCTTCAATTTCAGTTTGACTCTTCTTTTCCAAGTCAGCTAGTGTAACTTCACCCTCGTTTACCAAAATTGCACCGGCAAAATCAACAACCGGCTTTAAATTCCACTCTTCTGGCTTACCAATCGTGTGTGAATCGACTACTCGCTTAATCGTACGTTCCGCCATTGGTAAAATCACATCTACCAACGAATTTTCTTCGTCGATTACAGCATTCCGATTTTCGTAGAAAGTATTACGTTGTTGTGACATTACATCATCGTATTGTAAGACGTTTTTACGTGAATCGTAGTTATTTCCTTCAACGCGCCGTTGTGCTGATTCAACTGAACGGGTAATCAAACGGTTTCGGATGACCGCATCCGATTCATCTAAGTTCATACGCTCCATCATTAGGCGAATTCGCTCACCACCAAAACGAACCATCAAGTCATCTTCCAAAGATAGGAAGAACTGGGAATAACCATTATCACCTTGACGACCGGCACGACCACGCAATTGATTATCAATTCGGCGTGACTCATGACGTTCAGTACCAATTACGGCAAGGCCGCCAAGTGCTGCCACGCCAGGGCCAAGCTTAATATCAGTTCCTCGACCAGCCATATTAGTTGCAATCGTTACGGCACTTTTTTGACCAGCATTTGCAATAATCTCAGCTTCACGTGCGTGATTTTTCGCATTCAAAACATTATGAGCAATTCCTTGTGCATCAAGCATGCTTGATAGCATTTCAGAAGTCTCCACTGCAACCGTACCAATCAACATTGGTTGTCCCTTGGCATGCAACTTCTTAATTAAAGCAACGACCGCATTAAACTTTGCATGCAACGTTGGATAGAGCAAATCTTGATCATCAACCCGGCGAACTGGCCGATTTGTTGGGATTGTAATAATCTCCATATTATAAATTTCGCGGAATTCTTCGGCCTCAGTCTTGGCGGTTCCAGTCATTCCAGACAGCTTTTTATACCGTCGGAAAAGATTTTGATAGGTAATCGAGGCCATTGCTCGATTATCCTCTTGAATCTGAACTTGCTCTTTAGCTTCCAAAGCTTGGTGCAAGCCATCAGAGAAACGCCGACCTTCTTGGATACGTCCGGAGAATGAATCAACTAAGACAACCTCACCGTCACGGATAACATAATCTTTATTGTTATCCATTGTGTAGTTAGCCCGCAAAGCTTGGTCGATATGGTGGGTCAAAGCCGTATTTGACGCCCCATAAAGGTTATCCAGGTTAAAGTAACGTTCGGCCTTTTTAATTCCTTCATTTTGCAACAATACAGTCTTGGCTTCCATATCAACCTTGAAATCATCTTCGGCCACCAAAGACTTCACAAAACGGTCTGCCCGAATATACAACTGGGTATTTTCCTGTTCTGGTGCGCCTGAAATAATCAATGGTGTACGCGCTTCATCAATCAAAATCGAATCAGTTTCATCAACTAGTGCAAAGTTCAAAGAACGTTGTACACGGTCTTCTTTGTTTGCCACCATGTTGTCTCGTAGATAATCAAAACCAATTTCTGAATTAGTTGAATAGGTAATATCTGCATTATAGGCGTCACGCTTCTCACTCGCTGATTTCTCAGAAGTATTGATGCCAACGGTCAAACCTAACCATTGGTACAATTCACCCATTTCCTCACCATCACGCGCTGCCAAATATTCGTTAACTGTAACGACATGGACACCTTGTGCTGGGAGAGCATTTAAATAGACCGCCATTGTAGCCGTCAATGTTTTTCCTTCACCAGTCCGCATCTCGGAAATATTACCGCCATGCAAGACCGCCGAACCCATAATTTGCACACGGAATGGATACAACCCTAAGACACGCCGGGCACTCTCACGTACGACAGCAAAAGCCTCAGGTAAAATATCATCTAGCGTTTTACCATCTTTTAGTAATTGACGCAAATATGGTGTTTTTGCTTTTAATTCTGTATCACTTAATGTAGCCATCTCATCTTGGTACGCTTCAACTTGGTCAGCGATGCGGTTGAGACGGAGCATCTCTTTTTTATCACTTTCAATAATGTTCCTTAACGGATTTGCCATTCTATTTTTCCTTTGCAAGTTGTTAAACTAAATCAATATAGTCTACTAAATTTTACCATAAATAACTCTAAGACTACACTGGCAACTATAATAGAAAAACCAAACCACCCTTTCTTACTAGAAAAGTAGTTTGGTTTTATTTTTGTTGCTTGCTAATTCAAATTACAAAAACTCGTTAATGTTAGCAATGGCTTGCTCACGGCCAAGTAACTCAATCAAATCGCCCAAATTTGGACCATCTTCTTGACGGGTTGTTGCGATTCGTAGTGGATTCCAAAGCTCACGGCCTTTAATACCAAGCTCATTTTGAACTTCGCGAATCGCCTTTAAAATATCAACTGATAAGAAGACTGGCATCGCAGCTAACTTTTGTGCAAATAATTCTAGCGCTGGTCGAGCGGTATCAGCGGCCATCCATTCCTTAGCTGATGCTGGAATTTCATCTGCGGCTGGCATTGCAAAAAAGACTGGCTTAACTAAGTCAACAATTTCTGAGGTATATGAAACACCCTCTTTATACATATTGATAACTGAACGCAACCATTGCATCCGCTCAGTTGATAACTCTTCAGCCGTAACTAAGCCAGCACTGATTAAGTTCTCAACCATTTGAGCAAATACGCGTGGCTCATCGGCCTTCTTAATCCATTGATTGTTTACCCAGGCTAATTTCTTACTATCAAACTTAGCTGGTGATTTTGACAAACGAGTTTCATCAAAAATTTTAACCAATTGTTGCTTAGTAAAAATTTCTTCGGTACCAACTGGTGCCCAACCCAACATAACGATGAAGTTCAACATTGCTTCTGGCAAATAACCTAAGTTGCGGTATTGCTCAATAAACTGCAAAATTGTTTCGTCACGCTTTGACAACTTTTTTCCAGTTTCTGAGTTAACAATCAAAGTCATATGTCCAAAAATTGGGGCTTCCCAGCCAAAGGCTTCGTAAATCATCAATTGCTTAGGTGTGTTTGAAACGTGATCGTCTCCCCGCAATACGTGCGAAATTTCCATCATGTGATCATCAACCACCACAGCAAAGTTATAGGTTGGCATACCGTCAGCCTTTTGAATGACCCAATCACCACCAACTTGGTTGGCGCCAATCTCAACGTGGCCCTTAACAATATCATCCCAAGCATAGGTCTTCTCAACTGGCACCCGGAAACGTACAACTGGCTTTAAGCCGGCATCTTCGGCCCGAGCTTGAACCGTTGCAATTTCTTCAGCTGACATGTTCGCATACTCATAGACATAGTGTGGAGCTTCTTTAGCTGCAATCTGTGCCTCACGTTCCGCCGTCAACTCTTCAGATGTCTTGTATGACTTATATGCAAGTCCCTTATCCAATAGTTCTTGAATTAGTGGCTTATAAATCGCCAAACGTTCTGACTGCCGGTAAGGCCCATACTTACCTGGGTTAGCTGGTGATTCATCCCAATCAAGGCCAAGCCACTTCAAGTTATCCAACTGTGATTGTTCACCATCAGCAACATTACGTGCAGTGTCCGTATCCTCAATCCGAATTACAAACTCGCCTTTGTTGTGCCGAGCATATAACCAATTAAATAAAGCAGTCCGAGCATTTCCAATATGCAAATGTCCAGTAGGTGATGGCGCGTATCGAACGCGTACTTTCTTCTTGTCAGCCATGAATTTCAACTCCTCAATGACAATATCATTTTAGTAACTGTTTTCTAATATAGCACAAAGTTCGGCTTTTCGGCCGGTAACTTTAATTTTCTACCAAATTTCCAAAAATCATCCGCCCAGCATCGGTCTGCAGTGACGATGTAACTTCGACCGTAACATTCTCTTGCAAATGATTACGCCCGTCTTCAACAACGATCATCGTTCCGTCATCTAAATATCCGACCGCTTGCTTACGTTCAGTTCCATTACGAACCAATTGTACCCGCATTTTATCCCCCACAACAACGCGTGGACGTAGGGCACCAGCAAGCTCATTAATGTTTAATACTTCAACATTTTGAAAAGTCACAACCTTATTTAAATTATAATCATTCGTTACAAGAATGCCATTAACATCCTTAGCAAGGCGAATCAACTTCTCGTCAACTTCTTTAATGTCATCGTAGTCGCCTTCCCACATTTCAAGGGGTACTGCATCAGTTTCGCGTAATTCATTCAAAATATCGAGGCCACGACGACCGCGTACTCGCTTGATTGATTCGCCAGCATCTGCAATATATTGCAATTCATAAAGCACAAAATTTGGTACTAACAAGGTTCCCTCAATGAAGCCAGTTTTTACAAGATCTGCGATGCGTCCGTCAATCAAGATGTTCGTATCCAAAATCTTATAATGATGATAATTAGTCTCTTCATCGGTTAATAAGTCACTGCCATTGTCTGACTTTCTTGGTCGAATACGGGTTCTTTTGGCTAGAGACGGAATCAAGGTCCGCCATTCATCGATTCTGGTAGAACCTAGTCTAAAACCTAAATATCCAAACAAACCTAGTAGAATTACTGGAATAATTGCACTAAAGAAAAAATTATTCATCCGTGTCAGAGGCGTTGAAATCAAAACTGCCAAAGCCAAACCGATAATCGTAGTAACTGAGGAAACAAGCAAAGTCAAAGGTGATTGCTTATTTAAAACTACCTCAAGTTGATGTAACCCACGATCAACTAAGCGCCAGGTATAAATACCAATTACAAAAAGAATAAATGCACCAATAATGAAATCCGTCACCGGATTAGCTAACCAAATCAAATGTTCAATTTTAAAAATCCGCCATAGAATTGGCAAAATTGAAATTGCCAGCCCACCACCAACTAAGGCATAGGCACCTAAAATTAATCGTTTTCTTAACATAGTTAGCCTCCTTTCTAAATTAATTTAAAGCCAATCGTAAAGCATCCGCTAGCGTTGCCACTGGAACAATTTGCAAGGAAACCTCATCCAAATCATTCGCCACACTCTTAGGGACAAAGACACGTTTGAAGCCCATCTTTTCTGCCTCAAGTAAACGTTCATTAATTCTTGGCACCCGTCTGATCTCGCCAGTTAAGCCAATTTCACCCACAAAAGCATCGGTCGCTTGGGTTCCTACATCCTTGTAAGATGAGGCAATAGCAATTGCTACTGCTAAATCAATGGCTGGCT
The DNA here is from genome assembly GCF_000691805.2 of Weissella oryzae SG25. Lineage (GTDB taxonomy): Bacteria > Bacillota > Bacilli > Lactobacillales > Lactobacillaceae > Weissella > Weissella oryzae. Next base: position 95,500 of record NZ_DF820492.1, on the reverse strand, counting down.
CATCAAGGCGAACACCACCAGCTGCTCGAATATAGGCATCTTGATTTTGCAACAGCAAATTCGCCCGTTTTTCCAAGACTGCCATCAAAACCGAAACACGATTGCGATCAATTCCTGCTGCGGTCCGTTGCGCATTACCAAAAACCGTAGGAGTCAGGAGGGCCTGGACCTCGACCATAATTGGTCTTGTCCCTTCCATCGCAATCACAACCGCCGAACCACTTGCATTAGCCAAACGTTCTTCCAAGAAAATATCCGATGGATTAGCAACCTCAATCAGGCCCGTTTGTTCCATCTCAAAAATACCTAGTTCATTTGTTGAACCAAAGCGATTTTTCACTGCGCGCAACAAGCGATAAGCGCGCTGGTTGTCGCCTTCAAAGTAAAGCACAGTATCAACCATGTGTTCCAAAATTTTCGGCCCAGCTATTGCTCCTTCTTTTGTAACATGACCCACAATAAAAATTGTAATCCCATTAGTTTTCGCAATTTGTAATAGCTCAGCAGTTGTTTCACGAATTTGTGCAACCGAACCAACCGCTGACTGCACATCAGGTTGTTGCATCGTTTGAATTGAATCAATAATTACGTAGCTTGGTTTCACTTCGTCAATTGCTTTTCTAATACGACTCATATCAGTTTCTGGGAACAAAAAGAAATCTGCATCGGGTTCTACACCCAGCCGTTCAGCCCGTAACTTAATTTGGCTGGCACTTTCCTCACCAGAAACGTACAAAACCGTCCCAGTGCTTGCTAGTTGACCTGAAATTTGCAATAACAGTGTTGATTTACCAATTCCAGGGTCACCACCAATCAAGACCATCGATCCGGGCACAACGCCACCACCGAGGACACGATTAAACTCTGCCAGATTTGTTTGAACACGAGGAGTTTCTTCAATATTTACCTCGGTTAATTTTTGAACTTGCGCAATTTCACCGGCTAGATTAACCCGTGACTTACGGTCAGCCTTTTCGGGCTGCATAACTTCTTCGACCAAAGTTCCCCAAGCGCCGCAGTTAGGACAACGTCCCATATAGCGTTGTGATACATAGCCACAATTTGAGCATACAAACTGGGTCTTTTGTTTTGCCATTTTTCACCTCACTCTTTTAATTACCCGAACTACCAAAGCCACCAACCCGCGCCTGCTTTTTTGCTGTCTGATCGCTATCAGTTAACAAGAATGGCATAAATATTCCTTGGGCAATTCGATCACCTTTTTTAATTTTAACTGTACCTAGTGAGAAATTAAGTAATTGTACAAAAATCTCCCCTTCATTTTGCGGGTTATCAACATAATCAGCATCAATTACCCCAATCCCATTTGGCAGGATTAGTGAGCGCTTCAATGGATTTGACGAACGGTTTGCTAGGATCAAAACTTCATCGTCTTGCATATAAGCTTTAATTCCCGTTGGTACTAGATAAGGTTTCAAGACAGCTTGCCCGGCAGCTAAATCGTCGGCTGACGGTGATTTTTGTTGCCAAATCTGCCATAAAATTTTGATAAAATTCAAACGCCAAATTGACGGCAATTCAAAATCTTCAGCTGCCGCAAAATCATACCCAGCAGCGTGTTGCGTAGCCCGGCTAGGTAAACTTAGTTGAGCATCTTTAAATCTATCCACAATTGCAAATCCACGCTTCATATTATTGCCCTCGTTTTTAACTATTTGTTTTCAGTATAACTTAAAATTCTGCTAAAAAGAAAAAGCAACCTAATAAAATGGTCGCTCATTACTTTCTTTTAATCTTTATATTGCAGCGCTTGATAATCTGCCCGTTTTAAAAATTGCATTCGTGCATATGAGCAAACTGGCTTCAAAGTAATTCTAGCATTCCGAGCCCGTTCAACTAGCTGTGCTAGTATCTCACTGGCAATTCCACGACCACGTAACTCAAAGGCAACCCGAATCTCATCAATTGACCAAGTAGCACCATCATTAATAATTGAAAAACGCAATTCAGCATCAACCACACCTTGCGCATCAGCATGCCAAAGGCGTCCCAATTCATATTGAAATTCCATCTTAGAAACCTCCCAGCTTTAGCGTAAAGTTCGTGCAAAACTTGGCTGATCATAGCGTTGCAATGCTTGTTCGATAATTTTCCCATCGCTCACGGCAACAGTCATGATTTTCCCACCACCTAGGTAAATCGCTACTTGGTGTGGCTCAGTCTCCAGCCCCCAAAAAACTGCATCACCTGGAATCAATGCATCCAACGGTACAGCGGTCATTTGATCAACCATCCCCGTAAGATTATCAGTTATATCTACGCCAAAGACTTCACCATAAAAATCTTGCATGAATCCCATTACATCATAACGCCCATCAGCACTTAAGAATGGCCGGCCTTGATAACTATCAATCCAATCCCAAAGTTGTGATTTCAGATAATCCATCATACCTGCCATTAACTGACGCTCAATGCCGCTGTCTTGCATGTCGGCCGTTTTACGTAGCTCGGTAATTTCAAAACCCTTACCTGCTTTTGAACGGCTATAAAAAAGCTCGGCCTTTATTTCGTCATCTGCTTCAGTTACCCAAATATGACCAAATTCATAATGTGTCTGCATGGTTGTAACCTTTCTTAATAAAAAACTGGCTAGGAATCAAAATCCCCAGCCAGTTAATGTGTTTCTTATTGGTGAATGAACAACAAACCTGAAGTTGAAATTGTCCGTGTGTGGTAAATCAAACCAAGATAGTTTGCTTCAGAAATATTAACAGTTCCGTTAGCATTGACTGAGTCAACTACCGCAACGTGACCATAAGTTGCATCTGCACCTTGAACACCAGGTCCAAAGTAAGCAACTGAACCAGCAGTAGGTACACTGCTTACAGTGTGACCAGCTGAAACAGCTGAAGCTGCCCAGCTACTTGCGTTACCCCAGTAGTTACCAACCCAAGATAGTTGTGACTTCACGTACCATGTGCATTGTCCATATGGGTATGTGTTAGTCGTATCAACAACTGTATTGTTTTGGTTAGAGTTACTGTTCGTATTTGCGTTTGTATCAGTATTAGCTGATGAATTTGAATCAGTTGAGCTACCATTACCTGACAAGTTCAATACTTGTCCAGGGAAGATAACTTGTGCTGGGTTCAAATTGTTTAATTGAACTAAGCTAGCTAAAGTCATACCATGCTTTGAAGCGATACCATACAAAGTATCACCACTAACAACCGTGTATGAAGCTGATGAGCTTGTGTTGCCAGCATTGTTATTGTTGCTGTTGTTACTATTGTTATTTGTAGTGTTTGAATCAGCACCAGGAATATTAATGTTTTGCCCAGTAAGAATCAAATTAGTATTTGAAATACCATTAGCTTGTGCAATAGCATTAACTGATGAGTTGTAACGTGCGGCGATACTATACAATGTATCCCCAGACTTTACGGCGTATGTCGTATCAGCTGACGCGACAACTTGTGAACCAGCGATAGTTGCAACGGCCCCAGCTGCAACCAATAATGAACCTTTTATTGAATTCATAACTTTATTTCTCCTATACTGTTTAATTCCACCGCTTTTAACGATGCTAACATAAAATAATCTTTAACTTTATCAAGTACAGGGATTATTCTACCTGCACTTTGTTACATGAGCAGGTAATTAATATTTAATTTTCTTTACTTTGGTTACAAAAATGTTACAAATTTAAAAATTAAACAAAATCATCATTTTTGCTAGCCAATAAATATGCAAAACCTTTGAAAAAACCTAGATAAAAATTGGGTGATTAATATAATTTTTCAAAAAAATTATTATGAGTTTTTAATAACAAAAGTAAAGACAAGCTTTTCGTTCTCTAAAAAAGTAACCCTTTCTTTATAAATATATTACAAAGATAAGTCATCACAAAGGGCCTAAACTTAAAATATAAGTTTAGGCCCTTTAGCTTTTTATTAATTATTCTAGAATCATCAGCTAGCCTTTACCTTAGTAACAGCTGGTTTGGCTGCTTTTATCGTAATTTTATTATCTTCTAAGTCAGCCACTAGCGCCTTTTGTGTCGGATGATCTAAATAGAAATCAGCGATTTGATCTTCTAATTGCTCTTGGATTACCCGCCGCAAAGGACGCGCACCCATATTTGGATCATAGCCTAATTCGACTAGGCGTTCCTCAGCTGCTTTTGATACCGTGACCTGTAAACCATGCTCAGCTACAGTCTTATTCATGTCAGCAAGCATCAAGCTTGTAATATTAAGTAAATCACGTTTGTTCAACGGGTTAAATTGAATAATCCCATCGAAACGGTTCAAAAATTCTGGTCTAAAGTATGGAGCTAAGCGATGTAAAACATCAGCCTTACTCTGCTTATCAGTTGCAACTTTTTCTGCCTCAAAGCCTACTTTAGGACTTTGCACACCAGTTCCCGCATTTGAAGTCATGATGATAATCGTGTCCTTGAAAGATACTGTGCGTCCCTGTGCATCAGTTAGCCGACCATCATCTAAGATCTGTAAGAACATGTTCATAACATCAGGATGTGCCTTTTCAACTTCATCAAGCAAAATCAGACTGTACGGATGACGACGAACAGCCTCCGTTAGCTGACCAGCTTCCTCATAACCAACATACCCCGCTGGTGCACCAATCAATTTAGAAACTGAATGCTTTTCCATGTATTCAGACATGTCAAAGCGAATCATATTGTCCGCCGTACCAAATAACTCTTTGGCTAATTGCTTAGCCGTTTCAGTTTTACCGACACCAGTTGGTCCAACGAAAAGAAAAGAGCCAATTGGTCGTCCAGTTTTGTTGAAACCAACTCGATTACGCCGAATCGCCCGAGCAACCTTATTAGTGGCTTCACTTTGGCCAATTACATGTTGGGCTAAATTATCAGCCAAGTTTTGTAATTGACTTTGTTCAGCTGCTTGTAAATCACCAACCGGAATCCCAGTACGTTCTTCAACAATTTTTTGAATATCTGCTACTGTTACCATGGCTGCATCAATTTTTTGTGGTGCTTGCTGTTCAATTGCTTCTAATTGTAGTTCTAAGCGATTAATTTCATCCCGTAGCTTAGAAGCTCGCTCAAAAGCTTCATGCTCAACAGCACTCTGCTTTTGCGCTTCTGCATTATGAATTTGTTGCTTTAAGTCCTCTGGATTGGCTACTTTCAAAGTTAAGTTCTTACGTGAGCCAGCTTCATCTAACAAATCAATCGCTTTATCCGGCAAGAACCTTTCTTGAATGTAACGACTAGACAAATTTACTGCTGCTGCCAACGCGTCATCAGCATAATGGACTTGATGGTAAGCCTCATAGCGTGCTCTAATCCCCTGCAAAATCAGTAAGGCTTCCGCCGCCGTCGGCTCATTAACTTGAATCGTTTGAAAACGCCGTGCAATTGCTGCATCTTTTTCAATTTGTCGGTATTCGCTCAAAGTCGTTGCACCAATTAATTGAAACTCACCACGTGCTAGGGCTGGCTTCAAAATATTACCAGCATCCAAAGAACCCTCACCCGCAGTTCCGGCACCCATAATTTCATGAATCTCATCAATAAAGAGAATTACATCAGCCCTTTGGGTAACTTCTTTCATCAATTGCTGCATCCGTTCTTCGAACTGCCCGCGGACCCCTGTGCCCTGCACAAGCGAAACCACATCTAAGCGGATAACTTCTTTGTTTGCCAACTTAGCAGGTACACTACCGTCAACAATTGCTTGTGCTAGCCCTTCGACCACAGCCGTTTTTCCAACCCCGGCTTCACCAATTAAGACTGGATTATTCTTAGTCCGGCGGTTTAGAACTTCAATTACCCGCTTAATCTCGTTATCTCGACCAATCACTGGGTCAAACTTACCTTCGCGAGCAAGTTGCGTCAAATTTATGCCAAATTGTTCCAATAAATTACCTTGTTCATTTCCCGTTGCTTGGCCTTTAGCTTGTTGCTGTTGCTGCATTGCTTGTGCTTGTAACATTCGTTCACGCTCTGCTTGCTGCATACGCGCTGCATCGCTATTCATCATGCGGAAAATATCATCAAAATTTGAAAAAGCAAATGGATCTTGTGCCATATTTGCTACCTCCTAATCATTCATATATCATCATATTTTTCTTGTTAATTTCGTTTATTTTGTAGTTTGACCATTATTGACCTTTCCACTATTTATATATTAGCACTCTGGTAACGAGAGTGCAAGAGACAACGAAAATAAAAGGGCTAATCGTTGCCGATTAACCCTCACTTACTTATTTTGAAGTTGCCTTCAATGTCTCATAATATCCAGTCCAAGTCAGTGTAATATAGCTACCGATGTATGACCAAAGCAGCGCAAATGCCAGTACCGCTACAATATCATTCACAAAACGGAACAATAAAAACTCTACTAAAATCACAAGCATAAACCACCAGAAAAAGGAAGCCACTGCCGTCAGTAGTTCAAAGCGATGCCCCTTAACCAAAGCCAAACCTTGCTTAAGCATCGTTCTCCCCCCCAAGCTACGGTCGCGCAGTTTTGCATCTAACATAAAATAGGGACCAAAAGTATAACCTAAAATTTTGTAGATTAACAAAGCAAACAAAGCCCAAGAACCTAAGCGTACGATCCAAGCCCATCCAATCAAGCCTGAACTATCAGCACCCATACTCCCAGTCATAAATGCTAGACCGGTCAGCACACCTGCCGCATAATTTAATAAATAAGGTAACAAACCCCATAAAATTATAAATATTCCCGTCACAAAGGCGACTAAAATGCTTCGCTTCAACCAATCTATCTGTAAAAATTGCTGAAAATAACTAGTAAACGGTGCTGCCTTCGTTGTTGAATCACGCCACTGCGCTAGTGCTCGATACTGTATGACTTGAAGACCATAGCTAACAATCAGACCGATTAAAAATAAGCCCAAGAAGAATAATAACAAGACACCAATCAATGCCATTGTACTTTTGACCCGCACAAATCCACCAATTAAAGCACCTAAAAGAAACAAGCCCAAGGCCATTGTTACAAATGGCATCAACCAAAGACTCAAGTTGCCCAACCAATCGCGCTTAAAAATTTTTTGTGCTTGTGCTTTTATTTCAACTCTGCGCAAGCGATTTTGTTCAATATTTTCCTGTATTTCTTTCCAAGCCATACTTTTCTCCAGACATTTTTAGATAGAGATTATTGTAAATAACATACCTTAAATATTAATTATACTAAAGCTAACCCAAGGTACTAGTCGAACGTAACAACAACCTTACCTAAACCAGTTCCAGCGGCCACCTGATTTTGAGCTTTTTCAACTACTTCAACACTTAATCCGGACATTGTTTCTGTCAAGGTTGAAAGAATTTGTCCGTTTTCCATCAGCTCACTTAGCAAAGCCAAAGCCTGACCTTGACTTGCAACCGCGTAGCCCGTATTAGTTTTTGTAAACATAAATTCCCAGTCTAATGATGCGGATTTATTTTTTAATTTACGAACCTCTAGAGGAGCCTTAGGTTCAACAATCGCCCCAATATGTCCGAAGGGGGCGATTAACTCGGCAGCCGCTTCGATATGTTGCTCAGGTTGATGTAAAATTGCAATATAATCAACTGGTGCTAAATTAAGTGATTTAACAACTGCAACGTAATCATCACGATGGTTTATAACCTGATCAGCGCCAAAATCATTAACAAGTTGCACCGTTTCAGGCCGAGAAGCAGAAGCAATCACTTCCATACCAAGCCATTTAGCAAGTTGTATCATCACCAAGCCAACGCCACCAGCTCCATTAATAATTAATAAACGCTTTCCTTTAGCTGCCTGCATTTGCATTTCAAGTTTAAAGTGATCATGCAACAATTCATAGGCCGTTAAAAATGTCAGCGGCATTGCTGCCGCCGCCGCTGGACTAACATTCTTTGGTGCCAAAGCTGCAATCCGCGCATCAACAACTTCATATTCTGCATTTGAACCAGTTCGATTCAATTGACCAGCATAAAAGACCTGGTCACCGACCTTAAAATTGGCTACTCGCTCACCCAAGGCGACAACCTCACCAAAGCCATCAAATCCTAAGACCCGTGAGGCCCCCAATTTATTGGCTTGTTCTCGCTGTTTTGCATCGACCGGATTTATCCCAGATGCAAACACTCGCACTAGAATGTCCTCAGCATTTGGTACAGGGCGTGGTATATCCATTAATGCCAAAGGTTTTGCTTGATTGTCAGTCGTTACTAGTGCCTGCATTCTGCTTGTATTTTGTTCCATCATCATCGTTTTCCTTCTATTCTATCTACATTTTTTGCTAATGAAAACAGCTAAGCTAAGCATATTAAATCAGCTTATAAGCTCCACTGCTTACCAGTCACTAACTAAACAAATATGAAAGATACCAAATTAGTGTGCTTTCAAAATGAAAGTATAAAAGTAACACAAATAGATTATAAACCGTTGGAGGATAGAAAGACAAAGCCTGTTATTATAAGTTTTGGTTCCTCCTCTATGCAGATTATTAGCCAGCTTCAATTTGCTTGCATAGTTTAAAACCCTTTGTCTTCAAGTTCACACAATTAAGTTGGTGTTCAAAAACTAAAAATTCAGTCTTATAGTTAAAAAAGGTCACAAGCCTATAAATTAGCTTGTGACCTTTTTGAAAAAATAAAAAGCATCAATTCCGAAGAACTGATGCTTTTAACACATTGGTTTGAATTAGATCTTGTTAACGTTAACAGCTTGCAAACCACGGTTACCTTCTTCAACGTCAAAAGAAACCTTTTGTCCGTCTTCCAAAGCCTTAAATCCATCAGTTTGGATAGCTGAGAAGTGTACGAATACATCGTCACCTGATTCGCGGGCGATAAATCCGAAGCCCTTTTCTGAGTTAAACCACTTTACTGTTCCTTGTTCCATGTCTAATATCTCCTGACACACATAATTATAATTCAAAGGTAATGCCAGATATTTTGGGTAAAACATAAAACATATCTTAAAACTATATTCATTATTATACGTCAAACTAATAATTTTTACTAGCCCATATTTCAAAATATAAAATTCTGATAAAAATTCATGACAATTACTTGGCGTACGCCTATGATTACAAATAGAAATAAATACTTAGGGGTTTAACTGTATGACCATTATTAATAAAATTATCCGTTGGTCTTTACTAATTCTTTTCTTTGGGGCTTTCTTATCAATGTTACTCGCTAGCCACACTGATACGACAATTATCAGTTCAATTAGCGTCATAACTCTAACGATAATTCTTTTCTTGCTCATTAGATGGATTTATCACCAATTGACAAGCTTTTCCAGCAAAACTAAAGGATATATAATCTGGCTAGCCTGGTTTTCAATTTTATTGATTCAAATCATCTTCGTCTTTACCGTACACGTTGGCGTTTTCGGTGATCCAGTCCAAATGCTACAAATGGCAACTCGCCTAGCTAATCATAATTATGATTGGGTAGAATGGATTCGCCAATATCCAAATTTAGTGCCATTAACTGCACTTTATACTGGTTTTCTCCATCTGAGTAGCTGGACTGGCCTACCATTCTTAGCGGTTTTTTATAGTTTTAACGTCGCTGTTACTAGTGCCATTGTCGGTTTAACGTTCTACTTAATCTGGCGTCACAATCAAAATATCGCCGTAATCGCCGCTGGCTTTGCGATTATAACACCGTTCTTCTACACTTTTCTACTTAATGTTGGTTATTCAGATGGGCCCGCAATTTTAATTTCACTAGCTTTAGCTCTCATTTATGACTCAGCTGAACATAAAGGGACATTTAAATGGTTAGCAGCTAGCTTGACCGTTATTTTATTTGGTGCCGCCTACCTTATGCGACCTAATATTATCATTCTTTTGGTTGCATTCTTATTGATGCTCTTGTTATCGTTTAAAAATCGAAAACAAAATTTCACTTTTCAACTAAATCTAAGAATGTTAGCCAGTAGCTTTGTTGGTCTAATCCTCGCTAGTCAAGTTAGTCGTTGGCTCTTTACCATCTTCCACTACGATAAAAATAATGCCGATGTCTTCCCAACGCTACACTGGATTTACATGGGGTTAAATCCAACTTCTGGTGGTAAATATTCAACTGCAGACCGTTATTATACCCTTTTACACCACGGGTATAAGACAGCGGCACAGGCTGATTGGGCTGGCATTTTGCATCGTTTCGCTGAATACAACCCAATTACGCTGATTCTACATTGGTTAGCAAAATTCTTTACCCTTTGGTCATCCGGGACCTTCCAAACTAGTACTGATTATCAAATTCGTTGGCAATCTGCACCCAGCTTTTTGCTTAATCACATGCTGACCTTGGATGTTCTCAATGAAAGCTTTACTAAAGCCCTCATTGCCTTACTACTTTTTTCAATCGTTGTTAAACTTTATCGAATGAAAAAGTTACAAGTCAACTTAATGTTGCTAGTATTACTTTTCATCATCGGTATCTCGCTATTCCATTCGTTAATTTGGGAAGTAAAAATCCGCTACCAATTCATGACCATTGGTTTATTACTCTTTGCTGGTTATCAAAACCTTGCTGACTTAATCGAACAACCGCTTAAATTTAATAAGTTTAAAGAGCTCACGCAAAAAAATACTTGGGCGCTAATTGCTTTGCCAATTTTAGGTGGGATTTCCTTGCTAACGATGAATTTGATTCCTAGTAACCATCTCTTATCACCGGTATCAAGCTATCGTTGGGCTCAATCATCAATTCAAAAGCAAAATGATCATACCTTTATTGAGCAAGGCCAGCAGATTTCACAAATTGTTCCTTTGGGCGTTAAATCATCAAATTTGCAACTAGTAACCGAGTACTCACAACCGCTTGTGTTGTACATCGATCGTTGGCAAGCAAATCAATGGCAGCCTGTCTTGGAAAGCAAAATCCCCGCCCATAGTTTAGTTAAGAATATTTCTTATCCCTTTGCAGCCGGTAAATATCGAATTACCTTACAAAATAATACAATTTATCCGGCTGAGGTAGCTGTGGCACAAAAATCTTATACGACACCAAATCGTTTATTAGCTACTAATCCCCAGGGTGATAATAGTACCTTAGTCTTTACATTTTGGCGTAGTTCTAACCAGCGGGCTGTCTATACACCAACCCTTATTGGTAGCTTTACGGGTATTATCGCTGTTACTTGGCTAATGTTAGCCTATCCACGTTGGCAGGCATTCCAACAAGTGAAAAGAAAAAACAAATAAGCTTTCAAGTTTCTTGATAAGCTATGATATAATTAGAATGAAAATCTTAAAGTAGAAAGACTTTCATGTTTGTGGCGTTGTTCTTTGAACAACGTCTTTTTTAATATTTAATTACCTGCCAAAAAGCGCATTAATACTGAAAGCTGGCCTATACTATGACTGCTTTAACTGTTGGTATTCCCCTATTTTTTGCTACAAATGTTGACACTCTGTTACTGTTACTTAGCATGTTGTTACTTTATCCCGTACATACAATTGTATTATCCCAGCTAGCTGGGGCGATTACCGTAATCGCCTTGGCAAATTTAGCTAGCCAAATTCTTAACCACCTTGTCCCAACTTGGAGCCTAGGTTTATTAGGTATTATCCCCATCATCCTTGCCTTTCGAGTAAACGTTGACCTACCAATTAAGCAAGATATACTTAAAAAATCAGGCGCCTATTGGTTAATCTACATGCTCTATTTAAGCTCAAGTAGTGACAACTTAATTTCCTACAGTGCCGTCTTTACAGCTAGTTCGTTAGCAAATCGGCTAGCAATTAGCGCTATATTACTAATACTCACTGGCTTATTACCCGTAATCATGCAAATAATCTATTCGCACACCTTTATCAAAAGCCATCTTATTCGTTACCAAGCAATCATTACTCGTGTAGCCTATTTTACAATTGGCATCTATATTTTATTTATTACCGCCATCATCCCACACCTAATACAACTATTGCTGCGGTAAATTTGCTAACGCAATTAAACCTTCATGCCAGTAATACACGGCTATTACTATCAATTTGACCTTAAGCCAAATTGATAAATAACTTTATCGACGTACTCTGCTTTAACTTCCCTTTTCAAAGTCTAGGTTAGTTTTTTAGAAATACCAACCTTGAAAACCCAGTTGTTTAAAGGCTACAATGGAAAAGCACTTTAAATCAGGCTGTCGAAAGGGTCTTTAAAATGATTTCCGTCAATAAAAATCGCTTCTTAAATGTTCAGGTTTTCCTATTATTTATGCTTTGTTTTCTACTCGGTTTAAGCGAGTTCATTATGGTTGGGGTTCTACCCCAAATTGCCCACGCGATCAATGTACCAATTACGGCAGTAGGTAACTTAGTGTCTTATTTTGCAATTGCTTATGTTATTCTTGCGCCCTTTGGTGCTGCACTAAGCTCACGCTTTCAACGTTTTCCCTTGCTCCTAACCCTCCTCATCTTTTTCCTAAGTGGCAACATGCTCGCTGCTATTTCTTGGAATTATTGGAGTCTGGTCGTTGCTCGGCTTATCGGGGCTTCAGTTGCTGGTACCTTAACTGCCGTTGCTCTGACCTTTGCACCTGATTTAGTTGACCTAGCCAATCGAACGCGGTTTCTTGCTTGGGTCTACTCTGGTTTTTCAATTGCAGCAGTCCTTGGCGTGCCGATTGGATCTTTCATTACTAATCAAATTGGCTGGCGAGTAACTTTTTGGTTAATTAATGTGCTTACGATTCTATTAATTTGCGCCGTTTATGTAACTATCCCTCGCACCAGCGCAGTGGTTACACAAAACAAAACCAATATTTTTACGCAATTTAAAATCTTCACTGATTTACGAATTCTCTTAGCCTGCGGTATCGTGGTCTTTGGTGCCGCTGGAACATACTCCTTTTACACGTATATTACCCCCTTACTAATTAACTACATCCACATCCCAAAAACTTGGTCTGGCTTGGGGTTAGTCGTTATTGGGCTAGCTGGCCTTTGTGGAAATATTTACAGCGGTAAACTCGCTGCTCAAGGTAGCGGTATTGAGCCAGCCACTAAATTATGGAAAGTTTTACTTGCGCAACTACTGGCGCTCATCATTTTTACCTTGGTTATGAATAATTTCATCGCACTATCCTTGGTACTACTTAGCCTAAGTTTAATGATGTATCTACAAAATTCACCTGCGCAGGTACTTTTTGTCGATGTACAAGCAAGTACCGGCTTGGGGTCAACTAATCTGGCTGCCGCCCTACAATCCATTGCTTGGAACGGCGGTATCGCTCTGGGGTCGGGCTTCGCTAGCTTAATTGTTGCTCACATCGGAATGCGCTGGATTGGCCTTAGTGGGGTCACTTTCGCAATCTTAGCCCTCCTATGTGTTGGTGCGCTTGGCCGACTAAAAAACCACCTTGTGCATGCGTAAAAACTAATCAAAAAAGCAACTAGGCCAAGCGCCTAGTTGCTAAAATAATCTTATTTTAAAGAGGACAATAACTGTCCTCTTTTTTATTGGGCAAAGTAGTTTTCCAAACAATCAACAATTAATTGATGGTCTTCTTCTGAACGCATCCCAGATACGGCAATCGTGCCGACCAAGCCAGTTCCCTTAACGTTCACTGGAAAGGCCCCACCAGCTGCTGCGTATTCAAACTTGTTCAACAAACTCGCCTCTTCTAAGCTTCGTTGCTCGCTCGTCATTTTAATTTGCAAAGCTAGGCTACTGCTACCAAAATTATAGACTGTGTTAATTTTACGTTGTAGCCATTTATCGTTGTCAAGCGCAGTTCCCGCCAAGGCAGCATGAAAAAGTTGTTGGTGCGCCCGTGTTATATCAATCGTAACTGGAGCTGCCTCGGCCTGTGCCAACTTTACTAAGCGATACCCAATTTCTAGGGCAGTATCATTATCAAATTGATCAAATTGTAGTTTCGCTTCTTGGGCGACCACTGTTTCTAAAGATGGTATTTGCATTTGCTTTACCTCGATCAAATTCTTCTGTAAAAATAAATTGCAACTTCCAAACGCTAAAAGGCTAACGCAATTTCTTGCGTTGGCCCCCAAAAGCCATTATCAACATAACCTGTCGGTAGTGGAGCTGGCTTTTCAAAGGATGACTGCAACTCATAGATTTTTCCCTGTTGAGCACCGATATACATACCGTGTAGTAGCTCAAAAACATGATAGCCCATCTCCATACTTGCCCGATGTGGCCGTCCCTTAACGATTGACCAAGCCATTTCAGCAGCGCCAACACCCCGTGAATTCTCTCTAAAGCCATGGGTGAAAGGAAATTCAGTTCCTTCATTCATTGGTTTTTGTAGAATATTGATTGAATCAAAGTTATTCGGATCACCTAGTTTTAAGATGCCTTCATCCCCAAAAATTTTTAATTCTGGCTCCTCGCTAAGAATATTTTCTGAATTAAAATGCACCGTGCATAATACACCATTCGCATATTCAACTACCGCTGTCAAAATATTTTCAGCTTTAACCTGTGATGCTTCACCAAACCAAGGCCGATCAACCCGCCGACCAATCCGGTCTGGCTTGTAAGTCCGGCCAAAGGCGGTCACACGCTTAGCTGGTCCTAAGATACTTGCCAACGCAGTCATATAATAACAACCAGTATCAAAAGGCAAGGTGCCACCTTTTTGGTTCATATGCGGGAAAATATCAGCGTAGATATTAAAGTCGCGATTCAAAGAAACAACGGCTGATAGCGGTTGACCAATTAACCCTTTTTCTAAGATATAATTGGCCGTTTGAATTCCAGCTCCCAAAAAGGTATCTGGCGCCAGACCTAAGCGCAAATTTCGGTCTTTAGCGATTTGACAAAGTTCTGCCCCTTCTGCCAATTCAACCGCAATCATTTTTTCAGAAAAAACATGCTTATCATGAAGTAATGCTTGCTTGATTACATCATAATGCGCCTTGGGATTGGTTAAGTTGATAATCATTTCAATTTGTGGGTCAGCCAAAATTGCTTCATAACTTAAAGCCTTTAGTTGATAGCGCTCAGCAGTTGCTAACATCCGTTCCTGATTAAGATCAAAACAGGCAACTAAATCAATAATCTTAAACTTTTCCTGTAATGATTGAATATATATATCACTAATTACACCACAACCGACAATTGCGGCCTTAATTGTTATTATTTCCATTTTTCATGCCTCCAAAAGATAGTTTACAATTTTATGTAAGCGTTTGCAAAGAGTTCTTCTAAGCATTTAATTATTTTCATAGCTTTTAATATTACTTATTAATTAATGTTTATTATTATCAATTGTAAAAGCTATACTGCATGAAATCTTGTAAAATATTACTTGGAGGGAAAAATTATGAATAAAAATCGTGTCGAAGCATTTACGGATGCTATTATTGCCATCATTGCTACCATCATGGTCTTAGAGTTTAAAACCCCAACTAGTTATGGATTAGACGGTATTATTGAAGAACTACCCTATCTATTTGCTTATGGTACCAGTTTCTTTTTCATTCTAGTCGCTTGGTATAATCACCATTATATGTTTGCCTTAATTGAGAGAGTTACCAAAAAAGTTTATTGGTTAAACAACTTATGGTTATTCACCATGTCACTATTACCTGTTTCTACGGCGTGGGTTGGCCGCTTTGTTGATAAAGCCATCCCCGAATGGTTCTATTTTTTCACAGTCTTTATTTGGACATTAGCCTACATCTGGTTGACCTTAGCAATTGTTGCAGACTTAAAGCAAACCAACCAGGCAAAAGCACAAAAGGTTTTGAATATGCCCGCAATTAAATTTCTCAGCAGTTGGTACGTTATGCTGACTTCTGTCATTGTCCTAATTGCAGTAGCGTTTTTCCCACCAATCGTCCTAATAATGACTATCTTAGAACTTATTTCAATGGCCATTCTTACGCCGGCGGACAGCGATCGAGTTGCATAACTTATATAACAAAAATGATAGTGCCTAACTAAGTTGGGCACTATCATTTTTGTTTGGTAAAATCACGGTTTCACCTTATATTTTGAATTAATTCATTAACTAAGCGTTCAATCTTATCACGGGTCAACCTAAACATGGCTAACTCCTCATCTGCACTATCATAGGGCCTTGCTGGATCAAGCAATGGCCAATGCCGTCTTTTGACAGCTGCCGGTGCAATTGGGCACTTATCGCGTGCATCGCCGCATAACGTAATTACATAATCGCTTGAATTTAGATAGGCTAAATCAATCAAATCAGAGGTCTGCATTGAAATATCAATATTGCTTTCTTGCATTACCGCCACTGCAAGGGGATTTAGTCCATGCTGCTCGATACCAGCACTCTTAATCTGCCAATCCTTTGGTGCGTACTGCTTGGCAAAGCCTTCGGCCATCTGGCTACGCGCAGAATTTCCAGTACATAAAAAATATAGTTGCATTGCATTATCTCCTGCAATTCCAGTTTTTAGCTTTCTAAGAGTATTTTCTTATAAATCAAGCGGTCTGCAAAGCAATATTTTTAATTTGTACCTTCTACCGCTGATAGAGCATGTGGCAGCTAGTCTATCTGACAATCAGTTTTATCAATATTTACCCACATAGTTAAAAAAATTCGTTATCCCTAAGGATAACGAACAAGTTTAATACATTAACTTTATCAAATATTACCACTCAATCGTCTTAGGATTATCCCTAAAGCTCTCAATCAAAACTGATTTTAATGTCAGCTTAATTACAAGCATATTTTCAGCGTTCTCATTCAAACTTTTTATTTCTGGCTGCGCCACTAGTTCCGCTTTTAATTGCTCGTCGGTTAATTTATCCACAACTACATTATTAGAGCTAAATCGTAAACCGGTTGCTTCCACAAACCAAGAACTAATTGCCACGGTGTCGCCAGTCGCAATTTTTTCAGCCCGACTTGTGTCTTTAGGCGTTACAACATACAAGACATTCTCAGCGGTCTTTGATTGTTTAAATGTCACAATTGAATTGTACACCTTTGTGTTATTTACATAGGCCAGCGTAATTTTGTTAGGCAACTTGGCTAAAACTAAACCAAATTGATTATTACTAGCATCATTAGCGTTCTTCTCCTTGGCCTTGCGAATTGTCATGACTACTAACGGGATGACCAGTAAGATATATCCCAGAACACTAACAACGATAATGGTCCAAAATAGCGTCTTAATCCCCAAACCAAAGACAACTAATTCAGAAAGTAAAATCGCAATAAAAAACACAACAAATAACTGTAAAAAACGCTTAACGTACATAATCCCTATCCCCTCTTATTAACTAAACGTCTATTATTTTAGGCCTTTCTTTAGCTATATTCAAGGCGATAACCAGATAAAACAACTACAATTATCTATATAATTAAATCATTATTATTTATAATTTCATCAAATTTGCTTACAAATAATAAACACTTGCACTAGGGTAGGTGCGATTTTCTGTAGCATTCAAATGCACTATAATACAAATTCTAAAAAGTTATTGTAAATCACTAATTAACTAAAAAAGTATATTGCTTATTTCTAAACAATATACTCTCATAAATTATCATTATTTACTTACAACGGACCTAGTTGCTTCTATCTGCTTGTCTTTCCATTCGACTACACTTTTAATTACAAGTTTTTCGATCGCATGGATATATTTATCCATTTTCTCATAATCAGGTTGATTATTTTCATCAATTGGCAATAGAATCTTTTTCCCTAAAGATTTCGAACTACGGAGTTTATGTCCATAATCATATTGTCCAAACAAAGATATTCTCATTGATGCACCAATAAATAACATGGTATATTTCGCCATCTTATTATCGTTACTCCAATATGCACCAGTATCGTCTCCCATTCCGTATTCATACGACCGATAAAATACATTTCCAAATATATCTACGGTTAAACTATTACCAGGAAAAATACGAACATTATTTGATATATAGTTTGCAATACCATTTTCAGTAGTGCCCGACATAACAAAAGGTAATTCGCCTTCTATCTGATCATCTTTTTTCAAACGTCTACCTTGTACAACATGGTCAAATAAATAACCAATTTCAAATTCACGCCAACTAATCGCCCCCCCCATTTTTTCTAAAGCTTTCAACTAATTGTCGCTCCTCATCTGATAATACGTAGCTATTCAATCCCGTTGCCTGTAGATATGTTTCAAGAGCCTTAATACGCTCTGCTTCAAGTTCCTTGATATAAGCCTCCATATAATCAAAAGCAATATTTCCAGTGTTATATACCGGTAAATTGATTTCAATATTATTAAAAGTATCGTCAACTTCCCTGACTAGCACCGATAAAAGCAGTGACTTTTGCTTATTTAATATTCCCGAAAAATAAAGCGCCAAAATATCGTTTATTTCAAACTTCGGTATTATTTTCCTAACAAATTGTCCGGCATACCACGCTTCTTTTTGATAAAAAAAATCCATTTGTAATAATCCAAGGCTAAACGTTTTTGCCGAATTAATGTTCTCGCTATTTACAAATCCCGTATATCCCCAAACACCATTATTAATACTGGTTCTGGTTACATATGGATACTTTTCTTCATTCACTCTAGTAAGACGGTCTTTATTGAATGATTTTGTGTTACTAATTTGAAACAACTCGGATAGCTTGAATCTTTTATTATTAAGCCCTGGATATCGCGCCCTAACTCGTTCTTCAACTTCTGAATTAGGGCTACTTAAAAATCCTGATTCGTTCCTTTAAGAATTTGAGAAACTTCCCAGCTTAAATAATCACTAACCGTCTTTTTGAAGTCAGCCTCGGTTGGAGTTGTATCAATTTTCTTGTTATAGTTCCAATCTTTTCCACTCTCTGGGTCAATTGTCCCTAAATAATAATTATCATTCTCATTAAAGTAATTCGTTTTCTTAGCCTTATTCAAAATAAGGTCAACAACTTCTTGATAATGCCCTTTTGCATCATTTGAGTTGATTAAATTAATCTTCGCTTTCTTGCGATTGGTTCTGGTATAGCCATCTTCTCTTAGGTCAACAAAGTAAACATTATCATCCTTTTTATGGCCACCCGTTCCGACCTCAAACAGGTATATTGACGTTTGCACACTAGCTTTAAATAAATCGGCTGGCATTTTAATGCTGGCCTTTAATGTGTTTTCTTTTAAAATACGTTGATTTATTTCGACGGCCTTACCTGTTCCTGCACTATCTTGGATAATGACTGCGCCATAGCCTTTTTTCTGCTTTTTGAAAGCTTTCTCGACAAAAATCATACCGTTACCTTCAGCAGAGTAAGGTGGATTCAGCAAAAACACATCCGCTGGAAATGGGTCTTCATTGTATGCGTACTTACCTTCATATTGGGTTAGTGAATTATCATTAACAATATTTGAAGAGCCATCCCCCATTAAAATCATATTCAAAACCGCCAGCATATAGACGTTCGGTAGCAGTTCAACCCCTAATAATTGCTTGGTTTTAATTCCTTCAATGGTATCAAACAATTTCCCTTTATCATTTGGATAGTGTTCATATGCGTCCTTAATCATTAAGTTCATCGCACTAATCAAAAAGCCACCAGAACCTAAAGCCCAGTCCCAAACATAACTTCCCATGTTAACCCTAGTTAATCTTGCCATAAAGTTAGTAACATAGCGTGGTGTTAAGACCACATCATTAGCTCCGCCGTCAGGTACATCAACCCACGCATTCATTACATTAAATAATTTACCAGTGAAATCATTGATTCCGGTTACGTCATAAATTGGAATTAATTTATCGTAAACTTCTTTATAGATTGCCCTAATTGGCGTCTGTGTCTCTAATTCAGATTTTTGATTTAAATTATTATCTACAAAATTACTTCTTAAAACATTGATAATCTGTTTTTGTTTCTTCTCTGGTAATTTGCGACTTTTCAAGGAGTTAGTTATTTTACGTAGTATCTTTTCGCCGTCGGTATTTCCTTCTTCGGTCGAGCCCATTAATTCACTTGGCTTTAGCCGTGCTACCTTATAGCCACCATCTTCATTTTTTACGCCGATAGCTGCCATTAGGGCACCCGCCACTACATTTATCCTTTGGCTTGGGATAATTTGTTGCTCATCATGAATTTTTTGATTTAACTCCTGCAAGGCTGCTTCGATTTTTGCATCATCCCGAATAGCTCGCTGTTCAATTTCTTTTGGATCTAATTGAACCGCTTCAATTTTTTTGAATAACGCTTCTCGTTGAATTGCTTTATTTTTCAAAAAATCAAAATCTTTAAAATCACCTAAATGGATTGGTAGTTCTGCATGAATTTTATTCAGTACATAGACACTAATTTCATATTGCATCTTCCCAGCTGATTCAAAACCATTTACCCCTACTGCGAGCACCTCCCGGTACTCTGTATCGTTAACAACATTCATAGCATAATAGACTGCACCATTTACAGCATAGTGAGGAATTGCTTGCTTATAATCAAAATTCTCATCTTTATCACGTAAAATAACTAAATTCTGTTTATCTAATTTAATAAGCTTATTTTTGGCTCCCTTATATTCAACGAAAACTGGTATTCGCTTTTCGCCGTCTTCAATAATCAATGAATAGTCAGGCCTTCCACCACCATTACCACCACTTTTAGATGGGTTTGTTTTAAGTGCACGCTCGATATCTGCATCAATAACTTGTTCTTCTGAACCTATTATCGGCCAGCCTAAATGTCGAATCTGCTCATCAGCCCACTGCTTTACAGATGTTTCAAATGATTTAACCATTTTAGGCCACCTCCAAGAAAGAAGGTTTAGTCCAATTTAAATGTGCTCTGTGCTCTGTGCTCTGTGCTCTGTGCTCTGTGCTCTGTGCTCTGTGCTCTGTGCTCTGTCATTATCAGTGCGTCCCTTTTTATTTTGTCAAGTTTTGTTGACTTTATTTTCTTATGTTTACTAGCTTTTGAACACAAGCATTTCCAATACCTAACCTTTACTTAAACAAAATATCAACTGCTTTTTCTAAAGCTTAGTAGCATAATATTTTGAAGAGCATATCTCTAAACTCTTTTTTGCAAATCACTTCTAATAGCATTGCGCACAGCCGTTAATTAGATTAATTATTTGTCAACATTGATGAAATTAAAAATTTTTAGGTATAGTTTAATTGGATATTCTCCAATATCCTCGTACTTTCACACAAACTGATTAATAATAGTATTTGTTATTATCAATTATTACAGCACTTACATTCGCTAAGAACTCAACTCATATTTAGGTAAACACATGAAATATAAACCAATCACTATACTCCGTACCTTAGTCTTTATACTAGTAACTTGCTTCATATCCCTTAGCATTCAAACTTATCGTACGCATGAGCTTGATGCGCCAATACACAATAGCAAACTAGCGCTTACAAGCATTACAGCTAGTGACTTAAATCATGACCAAAAGCTTTTAATGAGCACCCTAGTTTATTATGCAATTTCAAACATTTCTGATGGCCGTTGGCTTGAAGTTTCTGATTTTAACCGTGGCTGGCAAATTCAAAAAATCAATGTTGATGGAAATATCCGCTATCTTGTTTGGCCTGATAAAAATATTCAGGCTGAAAGCAAACATATTGAACCTAACTGGTTTGAAATTAATGGTGACACCGTTAGTTACCATAGCTTTATCATTCACTCGCAAGGTTTTGACCTTACCCATACTGTAGCTATGTCAGCCATCATTAATGCGGTTAATCAGCCAAAAAGCATTCATCGCATTAATTCAATGCTTCCAAATTTGGTGATTGTTTAAAACATTAATCACTTTGCTATTCACTTCTTAATGATTCTTTCAGCCTTACAAAGTATTACCAACATTCTTACTTAAAAGAGGACTGCTAACAATAATTGTTAGTAGTCCTCCTTTAGGTTTTCTGCTTAATTCAATCAACAATTTTAAAATTACTGCAAGCTTCGCTAGCCCAAAAAAGCGCTTAAATCAACCCAAGTTAGTTGTTAATGTAGTCAAATTCATAGTAGTGCGGGGTGCCATAGGCATCCGACATTGGATAAATCAAGGTGACGACATTGTCAGCATTATAGCCCAAATAATATGTATCTTGATTGGCTGGATTGTAAATTTCTGTGTTTACTTTTATACGTTTAGTTTGTCCTGTTCGCTTTGTCCTGACTGTCAATGTTTTAGTATCAGTATTCTCAATCTGCAAATCAGTATATTTTACAGGCGAATTTGGCAAAGTTAGACTATCTTCTAATGTTAGGCTATCATCATCTGAACCTTTATTTACCGTAATCATTCTATCGCCATAATGAAACTTATCCGTCCAAGTCCCGGTATAGACCACTGCATGAGGAAACTCACTTGCTTCCTCAGCTGTTTCACTGCTTGAAACCTTGTCACTCATACTGTTCGAAGTTTCCACACTCATGCTACTTGAAACTTTATCACTTGTACTGCTTGAGCTCACACTAGCTTTTTCATGGTCCACCAAAGAACTCTCATTATCTTTAGCCGCAGTTTGTTTTTTATTTCCGTAGATTACGAAAAGTCCCCCACAAACTACAATTAGAACAACAAGGCCAATCATCATTGATCGAATGAACTCGCGTTGGCGGATTGCCTTAATCCTAAGGTAGTCCTCACGCCAATTCGGATCATCTTGCCGAATCTCATAAAATTCAAAAGTGTGACTGGTTCTTGTTTTCGTACTTAAATACTTCTTTGCCATTATAATTCCCCAAAATAAGTTGTTAAGTTACATATTACACTAACTTTCTTGCGTTTGTAGTGTATTTAAATATCTTAAAATCAAATCTTAAATATATCTAGTTGGAATTAACATCTTTTTGGTTGCATATTGTAACAAAACAGCTACGAGGAAAAGGGGTACTGTTTTTTCAGCACCGAATATATCCACTAACATAACTAACACCGCCATTTTTAACCGTATAGTTTCTTGTTTTGTTACTTACTTGCTAGCTAACCATTAGATATCCGCTAGCAATTAGTATTTACACTTTTACGTATGGTTAATCTAGCCACTGACTAACAATCATTAGCTTGTAATGCTGTTATCGTTTGATTGTCTATCGCTGGTCTTTGCTCTGAGCTCGTTTCGTTACCTTCTCAACAATTACGTGTAAAGTGCTCTTAAAACGCTTTATATTACATTAAATAGTTATATCCTAAAACATCCCCGCATTTATTACTTTAAACCTTGCAATGTGACAAACAAAAAGCCTTACCAGTTCAAACACAACTGATAAGGCCGTTCAATAAATTATGACTAGTCCTTATCTATCCAACACTTGGCAATGTAGCTTATTAGGTTTACTGCTAAACCTGCAAACACTGCGATTATGAATGAGCTATTACACTGGAAACCTCCAGTCTGTGCCTATTTTCAGCGTGGCACAAATTAGACACAAAAAAGCTACTTCTAGCGCTGAAACCAGAAAGTAGCTTAGACATGTAGGTATCCCAGCATATCCCAATTCATGCTTGAAGTGTAACACGTTTTATATTAAGCGTAAATTAAAAGCTACCTCTAGCGACGAAACCAGAAAATAACTTAGACCCAAGACGCTTAGTTTTGAATGAATTAGTACCTGAAGTATAACACAATGCCCCCTAAGATGATGTTAGGGTTTGCAAAGTTATAATGTTAGCATCATAATATTCGGTGTGTTAGCTATCACATCAACGGTTACTTCATGCACATCTTGCAACCTTTTTTGTTTTTTGTGTGCAGCCTTTTGGCAACTATCTATAATGCTATGGCTCTATCCAACAACAAGCCTTCATAGTGGCTAGGCTGGTGTACACTCTGACATTGTCTTTAATCTAGACAAGCGCATTAGCGCCAATCAGCCCCGTGAATGGCTACTATCTGCAATTAAAGACGTTCCTGACCTACCACAGATAAATATACACAAATATACACAGGTTACGCCATACTTATATCACGCTAGCAGTACAAGCTAGCATGGATATTAAGACACTACAAGCACAAGTCGGTCATGATGATATAAACACAACGCATAATATCTATGCCGCTGTTACTAAGGATATGCGGGTAAAAATGGCTGATGTATTCACTTCATTAGTGAACTTCTAGCACTTACAAAAGTACAACAAGAAATACACACTAAAATACACAGTTGCTTGATTTTCGGTGACTTTTCATGACTTTCTATGACCTTTTTAAAATCTTGAAAACATAAGAAAACCCCGTCAGACCGGCGAAAACGCTAATCTGACGGGGTTTGCTAAAACTGCTAATTGGGCATACTGGATTCGAACCAGTGCTCAAGGATTCAGAGACCTTTGCCTTACCTCTTGGCCAATGCCCAAAAACAACAATATTTATTATACCAATATCCCTAAAAACCATCAAGGCCTATTTAAAAAAACAGTGGGGTTAAGTTCCCCACTGTTTTTATCCATCAAAATAATGCCTACATTAACTGACGGGCCTTAATTCGAGCCCGGGCTTTTGATACGATTTTACGCTCAATCAGCTTTAAAATGCGCAGTCCCCGCTCAGCACTAGCTTCGCCAAAGGTTTCTACCCAGCCCTCAAAACGATGTTGTACCCGCATCGTGACGACCTTTTCAACGACCGTGCCTTCCGAAGTTAAATACAATAACATTCGCCGCCGATCCGCTCGGTCGTGTACTTGGTAAATATACTGCTTTTTCAAGAGCATTTTAATCTGACGTGAAATCGCTGCTCTCGTTACATTACGGCTTTCAACAACTTCTGTTAAGGTCAGGCCTGATTGATGATTAGCAATGCTGTGCATTATTAAATATTGTTCAAATGATAAACCAAACTCCATCGCTGGTTCTGAAACAACATCATCTAGATATTTTACCGTTGTCAAATAAGCATCAATATACCCGTTTAATAACTTCATCATATCTTCCTCGTTTCAAGGAATCCCCAAACTACTTGATAATTCTATCTTATATTTAAAATATTTGCATTAAAAAACGAACAATTAAGCATAATTGTTCGTTAGTACTATCGATTAATTATCGTACAACCATTACAGTTACCGGTGCATTGTTAGCAACGTACTTTGATTGTGAACCAAAGTAATGATGGTCCTCATCGTCCTTAGAATGCGCCCCAATCACCACCAAGTCGGGATGAATATCTGGAATTACATCTTTAACGATTACTTCGCCAGGCTCGCCCTCAGCTAGCATAGTGGCAACATTAGCCACCCCTGCATCCTCAGCAAGCTTACGATAGCGCCCTAAAGCACGCTCGACATCATCACGCGCTGCTTGATTGCGATTTTTTGAAAAATAATCAAAAACGCTCAAATCATCCGATTCGAAGACCGATAAAATCGTTAGACGCGCATCATCTTCGCGTGCTTGATGAATTGCGTTAATTAGTGTCATCTGGCCTAGTTCTGAATCATCTACTGCTGCTAAAACATGTTTAAAAGTTTTTGGTTCCATAATTTCTAGCTCCTTTAACTCCTTAGAAAAGACTTGAAATTGTTTGAATAATCAACTGGACATTCAACAACGTTAAAGCAAGTGCTACAAGATAAGCTACAATTGTCATCCATCTTGCGTTCTTAAACTCACCCATATACTTAGTTCTTGAAGTAAAGTAAATCAAAGGAAACATTGAGAAAGGCAACGCTACTGATAGAAATACTTGTGAATAAACTAATAGCTTATCTAAAGCTCCTTCAGTTGCGCCAAAGATAATTGTAAAGATAATGATTGGCACAAGGGCAAGTCCACGCGTTACCAATCGTTGTACCCACATTGGTAACTGTAAGTGCGCAAAACCTTCCATAATAATTTGTCCCGTCAATGTACCCGTGATTGTTGAATTTTGACCAGAAGCTAACAATGCTAATGCAAAGAGCATTGATAATAGCGGACTAGCAATTGCACCCACAATATGACTATTATTTAATGCCCTATACAAATCACCAAAGGCTTGCATGTCACTACCATGACCAAAGAACAAGGCAGCTCCCACAATCAAGAGCAATGAGTTTACAACAAAGGCACCAGTCAACTGGATATTTGAGTCCCAAGCAGTAAATTTAAGAGCCTCACGGACACGACCTGGCACATTACGGTCAATCTTACGTGTTTGTGAAATTGACGAATGTAAATATAGATTATGGGGCATCACAGTCGCACCCACAATACCCAAGGCTAGGGTTAGCTGACCTGACTTTAAAATATCCCGGTGCGGTACTAAATTAACAACTGCCGCTCCCATATCTGGCTTGGCTAAGATTGCCATGTATAAAAAGATTGCTAGAATTACTAGAATCAAGGTCGCCACAATTGCTTCAATCTTTCTGAAACCGAGTTTCATCAAAAGCAACAGTAGCAATACATCTGCCGCTGTAATCAAAACACCCCAGAGTAGTGGAAAGCCAAAAAGCAGATTGATGGCAATCGCCGCCCCAATAACTTCTGCCATATCTGTCGCCATGATTGCTAACTCAGTTACAAACCATAAAATCCAACCAGTGGTTTTATTCGTTGAGTCACGAATCATCTGCGCCAAATCTTTCTGAGCCACAATGCCTAGTTTAGCTGCCATAAATTGCAACATCATCGCAATTAAACTAGATATTAAGACAACAGACATCAATAAGTAATGGTACTCTGCACCACCAACAATTGATGTAATCCAATTACCTGGATCCATATAACCAACAGCTACCAGCGCTCCTGGACCACTCCAAGCCATCAGTTTCCTGAGAAAGCCACCACTTTGCGGTACTTCAACTGTGCCGTTAATTTCCGCCAAACTTGAACCGCCATTTTCATCCTTTACGGAATCCTTTACTGAATTTGTAAGCATCAGTAAAATTCCTCCTTCTTGTTTTTTGGTATCACTCATTATCTTATTATTAATAGTTTTTGTAAATACTTTTACTAAAGGAAAACGTAAATTTTAGCGCTTCTTTGTCGACTTTTAATTGAAAGCGCATCCTTTCTCATTTTAAGCTATTAAATATAAATTTTCTGTGATTATGGCTGAATTATTGACATATAGCTCATTTTCATGTAAATTAGAACAGTTGAAAAAAATAATCGATTATTAAATAACACTGCCTATTCCAATCCGGCACGGCGGTGTAAGGGAGGATAACATTATGGCAGTTCCTGCACGTAAAGTTTCAAAGAATGCTAAGCGCTCACGTCGCGGTGGTCAAGGTGGTCTAAAGACCCCTGCAATTCACCAAAACGAAAATGGTATTTACGTACGTAACCATCACGTAGCTTCTGATGGTACTTACAAGGGTAAGCAAGTTGTTGCTCCTAAGTAATTAAAAAAGACCTGAAATGTTAATTCATTTCAGGTCTTTTTTTGTGCGCCGCTCGTAGCCATTTTATAGCTCCTTTAGAATCAAATCATTGATCAAACGTTGCGCTGTTGTATTGGGTAACTTCTTGCGAAGTTCCTGCCAATTTTTGAAGCCAAGTTCCTTGGCTTGTAAATCTAGCAATGACATAGGTCATGCCTCCTTTTAAAAAAATGTATCCGTTTTCACCAAGCCCCTCAAATTCATTATATACTTTTTCGGATTAAATGAAAGGGTTTTACTAAAATTAAATATTTATCTATATGGTGATAGTCCGGTATTTCTGGGCTAATACAATGCTATTTGTAAGGATAATTTCATACTACTTTATAATTTGTAAGTAATATATTTGCTTACATTTGCTAAAAATTAATTATCAATTAGTATTTTTTATTCAGTTATAATAACCACTACGTCTGCCTCAGTACTTATATTATGCACAAAAAAGCTCTAAAATTGTGAAGATTTTAGAGCTTTTTTGTATTAATTTTATCTATTCAACTGCTAAGAGCAGCCAATATTTTAGGTTATGCTTATAGTTCTTGTTGCAAGTCAGTTGGCTTGTACAACTTAATCACCTTAGTGAATAAGAAATCTGACAATAACCCAGCAATTATCGGTACTACGAAGAATACTAGAATTGCAATCATTGGTGAAACCGTATGCGTTTGGAAGGCTTTATCAGCTGTATCCATCACAGAAGATTGGATTGGTGAAACCATTCCAATCCACCCAAACCCAGCAGTTGTTGGTGTACCTTGTACATTAAACAAAGCTACTGGTATAGCTGAAATTGCAGCCGTCAATAGGAAGGATAGAATCATCTGTGGTCGCTTAAAGACTGAAGGCATCATTCCCTTCATTGCACCCAAGAAGATTGCGATTGATGTTCCCTTTTTGTTAACCTTAACTGAATTGATTAGCAAAATTACAGTTGTCGCAATTACGCCAACTCCGGCAGCACCAGATCCCAATCCAGCAAGTGAAATCGCCAAAGCAATTCCAACTGTTGAAACCGGTGTAATGATAATAAATGAGAATGCCATCGCAATTAAGATTGACATTGGAATTGGTAGCAAGGTCGTGAAATACTCAACTAGATTACCTAGCCAAGTTGTTACATTCCCAACAACTGGGGCGATTGTCAAGCCAAGCAAGCCAACGCCACCACCAATTACCAATGGGCTTAAGATAATTGCTAATGCGCCAAAGCCCCAAAGATATTTGTAAACTAACCAAATAACTAGTACCCCGATTGCCGAAACAATCATCGCATTAATAACATCACCCGCACCAGCTGCGATATAAACGCTGGCTGGTGCCTTCAATGCTAGCCCACTAACGGGATTAACAAATCCAGCCGGTGCAACGGCCCATTTAATTGAACCAGAGGCCGCACCAACGGCAATTGTCAAAACTCCAACATCTAAGGCCTTCATTTTAAATTGCATGGCGATTGCCAAACCAATTAACAAAGGAATAAATGATGAGAATAGCACCAAAATTGCATTCAAACTAATCGCCCAATGCATACCACTTTGGATAAATGGTCGTAGAACGTACTTTAAAATTGCTGACGGAAGAACTCCAATTAGAATTCCTTGCGCTGAACCAGCAAGAATCTTAAAGAGAAAATCTTTAAGATTGAAACGGTAGTTACCGTCAAAAACTTCGTTATTCATAAAAAGTGTTAACCCCTATAAGTTAAAAATAGACCCCAAAATATTGATAAATCTAATTTTTAGTATTCAACAGCGATTGATGGCTTCTCACCATTAATGAAAGCCAATGAAGCATTCATTGATTGAGTAACCATTTCCAATACAGCCTTAGTTGTGTAGAAAGCAGTGTGTGGTGTAACCAAAACGTTCTCACGAGCAATCAAATCAGCAATCTTAGCATCTGGGAATTCTTTGTTTGACCAATCAACATTGAACAAACCAACTTCTTCTTCGTAAACATCCATTGCGAAGTCAGAAATCTTACCTGAGTCCAAACCAGCGATTACATCGTCAATATCCATCAAGTTTCCACGTGAGCAATTTACGATTACAACGCCATCTTTCATCTTAGCGATTGAATCAGCATTAATCATGTGGTGGTTAGCTGGTACACCTGGAACGTACAAAGTAATTACGTCAGCTTGTGCATACAACTCTTCCAAAGTATCTACGTATAGACCTTCAGCTTCAACTTCAGCATTGTGGTACAAGTCATAAGCAATGACCTTAGCCCCAAAGCCCTTTAGAATCTTCATTGCAACACGGCCGATGTTACCAGTTCCGATAACACCAACTGTTTGCATCCGCATCTCGCGACCAATTGTTGGTGCCCAGCGCAAGTCATGCTTAGCAACCTTAGCATCCATTGCCTTAGTCCGACGAAGCAAACGTGACATTTGGATGATTGAGTGTTCAGCAATTGCATTAGGTGAGTAAACTGGGACATTTGAGATTGAAAAATCAAACTCACGTGCAGCATCAAAGTCAATGTTGTCAGTTCCAACATTACGCAATGACATCTTGTTAATTCCCAACTCATGCAAGGCTGTCAAAGTCTCACGTGTGTAGTCCAATTGTTGATATACATTAACAGCATCGAAACCTTCTGCTAACTTAGCAGTTTCAGGGTCCAAAAGTTGGTCAGTAAATTCAACAGTAACCTCTGGATGTGCAGCAATCCAGGCCTTCAAAGCAGGTTGTTCGTCTTCACGAATTCCGTATGCAAAAATCTTCATGATATTCCTCCAAAATTGTCTAGCAATAACAACTACAATTATAAGTAGTTATTTGTGATAAAGTCAACGACATTTGCAGGCTTAACGCCTATAATGGATAGCTTTTCACCAATTTTCTCCGCATAAATTTAAATTTCTAGCTCACTTCTTTATTTTTAAGCTAAGATTTGATGCAAATTAAAAAGTGAGCTAACCTTCAAAGTTAGCTCACTTTTAATCAATTAACACCTAAACTAATTATTTTTGCTCGTTGGCTGAAACCATAATCTTGTCAACCAAACCATAGGTAAGTGATTCTTCTGCATCAAGCCAGTGATCACGTTCAGTGTCACGTTCAACCTCTTCATAAGGTCGACCAGTATTAGCAGCCAAAATCTCATTTAACTTCTTACGAGTCTTGAGAATTTCTTCTGCAGCAATCGCAATTTCAGTTTGTTGTCCTTGCGCACCACCAGATGGTTGGTGAATCATGAACTGTGAATTAGGCAAGATAAAACGCTTGCCCTTTGCTCCTGATGAGGCCAAAACTGACGCCATTGATGCAGCTAGCCCAATAACAATGGTCTGCACATCTGCCCGAATGAAGTTCATAGTATCGTAAATGGCCATACCGGCATTAACTTCCCCACCAGGTGAATTAATGTACATGTAAATGTCCTTATCAGGATCTTGCGCATCAAGGAACAATAGCTGGGCAATAATTGCCGTTGCCATCTGTGACTCGATGGGACCATTCACCATAATAATCCGATCAATTAACAAGCGTGAAAAAATGTCATATGAACGCTCACCACGTGCTGATTGTTCGATAACATATGGAATTGGATTCATTACAAATTCCTCCTATAAGGTTGATTGCGTATATTTTAAACTATTAGTCAAAAAAGGTCAAACTTTTTCTTAGCGTAATATTTTGGGCACGCTGCCCCCAGTTCTTAATTCATCTGCGAGTTGCGAAATTTTTCTTAGACGGTGATTAACTCCTGATTTAGAGATTGAACCGCCCGTCACATACTTACCTAATTCAGATAATGGTTCTTCACGATGACTTAAACGAATTTGCGCCATCTCCCGCAAATTTTCCGGTAATTTATGCAAGCCTAGTTCATCATCTAAGAATTCAATATCATCAACTTGCTTTTGGCTAGCCGTAACTGTCTTTTCGATGTTAGCCTGTTCAGCATTAACCAAGCGATTAACTGAATTCCGCATATCACGCACAATTCGGACATCTTCAAACTTTAACATCGCCTCAGTTGCACCAATAACGTTCAACATATCTGCAATTTTTTCAGCTTCCTTCAGATAAACAATGTAACCTGAACGACGCTCAACAGTTTTAGCATTTAAATCAAATTGATTAATCAACTGTTCTAATTGATTTGCTTGCTCTTCATACAAAGAATAAATCTCAAAGTGATAGCGACTTGTTTCTGGGTTATTAACTGACCCAGCTGCTAAAAAGGCGCCGCGTAAATATGAACGGGCCATCCCCTCATCTGCCAACCAGCTATCCGGAATTGTTGGTAGTAATTCAAAATTTTCAAAAATCCGCAAATCATCTAATAACTTATCAACATCCTGGGTTATTCGAACGACATAAAGGTTATTTTTCTTTAACTTCATTTGCCGTCGAACAGAAATCTCTGAGTTCACATCATAGAACTTTTGTAATAATGAAAGGATACGGCGGGCAGTCGCTGCATTTTCAGTTTGTACATTTAAGGTAAAGTGCATATTGGCTAGGCCAAGAGAACCATTCATCCGCATTAAAGCCGATAACTCTGCTCGGGCATTGTCAGCCTTAGAAATATCGAGCATTGTTAGTTCTTTCTTTACATCACTAGCAAATGACATGGCTTACCTCCGTATTCTTAATTTAGTTTATCGGCAGCTGCAATCTGCATTATTAATTGAGCAACTTTATAGCCATCATGGAAAGCACCGGCATCCCGTAGTTCAAGCAAATCACCCATCACAGGGATTGCACCTTCCGCACGTACATGTTCAGGATCAGAGATTACTTGCCTAGATACCTCATTCCACTTTTTCCAATCAATATAATCTTCTGGTACTTGTGCTGTGTTCATGATGACGGCATCGACCACCCGTTCACCAATATGCTCATTAATGGCACGCACATGATCGGCATCTGAAAAGCCGTCCGTTTCACCTTTTTGCGTCATAATATTAGCAACATAGACAACCTTAGCGCGCGTGGCCAAAAGAGCCTCGGCCACATTTGGTACCATTAAATTAGGCATAATTGAAGTGAATAGTGAGCCCGGTCCCAATACCACCACATCAGCATTTAGAATTGAATTGACAACTTCACTAGGTGCCTCTGGCAGGCGATGTTTATCCAAGGTAAATTGCGGGGTTACCCAGACATGTTTAATTTTCTTACCAGCTGCAGTAATTGCACCCTCACCCTCTAAAATCGTACCGTCTGCGAACTCAGCATGTAGGACTAACGGTTCATCTACCACTGGGAATACATTCCCATCGATTTGGAAGAGCTTAGACATCCGCTGAACCGCACTAAAAATACTATTATCTTGTTCGGCAATTGAAGCCAAGATTAAATTACCTAGTGCATGACCAGCTAACATCTCATCATCGGAGTTAAAACGATACTGGAAAATATCAATTACTTCTTGGTCAATATTGGCCAGGGTTGATAAGACATTGCGAATATCTCCTGGTGGCACCATATTTAAATAATTACGTAAAACGCCAGAAGAACCACCATCGTCAGCAACCGTCACGATTGCCGTCAAATTAGTATCACACTTTTTTAAGCCCCCTAAAATTACTGGCTGGCCTGAGCCACCACCAATTACAACTATCTTAGGTACAGGTTTAAGGGCAAATTTTTCAAGTTGCTCTTGCCCTTTTGTCATGCGCGGGTACTTCCTTCCCGGCGGCGTTCAATATCACGATGATATTCATTGACCTTCCAATTGGCCTTCAAATCATTTGCCAGTTGGTGTGCAAAGGCAACTGAGCGATGTTGACCACCAGTACAACCAAAAGCAATTGTCAACGTGGTCTTACCTTCAGCTTTATAACGTGGCAACAGCCATTTGACTTGCTCTAGCTCTAATTGGTAAAACTCTTTTGCATCTTGATTGTCCCAGATATAATCGCTTACTGCTTGGTCAATCCCAGTTAGGTCACGCAAAGCTTTTAAATAGTATGGGTTCGGCAAAAAGCGTACATCAACGACTAAATCAGCATCAACTGGCATGCCATATTTAAAGCCGAAACTCATCACTTGAACATTAAACAAGTTATGTTGGGCCTCTTGATCACCATATTTACTAACGATTAACTGTTTAAGCTTACGTGCAGCTAATTCATCAGTGTGTATAATCTCAGTTGCCATTTCACGAATGCTGGCTAATTGTTCACGCTCCTGTTGGATTCCCCATAGGGTACCCTTATCACCCGAAAGTGGATGCTGCCGTCTAGTTTCTTTATAACGTGCCACTAAAGTTTCATCACTTGCATCAATATATATTAATTTTAAATCATAATTACGGTCAGCTTTTTTTAAGAGATTTTGCATAATCCCACTTAAATCTTTGAAAAATTTTTGCGAACGCAAATCAATCATGACCGCTGCATGCTGAAACGCTGGATCTTCGGCCACCATTTCCCAAAAACTAGCTAACATTTGTGGAGGTAGATTATCTACTGAATAAAAACCAATGTCTTCTAAGGCATCCATTGCAACTCGCTTACCAGCACCACTCATGCCAGTAACAATTACTAATTCTCGTTTTGCCATTATGCCCTCCTTTACTCTGTAATCTCCATTATATATTAACTTTTACATTATGTTACTGTTAGCTACCCGCAATTTTCAATAAAATAAAAAGCCTTACAAATAAGCAACTTATTTGTAAGGCTAGTCAGTCTAAATCTGACCTTTATTTGTTTTTAACTTGCTTTTGACGCTTGGCGTCATGGATAGCCCGTAAGGCACGCTTACGTGTCTTAATGTTGGGACTATGTAACTTACGTCGTGCTGAAGCAATGTCTAATTTTTCCCCTGCCATGATTCCACCTCTTTGTCTTTAATAACTTACGTTTAGTAAGTATAGATGACTATCTAAAAATTTGCAAGTACCTTGCTCAAAAAAACCAAGTAAGCAACTAACGCCAACTTGGTCTTCTGATAAAGGGTATCCTTTATCGTTGTCTTGGTGGTTACTTGGGCTAAATAACCACACTTGATAAAAGTTAATTAGTCTGAGTTGTTTTGGGGAACAACTCTGTATAGAAGTAAGGTAAGAAAATTTTCATGAGATTTATGTTAAAAGTTATCGCTGAATGGCTTTCAACAGTTTAGATTCTACGCAGCCAAACTTAAAAATAATTTTATGCTTGCATAAAATTCACTAAACCTAATTTTCTTACAACATAAGTGTAACACCAATTGACTATAACAAAAAGCTATTAGCTCAAGGACAATCTTTTGGGCGTCTTATTTAAGTATCATTCATTTAAATTTTTAATATTTACTAAGCTTGTTTACGTGCTCGTGCCCGATCACGAATCATAATTGGGCCAAGATATTGACCGGTATAGGAAGCTCTAACTTCAGCAATCTCCTCTGGCGTACCAGTAGCCAAAACTTGACCACCGCCTTCACCACCCTCTGGTCCCATATCAATCAACCAATCGGCAGTTTTTATCACATCCAGATTATGTTCAATCACTAAGACGGTATTACCACCATCAACCAAACGTTGTAACACTTCCAAAAGCCGAGCAATATCATCCACATGTAGCCCCGTAGTTGGCTCATCAAGGATATAGAAGGTCTTACCCGTCGATTTTCTTTGTAGCTCCGCTGCCAACTTCATTCTTTGCGCTTCACCCCCTGATAGAGTCGTCGCTGACTGGCCCAAAGTAACGTAGCCTAGACCAACGTCAACAATCGTTTGTAACTTGCGATGAATCTTAGGGATTGGTGCAAAGAAATCTAGCGCTTCATCAACCGTTAAGTCCAAGACTTGCGCAATTGACAAACCACGATACGTCACTTCTAAGGTCTCAGAATTATAGCGCGTTCCGCCACAAACTTCACAGGTAACATAGACATCAGGTAAGAAGTTCATTTCAATCTTAATGACTCCATCCCCCTTACATGCCTCACAGCGGCCACCCTTAGTGTTAAATGAGAAGCGGCCTTTAGCATACCCTCTTAGTTTTGCCTCGTTAGTTTGCGCAAAGAGGGCTCGAATATCATCAAAAACCCCGGTATACGTTGCTGGGTTTGAGCGTGGTGTCCGACCAATTGGTGATTGGTCAATATCGACAATCTTATCAATATTTTCTAACCCGGTAATCTTCTTATAGCGCCCGGGTTTTTCAGAATTTTTATTCAAAATCTGCTTCATCGCCCGCTTCAAAACAGTATTAACCAAAGTTGACTTACCTGAACCAGAAACCCCAGTTACTGCGATAAATTTGCCAAGTGGAAAATTCACGGTCACATTTTTAAGATTATTTTCACTTACACCACTTAAAGTAATCTGCTCACCGTTGCCAGCTCGTCGCTGGTCAGGTACTGATACAAAGCGTTTACCAGATAGATACTGTCCTGTTAAGGATGCCGGATTGCTTTTCACTTCAGCTGGCGTACCCGCCGCAATAATTTCACCACCTTGCTCACCCGCACCTGGACCAACATCAATCAAGTAATCTGCGGCTAACATCGTATCTTCATCGTGTTCAACCACAATCAAGGTGTTACCCAGATCGCGCATTTGCTTCAATGATTTAATCAGACGGTCATTATCCCGCTGATGTAAACCAATTGAGGGCTCATCGAGAACGTACATGACTCCGGAAAGATTTGAACCAATTTGCGTTGCCAAACGAATCCGTTGTGCTTCACCACCAGATAGGGTCCGTGCTGAACGTGACAGCGTAAGATAATCTAGCCCAACATTTTTCAAAAAACTTAGCCGATCTTTAATTTCTTTTACAATGGGCGCAGCGATTTGCTCATCTTGCTCACCAAAGCTTACTTGGCCAAAGAAGTCTAATTCCTGATCAACTGGTAACTCTGAGATTTGACCGATGTGCTTACCGCCAACTTTAACGGATAATGCACCAGGATTCAAACGGTAACCATGGCAGGCAGAGCAAGGCAATTCATTCATGTATGAAGCCATTTGCTCTCGCGTAAAGTCAGAATTAGACTCATGATACCGCCGTTGGATATTGTTAATAACCCCTTCGAATTTAACATCAACGTCACGGACACCACCAAAATCATTTTCATAATGGAAATGGAATGTATCTTCGCCTGCACCGTATAGCACTAATTTTTGCTCGGCTGGCGTTAATTGCTCAAAAGGAACATCCATCGGAATATTATTTTGTGTCGCAAATTGTTGCAACATCTCAGGATAGTAACTTGATGAAATTGGATTCCAAGCAACAATCGCGCCTTCGCTTAATGTCTTACTAGTGTCAGGAACGACCAAATCAACATCAACTTCTTGCATTACACCCAAACCACCACAGACTGGACAAGCGCCCAGCGGTGCATTGAAGGAGAATAGTTGGGGTTCTAACTTACCAACCGCAAAATCTTTCAGTGCCCCTGTGTAGTGGTCAGAAAAAGTTAGCGTCGTGCCACCAATTTCTTCAACTGACACCAAACCTTCGGCCATGCGTAAAGCTGACTCAAACGATTCAAATAAACGAGCCCGTGAGCTATCTCGCAAAATGATTCGGTCAACTACAATGGCAATATCATGATACTTGTTTTTATCTAAATCTAATTCATCCGTAACCTCATGTAGTTCGCCATCAACGACTAAACGCACAAAGCCTTCCTTTTGAACCTTGGCCAAGGCAGTTGCATGTGAACCACGACGATGGCGCACAATGGGTGCTAAAATTTGTAAGCGTGCTCCTTCTGCCCGCTCAGTAAATAAGTAATTTAACATTTGGTCAATTGATTGCTTAACAATCGTCCCATCAGCTGCCGGGTCAGGTTTACCAACCCGCGCATACAAAAGCCGGTAATAGTCATTTATTTCTGTAACCGTACCAACTGTTGATCGGGGATTTTTTGAGGTGGTTTTTTGATCAATCGAAATTGCCGGACTCAAGCCATCAATTGAGTCAACATCTGGCTTATCCATCTGTCCCAAAAACTGCCTTGCATAGGCTGAAAGACTCTCAACATAACGACGCTGTCCTTCCGCATAGAGTGTATCAAAGGCCAATGAACTTTTACCTGAGCCAGACAAACCAGTCAATACAACAAACTTTTCGCGTGGAATTTTCACATCTACATTTTTTAAATTATGAGCTCGCGCCCCATGAATACTAATCCAATCATTGGTCATCAGCCATCTCCAAATCTTCTCAAGCTTAATTAACAAAAATCGCTCTTATTAATTTATACCTAACTCACTTTAATAAAATAAGCACTACTCAATTGTAGCACTTCGCTGTTTTTTTTCGAAATTTTTAGTGACTTGTCCGCTCTGACTGCTTTTCTAGCCGTTCAGTTGGCTCCATCAAGTCACTCAACCATGCAATGATAACATGAGTTAATACTAAAATCACGCCAATTAAATTAACATAAACCATTAATATTATTAAAGTACCCATTGCCTGATAAAAATTAGCATTACGGATTGCTAAACTTGCATACCAAGAAAAACCATGATTCAACACTACCATCATAATGGTTTCAATCGCCGAACCAATTAACACAGCTTTTCGCTTTAAACGCAGTGCTGGCAGTGCAAAATTAAACAAAACTAAGATAATCCAAAGCCCCACGGCACCATAAATTTGACTTTGATTTAATAAACTAGTTAGCACTGGTACATTGATTGGCACCGAATTTACGACAATTCGGGCAATTGAGGTACCTAAAAGCACAATTCCAGCTCCAGCCAACAAAACAAATAGCCACAAGAACCCAAAAATTCGGGCAAAGAGCGAATTTATTTTCTCACTGACATCATGAACCGTATTAAATGACGTCCGAATAACGCCTAAAACGCGGCTTGCCCCCCACAAGGCCACTAAAAGGGCAAGTGACAGGGTTCCAGCATTTCCCCCTAAAACTGAACCTAAGATTGGATTCAGCGCACTCGCAATGTTTTGTGGGAGGGAGTTTTCCATCAATTCATAAATTTGTTTATGGTTAAACCCAATCATTGAAGCCACTGAGCCAACTGACATCAGGACTGGTACTAGCGATAAAATTGTATAATAAGCAATGGTGGCACCAGCATTAGTTAAATTGGCCCGTTGTAGATAAGTAATAAAGGCCGCCAGCTGCCAGCGCTCAGCATACTTAGTATAAATCGCTTTCACCTTCTGCATCTTATTCCCCTTCATGGTTAATTGTTACCTTATAAGTATCGACTATTTATAAAGAGACGTCAAAGATTTTTTTATTATAATTGTCAGTCTGCTATAATTATATGGTATTACTTTTACCGGGAAGGAGGCCAGTAATATGCACCATCGTCGCGCTCGTCCTTGGTCCTTTCGTTGGTTCTTAGAGCATATTGCTTCAGGTATCCTGTTGTTGGCTGTCGTCTTAGCTGCTACGGTTGCCCTAACTGCCTTGATTATCACAATTGAAGAATTAGTTGTCCTAGTCATTCGCAGGCGTCTAATCAACACTTATACTAACGTTTATGGTAATGCTTGGACCACAGTTATCTGGCACTTTTTAATTATCTTTATTGCGGTTGGCTTTTGGTCTGCAATTGATACCTTTATTCCAGCACCAACTAAAGATAACCAACAATAAACTAAAGCCACTCAGATAGAAAACTTTACTAATCCTTGGTCCAGGCTTACCTAGTCAATCATTAATAAATCCACACCGATTGATTATTTTTAAACAAGTGTGGATTTTTTTACATCAACTATTAAATTGTGACCCATGTGCAAATTATGTACACTACACTTAAGTTCATTGGTAGTAATCCCGCCATTTTATAAAGGATGATAATTATGCAAAAACTCATCGACTTTTCAAATCTCCACCATATCGCCATCATTGCTAGTGATTATCAAAAAGCCAAACATTTTTACGGTAATATTCTCGGCTTAGCAGTTATCCGTGAAAATCATCGTCCAGACAAAGCCGATATTAAGCTTGATTTTGCCCTCAATTCCACGACAGAATTAGAAATATTTGTAAAGCCCACCGCACCAGTCCGACCAAACTATCCCGAAGCGCAAGGGTTACGACATCTTGCCTTCAACACAGAAGACATTGTAGCAAGCGTCAATTATCTAAAGAGCCAAGCGGTTGAAGTGGAGCCAATTCGCTTAGATGATATAACACAAAAAAAGATGACTTTCTTTTTTGATCCAGATGGTCTCCCCTTAGAATTACATGAATAATAATAAAAAGGCAAGCTCATTAACTAATTTGAGCTTGCCTTTTTTCTCTAATTTAAAATAACGTTGTTTTTCCAACTAATCGTTAGCTCACATCCTTCGTACGCTTGCGATTACGATGTCGCTTGGTTTGCGACTTATTTTGAAAATCGTTGGATAAGACACTAATATTTCCATCAACTTCTAAAATTGCCAAGTCAACGTCATCAATACTTTTAACACCGTGTTCTCGCACTGCTTCTAAGAGTTCATTCATGCCAACTTTAGCGTGTTCAAGATTAGCCTCAATAACATGGCCTTTGTAAATTAACATAATCGCATGCCCCTGCACATATTCTGAAAGTTTTGGAAACTTATAGTTCAAAAATTTGAAAATAAAGTTCATGAAAAACAAGGTCGTTGCCGCAACTAACCCGCCAGACAGCGATGTATTGGAACCAACCATTGCATTTTACACCGCATTACTAATTAAAAGTACAAATACTAAATCGATTACTGATAGTTGCGCAATTTCTTCTTTACCAAATAGTCGAATTGCTAAAATGATAAAAACATAAACTGTTGCTGAGCTCCCAGCAATCAATAAATATGCCATATTAACTCCTTTATTTCAGTCCTAAATCCGCCAGTATCAATTCGTCGATATAAATGGCTTTAGGCCTAATTCAAGCTTATCCTCAATGATACACCTAGAACTTACTAATCAGCTAAATCAAGCCTGTCAAAAGTCATTTCCTACATATATAAGTAGCCTCAAACCAATTAGCTTACCTTAATAACAAAAAAGCTGGTGACAAAGTTTACTTTGCCCCAGCTTCTCACTTGTTTTATTTAAAATTCGCGACGGTAGTCAAGCAATTGATGTGACAATTCAGCTGTTTGTCCGTAAACTTGCTTATAAATCTCGTGCATTTGTGCATACTTAGCAGCACGCTCTGGGTCTGGTAGATATGCTTTACCAAATTCAGTGAATGTATTAGCAGCCTCTTGAACTGAATCGAACCAACCTAGACCAACGGCGGCCAAGATTGCAGCACCCATACCAGGACCTTGTTCATTCTTCAAAGAAACAACTTTCTTGTTAAAGATGTCAGCTTGAATTTGCAACCAAAGTGGTGACTTAGCACCCCCACCAATTGCAACAACTGTATCAAAATCAGCCCCAGCGGCATCATAGATGTCAAAGATGTCCTTAAATGAGTAGATAATTCCTTCCAAGACAGCACGAACAAAATCGTAGCGTTGGTGGGTACCATCGATACCGATAAATGAAGCCCGAATGTCACCATCAGCGTATGGTGTACGCTCACCAACTAGGTAAGGTGTAAAGATCAAACCGTTAGCCCCGACTGTTGACTTAGCAGCTGACTCAACCATATCAGTAAAGTCCATATCACTAGCAAAAGTCTTTTTGAACCAAGATAGTGCGTAACCAGCGGCCAAAGTAACACCCATTGAGTAGAACTTACCAGGGATTGCGTGGTTAAAGAAGTGAATCTTACCAGCATAGTCAACATCAGCATTGTCTTCATACTTCAAAACAACGCCAGAAGTACCAATTGATGACATCACCATGTTTGGCTTCAAGATAGCTGAACCAACCGCACCAGCAGCGTTATCAGCAGCACCACCAAAGACTTGGGTATCAGCTTGCAAACCTGAGAATTCAGCATAAGCACTTGAAACATTACCAGCAAAATCAGTTGCTTCAATGATTTCAGGGAAGAAGTCAGCTGCTAAACCAAACTTCTCTTGAATT
Organism: Weissella oryzae SG25; assembly: GCF_000691805.2. Classification (GTDB taxonomy): domain Bacteria; phylum Bacillota; class Bacilli; order Lactobacillales; family Lactobacillaceae; genus Weissella; species Weissella oryzae. The sequence goes on along the minus strand of NZ_DF820492.1, from coordinate 54,362 downwards.
TCTTTTGACCAAGTGCGCTTAGCAACGTCCATTGCCACTGTACCAGCTGCATCAGAAATTTCCATTTGCAAATTACCAGTCATGCGGTAACGTACATAGTCTTTTGGTGTAACGAAAGTCGTTGCTTGTGCAAACAACTCTGGCTCGTTTTCCTTAACCCAAAGAATCTTAGGCAAAGTAAAGCCTTCAAGAGCCTTATTACGCGTGATGTCGATAAACTCTTGCCCCATCACTTCAGCGATTTCCTTAGTCTGCGCCGTTGTACGTGTGTCATTCCACAAAATTGCTGGTCGAACAACCTTGTTTTCAGCATTCAAAAGTACCAAACCGTGCATTTGACCAGAGAAAGAGATTCCCTTAATTTGGTCAGCTGACAAGCCATCATTCAAAATCAAACGAACGATTGCTACTGTGGTACCGTTGACCCACTCTTCTGGGTTTTGCTCACTGTAACCAGGCTTTGGTTGTGACAAAGGATAATCATAGGCCTCTTGTGCAATAATCTTTCCTTGACGATCAACAGCTGAAACCTTTACGGCTGAAGTTCCTAGATCAACTCCCAATACAACATCTGACATTTTAAAGTCCTCACTTAATTCATAAAAGTTATGTATGTCCGCCAAGGCGGACAGTGTTGCAATTAAATCAGCTAGGCTTTAGCTTAACTAAGCAATGCTTAGTTAAAACGTGAACCCAAAACTGAGTAGATGTAGTTGTTCAAAGTTTGCTTAACAGCTTCCAAGTGTTGTGATTCAACAGTAGCGTAGATCTCATCACTAGTCTTGTTCAAGATGTAGTTTTCGAAGTCAGCCAAAGTCAACTTGTTATCACGAGCCTTTGCACCCTTGTCAAAGTCAGCAAAGATACCATCATCAAATGATGAGTAACGGTCAGCCTTAACTTGCTCCAACCAACCATCGTTGTACATCTTCAAAGCAACCTTAAATCCGGCAGCATAAGTGTCCATACCAGCCATGTGAGCGTAGAACAAGTCTTCAGGCTTGAATGATCCACGACGAACCTTTGAATCAAAGTTCAAACCACCAGTTGGCAATCCACCGTTCAAGATGAACTCGTACATAACCATCGTAGCTTCGTAGATATCGTTAGGGAATTCATCAATATCCCAACCAGTTTGCTTGTCACCCATGTTAGCATCCAATGATCCCAACATTCCAGCTTCACGAGCAAAGCGAGCTTCGTGCTCATACTTCTTACCAGCTAAGTAGGCGTGGTTTCCTTCCAAGTTCAACTTGAAGTCGTTTTCCAAACCATAAGTACGCAAGAAGTTCAAAGTTGATTCTACATCAGTATCGTATTGGTGATCTGTTGGCTCCTTTGGCTTTGGCTCCAACAAGAATTGACCAGTATAACCGATTTCGTTAGCGTAATCCTTAGCCATACGGAAGAAGGCTGCGATGTGGTCCAACTCACGCTTTGTGTCAGTGTTCAATAGTGATTCGTAACCTTCACGACCACCCCAGAATACGTATGACTCTGAGTTCAAACGCTTAGCAATCTCCAATGAGTGCTTGATTTGTGCGGCTGAATAAGCAAATACTTCAGCAAATGGAGTAGTTGCTCCACCAGCCAAGAAACGCTTGTCAGTAAATAGTGATGAAGTGTTCCATAGCAACTTCTTGCCAGTCTCTTCCATCTTTTCAGCAATCCGATCAACAACCTTGTCCAAGTTAGCGTTAGTCTCGGCCAAAGTGTTACCTTGTGGTGCTAAGTCACGATCGTGGAAAGCAAAGTATTCAACACCAAGCTTGTCCATGAAGTCAAATAGGTAATCTACCTTAGCAATTGCGTGGTCAAGATCACTCATATCGTCAACGCCGTTTACATCCCAAGGACGCTCAGCAGTTCCCTCACCAAATGGGTCAACCATACGTTGGTCCATTGTGTGCCAGTAAGCAACAGAGAACTTCATCCAGTCCTTCATTGACTTAGTCTCACCATCAATAGTGATTTCCTCAGTTGGGTTATAGAAGTTGAAACCCTTAGCTGCTTGGTAATCTACACCCTTTTGTCCACCAAGGAATTCAACCTTTGGGAAATCAAACAAATCTGACATTACTACATCCTCCAAAAATATGCTTTTAATTGTTCTTTCTAGGTTGGTTGTTTCATTGAACCAACTAACTTACAAAATATATTGTAAACGGTTACTATCTGCTTTGCAAGCTTTTATTCTTAACTTACTTGTCTTTTCTAGGTAGACCATTCTAGAACCACCAACCTAGTTGCACTTATTTAACAATTTATATATAAAAAGAACCATAAAACCGGTGTTTTATGGTTCTTTTACTCTATTTAATTACTCAATAAATTAAAGCTGTATATCTTAATTAAAGATTAATAAACCCTTAATCCCAAAATTCATCACTAACTTTAGGGACTAGAAAGTATAAGTTATAGTCCTCTAAGCCAAGAATTTTGCGGGTTGTCAAAGCGATTCCCCCGATTAAGGTTGATGAATAGACTGAATTACCCGCATAGCGTAATTCGGTTACTGGTTGTGGTTGCATTTTTTGATAACGCTCCTGCATATCGGCAAATAGCTCTGGTATGCCAGCAATTAAACGTGCATGGACATAAAAAGCCGATAGCGCTGAGTATTGAGCAATATTAAAGAGCATGGTAGTTGTTGCCTTGACCCAATCTTGCAAAATATCCACCACAACTGGGTCAGCGGCATGATATAACGCAAATAAATCATGACGTAAAATAGCACGGCCCTTACTCTGGCTAACTCGGCGTAAGATGGCATCTTCTGAATAAAGGTCCTCAAAATGAACCGGCAGCGCATAACCAGCTTCCTGCCAACCATGGTCATCAAAGACAATCATCCGCCCAATTTCACCAGCCGCACCTTTAATCCCCCGCACCAATTGACCATTTTGAATAATACCAGCACCAACTCCATTGTGAACGTTGACAACGGCAAAATCTTCACGCATTGGTTCAAAATTATTTTCATGGAAATCACGTAAATAGTAAGCGGCCAAATTAGCTTCGTTTTCCAAGAAAACTGGTACATCTAAGGCAACTTCTAACTCGTGGGCTAAATCATGCTCCAGTAGGAAACGATTAAAAGGCGTATATGCAACCCGATTATCATTCACAACACCATGAATACCAATCGAAATACCAACTAAACCGTTGATTGTTCCAAGATCACCCAACCGTAAGACCCGTTCAAGCATTGTCCGTTTTAAATCTTCATAGGACATTTCCGCATCAACATCAATCTGGTCGTGACTAAGAATCTCACCGGTCAACCGAGCAGCTAAATAACGTAAATGGTTGCGCCCTATGTCAAAGGTCATTAAAAAACCATACTGGCGGTTAAAACGGACTAGTTGCGCTTTTCTACCACCAGATTTTGAAACCGTTCCTTCGCCTAATTCTTCAATAAAGTGTTCGCTATCTAATTCTTTATAGATTGTTGAAATTGTTGACTTATGTAATGAAATTTTGTCAGCAATTTCACTTCTTGACGTTTGCTCTTCATTAAAAAGTTCCTGTAATACCAGTTTACGATTTAATTCGCGCATCGCCTCTTGATCTAATTTGTTTTCCATCTTTCCATACTTCCTATTACTAGCTTAGTCACAGATATCGTCTAGGCTAACCCCTTGTCGCAGTCTTTATTTGCCCTTTTGGCTTTCCCCCACTACAAAAAGAACTACTCAAAACCATTGTACAGAAAGTTTGCCTTTTGACCAACTAAGCCTTAAGTTACGTCTTGAAGCGTATCTTGACGCACTTTAATTAAAAAAGCCTGCTTCTTAGTTTGATTCAAGAAGCAGGCTTTTAAATTTTAAATCAATTGCTACCGATTAAACTCAACAGTCCAATCAACTAAACCTTGAACTAAATTACTTAGCAATCTCAGTATTAGTATCATGTAAGTGGTGAGCACGGTGACGCAATTCAGCTTCAATTGACTCAAGTGAACGACCACGTGTCTCAATTGCTTTAGTCCGGATAAACCAGATTGATAGGAAGCAGCAGAATGCGTAAAGCAAGAAGATGTTTCCAGTTCCAAAGAATGAAAGCAATGGTAGGAAGGTCAATGAAACGAAGTAATTGGCACCCCAATTAACAACGGCTCCAAATGAGTTTCCCAATCCACGAATGTTCAATGGGAATGACTCACCAATCATAACCCACATAACTGGTCCCCAAGTTGCTGAGAAGAAAGCAATGTAGACTGTCAAACCAATGACGGCGATATATGATCCAAACGTTCCGATTGACTTCAAGTGCATACCGAGTGACATAACGGCCAATGAGATTCCCATTGCCCAGGCACCCCAAATCAACATCTTCTTACGGTCAACCTTATCCATAATCTTCATTGCAATGTAAGTAACAATCACGTTGAAGATTCCGATTCCAATGTGGGCCAACAAAGCGGCGCTCACACCAAAGCCAAGGTCGGTAAAGATTGTTGGGGCGAAGTACAAAACAGTGTTACATCCCATAATTTGTTGGAAGATTGCCAAACCAATGGCCATAATCAAGACTGGTCGTGACATCTCACCAAACAACTCTTGGAAGCCACCCTTCTTCTCTTCACTAGCCTGCAATTGAATGTCAGCTAGTTCGGCCTCAACCTTAACTTCTGACTCGTTAGTCATACCCAAAACATGGGCAGCTTCCTCAACGCGTCCCTTACGCACAAGGAAACGTGGTGACTCTGGCAAAATCATTCCACCAAAGAACAAGACAGCAGCTGGTACCGCAGCCAAAGCTAACATCCAACGCCAACCATTCGTAGTGTCGCTTGCCAATAGCCAATTTGAGACATAGGCCAAGAAAATTCCGGTCATAATCATCAATTGGAACATGGTTCCAACACCACCACGGTCCTTGGCTGGTGCCAACTCAGATAGGTAAGTTGGAATCAAGGCCGAAGCCGCACCAACGGCAACACCCAAAAGGATACGCGAAGCAATCAACAAGTCAAAGCCTTGCGAAAGTCCTGAACCCAAAGCTCCAAAGAAGAAGATTCCAGCAGCCAACAATAGTAGGCGCTTACGACCGAACCGGTCGGACATTGGTCCAATGATAGCGGCACCAAGGACGGCACCAAGCAAAACGGCTGAAACTACCCAACCTTGAGCCCAAGCATTTAGTTGTAATTGCTTTTGGATAAACAAGATGGCACCTGAGATAACACCTGTATCATAACCAAATAGCAATCCGCCTAAAGCCCCGAAGAAATAAATCGTTTTTGGCGAAATTTTACGCATAATAATCTAACCTTTTTCTACTCACTAATTTTTAAACTTAGTAGCTAACCAGGCTACTAATTAAACTACTTAACCGAAACGGTGCTCTGAACGCTCCCATGAGAATGTTCCATTTTCCAAGGCCTTGTCACCCAATTCCTTGTAATCGAAGTAATCAAACTCAGCTTCAAGCTCGTAACCAGAGTAATCAACTGCAGCCAAACCAACAAAGGCTCCAGTAAAGAATCCACCGTAAGATTGCACAACATAATCATCTGACAAGATAGCTGCGTCCAAAGTTACTGGGATTTCGTGGTAAGTTGTACCATCGAATGAATACTCGTAAGTGTATGATTCCTTACGAACCTTAGTCCGGAACCAAACATACTCAGTCCCCTCAGGAATCTTAATTGCATCATCCTTTAGGTATGAAGTGTAGTTACCACGGTTGTTCTCACCAACTTCGATTACGTGACCATTCTTTTCATTCCAAGTAATGAAGGCAAATGACCAGTGACGATCGTTGTAGAAGTTAGTCAAACCAGCCATTTGTTGGTATGACCATGGGTTGAACTTAACCTTTGTTTCAGCATCGAAGTAGAAGGCTTGCCAACGGCGGGCAATCATACTTAGTTCGAAGTTGTTAGCAAGTGAACCAAGCCCCTTCAAAACAAGCTTGCCATCACCAACTGTTCCCATCTTATCAGTGAATGGTACACGCAAAGTGTTCCAGTTCAAATCAAGGATGTTATCAGTAAAGTCATCGTGTTGTGAGTGATCAGCTGGTGCATCAGTTAGGATAGCATCCTTTGGTGCATCAACAAAGGTTTGTCCACCGTGACCACCAACGACACGTGGCCAACCAGCTTCATCCCATTCAACCTTTTGGATTGCAGTCTCACGACCAAGGGTTGACCAACCGCGAGGGTCAGTTGATGACTCGTTTTCGTGGTTCCAAGGACGACCAGTCAATGAAGCGTAGTACCACTCACCACTAGGGGTGTTAACCAAGGCACCGTGACCTTGCTTTTGTAGGTAGCTATATGGAGTGTCAAAGTTAGTGATGAATGGATCACCAGGCTCAGTCTCAAATGACTTTGCATCCAATGACTTTGAACGTGCTACAACTTCTTGGTGGGTATAGATGGTTCCACCTTGAGCAGCAAACAAGAAGTAGTCACCGTTAATCTTGTACAAATGTGGTCCTTCAACCAACTTAACGTCAGTACCCTCATAGATTGTACGAGCAGTCTCTGGCATCAACTTCATTGTTGCAGTATCAAATTCGGTCAAAGTAATTCCATCGAATGGGTGCTTGTACTCACGGTGATCCCATGTTTGTTGTACAAGGTACTTACGACCATCTTCATCGTGGAACAATGAAGCATCAAAACCAACACCGTTAACCTTGATTGGGTCTGTCCAAGGACCGCGGATGTCTTCAGCAGTCGTCAAGTAGTTGGTCATGTCCTTGAAAGCACCCTCAGTTACCTTAACATCGGTGTAAATCAACCAGAACTTACCATCAGCGTATGACAAGTCAGGCGCCCAGATTCCACCAGAAGCAGGATTACCCTTCATGTCAAGCAAAGTCGTTGTTGAAAGTGGTGATGGCAACAAGTTCCAGTGCACCATGTCCTTTGATTCGTGCAAGCGAACTCCAGGGAACCATTCAAAAGTTGAATTAGCAATGTAGTAAGTATCATTAACACGGATCATTGATGGATCTGCATTAAAACCAGGTAAAACAGGATTTACAATTTGCATAATATTTCTCCAATATAATCGTATCTATTATTATAGAAAACTAAAAACAAGTTCTAAGAAAAAATCCCACAAGCAATTTATATTACTGTGAGATTTTCAAAATGATTAAACAGCTTAACCGCGCGCAGCGATTTCCTTGTTCATACGGTCAACATCAGCATCTGAAAGTGGGTACATCCACATGATGATTCCGGCCACAACAGCCAAAATAACTGGAACCCAGATCATAGCGTTAACCAAACCAGCCAAAGCGCCGGCTGATTGGTGCATCTTAGTAGCGTCAAAACCACTGGCTGCCAACATGTAACCAGGGATGATTCCACCCAAAGCAAGACCAATCTTGAAGAACAATCCCATCAAGGCGTTGATGATACCAGCAACACGCTTTCCAGACTTGTGCTCGTTGTAAGTAATAACTTCAGGAACCAAAGCCCACATGAAGCCAGTAGCAGCAGTAAGTCCCCATTGTTGTAGGAAACGACCAGCATAACCAAGGAACGTGTTGTTAGGGTTCTTGTCCCAGAAGAACAACATTACTGAACCGAGGATGAAGATAGCCAAGAATAGTTCGAAGAACATCTTCTTACCAATCCACTTACGGATGATAGGCCACAAGAATACCAAGAAGATTCCTGGGATTGAACCAATCAAACCAATCATGAACATCAATTCTGGGTGACCAACGTTGTATTGAACGAAGAATGGCCATACAGTGTTTCCAAAGAACATGAATGTAAATCCAACAAGGAAGAACAATCCAAGAATTTGCAAAGGACGTGAACTAGTGAACTCAGCTAACAAATCTGAGAACTTAACTTGTGGTGCATCACCTTCAGGCAAAACACGCTCGTGTGATGTCTTGAAAGTGATGTACAAACCAATAGCACCAAGAACCATGTAGATGGCGAATACGCCAAACCATGCACCAGCGGCGTGTGGTGAAGCATAGTTACCTAGAGGCAACTTCAAGTTTCCAACACCGAAAGTAGTTGGCTTGTTTTGGTATGAAGTAGCCAATTGAACGAACAATGGGAACAATGTGTAAACTAACAAGTTACCAGTGTTGGCCCATGTCATACGAGTCGTTGTCAACTTAGCGATTTCGTCGTTGTCACGAGTCAAACCAGCCATCAATGAACCGTAAGGGATGTTAACCCATGAGTAAACCAAAGCAGTTGCCAAGTATGAAACGAAGGCCCATGTGATCTTCAAAGTCATATTTGTTCCCAACCAAGTACCAACTGGTAGGAATAGCAAAGCAGCTAGGATAACCAATGGAATACCGAAGAGCTTAATGAACTTACGGTACTTTTCTGCAAGAAGTCAAGACTAATTAAACAAAGATTTCACATATTATTGGTCAACAAAAAAGCCTGCCATTTTGCCAGGTTTAAATATATTTATATCGTCCTAAGTTTACTTTTATCTAACTAAATAATATTCCTTTTCAAATACTAGGTGGTGTATTAGTCTCAAAGTTCTATCCATAGCGCCAACTATTATCTTTTTCTTTCCATTGTGCTCGTCTTTAGCTCTTCTGTTGTACCAATCCGACACACTCGTATTATTTCCCCACCTTGACGCCGCTATTATGCTAAGCGTAACTCTGTATAGCAGTTTTCTCCCAGCTGAATTACCTCTTTTTGTAATGAATCCCCTGGTAGTAAGCTTTCCAGAATCGCTAAATCGTATATCCAGTCCTAAAAAAGCACTCATCTTTTGTGGTCTACTAAATCGCCTTATGTCTCCTAACTCCGCGATAATACCCAATGCTCCAGCATTACCTATACCAGGTATAGATTCTATAATTTGCAATTCATCTAATTCACTTGCTACCTGATACATTTCCTCCAGCAAATCTTTCTTTTGTTGAGCAAGATCTAAAACACGTTTTGCCCAATACCTTACTTCGTCAATGGCATAAGAATCAGTCTCTACACTAACTGCTGTTTTAACGGCTAGCTTTTTAAGCTTTTCAGCTCGCTTTAAGACGCTCTCGGGACGTCTATTCATAACTTCGCTAATACGTATAGCAATGGTCGAAACTTCAAGTTTTGATACAAGCTGTGCATGTGGAAAAATTGTAAGTATTCTAAAGAAATTAAGCTCGGTTCCAGCAAATAAATCTTCTACTCCTGAAAATGTCTCTTGTAATACTTTATGTAATCTATTTTGTGCTGACACTGAATCTTCTGTAATAGACTGGTAAAAGCGGTGCCTACGTCGAATTTCTAAATATATTTTCTTCTCCAATTTTGTTTCAGAGTACCCTCTTCTGAGCTGTAAAATTGCAAGGTTTTTCGAATCAATACGATCGTTTTTAGTAACTCTCAGCGTATCCATTTCTTTCTTTGCCTTTAATGGGTTCACACACGTATACGCTATACCGTTCAACTCCAAAAAATATTGTAATTTTCTAGAATAAACCCCAGTAGCTTCAAAAATAACCTCAGGTGTAAACTCACTAAACAAACTTTTAATTACTTCAAAACCGTTCAAATCATTACAAATCTTTTTCTCAGTAATAATTTCTCCGTCATCACTCACCAAGCATAAGTTTGATTTGCTCTTACTAACGTCAATGCCTAAAACAGTCCTCATAATTCATAACAACTCCCAATAAATATTTGGAGCAATCCACAATGTATTCAATTTTCTATGCACAAGCTCTTAGCTTAACCTACACCAATCGATCTATTATCATGTGGACTAACCATTTTCCAAATGCGAACTCTAAGTTCAAAGTACCGTACGGTTTAACTCCAATAATCAAGTATGCACGAATGCCGCTATATTTGATATGCGCTATAAAGAACAAAATAAAAAAAGGTGTTGAGTCTAAACTCAATACCTACTTAATAACTTATTATGCAACGACGTTCAGGTAATGCTCTAAAACATCTTGTCCGTTTTTAGCACCTACGGTACGTGTTTTAGCTGTAACTTTATAGCCACTATCCTCATACCACTTTATAAGAATACCTTCATTAACTGGGTTTTTTACTATTCTTTCAAAACTTGCCATAATCGTACCCCCCTTTATTTTTTCATTAATAGATCAATCAATTAATTATCTACAATAAGTAAGTAACCGTCAAACAAATAGATTAATTGTCTATCTAGTCAAAAAGAGCCTATCAAGACGCTTCTAAAACGTCTTGATAAGCCCTTTTTTAATTTGCCAGTTGATAATCTTACACAACGTATGCTAAAACGCGCCTAATATGCACCCATATTTAAAAATTCAATTTTGGATAATCATTTTTACTTCTTTCCCCCTCTTTAGTCATAACTACTTCATTCAAATATTCAAATTCATTAACAGTCTGATTTAACTTTTTATCTAATAATTTCCGTGAAGTTTGGTTTGCAGCTATCTCAGCTCCTAATAAATCTGATGTAATGCCCTGTTCTATATTCTCCACAATATCACCAGCTATTATTTTCTTCACAGTTTGATTTAGCTCAATGATTTTACTATCAAGTTCATTTAATTTGTCCTGGGCTTCTTGAACGGCAACCTTCAATTTTTGGGTTGCATTATCTACTTGTGCTCCGCTGGTAACTCCATGGTCAGCCAAAAAATTAATAGCTTTCATCATTTCATCAATGGTTGAAATAACAAGCTCTTTTTTAATTGGAATTGTCCCGTTGTATAAACTCATTTGTTTTACAAGACTAGACCCAGTCAAATATCTATTCTTGTCGGCCTGCTTTTCATTCATAAAATAAAAATAGTCTTTCTGTTTTATGAATAATGAAGCGCCACCATTTGCCAATTGATCCACCTTAAACCCTGGTACAAATATTTGTCCGCTCTGACTAATACCAAAATCTACCCGTACATAAATACCTCGATTAGTCACCTGGTCAATCTGCCAAGGCTCTAAATTAAGTTGGTAATCAAAATCATTTTTCGCAAACTCTACTTTTTCCTGATAACTTTCAACCACGTCATCAACGCTTATTTCTTGGTCAACATTTGCTCCTAAAGCCTCAACAATTCGCTCCAAATTATATTTTTCTGGGTCACTTTTTAATAACGAGCGACTACGTGTGTTTTTAATTTGTGGCTCATCAAGCAGCTTATACGTGGCCCATTTACCTGAAAAATCCACCTCTAAATTTAACGCTTTGGCCTTCTGCTTAAAGTCTTCAATGTTTGAACTAAATTGTAATAAGTGATCTAAACGTTGCTTGATTTTACTCTTATAAATATTTTCTGTTTGCCACAAAGTATACTTTTGATGTGTCTGTCTTGGTGACTTCTCAATAATTTTTGCGCCAGCTTTTTCAGCAATCTTATCGGATATTTTTTCAAAAGTTCGCTTAGTATTCTTCTGCCAACGAAAAGCATTTCCTGTGACCAGGTTAGTTGAATTAAAAATAATATGGTTGTGTAAATGGCCCTTATCTACGTGGGTCGCAATCACAAATTCATACTCGCCACCAGTTAATTCTAAAATAGTTTGTCTACCAATTTCATGAACCTCCTCTGGTGTTAGGTGATCCTCTGGTGAGAAAGACTGTATCAGGTGGTGGCCTAAGACAGCGTTATTTTTTTCTAGTGAGCTGCGTTTAAAAACCAGCTCGCCAGTTTCTTCATCTAATTCAAAGTTAGTCCCTTTTTGTCTTGCGGCAATCTCTTTAGTTGTTAAAAATTCTTCTTCTGCGTTGTACACGTCTATAATCTTATAGCCTGATACTAACTGCTTACTTAGTGTTTTATCGTCATTCATAATGTACGGAAAAATATTATCTAGGTGTGAACTTTCACTTTTTTCTACTACCGTTTTAAGTGCATCTTCAACGTAACTTGTCGCGCTTCCTAAATGTTTTAGCTTACTAATTGTTTTGTGTTTCGTGTAAACCATTTATCTGCTCCTCCCCTATGTCGTTAATTTTATTTAGTCCTTCAACTATTTTATTCACGTCAGGTTGTTCATTATTTAGGTCAATTGATTTCTCGTTTCTAATTTCCTGGTTCAAAGTTCCCGTAATTAATTGCTTCATTTCTTGGAGCATTCCTTTTAGTTCTTCTATCTCTGCCGGTGAAATTTCGTTAAATAAATGTGCTAACTTTGCTACTTGATTTACGTTATTACCAATTCGATTTACCTGACTATTAAGAGTACGTAACTCTGAATAATCTACAAATTTAACTTCACCATTGATCAACATTAGCCGTGCAAAGTTTTGAAAATTATTTTGAACACTTGCTGCAACCTTTTTATTTATCAGCTCATTTTCTTGTTCACTTAACCTAACAATTTTTTGAATTGGCCTTTGTAATTTATATTTTTTCTTTTCTGTCATATTCTTACCTTTCTAATCTGAGTATGTAAAAAACGTCAACCATTAAAAGTTGACGTTTCAATATTTAGAACTATGTTTTTATGAAATGGGGATTGGGGTAACACCCCAAATATTAGATATAACCCCACCATTTTTCAGGTGGGGTTATATCTAAATCTCGCAACATGATAGCATGTTGCTCTGCTTGCAAAAGATAAAGCCTACTCCTATGGGCTAAGAAAAAATTTGTTTTTCTTCACTTTCTTTCGCGGGTTTGGTCATTTGATATTATCCCTCTTTTAGCACTCCATTATTGGGGGTATGCCTCAAAAAATGAATCCATTAGCCTATCAAAATCACTGTCTGACTTCATTGCTTTAATTTCTAGCACCGTATTCTTGTACAGTGTTAGGTCTACATCTACCTCGCTATCATGATAATCATTTGCCAAACCAATTAACAAATTACTTAATTGGTTACGTGTAATATTTACACGGTTTTGTCGCACCTTGGGTGTTTCACTTGCGGGATCTTCTAACATCACTTCGCTAATTACTGCCAACATATCCTGCTCTGAAATTCGCATTACGCTACTCCTCTTCTTCTCGGCTACCATTTAATTTTTTAGTTAATGCCTGTAATCTATTATCCAAAGAACTTACAGGCTCTACACTTTTGGGCTTGCTTTTTCTTGTTGTTTTTCGTCCGAGACTGCTGCCAATTTAATTTCTGATTGTGCCTTATTCACTCGCTCTTCAAACAAGTTTTCTGTTTTATCTTTTGTCATTGTCTTTTCTAAAGTTGCGTCAATTTTTGTAATTAACGTTTTAGCTTCATTCGTAATTGCTTCTAAGCTACTTTGAAAACTATCAATTTCCAGGCCACCACTAGTCCATGAACTTAAATAACCAAAGCTATATTCACTTGTATCAATACCCAAATGGTCAGCCACAATAAAGGCAACTGACTCAGCTTCAAACTCATGCTGTGAATATTCTCTACTACCGAAAACAGCTTGCGAATTAGTATGTAATTCTGCATGTACTATCTCATGAATTAGTGTTTTTATGGTCTGCTCTTGGCCCATACCCTTCTTAATTACAATTAAATTATCACTAGGTTTATAAAAGCCTTCGCTAGTTCCAAGGACTTCGTTTGTCTGAATACGAACCTTAGCAGATGTTTGAGAAGCTAAAGTATCAAAATATTGTTTAAACTTTTCTGGCTCATTTATGTCACCTGGCAACTCATAAACTTGTTTGGGTAATTCTTTTCCATTTGTCTGGCTAACATCAAAAACAGGCACTAATTTAAAAAATGTTTCCTTTTGAATCTCACCATTTTTATCAACAATTGGTTTATTATTTTCGTCCTTTTTTACAACTTGCATGGGGGCATATACATATATGGCTTTTGAACCTTTAACAACTTTTCGGTCTAGCTCTTTCCATTTATTAAAACTTGCTACATGAGTTGCGCCAGGATTTTGTCCTAAAATCAACCGATTATTATTACTTGAATACTTATGAAACTTGCTAATAAACTGCAAATATTTTTTAAATGTATCACTCTGTAAATAATCATGAATACCATTTTTAAGTGTAGCTGATACTCCTTTATAATCTTTGGCCTTAATTAAATTACTCAACTCATTTTTTGAATTATTTTTCTCAGCTTTTTTGAGCTTATGCTGGATAAATTCAGTTATTTTTAAATTATCTAATGGGTTACCTTGTTGCATAGCAGCCATTTGTTTTAACAGATTTTTCATCTCATCAAGTGGTAGTTCTTTAGGGCTTATCTTAATAAAGTTTCTCTCTTGCTCATATATTTCATCATAAGGTAATTCCCCAGTTGCATTTAGTACGGCCCCTGCAAATAAAGCAAAATCATTTGATTGTGATTCAGAAATAAAATCACTAATAACCGTTGTATACAAATTTCCTTGCTGATAAATAAACGTAAATTCAGAGTGTGCATTGTTTGGTTTCAAGTTATCCTGTATAAAATTTTGTGCTTCATTTTGTAGAGGATCTGCTTGATTGTCAGCCAATAACATCAAATCATCTAATAAGTCTGGCCTATACTCGTTTGGGACTAAGGTTGAAGAATCAAGAGTTTTATAGTAATCAAAAACCTCAATTAGATCTGCAAACTTCTCATTAAATTCATCTGTCTTACTCATTTCTTTCCTCCCTTTTTTCAAAATAAAAAGCAACCTTTATAGTAAGGTTGCTCTAATTTCTAACGACCACGTCCGCCCAACGTTGGGCCTTGATGTGGTCTTAAATTATTAATTTCTCTTGTCAGTTCTGCGTTTAATTCCTGAGCTTGTTCCAATTCTTGTTGTTTAAGCTCGTACTGTTTATAGAGTTCTGCATACTTAGATCTCCATTCGAGCGCTTTATCCTCAGCATGACGCCGGTCATTTTGGGCAATGTTAATAAAATTTTGTAACGATTCAATTGATGACCTAGCATTCTGCTCGGTTGCATTCATCATACTAACACGCTGAGTATCCTCGTTAATTTTTGCCGTTAATCCATCAATTGCCTTAGTCTGTAGTTGCATATTACTACTAAGTTTGCCTTGTTTATTTAAAATTTTTTGATGATCAGCTGAAAGTTCTTTTTTCCCAATCTTTAGATCTTTAATTCCACCAATGATATTTTTGCTATCCCGAAAAACACCAATTAGTAATCCTAATCCTGTTAATAAACCTATAATAGTCGTCCACATGAAGTCTTGTTCCCCGATCAATTTACTACCTCCAATTATATAAAATATTCACAACGTTAAAAAGTAGAGTTTTCTACTTTTTTAGACTATTATCTTTCGGTTCTGCATTCAGAAATTCATTCAAAACTTCCGGTGTAATTTTCACACCTAAATTTTGTAGTTTAAATCCAGTTGCTAAGTCTACGTAATCTTTGCTACCGGTTATCATCTTCACCTGGTCAACTTCATTGTGATTAAACATTTTACGGTCAGCTTTATACGTACTCGTTTCGACATTATCTCGATCAAAAATTCTTAGTTCTACGAGGTCACCACGATAATATGCGCCAATTTCATGCTCCAAATAATTTAAAATGTTTTCTCGACTGATTCCTGGCATACTCTTAGCGTCAAAGAAATAGTATAAATCCCAGGTATCACCATACACCTGGTCACACGCCGTATATTTGATAATCTCCTGGCTTTTATCAGCTAGAGCTTTGTTCCATTCATTAATAATTGATGTAGTATCGCCTAAGCCACTATCAGTGTTAGTCACCAAACTATCAAAAGTTAGAGGGTCAAGTTTTTGCTCCAACTTATCAATTATTAAAATTAAGTCTCGCTTCTCACTTCGATAGTCACTGATTAAATTTTCGTCTCGATAAGGTTCTACGTTCAAGTCCTCAACAAGAAATGCAATTTCTTGGGTTAATGGATTATAAGCAATTGGCTCATTTATCCTATCAACCTCTACTGTTGGTGCTTCATCTAAAAATGCTGCTGGTGTTGCCATAAAATTGTTTTTTGCCCTTTCTTTTAAATTCTCAAATGCATCACGAGTTAATGTGATAGGTTCAGCTAAGACTTCCTCGTTACCCTTTTCATACCCAAAAAATTTATGTGCAACTTCTTTAAATTCTGAGTATCGCATTAATCGCACTGCTTCAGAAACAAACACGTTATCAAATTGAATATCGTCATTTTTTGCCAAAGTAGTTAAATAATCACCCGTCCCGCTTGCCATAATTTTCTCTAGAATGTCAGGTGCGGCCTGTATAATAGCCTCGCGAGTACCTTCAAAGTAGCCTATGTTTAAGGCACTTTCGTCTACAATTTGCTTCTTTAGATTTTTAATCTCTTTTTGGTTCATGTCATAACTCCATGACTACTAAAAAGTAGAGTTTTCTACTTTTCTACTTCTCTACTTACTTACATTGATTTTGTTGCCACTTTATCCGGCTGAACTGCTTCTGTTTTAGCTGCCTTAGCCTCGTTCAGCCGGGTCTCAAAAGAATTAGCTTTATTCTTATTTTTGGCTCTTACATGTTTCAACATGTCATTCCAATCGGTTTTCTCTTGACCGGGTAACATCTTTGGTAAATGCCGGGCTACTGGGATATTTTTGATATTAATTTTTTCGATAAACTCAATTCCATGAATGTCATTATCAACCGCAAACACAATTTTAAAAATGTCTGGTTGCATATTCTTATCTACAATTTCCAAGGCTCTTTCTTTTAGGTCTTGTGCAGCGTTCGGGTTAATTGCGTCTGCCAGGACATTACTAATGACCACCGGTTTCTTCCCATTCATAGCGACCATTACAACATCATGTAACTTACTTTTGAATAAGTCGTAATAACTAAGCATGTCAATTGGCGCTTCAAATACAATGACTGTATAAGGCTTTTCAGGCGTTGCTTTTGTTAAATTAGGGTTTCCAACTTTTAATATCATACCTTGATTACCGTCACCCAATGATCGCTTCAAATGCTTACGTTCGCCGTACTCTTCATTAGCCCATATTCCTTGTAATGAAACGCCCTTTATAACACCTTTTGCGTCAATGCTTTTAAAGACAACCACAGGCTCAGACTTATGCTTTTCATAATCTGTTGTGTAATTTGTTTGTGCGATTATACCCCGTTCAAGTAATTCTCTAACTGTTGCTTCCGAAATACCTCGCTCTTTTGTCAGATACTCGACTGTTAAATCTGTATATTCATGTTCCTTGAACTTATACTCGAAGTCCTTGCGTTCAACTGGTACATATTCAAATTCTTTAATATCCTGACCTGTCAAAAAGGCAACGGCTTCTGAAAAGCTCACATGCTGAATTTCTTGAACTAGTTGAATTGGGCCACCATGTAACGGCTTTCCGTCTGTCCCGGTTTGTGACCAGTAAGTAAAATGGTTCCAGGCTGGATTAATTTTTAAAGCGTCATGTTCCGTCCATTCATATTCCTTGCTGGTCATCTTTTTCATATCCATGCCAAGCGAATTAGCAACATCTAGGATATTCATTTGCCGAGTTTTTTCATAAGCTGCCCGTTTAGCTCTAAATGATTCATACCTCATAAGCTTTCCTCCAAACAAAAAAAGCAATCTATGAAAGATTGCTTAGCTTGGTAGAAAAGTAGAAAACTCTACTTTTCTACTCTTTGAAAATATTTGTTAATCATTTCTATTTGTTCATCTATGTGTACCAGGTTAGCAGTCAATATATGGCGGTTGTCCTTCAAATATGCAAAATATTTGGCCAGTTCACTATCAAAGTATTCAAAGCTTGGCTGGGTTAAATTATGAAGCATGTCTGATAACGGGCCGATAGTGCTATTAAAAATGCCGGTTGATCTAAACCACTCATTTCTAATTAAAAACACAAAGTCCTTATGCAACTTATTGATAATATCCTGCCTTTGCCGTTTTACAACTCCAAAATCATTCATTTATTTTTCTCCCAATAGTAGAGTTCTCTACTTCTCTACTTCTCTACTTTTAAATTGTTTCAAGTTGGCCGTGATCGATCACATTACTTGGATCAACCATATAAAGTAATTCTTCTGTTTCGTCCTTGAAGCGACGATACTTATACCAATTACTATCTTGTGGCCCGTCAGCAAGCTGTGCTGCATTCTTATGGTCAGTTACGTTGTACTTACTATCCTCAAATACAAATTCTTTAGATACAAACAATAATGCTTTATCACCTTGTAAGCGACCAATTTCATCAGGGGTCATTAAGTCACGGCCCTGGGTTTGTCGATTTTCGCTGCCACCTCGATTACTATTCTGCATAGTATGATTTCTTAACTGAATGGTTTGCTTACCAGCACGTTTTGAAAGATACTCCACGGTTTCTTTTTCGTCACCACCAAGAAATAACAGTGTATCAGCTAAGTTAATCATTGAAGCCCAACCCTTTGAATACATTGTTTTTAATTGGTCAAGGGCTTGCAGGATAATAGTAAGTGACATCTCCCGACTTCTAAAAGTTGCCAGGGCTTTATCCACGTTCGGAATTTTACCAATATTTGCAAATTCATCTAAGATGAAACGCACATGCAAAAGCGAGCCATTCTTTGGCTTATACAAACCAGCCAAAGTTTGGTCTGCTTTATATCGTAATGTTTCCATAACCGTTGATAAAAAGATTGACGCCAAAAAGTTATAACTTCCACTCGTTTCAGGTAGTGCTATAAATACTGCCGTTTTTTCTTCATTCCAGGCCTCGATATTCATAGTGTCACGCTTAATCATATCTACAACGGCTTCATGATCGAATACTGAATAGCGAGCAGTTGCAATTGCGACAACACTGGTTCGAGTTTCTGACCTAAAATTGTTGTTAAAACTCTGCCATTGTTTGTAGGCATAGTTATTTGGTACCTTTTCATTTAATTCTTCAAACCATTCTTCAACCGGGCTAGGCTTTTTTGGGTCTTTACGCTCTGTAAAACGTAACATATCCGCAACCATTCCTAGATGTGGGGTGTAGTCATTCAAGCGACCGTCAAACCACAAGAAACCAATAAAGGCACGGATAAGTGTTCCCTCAGCTTGTACCCAAAAATCTTCGCCGCCTTTATCTCCTTTTTTGGTTCCCTCAGTAATTGCTTCTAACACCCGGTCAATATCAAGCTCGTCATTCATATAGTTAAATACGTTAAACGTATCTGAGTTGGCCAAGTTGGCAAGGTCAAACACTTTTACCTTATAACCATTATCTTCCAACATTTTACCGGTTTCCCTAACCAGTAAGCCCTTTGGATCAGTCACCACGTAACTCGCGTTCATTTGCATAAGATTGGGTTTTACATAGGTAAATGTTTTACCTGACCCTGGGCCACCAATAACAACTGTATTTTTATTTCGTTGCACGTCCCGGGCTAAATCACGATTATATAGTCCCATTTGTGCATTTTTTGTAAAAATAATGTTGTTATCTGGTTCTTTATCCTGGTATTTTTTCATTTCCTTGACTTTGGCAAACCTCGCTGACCCATGTTCTTCACCAACTCGATAAATACCATGGTCGTTACCGTACAAGTACATAAACCAGCCCAAAATTACGCCAATTACTGCAACACCAATTGACCACCAGTGAAACATCATTAAATAGGTAAACACGTGATCAACAAGCTCATGTAAGCCTAGACTTGACGTAACATAACTAAACTTGTCTAGTATGTTCAGCCCTGGGGCAACGATTACCCAGTTAGTTACTGTAAAACCTAGTATTGCGAAAATTGCGCTTATTACTACGTATAGTCTTGGATTCTTTTTATAGGTTTGCATTACTTAGCAACTCCTTTCTGGCCCACTTCAAACTGCTTTGAGGCAAGTTGATTTGTTATTTCTTTTTGGCTCTTTAAAGCATTCTCTACTTTATCGGCAAATGTAATCTTGGCCGGATCCTTAGCAATTTTTTGAGTAAATGTAGTTGGATTGCTAATCATATCGTTCTTTACATTCTCCAGCGCTTTAAAAGCAAGTCCTTTATCCTGGACTTTAAAAAACAAGTTATGGCTGCCGTCTTTATTGGCCTTAAAAGCAAAAGCTAACCCTTGTTCATTCAAATATTCTTTTAGTTTATCTAAATCAACTGACTGATTAACTTGTTGCGAGGTTAATGGGCCACTTCCATTGTTCAGTAGTTTATATAATGGCTGCTCCCCAAGCATAGTGGTATTAATATGATTCTTAACTGAATCGTGTAGCCACAGCTCAAACTGCTCCATTAGTTGATATAGAGCCCTAATTGTCATATCTGAGCTAGTAGTTATTTTATGAATAACTTCTTTTTGTTCCATGATTCCTCCAAATAAAAAAAGTAGAGAACTCTACTTCTCTACTTTTCTACTTTATTTATATTATCTATCTTTACAATTTGGGGTGTTTCTGGCTTAAATCCGTGTCAGCCGGGTATTTATCACCGTGCCACTCACTTTTAGCTAAGCGCTCTTCAAACTTATTTTCAATCGGCTTTAAGGATTCCGTTGGGAACTCAAAGTAACCCTCATAAAAATAGCTTGCGTCGATACCCTTCATGTAAATTTGGCGATTATTAATTTGCGTCGTTAAAGCCTCATTTAACAACACTTTAATTTCAGTGTCCTTAATTGGGCTACGCTCCATTGCAAGCAAATAATCTTCCTTATCAACTTTTTGCCAGTCTACAACTTGCCCTAATTCTTTCTTCAAAATCAAATCAAGCCAAATTCTAGTGCTGCGACCATTGCCTTCTCTAAAAGGGTGGGCGATATTCATTTCAACGTACTTCTCTACAATATCCTTGAATGTTGCTTGTGGCAGCTTATCAATGTTTTGTAGGGCTGGTTCAAGATATATACGTGGTGCAAATTGAAAGTTCCCTTTAGCTATGTTTACGTTGCGGATTTCTCCAGCAAAATTATAAATATCTTGAAATAGATATTTGTGTATAGTAGCTAAGCCTTTAAAAGTACCAACTTCAATCTTATCAATATCACCAGAATCAAATAACTGCTTAGCTCGCGTCTTACTAACTAACTCTTCGCGGCGATTAAGCTCAACTTGATCTGTGATATTTAGTTTATTCTCTAATACCAAAGTAGTGCTCCTTTCTCTTTGCAATTCATTTATTCATTTTACGATAAAAAAGTAGAAAAGTAGAGTTTTCTACTTTTCTACTTTTCTATTAACGATCGGCCTGCAACATTACAAAAGCCTTCTTAACTTGGCCAGCTGACTTTTCAGCGGCATAAACCAATGCAAATATAGAAATTAAATTTATCCCAGTGAGTACCCCGATAACAATATTTGCATACGTAGGATTACTTGCTTTAAAAAGTACTCCTAAAATAATAAGGTAAAAAATAGCAGCTAAAATTGCTATTAATGAACTTAAAAAAGTTCCCGCTTCTGCTAGTAGCTTAAACATATTACGTTTTCTATTTTTTGGCTTACCAGTTTTCTCTTTATTAATGATATTCATTATTAATCTCCTTTTTCAAACAAACTCAAAACTTCATTCCTTATGCCCGCATACTAATGATATTGTCACTAACTCGTTGGTTTTCAACCTCTTTAATAACAGCTTCGTGACCGTTATTAAATTCGCTCATTGCCGCTTCAAACTCAGCCCGCATACTATCATTAATTTCACGTTGCCGCATTTGTAGCTCATCTGTTTTGCCCTTAAGAATATTATCAAGCTGGCTAGTCTGCTTCTTATACTCGGCCGCAATCTCTTGCTTAGCCTGGGTATCAAGCTGAGTAGTTGCTACGCTAATGTCCTTATTTAAGGATTCCGTGAACCTAACATCAATATTCTTCAACTCATTTGCATGTCGCTCATTTTCTGAACTAATTGCTGCGCTTTTTTCTGTGTCGCTCTGTTGAGTTAAGCTTCGAATTGTCGTCTTTT
Organism: Weissella oryzae SG25; assembly: GCF_000691805.2. Taxonomy (GTDB): domain Bacteria; phylum Bacillota; class Bacilli; order Lactobacillales; family Lactobacillaceae; genus Weissella; species Weissella oryzae. The sequence continues at coordinate 32,648 of NZ_DF820492.1, read as the reverse complement.
TTTGTTCTTCAATTCGTGATTTAACTTCTGGTTCAATCAAATAACGCTTATCATATTGGCGTAAGTCTGCTAAGATTTTAGCCTTTTCACTAGCTACAAAATCCGCCAAGTTAGTACCTAACATGTTACTTACACCGTGCACAACGTCAACAATTTCAGCAGGTTGCTGCTCCAAATTGTCATCAGTCGATTGTTGCCCATTTTGGACACGATTTGTACCAGGCACCGGTTCATTTTCTAACTCCGGTTTAATACTTTCGTTTGTTGGTAACTCGGGGTTTTCTGGTTCAACAGCGCCCTTGCTATCCTTTTTAGCGGATTCAGCTTCACGTTGGGCCAGCTGTTTACGCAATTCTGCCACTTCCGCACGTTGCTCTGCCATTTGTTTCTCTAGCTTTGCAACAGCATTTGAAGTAACGTCTGTTGGCTCTGCTACTGGTTCTAAATTTTCCGCAGCCTTTGACTTTGCTAATAAGGCTTTCATTTCGTTAGGCATTTCGGCTTCTGATGTTTCCGGGCTGCTCGATATAGAACCCTTTGCAGCTTCCTCGTCCTTAATGTAAACCTCGCCACCGTCAAAAATATGTTCATTAAATGGCACATATTTCTTTGAGTATAAATCTTGCAATAGCTCATCAATGTCTGCATTTTCACTTAGAGGTAAATCAACCTTGATAGCAACAAAAATCTTCTTATCTGAAAAGCTTTTAGCTGCAATAACTGAACCGTGTCTGTGCTCATCTTCCAAACGGTAACTCTCAGATTCCACAATACCAATCATTTCCTCTGGGCTTTTAGGGTCAAAATCCCCAAAGTTTACGCCATTCAAAAACTCATAGATATATTTCTTCCTAAACAATCGCATTAATAACACCTTTCTATTTGCACAAAAAAAGCAACCCAACCGGATTGCTTATAACTTAATTGAATGATTTTTCGGTAACCTTTTTTACCAGGTCGCCCATTGTCATATTATTTTCTACTAATAGTTGAGCCACAATTTCTGTATTCAAAGCTTCAAGCTCTGATTCAGCCTTGCTAAGCTCTTCACGCTTCTTTTCAACTTGCTCAGCTAATTTACCCTGCTTAGCTTGCAAAACTGCTAATTTCGCCATTATTTAACTCCTACCATAATTGATAACTTGCTGCTAAGTCATTATTAGTATCGTTGTCATCTGAACTAGATGAGGCCGCACTTGATGAAGTTGTTGAACTACTAGAAGCAGCTGTGCCAGCACTACTAGAGCTACTTGATGAGCTAAAGCTTACTGAACCACTATTGGTTGAACTACTTCCAGCTTCTACCAATGACACCCACTTAATTTCATTCACCAAGTATTTCTTACCTTGCTTTACAAATGACAACTTCAACGTTGCATTATTATTTTGGTCTTTCAATGCTGTCTTTAGATTACCTGGTTCTTTAAGTTGTGTATTTGTGTACTCAACATCAACCAGGGCTGTATTATTTTTTTGATCGATATAAATGTTTTGTGACTTTAAAGCCTGGTCAATAACCATACCTTTGTAAGCTTGATTAACTGGTTTGTTTTCCTCAGCTACTTCTTGGTTATACATGGCTTCGGTCATTAAGTCTTTATAACGATTGCGATTTTCACCTAAATCTTTCTTAGTAAAAAACGCCAGGTCAAACTTTTCAACTGTACTTCGACTAAGTTCATTTTTACTTGCAGTGACCTTTTGCGGTACGTTCTTAGCTTGCCCACCAGCATTTGCTGTATAATGTCCCACACTATAAGCAACAATAAATATAAGCACGGCTACAACAATACCAACAATCGTTTTGAAACGCTTAATCTTTTTTTCATCATACATAATTTAAAAACCTTGATAAGTAGATTTCTCTACTTCTCTACTTTCCTTTCACTGCCTACCCTAAATGAATAAATGAGATACCTGCTTGTTTGCTTAAAACTCGCCAATTCATTTGATAAATTCCGCCGTAATTCATTTCTGAAATCACAAAGCTACCGTCTGAATTAGCATACTCAACAACCGCAACGTGTCCGTATTGCGCTGAGGTACTAGCTGCGCCACCACTAAATACAGCTATATCGCCCCTTTGTGGGTTGTCAGTTAAGCTTGCCCCAGGTGTTTTAACGTAATTTCTAGCCCATTCTGCCCCGTTACCCATATACGGGTTAATGCTATGGCCTAGCTGTGCCTCTCTATTATAAACATACCAAGTACAGTTTCCAAGCGCATAGGCGTTGCCGGGCCAACCGTCCTTGGTTTCTTTTGTGGTAGGCTCTGGTTGTATTTTATCCTTATATTGGTCTAGCACTTTTTGCCCGGATTCATTAGTGTGCCCGCCATTGTTATTAAAGTAGTTATACCAATTCTCTGCTGACTGGATTCGCTGTTGCAGCTTATCTCCAGGGTTACCCTCGTAAAAAATCAAGAAGTACTGGGTCAATGCTGGTATCGTGGCTCCTGCTTTTCTGGATAGTACGTTTTTCAAAGCAGTTTGTGAACCAGCTGTGTCGCCATTCAGCATAAAGTCAATTTGCAATCCTAAATCGTACCAGGGCTTGCCTTTACTTTTAGCATAATTTATTAATAACGTGTGCCGGTTACCACCGTCTGCCGTGTCCGTCCATTGTCCTAAGCCTAAACCACGGTGAACAATATTAGACAAACGACCATTATAAATATCTGGGCCACCCATGTTTAACCAATTTGTATCGTCCCAAGAACTATCGCTTGCTCCAACTGGGGGTGCTAAATAATCACCTTCGGCCCGCTTAGCATTGATATGACTTTCCGTATCAAAGTTTCCAATCATTGCCGCTATGCCTTCCTTAGTGTAACCAAGCTTTGAAAGGTAATCATAGATTTGTTGTGCTCGTTTAGAGACGTCACCAGTCGGATCAAAGTTTGCGCTCGCTAACGTTGTAAATTGGGTATAGGTAACTTTAGGAAAATAAAAGCCTGGGTTAACCGTGAACCATTTTTTATCGTCATCATCATACTTCTCAAACTTGAAATTCAGATCTGTTCCCTTAGCTTGGCCGATAACGTCACCAGCTTTAACCTTCTCGCCGCCAACAAAACGACCGTTATTAAGACCAGTAACAGTTAATTTAACTTCATTTTTATCAACGATAATTAGCTGTCCCTTTTTCCCGGATAATTCAATTTTACCGTCCAGGGGTGCCTTAACATCTTGCTGGTCTTTAACAACTGCGTCGATACTATCATGCAGTTTTATATCTTCGCCATTACGTTCATATCCATAACGGTGGTTAACTACTAAGCTATCAGTATCAATGGGAAACTCTAGTTGGTTTGATAGGTCTGTATACCCGGTATCATCATCAATGTCTTTCATTTCCTCATAATCAGATGTATCAAGATGAAACGGTGACTTTTTATCTTTTTCTAAGCTATCCATAGTTGTTAGCTCATACTTCAACTTACTACCGTTCAAGCCCTTCCACACATCATTTAAATAACCTTTATACGTGCCTATATGAATACGTGGATCCATAATATCGTTTAAGCCATAATCTTCAAACTTATAGTTCATGTAAAACATGACGTCATCTAGTTTTGAATAAAACACATTACCTGAATCCGAGTTTTGTGCGTCTACATACGACAAATACGTCCAAGAATCGGTTAAATCTTTATCCTCCTGGTAAATTGCCATACTGCCGCCTATGGTGCCACCCGCAAAGAACGAGATAAAGGCGATCAATAAGAGGCCTAATCCAAATACTTTAACCTTAGTCTTCTTCTTAAAAAAAGAGACTATCTGCGATAGTCCCTTTGAGGCTGTTGATAAATTTTTTGAACCCGTAATTCGTTGCTGAAATGCCTTGCGAACTCTTGATGTTACTTTAAATTGCTCTGGGGTCTTTTGAAACCCATTGCCCCGCAACAAATTTTGCCCACGATCTACAAAGTTAAAGGATACTTTACCCGCTTTTTTAACTAATTTTGCGGCCGGCTTAGACCGGTTATAGATTTGCTTGCTTTTTTCAACTTTACGCTTGGTATCTAATGCTGTTGCAAGGGTTTCATCTTCCTCTAAAGCTTCTTGAACCTTTCTATTACCATAATTCTTAAGCTGTGCTTTGCTAAGACGTTTAGTTTTGTAGCTTAGTCTACTAGTATCACTCTTTTTAGTGCGCTTATATACACGTTTACTAAGCTTTTTTTCGCGTTCAGCTTCTTTTAGCCTTTTAGATTTTTGGATTGGTTCTTGATCTTTACCTAATTTTTTAGCGTCCTGCTTGGCCTCTTTAAAGGCGTCCTTTTCCTTTTTATACTGTGCTTTAGCGTCTACGAAAGACTTTTTAGTAAGCTTAGTTGCTGCTCGTGGTTTTATGAATTTGTTCTCACCAATTCGGTCGCCCTCTTCGCTTTTAAACTGCTTATGCTCCGTAAAAGCCTTTTTGAGCTTAGATTCTTTTTCCTCGCTCATTTAACCCTCCTAATTGGCGTCTGTATTCATTAATTCGAATAACTTAGTATCATGTGGGATAGGATTTTCAAAAGGCACTGCCGTACCACCAGCGACTATTAAGCCAGTTCCCTTTTGAACTTTCTCGCCTACATATTTCAAAAGTGCTGGCGATAGCTTAATCACTCGGCGTAAGTGCTCTAAATCTACTGCCTTTTGTCGCAACAATACGATAAATTCAGAATTTGAAATCATTTTCTCACCTGATGGCTGCTCTAGTAGTGTTGACACATTTTGCGTAATTCCATTTGATACCGCCCCATATTTACGAACACGGCTCCATAACTTACTAAACCACGCTGAATTTTCTGGTGTATCAAAATTCAACTGCAATTCATCAAAATACAGGTGCGTTGTAATTTTGTTCTGATTGGCAACCACCTGCCGCCAAATCTGGTCAAGTATCACTTTCATAGCAAACGGCTTCATGCGCTCATCTAAGTTTTTAATGTTGAACAGCAAGAACTTTCCATTCATATCAATGTTGGTTTCGTGTGCAAAAATATCCTGCGAGCCAACTGTATACGGTTCTACCTTTTGGTAGAGGTCTTGCGCCACTTCACCGTCTTGTTCATGTAAAACTTCATACCAATCGACTAATGTAGGTGTGCGGTCAGCGCCTTCAAATTTCTTATAAGTTAACCGGGTAACTCGGTCAACCATACTCGATTCTAAATCATCAAAATCCTTCAAAATTGAATCAAACAAACTTGCCAGTAAGTTTGCTTTTTCCTTATAAACATCAATCTTTTGATCTTCTGCGTCAAATAGTGCAGTATCCGGTAGTTCAAGCAAATTCAAGTGGTTATTTGTCCCTGAAGAAATATCCAAAATTTCAGCGTTAAAGGCCCGCCCAATTTCCAAATATTCACTTTCAGGGTCAACAATAATTATTTTGTCATCTGCATTACCCGGGTTAAGTAAGGTTGTAATCATGCCCCATTTAACAGTCATTGACTTCCCTGAGCCAGAAGAACCCAAATAAATTCCTGACGGTGTAATTAAGTCTCTCTTACGGTCAATAGTAATTAAATTGTGGCTCATTTGGTTTTGCCCATAGTATTGTCCTGTCGGACTTTGTAAATCAACATTAGTGAATGGAACTTGAATTGCGACATTACTAGTTATCATATCTCGCATGTAGTTTCGCTCTACATCAAGGTAAGGCTTTCCGATTGGCAAGATTGTATTAAGGGCCTCCTCTTGAAACTCATACGTTTCTTCAAACTCTACATACTCTTCATGCCCAATATCTTTAATATTAGTTATTGCCTCATTAAGTTTCTCTTTAGTTGGTTCAATCAACATGACTGTAAAAATTCCAGAAAACAATTTTTGCCCGTTATCTTTAAATTCCTCATTAAGTGCCTTAGTTGCAGCCCCTACCTCTGAGACACTACCTGCAATCATATCGTCTGAAATCCCGTTTTTGTAGTTATCTTTTTGTTGACGTACCTTTTCAGCATTGTTAAGGGTTTGCTTGTTACGTAACTCTTTACGCGCCTCAACCATATCATAAGGCTTGGCATGAATACTGATGATCAGTTCATGGCCTGAGTCCGTCAATTTTTGTATCAAACGATCCTCTAGGTTCTTCGGATAATCTCGAATATACATGACAGCGCCAAAAGCATTATTGATTTTGAAATAAGTGTCTTTAAACTCTAAATGGCTAGGTGCTATAAACGATTTAGTAGTCAAGCCACTCAACGCAATATCACTATAATCAGCCGTAAAGTGATAACCGGGTCTTAGAATACCGTTCATAATGTTCAAGCGATCTAAGCCTTCTAAAGCTCTAAAATTCAAACCTACGTCTGTGTCGTTAAATTCCTTGTAAAACTTACTGTACATATTATTCAACTTACGATTAGCTTGTTTACCGTCTCGCGCATTTGTCGTCAAAATCATGTAATTAGTGGCTTCAAAGTTCTTCTGATCTTTGCTATAACGTTCTGAAATGATATTGTTCATCTCATTTCGGTATACGTCATACCCGTCCCCTTGCGGTTCAATCAAGATACTTTCTAAAACACTCTCGCTTACTCGCTTGTTGACTGTTAAGAGCTGATAGCGTGAATCCTTGTCCAATACATTTAAAGCGTGAGCGTAACTAACTAAGATATTAGATTGATCGTCACTGCTGGCCACCTCATAATCAATCTTGCCTAGCTGCCACATTCTTGAAAACTCTGGCCCAACAATGTGCATTAAACCGTCTTGAAACTGTGACGTATATTTAATTGTGTTCTGTGTAGTTGGTGCTAGCTTACGTAAACGTTCTTGCTTTCTAATCTGTGAAACTGTCAGTTTCTTTGACTTCCTTTTTCTGTACAAATTCATCTGGTGTATACTTCCTTATCTTCCCGGTACTATAGTACCTTTTTTGTATCTTCATGTTGAAAAACCAAGTTGCCCTGACTTGCTCTATTTTCCCCGAAGTCTTTAACACTGCGGGTGTAATAAAAATAACCGCCGTTGCCAATGCAGCAGGCCAAAACAGCCAGCCTTTAATTAAAAACACCTCAACGCCAATTAATATAAAGGCAGGTGTAATCATTAGAATCATTATTAATTGCGGTTTTGTAAAACTTTTCCATACGATTGGCTCCACCTTAGACATATCTGTATGGAACTCTGATTGCAATGCCATATCTTAAACCCCCATCCAACGTCTTGCCATTACTTGCGAACCAATTAAAGTAACCATGATAACGACACCTTTTACAATTACTTCAAACATTGCTGCAATATTCTGTGCCACGTCACCATTTGCAACAACAGAAAAAATATCGTTGTTAATTAATACAGGATAAAGTTTCACAATTAAGACTAATAAAAAGCTTTGAATAACCAAGGCCGCGACCTGTTTAAAAAAGCCCATTGAAATCGACTTAAACTCCTCACTGGCATACAAAGCCACCATTACAGGTATTGCGGCTTTCATAATGTATAGTGTTAAAAATCGTAGAAAAATTAGTAAATTAATTATAATTTGATCCAACCAAATAAAAATATTTCCACAAGTTTGAAGCCAACCAATTACAAATTTTTCCCAACCGTGTGCCTTTTTAGTTATATTTGGTATGTTTGCAGAACCGTGCCCACCGTCTAATTTGACGTTGTTAATTAAATGACCAATTGCTGAGTTTAACCATACTAATGCGTCTATTATTTGAGGGCCCAGCATGATTAGTGCCATGCCGACAAGATAAGTTATAGCAAGCCTCAACCAAAAGGTAGTCTTTACATCATCTGCTCCTGTTGAAAATCGTCGATTCAAATCAGCAAATTCTATATACCACACAACTCCTAGAATTGCTAAACCAACGGCCATTAAAGCTTTAGCAACGTCCTCAGAGAAAGCATTAGCCGTTAAGTTGTAATCTTTCATGCTAGACAGCAATTGATTTATTGTGTCTTTATTTACATTCATAACTGCTCCTTAGAATTTAATATTATTCAGGGCTGCAACAATAGCAGCAACCACACCGGCCGCAATTGCTGCCTGAACACCACCAAAAATCATTGCATTGATTCCTTGTTCCATTTTTGAAGGATTATCATTTTTACGACCACTACTAAAGTCTTGATACCCAGTTAATAGTCCTATTAGCCCTAATACCGTAACAACACCGCCAATAACGCCAATCAATTTAATAACAATATCCATCTATTTTTCTCCTAAATAAAAAAGCAACCTGTTTAATTAGGTTGCTTGTGTAAAATTAAAAAGTAGAGAACTCTACTTTTGATTAAAAATTAAGATCTGCTTCGTCTGCTTCAACACTCTCAGCAGCTTCATCGTTGTTTTTCCTATGCTTGTTAAATTCGGCAGCAGTTACAAACTCATCAACGCGGCCTTTATCAGTGCCTCTATACCGTTCAGTCGTAACTTTGATATATGCTTGTTTTCCATTCAAAAAATCAACAGTCTGCCGATTATAAGCAAAGTCAATATCTGGTATTTCAACGCCATGATCTTCAATGCTGGCTAGAATGAAGCCTATATTTTCATCTGTCATAGAATTACCAAATGTGAGGTTATAATATCCAACTTCACTTAAAGAACCAATCAATTTTAAGACAAACATCTGTGTTTCTTTATTCTTAGCAGTTGTTGCAGTTACGTCTGCAATTCTTACATCATGATAACCCGCTGGAAAATCAATCGCTTTTGTTCTACGTTCAGTAGGCCGTGAATATCTCATTTTAAATCCTCCATTGTTTCCCCTATCCTCCGCTTTCGCCACAAATTTTATGTTCTAGTTAAATACTTGCAAAAACTTATTCCATAGCACCTTTAGCCCATTTGTTGTGCCAGTATGTGCTAACTGAGGCGTTGGCTCTTGCTTAGCCTCTGGCGCAGCAGGTGTTGAGTTAGACACCTCATTTGAATCAAAGGTCTTATCATTAACGGAAAGTTCATAGGTATTATTGAACGTGACCCCGTCCTTATTTGCATTACCATAAATATCAATGGTTAAGAGTTTGAAAGCCTTAGTCTTATCGGCATTGATTAACTTTAGATATTCATCAGTTGCCGTTGCAACAAACTCACCGTCCTTGTATTCAATCTTGAGATAATTTGATACGTCCTTACCATTCTCATCAAATGCTTTAGCAGACTTATACTCGAAACCGTCAGGTAGTTTATCTTTCCAGCTAAGGCTCTTAATATCTTCACGGTTTGCCGGTAGCGCTGTTTTAACTGCTAAGGGGTAACTAAGTTCATCACCCTTCTTAACCTGCTTACCATTGATACTTGCGTCCGTATCACCGTTAACTTCGCCAGCTTCAACGTCCTTAGTAACTTCTGGCACTTCAACTAACTCGGTTGTTTGATACTCAATATCTGGCTTAGTAATTTCTGCTGGTGGATTTAACACCGTTACATCTAATTCTTGCCCAAACAATGGCGTAATCATGTGACGTTGTTTGTCACCGTAACCATTTGACTTAGTTGAGCCTGAATTATAAACGTGAATTGTATTATGTGAACCATATTCTACCGCCATGACTGAATCCTTATTTGAATCAGTGTTATCACCACTTTGCTTACGGACTAAATCATACTTATCAACGTTCAAACCATTATCAACAACTGCAATACCGTTTTGTTGAGCCTTTGAAAGGTCAACGTTTTGAATATAGCCACTCACCGGTTCATCAATATCACTCAAAAATAGACCGTGCCAAATCTTAACTGGGTTGCCTTTATCATCAATAAACTGATATGTGATATTTGCGTCATCAAGTGAATCCACAATGATCTTACCCGAACGTCCATTATTATCCTGGTTAGGCTCATGTGGGGCCACCAAGAAGGATTGATCACTGCTTAATTTCATATTAACGTTAGTGCCGTCTTGCAATGTTCCTACGTTGGTCAGTACGACTGAACCCCCATTATCATAAACTGACCCGTCAAACATTGAACCAGTTTTACCTTGTTCCTGGGTCATCTGTGTGTTGTCGTTCCAGCGTAGGATTGTACCCTTCTTAAGGTACTGGTGTTCAGCAACCGCTGCGGACAAATTCTTACTAGCGACAATCGTTAGCTTAGAATTACGTACGTCATCACGACTACCCGTTAGCATGTAACGCCAGTCACCATTCTTAGATACACCACCCTCTGTATTCAAACCTGAATCATTGGCATTATCCTGACTAGGAATTGCGCTATTTCCCTTATCGTAAGCGGCCTTATCCTTGTCATATTGTGCTTTATCAGCCTTATACTTAGCTACTTTTTCACGAATACTTTTAGCCTGGGCTGCATTATCAGCTGCAACCTTTTTCTCCGTTTCGTCAGCGTCTTTTTCCGTGACGGTTTGATACTTAGTTGCTTTTTCTGTAACTTTCAAACCAGCGTCTTGGGCCTCTTTTGCAGCGGCCTTTAAGTCATCGTTACCAACGTTGATACTGATACCGTTATCACCCTTTTTGGCGGTTGTATCAGTATCTTTATTAGTAGTGTCCTCAGCGAAGATACGGCTAGCGTTTAAACCAGTTCCAGCTAAGATTAGCGCGGTTGAAAATAAAACTACCGTTTTTTGTGACCCAACTTGCAAGGCATTAATAACTTGCGTCGCTTTACTATCTTTATTCATTACTCAATTCCTACCCTCTTAAAATATTTGTGGGAACAGTGACTTTTCAAAATCACTCGCGTCATACTTGTTTACTTGGCTAACTAAATGCCCTGTCATAATAATTCGAGATTTGGTGTTTGTATCCCAACGCTCCTCTTCATCACAGGTAGACATAGTTACCAAGGGATCATTTTGAACTCTTGAATCACTAGCAACTTCACCATGACTATAATCTAGTTTTTGACGACCTTTAATCGGGTCGGATTCTTTATAAAATTCATAAACGAAAATCTTTTTACCGTCTGTAAGATAAACTTTAGGTGTTTTATTTACATCAATTGCGTGCTGCATAGGCGAAAATAGAACGGTATTGTTACCAAATTTAACCGTATGTGCCTCAATAGCAAAATTACCAATCCCAATGACTTGATTACCCTTAATGGTTCCCGCACCGGAAGCAAGCACTTTGTTTGATGAACCCTCATTTATCCAGGTTGTTTTAATTGGTGTTGTTACCCCTTTTTGAATAGGAACCGCAACTAAACCAACGTGATTTAATTTTTCAGGCAAAGCACGATACCTCTGTATAGTCTTAGCGTCTGGTATGTCATCATTTTGTGTAAAAGATAAATCTTGATTTTTTTCTTTTTCTTGTGCCGTGGCCGCCTTGAACTTCATTTTGGCGTCTGCTTTTTGATTAGCTGATACCTGCTGATTAATCTGATAATTATTAAAAGCTGCATACCCGTAATACAGCCCCACACATATTCCCAAGCAAGTAACTATCGTGCCAAGCCCAATCAAAATCTTCTTTGGACTTCTCCACCAACGGTCTTTCTTTGGGTTATAAAAGCTATACTCTGATTTACTTTGCTCCACCATTTACTACTAACTCCTAATTTTTTGATAACTAAACAATTATTCAGTTAAGGTGCTCTGATCTGCTGCATTGTCTAAGTCGCTCCGTGAGCTTAAACTGCAAAAAAAAAGCAACCGCTAAGTTAATATAGTGGTTGCTTCTTATTTGCACTGTTATAAAAAATCTTCTATTGACATTTGATTAGGGTTTTCCAAATCATTATCAATCTTTGAAAACATTGCTTGATACTCTGGATTGTCTGTCAAAAACTCATCAACAAACTCTGTAACTGCCTTGTCTAAAAGCTCTACGTAACTACCTTGCCCGGCTACTTTTAATAAGCCTAGTTGGTCATAGTTTCGGGCTTTAATCTTAATTGACTTAGTTGGGACAGCTTCGACTTTTGCTGACTTCGTTTTAGTGTTTGTTCGTCCGACATGCTTTTTATCTAGCGATATGGGTTCAACGTTTGAACCTGCTGCTTCTTTAAATTTATCAAACCGTCCCATTAGATAGTCACCTCGTCAAACTTAACTTTCAACCCAGCAAATAATTCTGCCATTTGCTTAGCAACAACTTTATCTCTGTAATTCTTACTGCTAAAAATTGATTTATCATCTTTAAGTACTGTACGTTGTGGCATATACCCTGCATACTCTTCATACTCCGATAAATCCTCAATTAACTCCTTACTAGGGTTATCATTGCTAATTTTATTGGCTACAAATATTAGCTTAGTATCACCGTTAAATTCTACATTCAGATCAGTAACAAACTTTCGCAAACTGATTAGGCTAAGAAATGAATCTTTACTAGCTTCTGCCACTCCGATTACAATATCAGAAACAATAATGGCATTTAACGTTAAAAGGCCCTCATCATTTTCCGTGTCAATAATAATGTAATCGTAAGTCTTAGTAAGCCATTCTTCATTTTCAGCCAGCCAAGTACCAAAAATATATTCACGCCGGCGTCTTGAAGCTAAGCGCTCTTTTAAAAGCTCTACTTCTTTATGACCAGCAATTAAATCAAGGTTCTCGGCTACGTGAATTGGTTCAATCTCTTTCTTATCAAACAAATTGATAACAGTATTCTTTTTATCTTCAAAATATCCGTACCGATTAGTTAAATTAGCTGAATCATCAAAATCTAAAAGTAAAACTCTACTTTCTTTACGCATATATTCCGTCAAATTAAATGAAAGGGTTGTTTTACCTGCTCCACCTTTGTTTACGTTTACTGTTACGATCTTCATGATTAATTGCCTCCTTAGGCGTAATACTAGCGCGATTGGTTATACTTGTACGTTGTTACTAGCTTCCCGTTTCTACGTTCTGCTATTAGTGCTCGGCCCCTCTTTATTGTCTTTATCAAAGGGTAGGCGTCCTTGTAATTTCTACGAAGTTTTACCTCACCAAATTGTCCGTCAATATAAGCATGGCTATGAGTAATATAAAGCCCATCTTTTCTTAGTTCACCTATTTGACCGGTAGTCAATTTAGCTGTTGCGTTTTTTTCTCGCCCAATTTCGCGTAAATCATTTAATTTCAACTCATACATATCCTGTTTACCTCCTTAGGTTAAATACATATTTCCAATGTTTTCTGTAAATCTGTCGCACGGTTTTTCGTCTAGGTCACCGCAAACGCTGTAAAGTTTGATTGATCTTATCGCACAGGGAATTTATCGTGTGTCGCTGGGGCTGCTTGTAGTGCAGTCTTTAGAGTAATTACTTACTCCTCTACTTTTTGTATTCTTTGTTTATCCATAGCGAGCTAATCAAAAAGTAGTTTTGTTATTCAATTTTCAAAGAACTACCAACTCGTAAGCTGGTGTTTTAACGACTTTGCTGTGTCAAATATGTATCCTAACCATTTAGTTAGGGTGAAATACTATTTGCTAAATTTCCCAATCGTTCCACCAAGCAGTTATATAAGTAGCTATTGGGAACACAAGTAACAAAACGAAATTTAGTAATAAAAACCTAGGATCATTCCAAACTACATCTCCATGTCTGAACCATAACGCCATTAAGCTAAAAATTAGCGGCAATATTGGAGCAAAAAGCCAAGGATAAAAAATCAAAAAAGTAATATCTTTAAGCCTGCGTTTTCGTACTTCTTGATAATCTTTGTTTGTACCGAATACTACATTTAATTCTTCAGATTTATAATCATAATCACTTAGCTGCTTAGTAGTTAAATAACGCTTTGCTTCTCTGTTATCAGGATCAATTTTTATTCGAATTAGTCCTAATTCTTCGGCAATTTTGTCGTAAAAGTCTGATATTACTTGATAAAGTTCTGACTGTAACAATATATTTGAAGTGACTTTTAGGTCTAAATCTTTGCTTGTGATTAGTGCAAATTTATCGTCCACTAATCTCTCAAAAATTACACTTGCAACACGTGATTTCTCGTTCTCTAACTTACGTTTGAGTTCACTGACTGCGGCTTCACTTTCTATGTTTTCTGCCTGCAATTGCTTCCTAAGTTCAATATCTCTTTGCTGACGTTGCTTTTCAAGCTCATCCTGATATATTTTTTGCCTTAAACTGTTGGCTTTTTTAGTAGGTTTCATTGTTGTCTCACCTCTACCATATCTTGACCAGTGTTAACTGAAATTTTGCAAATAACTTTGTTATTAGAACGCTTCATAAACTTTGCTGTATCAAAGTTACGATATACATCAAAGACTGCTGAAAGTGATAATCGGTCAAACTCATTTGCTCTAAACATACGAACGAGTTCTTCTTTAGATTTTTTAATACCTTCAAAATCTGCTTTCTCCTTAACAGCAAGAATTTTATTGTAATTTTCCACTGTCATAGTGACTGTTCTTACTTGATTATTTTTCATCAGTCCATTCCTACTCCCTCTCTATATCAGAGCTAAAGTGATCCAAAACACCATTTCTAGAACTTTTAGAAAAATCTTTGCTACCCAATATAAAGCTAGAAAAGCTAACCCAAAAATAAATACGATTGGCTTTAATATTTTAAAGATTGCCATTATCTACTCACTTTCTAATATGTTTGCGCCATTTTTTGCTGTAACTCGTTCTCTAAGGTTTCAACAGTTGAAACAACATAGTTAATAGATTTTCCACCAGCAAGACCACTTCGCTTTATTCCAGCCAAGACGATCTCTAAATCTGTGGCCTTAACTAGCTCTAATAATTTATTTCGCTGTGCTGGATTTAAGGCTTTATACGAGATACCCATTTCACTTTTAAGATTCTGGGCGATTACTTGTTCTTCAATCTGCAATTCTTCACCTGCTGATTGATTGATTTGTTCATCATCATCAAAAGAAATAATCTCAGTATGATTAAAAGTAGTATTACTAACCTCAGTATGATTCGAGTTAAAATTTTTAACCTCTTGAGGTAAAGATTCTTTACTTCTGGAAGTTAAATTATTTGACTTCTGGAGGTTAAAATTTTTAACCTCCTTGGTATCACTGGGCTCAACCCTGTGGATAACATCTTTTATCATGCCAACGTAAATTCTATTGGGTTTGTTCAAACCTTGACGTACTTCTTCCAACAGGCCGTATTTTTTAAGTTCTTTCTTCACTTTAATAACAGTTGGTTTACTAATGTTCATCATTTCTTGCAATTTTTCAATCGTAAAAATCAAGTACACGTCACCATTTTCATCAACCCAATTATTCATTACTGATAGATTGAAACGATCTTTCAACATTCCATACATAACTTTTGCGTCTGTTGTCATTTTTTTATAATAGTCAACTTCATACAAAGCCCACGGCATTTGAAAAAATCTTTCAGATGTTTGAACTTGTTTAAAACTAATTCTTTCCATGCTTAGCACTTCCTTGTCTGCTTATTTATTCAGATAACGCTGCTTAATCTAAAAAATAAGCAGAAATCCTACAAAAATTGATTAAAATGACCGTTTATGCTTTTCAAATGGGAACAAAAACGATATTATTATTTGTAGAAACTTTAACGGGTGGGCTTAAAAGGCACACAAAAGTTAGAGTGTTTTATTTAAAATTTTTGAACTCTTGTTATGAGTGTTTTATTTTAAATTTTTGAACTCTTGTTATGAGTGTTTTATTTTAAATTTTGCCGCTTGTTTTACAAGTAGCAGTTTGAGCAAAAAGATCAGTGGTTTGTTGGGTAGGTTATATCTTTGGCGAGATTACTCAACTAGACCTACTGGTCTTTTTTCTTTGTATTTAATTCTTTATCGTACATTGCTAAGCGCAAGACAGTTTCCAAATCCATTTTTAATACTTTTGCAAGCCGAATAATATTTTCAGCTTTTGGTATACCGCCCTCACGGTGCTCATAACGTTGTAAAGTATTTCTATGAATGTTTGTTCGTTCTTGCGCCTGTAAGAGCGTTAGACGTTCCGCAGTGCGCCAATTTTTGAGCTCAACTGCTAAAGACTTACTGGTCATAAGCTAATTCTTCTTTCATATCATGTATGGGTTTTTTATTTCAAAAAAAAGTCCAGGCTTATCCTGGCAAAAAAAATAGGGTTTAATAGCAAGAATTCATAAGTTGTTGAATCCTTGTTATCTACCCTTTTATCTTAGTAGGTTTCCATCCTTAGTAACTGGGCTCTTGTCGACCATTGATCCAACCCAAGGATCCCAGAAAACGTTAACCCAACGAACGAACAAGAAAATCGTTGCTCCAACAGCAGCTGAGATTCCTGAAACAGAAGTTAGGTAGAAAAGCAAAAATCCACCGACAGTACCGAAGATTAGGTTTTGTGAGAAATCACCCACGGCGAACCCATTTCGATCAGCAACTGTTAGCTTAGCGAATTGGTCATCCGCTGGCGCAAACTTAGCCATATTATCTTCCTCCTAAGAAAGCAATACATTAATAAAAAATTTCAAGTAATGTTGCGGTGTGTAACCGCTATCACTATTACAAAATATATTATACACGGTTGGTTTTTTTAAGCAACCAACTTAATAAAAAAATTTAACATACTCAGTAATTCTGTAAGTATAATCCGCTTCATCCCTTATCATGTAAGCGTTTGCTGTCTTTTTAATTTAAATTGTTAATTTCTAAACTTTTTCTAAAGCAGGCAGTTTACCCCCCCGTTAGTTGCTCGATAAAACCAACACAAGCAGGTATAAAGCCCTAGCAAACGGCATCTTTTAGCCTTCAAGGAGTTTTATGCCTACTAAGCTTGATTATTCAGCGCCCTTTCTCACCAAACTAATTATTATCACGGAAGTTTCAGCTAAAAATAACTGATTTAATCACAAAGTCACTCTAAATAAGCAAAAAAGGCTTAGCCTAATGTACGATTAAACCAAGTCCTTTTCATTTAAAGTATTTTTAGTTAGCACGACCAATTAAATACACTATTAGCCATCAATATCAGAACTTCGTCAGTTTTTACAAACAACGCGACCAAATTTTGCTACTTTTCTTCTATAAATAGAAGGAGCTATAACTTATATCACTTGCGATTGAACTAAGTACTCAGCCTTTTCATACTTACGCTCTAGAAATAGCTGGTAACTAATGGAAAATCAATTGCTGGTACAATAAATAAGCGAGCTGCGCCAAAATTTTCTTGCAAAAACAGAGATCACCAGCCAAACTAGGTGCTGCTTACTCGGTAGTACTTTGTTTGGCCCATCCCTTAAGCATTTTGGTTAAGATCACAACTACTAACATTAGCTGATTTTAACCACAAAAAAACACCAAACCGACATTTAGGTTTGGTGCTTTTTAACAAGCGTTTATAAATCTTTCAAAACTTCCCGACGGGTTGGAATTGATTGCAAAGCGCCAAAATGTTGAATTGCGATTGAACTAGCTTTTGAAGAATATTTAATTGCTTCAGCTGCATTGGTCAAATCTTTGTTCAACTCAACCGTCAATGAACCGATGAATGTATCACCCGCTGCAGTTGTATCAACTGGCTTAACCTTAAAGATTGGCGCCACTTGATCTTCATCTGCCAAATGGTAAAAGACACCGTCTTCACCTAAAGTAATGACTGTCTTTTGAATTGTTAATTGAGCCATTGCTTCACGAACGGCGGCTAGCTTAGCCTTATCGGTTGATGGTTCCATTCCAACCAGCGCAGCAGCCTCAGTTTCATTTGGTACGATAATATCAGTTGAGCTTAGTACCTCTGGCAAAATAGCTTCTTGCTCAATAATTGGCGCTGGATTAAGAATCGTCAAAGCACCATACTTCTTCGCAAAATAAAAAGCTTTAGCGACTGCTTCTTGTGGAACTTCAAATTGTGCAATCACAACATCAGCATTCGCAATAATATTCTCTGATTTAACAATATCATCGGCGGTTAACTCGGCATTCGCACCACCATAAACCATAATCGTATTGTGCCCATCATCCTCTAGCAAGATTGAGGCTGAACCAGTTGGTACTTTTTTAGTAACAATTCCACTAACGTCAATGCCTTCTTCACGAAGGACCTTCTTAAAGCGCTCACCAGCTTCATCAGCACCTACCGCCCCAACGAAACTAACCTGACCACCTTGCCGTGCTGCTGCAACGGCTTGGTTGGCACCCTTGCCACCTAGATTTTGTGATTGATGCTTAACTGAAATCGTAGCCCCTTGGTGTGGTAACTTTTCGATTTCAGAAACAACATCAAGGTTTAGACTCCCAACAACTACAATATTTTTCATATTTATCTACTCCATCGCAAATTAAGTAAAACGTTTTAATAAAATTATATTACTACAAAATCAATCTAGCTGCAAGCACTCTTATTGCCTAATTGACTAGTTTGTTAGCGCTTGCGTTGATTCGCGTTCAACCAAACGAATAACCGCTAACTCTTCTGCTTGATATGGCATGCTAGGATGCTTCAACCGGTCCGTTACCATATCCAAAGCCCGTTGACCAAGCTGCCAGACTGGTTGGGTCACGGTTGTTAAAGCTGGATTTACAAATTCTGAATAATCAGTATTATCATAACCAATAATACTAAGATCCGTTGGAATTTTCACACCAATATTTCGCAAACCACGCGACAAACCAATTCCTAACTCATCATTTAAAGTGAAAGCGGCTGTTACCCCACTACTGACCAACTGTGCGACCTTAGCAGAAACTGCTAGTCCGCCATGCTTTGATAAGACTGTTTTAATCTCAAAAAGTTGTCGTGTTTCAGCCAACCACTGATTTTTAAAGCCATCAATCCGTCTTTGCATATTATTAGTCACAATATCAGGAATAATTAACGCCACGCTTTGGTGACCTTGGTTAACCAAAAATTCACCAACAAGTTGACCCCCATGATAATCATCGGTAGTTAAAACATCTGCCATGCCGGTATCATTTGCCTGATCAAGTACGGTAACCGCCACACCATGCTGTTTCAAAAATGTAAAGGTCTCTTCAGCTCGTTCAACCGTCCGGGCAATTACCAGTCCGTTTACACCCCGTTCAACTAAATTTTCAATGTTAGCTTTAAAATCAGCATCTTTTGCTGCTTGGAAAATCAACTCAACTTGATTATTGGCATGTTCCTCCATGCTTTGCATTAAATCTGCAAAAAAAGGGTTGCGCAATGAAGGTACTAGGACACCTATTAAAGGTTTAGCCGTCCCACGTAGCTTTTGTGCACTTTTATTAGGGATATAACCGAGCTGGTTTTTGGCCGCTATTACTCTTTCAATCGTATCACGTGGAAAACGTTCGCTTTTATGATTGAGGATTTGCGAAACAGTCGTAATTGATACTCCTGCTAGTTTTGCTACGTCCTTGATAGATGGACGCTTCGCTTTTTCGATCATGAACTTATCTCTTTCATTTAGAATATAGAGGCAACGATAACGTTTCACTAATTGCTCTTTGGATTTATTTTACCTGATTTTACCAGTGGTTTAAACCAGATAATTATATAGTCAATTAATTGATTTCACTCAGTCTTCTTAGTAGGCTATCTTCATTCAATAAGCATAACTAAATGCATTAAAAAACGACCACACTAATGTATGGTCGCCAATGGTTAGAACTTTTTAAAGATGCTAACCAGCCTACTATTAGGATAACTCGGTTTCAGAGGTGGGGCCATTGAAACACGAATCAGTTATGAATCTGTACTATTAAAAGGTTACCCGGATGGTATTAACCATTCGATAAATACATTCTATATCGAATTCACAAAAAGGTCATCGAAATTGAGCCAAACTTAAAATAAGTTAAACATTTCTTAACATTTTTATTTAACCCGCGTCCCGTTAGCTTAATTCATACTACAAGATGCCCTAATTTCATATAAGTTCGATTGAATCTTCACTTTTATTAGGTGTTTCACCAAAGATAACTTCCTTTTGACTGGCAACATAATGTGCCCCTTTAATTTCGCCCAGACTATTGCCAAACTTAGCAGTTCCATTATTTACTAGCACAAAATCCATCGCCTTAAGCTCCTCCATAATGGCCTGAGTGCGTTCTTTGGTTAAATCGGCCCGTGCGTTATCAAAGGTAATCACCTTTTTAGTCCGATTACCAACATTAATATTTGCCTGAAAAATTAAAGCTAAACTCTTTAACATCATTGCCCTCCTGCTTATTTGGCTTTGCTAAATGGCACCTCAACGGTGATAACCCGAACTTCTAAAATCTCCTCAGCCCCAATGGTTTCAACTAAACTAATTAATCGTTTTAACTCGCTCTCGGTTAAATTAACGCGCACTTGGAAGGTTCGAACAACCGTCTGAAGACTGCCAGCCGCTGACTTTAAGACACCATTAAACCGTACTTTTTTAATTACCTTCATCAAAAACCGCCTTTCTAAGCTAGATAACTTGGCCAAATTATCACTGTGCGGTCACCATACTTTGGCGACATATATAATAACGCCGTCCACCTAGTAAATAGTCTCAAAGTTCTAAAAATTGTTTTAGTTCCTGTCGTAATTGATTCAACCGGCGATAATACGTTGCACGACTGAGTCGCAAACTTTTTTGCCGTTGTCCGTGTGTTAGAGTTGGGTCGGCGACTAGCAGGCGTAGCAAGCGCTGATTGGTTACATCATCCAGTTGCTCAATAAAAGCAGCCAAACTTAACTCTAATTCTGGCTCTACTGTCTCCGTAATCTGATCGAGTCGACTACTTTCACTCGGTTCATTTCGTAAAAGTAGTCGGGTTTCTTTTTTTAGATAATCAGCTGCTCGGCAGGATAATAAAATAAAAAGCATTAAATTATTTTCACTAGCCAGGGTTGGAATTTTAGCCTGTTGAGCTAAAATGACTAACCATAATTCTTGACTTAAATCTTCATAGAGCACAGTTTGTGGCCTAACTTGGCTTTGTTTACGTTTTAAGACCCCATGAATTAACCGACTAAAGGCATTAACTTTTTGAATTTGCATCATTGCTTTAACCTCCGCTTGACTGACTAAATAAAAGACTAAATCTAACTGATAAAATCAGTTTCGTCACCGAGTAATTGCTATTCGCAATAAGTTTATTTAATAACGTTAATAGTTAATGTAACCAACCTTAAATTAAACATTTTTTCCGCTAAGTAAGTAACTCATTGCTGCCTGAATACAGGGCTTTTTGTAAATAACAAAACTTATGCTCACTTAAAAAAGGGCATAAAAAAATGCCTGGTAATTAAAACCAGACATTCTCTATAATTCTAATCTGTTAATGACCTTGTCATTATTAGTACTCTAAGCAATTTCAGCTGAGGTATCAATGCCGGCCTTTTGAGCACCAGCTTCTTCGATTTCCTCAAGACTATGACCACGTGTCTCGGGAACTCGGGTCCGGATGAAGACGACACCCAACAAGCAAATCAAACCAAAGATACCAAAGACAGCAGCTTGTGACATGGCAGCGGTCATAATTGGGAAAAGTAACCCAACTAAGAAAGAACCAATCCAGTTAAATGATGAAGCTAAACCAGATGCCCGACCACGGATTGCTAATGGGAAGACCTCACCCACAATAACCCAGGTCAACGGTGCCCATGTGCATGAATATAGGGTAACATAGATTGATAGGAATACAACCAATAGCATTGGCTGTGACTTCATCAAACTTGGGCTAATCATATTCAAGATTGCTGGCAATAGGAAGGAAAGACCCATAATTGTACCACCAACCGTTAAGAGTGTCCGCCGGTTGAAGCGGTCAGCAATTACTAAGAAGAATAGTGAACCGGCAACCAAGATGACACCTTGAATAATTGGCCACATTAGAGCAGATGTGGCGGCCTTACCAGTTGCTGATTGCACAATCAATGGAATGTAATAGAAAATTGCGTTAGCGCCTTGGAATTGTTGGAAAGCAGCTACCCCGATACCAGCGATAACTAGATAACGGTAACGCCCACTTAGCAATGAACCCCAATTAGTTGATGATGTTGCCTTCTTTTCAATCGTAGCAGTTGCTTGAATATCAGCAAGCTCACTCGCAACCTCATCAGCAGGACGAATCCATGACAAAACTTGACGTGCTTCATCTAACTTACCTTGTTTAACCAAGAAACGTGGTGATTCTGGTAGACGTAGGACACCCAAGAAGAGGATTACAGCTGGCACAGCAGCCATTCCAATCATCATCCGCCATGAAATTCCAGTAGGCAAACCTTGCAATAGATAGTCAACGATATAAGAAATTAACATTCCTGACACAATCATCACTTGATTAATTCCTGATAAACGTCCACGAACTTTAGCCGGTGCCATCTCAGACATGAAAGCTGGTACAAGGGCAGAAGCTGCTCCAACTCCTAGACCTAAGAATACTCGCATTGCGATTAGGAACATTGCACCACCATGAGTGGGTGCAAAGGCCGATGCTAAGGCAAAGACGGCAAAGACAACCGCTGACATTAAAATCATTCGGCGACGGCCCAAACGGTCAGATAGTTGCCCAGCCAAAGCACCACCAAAGATTGCTCCTAACATCAATGAAGAAGTAATCCAACCGGTAATTGAAGCATTACCGGCTAAGTTCCAATCGGTTTGCAAAAATGGTAACGCACCGGTCATAACACCAATATCATAACCGAACAAAATACCACCAAATGCTCCAAAGAAATAAATGAAGTTACTTGATATTTTTTTCTTAGCCATTATCCTTACCACTACTTAATGTTGATAAAGTGCAAAGCAAACAACTTACTTAAATCAGCAATTTGCTCAGCATCAATTACAAATGACAAAACGGTATGGTGTCCCCCACCAATTGCCATCCAAGCTTCGGCACCAGCCTTCAAGCCCATCTTAGGTGTCCATAATTGCTTGGCAACTGGTAGGAATGGTGTCTCAGCTTCTGGCTTATTACCAATGATGTCATACGACATCAGCTTAAACTCATCCCCATAATCGGCCATGGTTGCATCAATTCCCTCGGCTTCCATTCCAGTAAAGACCAAACGAGCTGGATCATCCTTACCACCGATATCCAATGGGTGCACCTCAACGCGTGGACGATCTGAAGCGATACTTGGATCAACTTCAAGCATATGTGAACCAAGAATTGCTTCATGTCCCTTCCGCATATCCAAAGTGTAGTCTTCCATAAAGACCGTCTTCTCGTTGTGAGCCATAATCTTAAACAAACGAAGCAATGCAGCAGTCTTCCAATCACCTTCTCCAGCGAAACCATAACCATCAGCCATCAATAATTGGGCAGCCAAACCTGGTAATTGTTCAATGCCAACTAGGTCTTCGAAATTAGTTGTAAAGGCCGTGTAACCATGCTCATCCATGAATTGCTTAATTCCTAGATACTCACGTAGTTGGTACTTAACGTTATGCTCAAACTTCTCAGCTGAGTTATCACCTTGGATGTAATCGTACTTAGCTTGTAAGTCGATATATAGTTGGTCAACGGCACTTTGCTCAACGGCATCAATGGCTGCTGCCATGTCACCGATGCCCCAATAATCAACCGTCCAGCCGAACTTGATTTGCGCTTCAACCTTATCACCGTCAGTTACGGCAACATTGCGCATCTTATCAGCAAAAGTTACAACCTTAATCTTAAATGATTCGTCATAAGCAACCGCAACGTCCATCCACTTTGCAACTTGCTTTTGCACATCAAGGTCATTCCAGTGACCGAAGATGATTTTGTTGTTCTTCTTTAGACGCGCATTGATAAAGGCATATTCACGATCACCGTGGGCTGATTGATTGACGTTCATGTAATCAAAATCAATGGTTGCATAAGGAATGTTATCCAAGAATTGGGTTGCCAAGTGCAATAATGGTTTATTCAATAATTGTGTTCCGCGAATCCAATTCTTAGCTGGTGAGAATGTATGCATCCAAGTAATTACCCCAGCGACACTATCATCATAATTAGCTTCTTGCATGAAGGCTGTAATATTATCAGCGGTCGTTGCCACTAATTTAAATTCAATTGGATATGGTAAGGTTCCAGCCGCATTCATCTTTGCAACGATTTCACGGGCATCTTCCTCAACCTTTGCTAAGGCCTCTGGACCATATAAGAATTGTGAACCTGTGACAAACCAAAACTTGTAATTATTCTCTGCTAACATTTTGCTACTCCTTAAATCTAATCAAATTATTTCAATTATCGACTTGCGTCGCTAGCAACCTTAGTGCGCATTTCTAAGGGAGTATTCATCAAATATTTGTCTAGCGACCTAAAACTGTAACCGTTTACAAGTGCTATTATTGAATATTTGTCCGTATAAGTCAAGCGCTTTCATTTTATTTATTTAAATAAATTATTTTTTCTAGATTGATTATCCGTATAAACGCGCTAATTCAACCTGCCAAAAGCCTTATTTAATCGGAATAACTTCTCAATTTATGTCATTCGGCATGATTTACTTAGGTAAATTTCTGAAAAATTTAAAACTTGGCGTATAATACAGATAGCTTATATACCGATGAAAGGCAGAGCTAAATATGGATACTAAATACGAAAAAATAAAAAATGATCTTTTATCAGCAATAAAGGCTGGACAATACGCCATTGGCGATAAACTACCAACTGAGTCAGAACTAATGGAAACTTATGGCGTTTCACGATATACCGTCCGTCGTGCAGCCACTGAGCTGGAAAATGCTCATTATGCCTATCGAATCCAAGGTGGTGGCATGTATGTTGATAATTGGGCCAAGCGCCAAGCCGACCATGTAACTAGCAAAAAAATTGGTGTTATCACAACCCACCTAGCCGACTATATTTTCCCGTCAATCATATCTGGAATTGAACGGGTTGTATCAGCGGAAGGCTATTCTCTGATGATTACCGATACGCACAATGACCATGAGGTTGAGCGGGTTTCTTTAATTAATATGCTTAACGCTGGGATTGATGGCTTAATTATTGAGCCGACCCTATCGGCCATAACTAACCCCAACCTTGATATTTACCAAAAAATTAAAGAAGCTAATATCCCGGTTGTCGTTATTAATGCAGCTATTGATGACAAAAACTTCCCAGTTGTCGCCATTGATGATCGACGTGCTGAATTTCAATTGATTGACTATTTATTGAAGCTCGGTCACACCCGGATTCTTGGGGTCTTTAAAGTCGATGATATTCAAGGAGTTCATCGTATGCGTGGCTTCACAGAGGCCTATCAGGCCCACCCAATGTTTGCCATTGATTCGGATATTATTATGTATCAATCCGGTAAGGACCAAGTTGCTAAAATGCTTAGCAAGATTGAGAGTTATTTAGAAGAACCTGACCGTCCCACCGCAATTGCCTTTTACAATGACGAACTTGCAATTCAAGTCATGGATGTTATTCGTTCATTAGGGTTGCGAATCCCAGATGACATCTCCCTGGTTGGTTTTGATGATTTTCAACTTAGTGAATACGTTGATCCAGGTCTAACCACCACAATCCATCCTAAAAATAAAATGGGCTTTGATGCCGCCAAGATGCTCTTCAAGTTAATTGATGGTCAAACTGTCAATTCAATTGTCTATGAACCTCAAATGGTGATTCGTGACAGTATTAAAAAACTAAATTAAGGGCTAAAAAAATAAGCTAAGACCAATCGGTCCTAGCTTATTTTTTTAATTATGTGGATACTGTGCGCCTCGCTCATAAACCAATTCTGGCTCTTGCGAAATCCGTGTAAAGGTATTCAATGCATCAATTGCCTGCATCTGCTCTGAACTCAAATTAAAGTCATATAGCGCGGCATTTTCACGAATCCGTTCAGGTCGAACCGACTTTGGAATAATCGCTACACCATGTTGCAAGTGCCAACGTAATATCACTTGGGCGGCTGAACGGCCGACTTCGGTCGCAATTGCTTGAAGTACAGGATTATCTAAGTTACGTGCCCGTCCTAATGGCGCCCAAGCTTGCGTCACAATTTCCTGGCTTTGATTAAACTCGAGCATCGCTGCCTGATTCAAACTCGGATGTAACTCAATTTGGTCAACTACTGGCATCATATTCGCCTTGGTTGCCAATAATTGGAGGTGGGCCATTGTAAAATTAGACACTCCAATTGATTTAGCCAGTCCCTGCTCTTTGAGCCGTTCAAAAGCCCGCCAAGTTTCAAAGAAATGGGTATGTAAGGGCCAATGAACTAACAACAAATCAACATAATCAACTTGTAAGTCCTGTAATGATTGTTCAAAAGATGCCAAAGTTTGGTCATAGCCTTGATTGGCTTCAGCAATTTTCGTGGTCAAAAAGAGCTCATCCCGTGATAGCTGGGTTTGTTTAATTGCCGCTCCCACAGCCGCCTCATTGCCATACATTTGTGCGGTATCAAATAGCCGATAGCCACTTTCCCAAGCCGTTTTTAATGCAAGCTCTAGTTCTGCTGCTTCATTCACTTTGTACAAACCAAAGCCCTGTGCTGGCAATTTATTTCCATCCGCCAGGGTAAATTCTTGTGTTAGCATTGCACCTTCTCCATTTCTTCTACTACAAAAATAGGTAGCGGCTAAATTCGCGCTACCCATTATTATAAGCATTTTATTTTCAGCTGGCTAATTGTAATTACTTAGGTTGGCCGTAATAAGCATTTGCCCCATGCTTACGCAAATAGTGCTTATCCAGCAAGGTTTGATTCATACGAATATTCCCCCGCTTTAGCATCATGGTATGGTAAGCCATTTTAGCAACCTCTTCTAAGACGACTGAATTATAGACCGCTTTAGCGGCGTCAGCACCCCAGACGAATGGCCCGTGGTCGTGCACTAAGACTGCTGGGACTTGGTCAGGGTCAATGCCGCGCTCAGCAAAAGTCTTGATGATTACTTCACCAGTGGCTAACTCATATTCACCATTAATCTCATCGGCGGTCATGACATTTGAAACAGGGACATCCCCATAAAAGGTATCGGCATGTGTAGTGCCAGCAGCTGGAATATCCATCTCAGCTTGGGCAAAAGCGACGGCCCAAGGAGAATGGGTGTGCACAATCCCACCAATGTTTTTAAAGGTCTTATACAAAATCCGGTGCGTTTCTGTATCGGAAGATGGATTTAACTTACCTTCAACGACCTTTCCATCTAAATCAACCACTACCATATCAGCAGGCGTTAGCTCATCATAGTCAACTCCTGAGGGCTTAATCACAAATAACCCTGATTCACGATCAATTTGGGACACATTCCCCCAAGTAAACTTAATCAAATCATGTTTTGGTAAAGCCATATTGGCATCATATACTTTTTGCTTCAAATCTTCTAACATTTTTCTAGCCCCCTTAAAGTAACTGCGCAGCGCCTTGCTCTAATGGCAAAGCTGCCTGATAGTTTTCCATAAAGGTCGCAAAACCAGCCTGATCTGCTGGATCAGGTGCAATCGTTGTAGCTTTTACATTCTGGAAGACTAATTTATCCAAATAATCAGCAAGGCTCAGGCCGCCAGCGCTATCAATGACATACTGGGCCAAAATTGCCATACCCCAAGGGCCACCCTCGCCAGCCGTATCCATAACTGTCACCGGCGCATCCATGACGGCAGCCAAAATCTTCTGACCAACCAAAGGGGTCTTAAAAATACCACCCTGGGCAACGACTGAATCAGTCGCAACTTGTTCGTCACTTAGAACGTCAAGTCCTAACCGCATAGCACCAAATGCCGAATACAAATTCATGCGCATTAAATTACCCAAGGTAAAGTTAGACTTGGGGGTCCGAATAAACATTGGTCGCCCTTCTGCCACCTTAGTAATGTTCTCACCTGAATAATAACCATAACTAACCATGCCCCCAGCGTCTGGGTCTGAGCCCAAGACAGTATTAAAGAGCAGTGGATATAATTTAGCGCCTGGCATATCAACGCCTAAGGCCTTAGCGAACTCATCAAATAAGCGCACCCAATAATTAATATCGGTTGAACTATTATTCGTGTGAACCATCGCCACGGCTGAACCATCGGGTGTTGTCACCATATCAATATCTGTGTGCACCCGCTTTAGAGCCTTTTCTAAGACCACCATGGCAAAAGCCGAAGTTCCAGCTGAAATATTAGCAGTTCTTTGTTTAACTGAATTAGTTGCCACCATTCCAGTACCTGCATCACCCTCTGGGCCAGCAAAAAGACTACCAGCTGCTAAGGTGCCCGTTGGGTCAATTAGCTTTGCACCTTGGACCGTCAAAGTACCCGCCTGTTCACCAGCCAAAACTAACTTAGGCAGAATTGCCGATAAGTCCCATGGCTGTTTAGTCACTTGAGCTAAACCATTGAACTTAGCTAGCATATCTGCATCGTACTGCTTCTTAGCAGAATCAATTGGAAAGACTCCGGAGGCATCACCAATTCCGAGCACCTTTTCACCGGTTAATTGCCAATGGACATAACCAGCCAAAGTCGTTATGAAATCGAGCTTAGCTAGGTGTTCTTCATCATTAAGAATTGCTTGATATAAGTGCGCAATTGACCAGCGTTGCGGAATGTTAAAGGCAAATAAATCCGTTAATTCTGCTGCTGCTTCCTCGGTCATCGCATTGCGCCAAGTCCTAAAGGGGGTCAATAAGTTACCTTCAACATCAAAGGGCAAGTATCCGTGCATCATTGCCGAAATGCCGATTACTTTAATGCTGACTAAATCAACCGTGTACTCAGCCTTAATATGGTTAGCCAAAGCACGATAGGCACTCTGCAAACCTTGCCAAACTAAATCTAAACTATAGGTCCAAACGCCATCAACCAGTTGATTTTCCCACTCAAAGGAACCTGAAGCGATTGTACTGTGGTCTGAAGCAATTAAAACTGCTTTGATATTCGTTGATCCCAACTCAATCCCCAAGGCGGTTTGTCCGGTAACAATTTCATCCTTAATTTGTACTGTATTCATAATTATTTATCCTTGATTACAAAATTTGCGCTTTCTGTAATCGGTTACAAACAAATTATAAGATATTTGTACGGACAAGTAAATAAGTTTCTAAATATTTATTAGCACGAATTATTTAGTGCGCAAAAAAGTCCTTAGCATCCCGCTCACTTGCAAGTTGCTAAGGACTAGCTATTTAAATATATTGTGCTGTAACTGAGTTTTGATTACCGAGTAATTCCTTAACCGGACCGGCAAAAACAACCTTGCCACCCTTAGTACCGGCGCCTGGGCCAAGGTCGATGACCCAATCTGCCTGCCGAATAATATCTAATTGATGTTCAATTACAACCACCGTATTACCATTATCAACAAAATGATTGATAATGCGTAGCAAATTCTGAATATCTGCTAAGTGTAGCCCAGTAGATGGCTCATCTAAGACGTAAATTGAACCCTCTTGGTAAAATTCTGCCGCTAACTTTAGCCGCTGCTTCTCTCCACCAGACAAACTGGCTGTACTCTGACCGAGGCTCAAATACCCCAAGCCTAATTCATTCATTGCTTGAATCTTTTTCTTGATTGCTGCCGTCTTCTTAAAGAATTCTAGAGCTTCCTCAACCGTTAAGTCTAAAATCTCAACAATATTCTTCTCTTGAAATTTATATTGCAAAACTACTTGTTTGTAGCGCTTACCCCCACATACTTCACAAGTTGTCTTAACCGTTTCCATAAAGGCTAAATTAGATTCGATATAACCGCGACCACCGCAAGCCTCGCAGGCCCCCTCTGAATTATATGAGAACATCCCAACTGGTTGGTCATTAGCCTTGGCCAAAAGCTTCCGGATATTGTCCATAATCCCGATAAAAGTTGCCGGATTGCTCCGTGTATTACTAGCCAAACTATTTTGATCAACGTAAACTAACTCCGGATAAGCCGCCTGAAATGAACTTGCTAATAATGTTGACTTACCTGAACCAGCAACTCCAGTTAGGACCGTTAATAGCCCCACCGGTACTTTGAGCTGTTGGGCCTGTAGATTATGCACTGAACTTGCCAACCCAATTAAGAAATCTTTCGCTGGCCTTGGCTGGTCTTTATACTTTTTGCCTTGCGCTAAATATTGCCCGGTTAAAGTGTCTGATTTAAGTAGCTCAGCATAGGTCCCCTCAAACATAACCTGCCCACCATGCACACCCGCTTGGGGGCCTAATTCGATGACCCAATCAGCTAACTTAATTACGTCCGGATCATGCTCAATAATAATCACCGTGTTACCTTTATCTCGTAACTTTAAAAAGATTGCATTAATGCGACTAATATCATCTGGATGTAAGCCAACCGATGGTTCATCAAAAATATATAACATATCAGTTAACGCATTGCTCAAATACTTAACCAATTTAACCCGTTGTGATTCGCCACCTGATAGACTTGCCGTGGCACGGTCAAGAGTCAGATAGCCCAAGCCTAAATCAATTAGATGATTGACTTGTTCTTGTAAAATCTCGATGCCGGCCTTGTCAGCCTTTGCTAGTTGATCTAAAACCGTTACTAAATCGGTTAATTGCATCGCCAGCATTTCAGCAATGTTATAACCCGCGACCTTTACTGCTAGTGTTTTAGGGGCAAAACGCTGCCCTTGACAGCTATCACAGCGCTCCTCGTGGGTATATTCACTAATTAGTTTTTGTGTCCGCTCAGGTATTTCACCCTCCCGTTGTAGATAGTTCCGATTAAACTTTTCCAAAAACCCTTCATAAGTTGCGTTAAAACTACCCATCTTAACTTTACCAATCGTCGCATCGCCATCTAGTAACTGGCTCCGTTCTCTAGCAGTATAATCCTTAATAGGTTTATCGTTATCAAACAGACCAGAGGCCGTATAAACATCGACCCGCTTATAGGGCGGAAACTGGACAGCACCTTCATTTAGCGACTTACTTTCATCAATGAACTTAGTCAGATTCACGGCTGTCTTACGCCCGATACCCTGACAAACCGGACACATACCAGCGGCAGTATTAAAAGAAAAATAGTCAACACCGCCAATTTTAGGTTGACCCAATTTTGCATACATATTCCGAATAACCGGAGCAATATCAGTTACGGTTGCCAAAGTTGAACGTACATTACCACCCAGGGGCTTTTGATCAACCACAATTGAGGCCGGCAGATTTCTAATCGCTTCAACTGCTGGTCGCGCATATTTAGGTAAAAATTGGCGCACAAAGCTTGGTAGTGTTTCACCCAACAAGCGCTGCGACTCATTAGCCAAAGTATCAAAGACTAAACTAGACTTACCTGAACCAGATACTCCTGTAAACACTGTGATTTGTTTTTTAGGGATTCGTAAGCTTATATTTTTTAAATTATTTTCACGGTCATCAATAATTTCAATATATTCTGTCATGCCAAACAGCTCCTCATACTTTTCAAAAAAACGGCCTACTAGCTTTGACTAATGCTAACACTTAAGTATGCATAGTCCAGTTTGTAGTCCGTAATTTATTTTTACTTATTAGTTGTAATTTTAGTCTTCTTCAGTTTGCTCAACCGGCTCGCTGTCCGCTACTGGTTGACTCTCTTTTTGTTGACTTGGAAAGTCATTATTAAAGCTTGGTACACTTGTCCGCGCTGATTTGAAATCACTACCATCCATCGAACGAATTTGCTTAACTAACAAATTATTTTGCTCTTGCAAACTTTGCAGGTTAGCTTCTAACCCAACCGCTCTTTGCACAGCGACCGCATACTTACCCTCAATAACTTGAATCTGTTGATTACTTTGTGCAACCTGATCAGTCAAGCCAGAGATTATTGCATCCGTCTTCTTTTGTGTTTGTTGGAACTCAGTGATTGAATCAGCCTTCATCGTATTAATCTGCTCAGACCACTTTTGATTCTCCTGCGTAAGCCCTTCAATCTTTTCATTGGCTAGCTGCAAACGTTCTGTCGCATCAGATAATTGAGCCCAAACCTGATTAAACTGCTCAGAAGCTTGTTGCTTTGCAAGTTCATTTTGCTGACTTTGCTCAGCGGCTTGGTCAAGCTTGTTTTGCAATTCGTTAATTGCGGCTTCGTTATTCTTAACTTGGCTCTCAAGGGTTGTTTTCTGGTCACGTAATTCAACAATTGAGTCCTGCAAAAGCGCCTTTTCTTCAATTTGCTTCTGGGCGCTATCACTAATGCGAGCCTCAACTGCGGCATAACGTTGCTCAACTTCTTGGGCCTTCAAATCAAACTTTTGTGTCCACTCATTATTCAAAGCTTCCAAATCAGCTTGATGAGCCTGCTTGAGCTCATTTACCGCTGCTTGGTGTTGGTCATTAATTTCATTAATATAGTTGGTTGCTTCGGTCCGATACCCTTGCCAGTCATTAATCTGCTTAAATAGATCACCATTTAAAACTTGTAGTTGATCAATTTGCGTAATTAACAAACTATTTTGTGATAACACACGGTTCAACTGCTCAGTAATCGTTTCATTAACTGAAGCACTTGTATTATCAACCATTGGGATTGAACTTAAATCAAAGGAACCATCTTGGGCAACTTGATTCATCATGCTTGCCATGTCAGGTGCCTGTTCTTCAATATCATCGTATTTCTTTTTAAACATTGCCATCAGGTAATTCCTCTATTTCGTTCACAATTTTTGTATCCAAACGCTACTATCCAATATTTTAGCACAAAATTCACTTTCTAAGTACGTTCCTTTTATACCAACATAGTTAATCTTATAACCTTTGCACCAAGATTTGCTTAAATAAAAAATTTTGTTGAATTAAATATACCAAAGAAACCACCAATTTATCCATCAGATACAATTATTAATTAAGTATTTATTTCCTCTATAAGATAAAAAAAGACACCCTTGCGGGTGCCTTTACTTTGCATCGCGATGTCCTATCCTCGCAGGAGGCGATCCTCCAACTACTTTTGGCGCTACTGAGCTT
>NZ_DF820491.1 GCF_000691805.2 Weissella oryzae SG25 | reverse complement strand
ACACCTGTTCCCATACCGAACACAGAAGTTAAGCTCAGTAGCGCCAAAAGTAGTTGGAGGATCGCCTCCTGCGAGGATAGGACATCGCGATGCAAAATAAAGACACCTGTAAGGGTGTCTTTTTTGTTAGAATTAAAGTCTAACAGGAGGTTGTAATCTGATAATGGCTGAGCTAACTGAAAATACAAAACAAATATTAAAGGTCCTAACAAGCCTCCAACCAGGTGAGGTGGTTAGCTATCGTGATGTAGCAAAATTAGCTGGGCTAGCAAATGGAGCCCGGCAAGTAGCTAGAATTTTACATACCATGTCGAGTAGTTACGACTTGCCTTGGTGGCGGGTAGTTCGTTCTGATGGGCAAGTCGCGGTACAAGGTTCTGATCGTGACTTACAAATTGCAAGATTGCGAGCTGAAGGGATTCAAGTTGGTGAAAACGGTAAAGTAGGGAAATCAACTAAAGACTAGTATGGACTTGTTTACAGAAAAGCTAGTAACGCAATTGAACAAACATGACAAGAAAAACCGCGGTTGCTAATTTACATCAGCGACCGCGGTTTTTTGCGCGATTAGTAATTATTTAAAGTTGATAACTTGTAGCTCATTGGCGCGATAAGTTTGTAACATTAGTGAAGTAAAGTGCACCTCATATAACAATTCTTGTGCTGGTTTGTGGGCTGACATAAAGCCCTTATCGTTTTCAAAAAGAGGTAAGACATCTTGCCAGGTTTTACTTGAAGGTTGCATTAGCGCATTATTGGAGCTAATGCGCATACCAGTTTTGAGATCAACGGCAGTAACAACCGCAACGTGGGCATTTTGTGCTAGTTCTTTGACCTTATTGCTTGCTTTATCCATTGAGAAAATATACCAGACACTTTCATCATTTGGGTCAACTGCATAAGAAACGATGCGACTGCTTGGAATGTTATCAACACTAGTTGATAAATAGACAAGACCGTGGGAAGCATCAACATAATTTTGATAGCTCGTCATTTTGAAACCTACTCTCGATTTTAAATAGTATAGTACTTATTTTGTTGGAATTAAAAGATCTTCTTTAGCATGAATAAGTTGAGTAATTAGAGCGTTATAAGGGGTCGGAATACCATAGGCTTGACCCTTTTTAACGATTGCACCATTGATATAATCAACTTCCGTTAAACGGTGATTCTGAATTAAATCTTGATACATTGATGGGAAATGTAGACCGATACCAGCTGGATCAAAAGTCTTTTGGATATTTGCAATTAGCTCATCGGCATCAAGAATAATTTCTTCGTGGGCAGCAACGGCTACAAATTCAGCAATGATTGTTTTGATGATTGGAAGTGCCGTCCGTGTTTGACCAATACTGGCAATATTAGCTTCTAATAGTGCGCTTAGAGTGTTTAGAGTTGCATTGACTGTGGCCTTTTTGTAAATGTCGTAACGAATATTTGTCGAGTAATTTGCATTCAAACCAGCATCTGTCAATAGGGCTGCTAACTTTTGAGCCGCAGCAGTTTGACTGGCATCAATGTTTTGCAGGACAACTGAGCCAGAACCTAAGAGTTTAATTTTACCAGGGCCAAGTAATTCAGCTGTCCACATCGTGTTCCCAATAAAAATATTCTTTTCAGGAACATATTGCTTAACGATATCTTCATGACCTAGACCATTTAAGAGAACTAAAATTTTAGTTTCGGGGCTAAGAATTTTTTGAATATCTTTAAGCATTTGATTTAGTTGCATCGCTTTGTAAAACAATCACTAAATCAACAGGGGGTTGGTCACCTAGGTTCTTTTGATTGAAAATAGGCATGTTTACGGTAAGGTCTTCACCGTTAAAATTGGCCTTTAAGCCATGTTCTTTGATTTGTTTTATATGCTCTTCCCAAGCATCAATTAAAATTACATCATTTTTAGCGCTTTTGAGCATTAGGCCGAAACGGCTACCCATGGCACCAGCGCCTGCAATTGCAATTCGCATAAAAAATTCCTCCTAATTATTGGGGTATAACTATATTGATTTTATCTAAATTAATGAAATTATGCTATGATTTTAAATAAATTATTTAAATGGTGGATGAAAATATGCGGGTAGTAATTCAAAGAGTTAAGCAAGCTTCGGTGACAATTGATGCAAAAGTAATTGGCGAAATTAACCAAGGGTTAGTATTATTAGTTGCTTTCAGTGATGATGACAGCGAGTTTGATTTAAAATATGCAGTTCGCAAGATTACTAACTTAAGGATTTTTGCAGATTCGATGCAAAAAATGAATTTATCAGTTAAAGATATTGGTGGTTCAATTTTATCAATTTCACAATTTACGCTTTATGCGGACATCAAAAATGGTAATCGACCAAGTTTCACACAAGCCGGGCAACCAGCTCTAGCAAAGAAATTATATGAGCAATTTAATCAGTTACTGGCTAGTGAATTAACCGTTGTACCAGGTGTTTTCGCAGCTGATATGGCAATTGAGCTTATAAATGATGGACCAGTTACAATTGTTTTTGAAACTGCAAATTACCGACCCTAAAAAATAGAGTATAATATTCTTAGTAAGAGAAGGGGGATATATTTCATGGAGATTATTTTTTCAGATAAAGCTAAGGCACGGATTGAGCGTGATTTAATGCCTGGTAAAGTACTTGTTCTAGATTTTGATGACGGTGTTGGTCCGTTTTCTGATGCAGCAACTTGTACTTTAGATGTATCTTTTAATTTATTAGTGGTTGACCCAGATGAGCTTACAAAGGATTTTGATACGACAATCACGAGTAACCTTGGTGATGTATACATTAAAGAGTATGCTAAGAATCAAATGGATGAGCATATGCGGATGGATTTGGATAAGTACCTACGTTTCCAACTTACGTCTGATTCAGGTATGCTAGATCCTAATATTACATTATTAGTACATTAAAAAAATCGGTTTAAGCTGAGTGGCTTAAACCGATTTTTATTATTTTATAGGATTGATACAATGCCTAAACCAATCAAAGTAAAGATGATAAAGAAAATTGTATTAATATATGCAAAATATTTAGCAAATCCTTTTGCCTCGGTTCGGGCAGCTACCATGATGACCTTATAAGAAATTAAGGTTGCCATTGAAGCGACCACTGTTCCAATACCACCCACGTCAGCACCCAAAAGGACTGACATACCATGATTGGTAAAGGGGGAAATAAGTACAGTTGAGGAAATATTTGAGATAACTTGACTTACCAAAACAGTACCTAAGAATGACATATGTTCACCCACAAAGGCGGATGAAATCAATTCAGTAATTGGTTTGATATTTACAATATTACCAACAATTAAAAAGAAACAAATGAAAGTCAACAATAGATGATAATCAACTTCGGCAAATAATCGTGGCTTGTAAAATAGGATAACAATTGCAGTAATTGCAGCGGCGATAATATATGAAATCCAGCCAAAAACAGAAGCGGCCATTAGGGCCATTAATAAGGTGTAGAGGGCAGCTTCAAGTTTGTTGAAAGTACCAACCTCGGTATTAACCTCAAAGGGTTCGTCACTAATAAAGAACTGTACAGCTAAATTTAATACGATGAAGCCAGCAATGAAGAGTAAACCAGTACCTTTGAAAAACTCTAAGTTATTCATATGGAAAAATGAATAAGCATAAAGATTATGTGGATTACCAAAGGGGAAGAGCGATGATCCTAGATGCACAGCCGGAAGGATTAAAGCAGCCCCAATGTAAACACTGCGCCGATCACTAATGCTTTTAGTAATTGTTAAATATAATGGCAGAACTGTCAAAATGGTTAAATCATTCGTAAAGAAAATTGCCATAAAGAAAGTCAGCATCGTTGTTGAACGAACCAGTTGCCTGGTTGTTTGACTTCGTTTAACAAGTGCTTGTCCCAAATAGTGGAGTAAGCCAGTTGATTTAAAGCCACCAATAACGAGCATTAAACCAAATACTGTGAAAATTACCTTATAGTCAAAAAACTTTGTTTCAAATCCGCCGAAAATAACTGAGATAACAGCTAAGATAAAGGCAACTAGAAAGACTTTATCCTTTAAGAAAAAATCTTTGACACTGGTCATCAGTGGAAGTGAGCCACGTTGAGTGATTGGATTATTCATAATATCCTCTTTAGAAATTGCATATAAACATAATAGATGTCGATTGTAGTAACGTTTTACTCACAATTTATTATTTTACTCTGATTGAGCTTCTTTGAATACCCCTAAATGCTTAAAGTTCCGATGAGGGTTTCATTAAAAAACGTTTTGAAATTCCAAGAAAACCCTTGCAATCTTGATATAGCTAATGTATTATTACATATGTTGTTACGCCAGTAATATAGTATGGACGTTTAGCTCAGCTGGGAGAGCACCTGCCTTACAAGCAGGGGGTCACAGGTTCGATCCCTGTAACGTCCATTTTGCAAGGTTCACAGAGATGTGGACCTTTTTGTATTTATCAGTATTTTTAGGGTATAATTTAGTTATAAATCATTTAGGAGCATTACCATGGGACGTTGGTTTGGATTAGTTTTCATTGGCTTAGGGATTTGGCAGTTTTTTGCGGGTGGCCAAGGTCTTAGAAAGTATCGGGCTGCGACGCAGAAGCAAACAATTGCCAAAAGAATTGTTAGTTGGTTATTTACCTTTGGCCTAGGAACAATCTTGATCCTTTGGGGGCTGTTAGTCCTATTTGTTAAAAATTAAGTTTATTTAGGAAAGTAGAAGGTAGCGTAATAATGAAGAAACAAGAGCGTTTGGAAAAGAAGCAGGCAAGACGTTTGACAAATGAAGTTGAGTTACAGTTGAAGCGTGGCTTGATTCATTTAGAGTTAATTGATTCAGCTGAAGTAATTAAGGAAGATTTAGCCGAAGTTAAATAAACATAATAAAGGGCGGAGACAGCTACACAGAGTAGTTGTCTCCGCCCTCTACTAATTAGAAAAACCAACCGTAAGGAACTTTTTTAGCTAGCTGATTAACAGCAAGTTGGTGTTGAGGATTATACATCTTGGGTACAGGTTGAAGGGCAACATAAGCTAACTCAAGAGTTTCATCACCATCGGGAATGGGTTGACCACCAAGACATTCAACTTCAAAAAGGAACATCGGGATTTGGGCTTGATCACCATTTGGGAAAACGTGGTGGAAATTTGTATCAATACCAATTAAAGCAGTAACAGTAACGTCAAGGTTAGTTTCTTCTTTAAATTCGCGAATAATTGATTCGGTTGCGGATTCACCAAGGTTTTGCATACCACTAACTAGACCCCAATCTTTTGAACCATCGCCACGTTTTTCCATTAAGACTTGATCACGGTTTTGGTTAAAGAGGACTCCGGCCACACCAGGCATGATTATTTCTGTTTGACCAATTTTTGAACGTAACTCTTTAAAATAGTTTTCCATTACCATTAGTAAAAATTCCTTTTTATCTTATTGTACAAAAAATTTAGGAGAATCCAAAATGACATCAAAAGGTTCAATTAAAGCAAATAATTTTGCACGAGGGGCAAATAATCATGGGCAGGTGAGTGCTGAAGCTAAAAAAGATGCACGAGCTGCTTTATTGGCTAAAGCAAAAGAATTAAGTCAGAAACAAAAGTAGTAATTTGAGGAGGTATAGAGGATGGCAACATTTGCAGAAAAGATGCTGGATGAATTAGCCAGTGGTCAAATTGATCAAGCTAAAAAATCTTATGCGTCAGCTTTAAGACATGACGATGATGATACAATTTACTCCTTAGCTGAAGAGCTATATGGGTTAGGCTTTACTAATCAAGCCAAGCGAGCTTATACGCAATTATTGGCCAAGTATCCACAAGAGGATCAGCTACGAACGGCCTTGGCTGATATTGCAATTGATGAGGATAAAGCCGACGAGGCACTTGAATATCTAGCTGGCATTGAAGCTGACTCAGATGCTTATTTAGAAGCGTTATTAGTGATGGCAGATTTGTATTCATCAGAAGGCTTAGTTGAAGCGGCTGAGGAAAAACTACTCCAGGCCAAGCGCTTAGCACCAGACGAACCAATTATTGACTTTGCTTTAGCTGAACACTACTTCTCAATTGCTAAATATGAAGAAGCAATTCCTTATTATCGTGGTTTGTTGGCAATGGGTGAACGACGTTTTTCAGGTCTAGATATTGCTTCAAGGATAGGTGTTGCTTATGCATTAACTGGTGAAAATGATACAGCGTTAGGTTACTTGGAGCAAATTAAGCCAGCTGATTTGACGCCTGACATTCGTTTTCAATTGGCAATGCTTTATGCTGCGGATGAAGAGAAACATGATCAAGCAATCGAAGCATTAGAAGAGCTAGAAGATCTTGATCGATCGTATGCTGGCCTATATGAACCTCTAGGACAACTGTATGAGCAAAAGGGTGATATAGAGCGAGCTTTGATTACCTATCAAGCTGGTTTAGCGGTAGATGCTTTTAACTTACAGTTAGTTACCCTGGCTGCGCAAACAGCCCAAAAGTTGGGACAAATGGATGTAGCAACTAAAATCTATCAAGAGGGCTTGGAAAATAATCCGGGTGATTTAACTTTGGTACTTGGGTATTCAAACTTGTTAATTGCGGTTAATGACCATATTGGCAATGTTAATTTACTTAATGAGTATTTGAGTGACGACGATGCTGAAGTTGATCCAATAATCTATTGGAATTTGGCGCAGAGTTATCAAGCCCTTGAGGATTATGAAATGGCAACTAAGTTTTGGAATGCGGCCTTGCCATTTTATCTTACGAATCCCGATTTCCTACGGCCAGCTTATTTTTATTTCCGTGAAGAAGGCGAGCTAGCCTTGGCCAAAGAGGCAATTAGTAATTACTTACAAATTGTGCCTGATGACACAGAGATGATTGAACTGTATGATGAAATTAGGGACGATATTTAGTTCTAATTTTATTTAGGAGTTAATTATTCTTATGGCAAGCGAAAAATTGCGTGTATACTTGGCAGGACCATTTTTTTCCGATGGGCAAATTGACCGATTAAAGAAGGTTAAGGCAGCTTTGGATGCTAATCAACACATTGGTTATATTTTTGAACCAATGGAGAATCAAAACGATGAAATTGTTGCTAAGTATGGTAACGGAGTTTTAGCCGAAGCAATGCATACTAAGGAGTGGCAGACTGCAACTTTTGATTCAGATGTTCGGCAAATTAACCAAGCAGATTTAGTTGTGGCAGTTTTGGATTTCGATAAAGAGGCGGGCAATGTGCGCCCAGATGAAGGTACGATTTGGGAGATTGGTTATGCTCATGCCCAAGGTAAGCCAGTAATCATGGTGCAATTTGACGAAGAAACAGCCGAACCATTGAATCTGATGTTGACTATGTATACAGCGTACTTCCGTGGGGAACAAAGTATCGTTGAAGGATTGACCAACTATGATTTCTTAGCGATGCCATATAAAGAAGCAGATCGCGAAGTATTTTAAAGTGTTATAAATGATTAAACAGAAAAACTGCGGATGGCAAATCAGGTCATCTGCAGTTTTTTTGTAGTATAAAATAATGAATGCCTTACCGATTGTCCTAAATTAGCTAAAATTTTAGCGATTGGTTAACGCCACTTTGTTAAATTTGCTAAAATAAAGAAAAAGATTTTTTGGGAGTTATTAATGGACGCATTACAATTATCAGAGCGTTTGCAGCAAGTAGCAAATTATGTACCTGCTGGTGCTAGGTTGGCCGATATTGGTTCAGATCATGCTTATTTGCCAGCGAATCTTTTGTTGAATCAACACATTGATTTTGCCGTTGCTGGTGAAGTTGCTAAAGGGCCTTATCAGAATGTACTTGATGAAATTGAACGGCATAACCTAACCGGTAAATTAGTTGCTAGATTAGCAAATGGGTTGGCAGCAGTGCAGCTAACTGATGCGATTGATGTTGTAACAATTGCCGGAATGGGTGGTCATTTAATTACACAAATTTTGGAGCAAAATCCGAATGCTAAACAGCAGCAACCACAATTAATTTTACAGCCAAACACAGATACTGGTTTGGTACGACATTGGCTTGTAGAACATGGCTATCGTTTAGTTGCAGAGAAGATGATTTTTGATGAGGGTCATTACTACGAAATCCTTGTAGCCGTACCAGGAGCAATGCAGTTAACGGCATTGGAAGCAGCTTTTGGTCCCTATAATTTAGTTGAACAACCAGAAAATTGGCAAACTTACTGGCAGCGTGAATTAGCACGGTTAAAGTCAATTACTGTTAAATTAGCGCAAGCTGGTCGACAAAATATTGCAGCTTATCAGGACTACCAAGCCCAGATTAATGAAATTGAGGAGGCACTATCATTATGAAAGCGAAAACGTTAATCGCACAAATTGAGCAGTTTGCACCCAAAGCATTAGCTTGGGATAAAGATCCAATTGGCCTACAATTGGGGGATCCAGAACAAGAAATCAAGCAAGTTATGACAGCCTTAGATGTTCGGCCGGAAGTTGTCGCTGAGGCGATCGAATTAGGCGTAGATTTTATTTTAGCGCATCATCCGCTGATTTTTCGGCCGGCTAAGAATTTAGATTTATCAAAGCCTCAGAATAAGATGTATGCTGATTTAATTAAACATAACATTGTTGTTTATGCTGCCCATACCAATTTAGATGCAGCTCAGGGGGGGATGAATGACTGGTTGGCAGCGAGTCTAAAGCTAACGGATGTTCGGCCATTAATTCCGAATCCGGATGGGCAAACTGGCCTTGGCCGAATTGGTGAACTAGTCGAACCAATGACGGTTCGTGCGTATGCAGAGTTTGTCCGTAAGACTTTTAACGTTGCAGCAGTCAGGGTGATTGCTAATTCACTTGACAAGCCGTTAAAGACGATTGCGGTGCTTGGCGGGGATGGTGGTTCAGAGTATCCGCAGGCACTAGCAGCAGGGGCAGATGCCTATGTGACGGCCGATTTTTATTATCATACTGCTCATGATGTTTTAGCAGATGATTTTGTCGTTATTGATCCAGATCATCATATGGAAGCGATTGCTAAAGAAAAATTAGTAGGACTGGTTAAGCAATGGCAAAAGGACTATAATTGGAAATTAACCGGAGTAATCGCTTCCAAAATTAATACGGACCCGTATACTTACATTTTTTAAGTTTTGAGAGGATTTTTTTATGACTGAAACTAAATATGAGAAGTTAATTGATCGCTTTATTCGCTATGTGAAGGTAAACACTCGTTCGAATGAATCATCAACAACAATCCCATCGGATCCAAAGGAAGTTGCTTTTTTGAAGGAGCTTGCGACTGAGCTAGAAGAAATTGGCTTGGAAAACGTCCGCACAATGGCTGATGGCTATGTCTTTGCTGAATTGGCTGCCAATATTGAAGAAGATGTACCAACAATTGGGTTCATCTCA
Organism: Weissella oryzae SG25; assembly: GCF_000691805.2. Lineage (GTDB taxonomy): Bacteria > Bacillota > Bacilli > Lactobacillales > Lactobacillaceae > Weissella > Weissella oryzae. The sequence goes on along the minus strand of NZ_DF820491.1, from coordinate 127,397 downwards.
CACGTTGATACAGCTGATTTTAATGCTGAAAACATCAAGCCACAGTTTGTTGAAAACTATGATGGTCACTCAGATATTAAGTTAAATGATGAATTTACTTTGTCACCAAATGACTTTAAGTCTTTGAAGAAGTATGAAGGTCATACTCTGATTACTACTGATGGTACAACCCTACTTGGGGCTGATGACAAGGCAGGGGTTGCTGAAATTGTAACAATGGCTGAATATCTAGTAGCTAATCCAACAATCAAGCATGGTAAGTTAGTCTTTGGCTTTGGACCAGATGAAGAGATTGGAATTGGAGCCGACAACTTCCACGTTGCCGAATTTGGCGCAGATTTTGCCTACACTGTCGATGGTGGTCCTTTGGGCGAATTAGAGTGGGAAACCTTCTCAGCAGCGGGTGCTAACATTGAAATTCAAGGTTTGAATGTTCACCCAGGTTCCGCAAAAGATATTATGGTAAATGCTTTGCAAGTTGCAATTGATTTGCATAACCAATTACCTGAAGGTGCTCGTCCAGAAAAGACTGAAGGCCGTGAAGGCTTCTTCCACCTATTGAGTATTGAAGGCACACCCGAATCAGCAAGTATGAGTTATATCATTCGTGATCACGAGCGGGCAATTTTTGAGGAACGTAAGGACTTGCTTGCATCAATCGTGGCTGAAATGAATGCCGCGTTTGGGATGGACCGTATTAAGTTGACCATGAAGGATCAGTATTACAACATGGGCGAAATTTTAAAGGATGACATGACTTCAGTTGAATTGGCTAAAGCCGCAATGGAAGCGCTTGAAATTGAACCAATCATCGAACCAATCCGTGGTGGAACGGATGGTTCAAAGATTACTTTCCTTGGCTTGCCTACACCAAACCTCTTTGCTGGTGGTGAGAATATGCACGGACGTTTCGAGTACGTATCTACAAAGGTAATGGCACAAGCTGTTGATACTTTGTTGCAAATTAATGCTTTAAACGTTGCTGGAAAATAAAATTATGCTAGGCAAACGGGCGGTTAACTTAGGTTAATCGCCCGTTTTTTGCTACTTTTTTTCAAGAAGGGTAAATACAAATAGAATTTCATGTTATTATTACTAGTACTTAATGATAACGACTAAAATAGAGTGATATATTTTGCTAAGGAGAAAATATGCGTTTAAGAAATAAAAAGTGGGCTCGGCCATGGCTAAAAGAACATGCCGATTTGGTGATTGATCAAGAACATGCGATTGCACTACAAGGTAATTGGCAGTCAGTTTTTGCCTTGAATCAACCGATACATGTTGAGATTGGAACTGGTAAGGGTCAATTTATTATTGGCATGGCTAAAAAATATCCAATGATAAACTTTATTGGGATGGAAATACAAGATTCAGCGGTGGCCGTTGCAGCTCGTAAAGCCTTCGAAGACGAGGCAGACCTACCTAATTTGAAATTTATTTATGGTGATGGAGCTGGTGTGGAAACTTATTTTGCGGCCGGCGAAGTTAGTAAAATCTATTTAAATTTTTCAGATCCTTGGCCTAAAAGTCGGCATGAGAGTCGCCGTCTAACTTATAAGACCTTTTTAGCTGGTTATCAAACGGTTCTACCTAAGGGGGGAGAGCTGGCTTTCAAGACTGATAATCGAGGGCTATTTGAGTATTCCCTATATAGTTTTGCTAACTTTGGAATAACGTTTATGCCAAATGAAATATCATTAAACTTACATGAAGACGCTGATAAGATGGTTGATAATGTTGAGACAGAGTACGAACAAAAGTTCTCAGCATTAGGTTTCCCAATCTATAAATTCACCGGACAATTTGATTAAAAAATAAACCACTCATCGCCTTGATGAGTGGTTTATTTTAGTTAGGTAAGGTGGCAGGAACTTCTGTATAAACGGTAATGATAACTTTATTTTTAGCTAGTTTCCAGACGGCTTCAGCACCATAATTAATCTGAGCTTGCGTTTGGGCAGCAAGAAAACCTGCTTCTAAGTCAAAAGAGGCTTGCTCATTTTCGTAAAGACGCATATCGATAATTTCGCCGGTCAAATGCCAAGTTTGCTCAGTTTCATTCTGTGCTTCGATGGATAAAGTTCCAAAACCAGCATCAAAGAAAAAACGGATAATGTCAGCAATACCGTGTAATTCGATACCACGAGCCAGTGATTTACCAGCCCAATAAGTAATTTCATTCTGATCTTCTTGTAAAATCTCTGGTAGGAGACGATCACGTAATAAAGTCAGCGAGAAAGCATTAAAACCATTAGTCGCTGCTAGTTCTTCAGCCACGATGAAGCTCCTTTCGCGCAAGTGCGCTTTCGCAATTATTTAATAATGACAAGTATAACGAAAAAACGATAAATTTGCCAATAATTTCTCAAACATGTTACAATAATATTTCGAAAGGAAGGGCGACAAGATGACGTTACCTGACAATTCACTAGTTAACTCCACGCTGGGGTTGATAAATGGTGATATCTTTGCACAACAACTAGCTGGTAATACAGATGACGTTTGGGGTGCTGACAGTGCTTTAACTTTAGCAACAGTTGCAAGTTTGACGCATGGTTACAACTTGCAAGATATTATGAGTAAATTTGAGGACTGGTACGTTAACGGTGCTTACACGGTTGACGGGAAACCACAAAGTATTGGCCGGGTTAGTCGCTTAGCTTTTGAGCATTATCGTGCTAATCATGATTTGTACGCATCCGGCAGTCGCTTGGCGACTGATAATACCAATGGTGCCCTAATGCGTATCACGCCCTTAGTAATTTACTTGGAAGCTCAGTATGGGCAGGATTTTGTGATTGATGACCCTGCAATGTTGATTTTACATCAAGTGAGCGGTTTAACCCATAATCATCCCCGAAGTTTGATTGCAGTCGGTCTTTATGCAATGATTATCAATCGCTTATTAAGTGGTCATCGCCTCTTGGAAGCAATTGATGCGGCAATCGGTATGGCTTATGAGTATTATGCTAATTTCAGTTCTTTTGCGGCAGAGTTACCAGCGCTTGAACGGTTAAACAAGCCGGATTTTGCTAATATGCCAATCGATGATTTAATCTCTTCAGAAGATATTATCCAGAGCTTGGAAGCTGTTATTTGGGTTTTGGTTAATTCTGATAGTTATCAGGCAGCATTGACTTTAGCTAGTCAAGTTGCTGGTGATCCAAGCCAAATTTTAGCTTTGGTTGGCGCCGTTGCTGGTATCATATATGGACATGAACAGTTACCTAAGTCTTGGCTTAACGACAGTGAATATGCTGAAATAAAGCAATTATTGATTGATGCGAGTGATAGTGGTAATTTTACGCTTAGCGAAGCGTAATAATAAAATAAACTGATGGAATCACTAATAAAAAAGTGATTTCGTCAGTTTTTTTATGGTTTTAGAGTTGAAAAATTACAAATTTATTTAAGAAAGCGGTTTTTGTTAAGAAATTGATATATTGCAATCTTGTTACTATGTTATAATCTTTCGGTAGGATATATCGACTTTGTAAGTCAGACCAACAGAAACATTTCGGTTGATGCGAGAAATGCTGGCTTAAAGTACGATGCTACCTATGTTTTGTTTGCGAAAGCAGACCGCGTGGCAGTGTTAGGTGCCAACTTAAAGAGGTAATGAGACAGATAATCATTACAAACGGGGTGGTACCGCGCTAATGCGTCCCCGTCTGTAATTTTGATTATCTGTTTTTTAATTTAAAACAAGGTGGGTTTTTGTAATAATGAAAGAATTATCATCAGCGGAAGTCCGTTCAATGTTCCTACGCTTTTTTGAAAGCAAGGGCCATAAAATCGAACCTTCACAATCTCTAATCCCGCAAGACGATCCAACTCTTTTGTGGATTAACTCTGGGGTTGCAACTTTAAAGAAATATTTTGATGGTACAATCGTGCCAGAAAATCCCCGCATTACAAATGCACAAAAGTCAATTCGAACGAATGATATTGAAAATGTTGGGCATACTGCCCGCCACCATACTTTGTTTGAAATGATGGGGAACTTCTCGATTGGTGATTACTTTAAACCAGAAGTAATTCCTTGGGCTTGGGAGTTATTGACGAGCCCTGAGTGGTTTGCAATGGATCCAGCAAAGCTGTTTGTCACAGTTTACCCAGATGATTTAGAGGCAAAGCGCATTTGGCTTGAGGTGGTTGGCTTGCCTGCAGATCATCTATATGAAGAACCTGATAATTTTTGGGATATCGGTGAAGGACCATCTGGGCCAGATACTGAGATTTTCTACGACCGCGGACCAGCCTTTGATGCAGCGGATTCAGCGGAAAATTATCCTGGTGGCGAGAATGAGCGTTACCTAGAGATTTGGAATATTGTCTTTTCGCAGTTTAATCACTTACCTGGTTTGACTAATAATAAAGATTATCCTGAACTACCACATAAAAATATTGATACTGGAATGGGGCTAGAAAGAGTTGTTTCAGTCTTTCAAAATGCACCAACTAACTTTGAAACAGATCTATTCTTGCCACTAATCAAGAAGACAGAGGCAATGTCTGGTCAAAAGTATGGAGTTGACCCGGTCAAAGATATTTCCTTCAAAGTGATTGCGGACCATGCGCGAGCAGTAACTTTTGCAATTGGTGATGGCGCATTGCCTTCAAATGAAGGCCGTGGTTACATTATTCGTCGTTTGCTCCGTCGTGCGGTCCTACATGGTCGCAAGCTCGGCATCAAACAATTGTTCCTAAAAGACTTAGTACCAGTTGTCGGCGAGATTATGGTTGCTTATTATCCAGAAGTGCTTGAAAATGCAGCCTACATTGCTTCAGTTGTTGAGGCCGAAGAAGTCCGTTTCAATAAGACGCTAACTGACGGTTTGTCATTACTTGATGGCGTAATTGAGACCGCTCAAAATGGTAATGGTATTATAGACGGTTCTGTTGCCTTTAAGCTTTACGATACGTACGGGTTCCCATATGAATTGACGCAAGAAGCAGCCGAAGATGCTGGCTTGCGAGTTGATCGAGCCGGCTTTGATGCTGAAATGACCGCACAACAAGAACGTGCGCGAGCAGCACGCTCAAATAAGGCTTCAATGGGGATTCAAAATGCCTTGCTGACGGACTTAAAGACCGAATCAAAGTATGTTGGTTGGTCTGAGCTATCAGTTGAAAAAACTGAATTGACAGATTTGATTGTTGACGATAGCTTGGTCGAGTCAGCTACCAATGGTGAAGCACAAGCCGTCTTTGCGGTGACACCTTTTTATGCCGAAATGGGTGGGCAAGTTGCTGACCGTGGAACAATCGTAAATATGGCAGGGCAAACTGTCGCACGGGTTATCGATGTACAACGGGCTCCAAATGGCCAACATTTGCACAGCCTTGAAGTACTTGCCCCAATCAACGTCAATCAGAGCTACCAATTATTAGTGGATGAAGCCTACCATGCGGCTGTATCAAAGAATCACACCGCAACCCATATGTTGGATCAAGCATTGCGTAATTTGCTAGGTGAGCATACCACGCAAGCCGGATCTTTGGTTACTGCGGATTATTTGCGGTATGATTTTACTTATAATGGAGCAGTTGAACCAGAGGACTTGCAAAAAATTGAGGATTTAATCAATGATAAAATCATTGAGAACTTGCCAATTTCTTGGGTTGAAACAGATATTGAATCAGCTAAGAAGTTAGGAGCGGTTGCAGTCTTTACTGAGAAGTATGGTGAAACGGTTCGTGTTGTATCAATTGGTGACTTTAACATTGAGTTTGACGGTGGAACGCATGCTAACTCAACAGCTGAGCTAGGCATTTTTAAAATTGTTGCTGAGCAAGGAACTGGTGCAGGCGTAAGGCGAATTGAGGCAGTTACTGGTCGTGGAACTATGAACTACTTGAAAGAACATGATGCTTTGTTAAATAAAGCTAGTCAACTAGTAAAGGCACCACAGGTTTCTGAAGTAAACAATAAGATTGAAGCAATTCAAAAGAGTTTGAAGGAAGCTAAGCAACAAATTTCATCATTGGAATCAAAGATTGCGGCTCAGACCGCAGCCCAAGCCTTTAATGAGGTTCAAACAGCTGGTGAGCATACCTTAATTACTACGGAGTTAGCCGTTGAATCAATGGATGCTTTGATGGAAACAGCTGATAATTGGAAGCAAACCTACCCATCAGATGTGTTGGTATTAGCTGCTAATTTGGGTGACAAAGTGAATCTAGTCGTGAGTGTAGCACCATCTGCAATCAAAGCGGGGATTAAAGCTGGTGACTTAATTAAGGCAATTGCTCCAGCCGTTGGTGGCGGTGGCGGTGGCCGACCAGAGCTAGCAAAGGCTGGTGGGAAAAATCCAGCTGGTATTAAGGATGCTTTCGCTTTGGCGGTTGAATGGTTGTCAAATAAGTGAGATTGAGATAGAATTGAAGGCCCTTAAGGAGGTTGCGTATGAGTAACTTTGAAAATACACAGACTAATGTTTTTAACTTGGGTGGTAATAATGAACAAGATGTCCGTGAAACGTTACATGTAGTTTATAATGCACTAGAGGAAAAAGGTTATAATCCAATCAATCAAATTGTGGGGTATTTGATTTCTGGTGATCCAGCTTATGTACCACGTGCTAATGACGCGCGTAACTTGATTCGTCGCTTTGAACGAGATGAGATTATCGAGGCCTTAGTGAAGGATTTTTTGGAGAAATAAGCTTAACTTTGCAGATTAACGAGAGGGTGGCAGTTTTGCGCCCTCTTTATTATGTGGCATGCAAATTTTTGTTGCTTGCAAGAGTAATAGTTAAATACAGGCTTTGTTTTCTTTTATCGGTAAAGTCTTGTAAGATAGTAAGTGTTAAATAAACAATCATTGTTAAAAGTAATCAATAAAAAGTGAAAGGGTTAAGAACTAGATGCGAATATTGGGATTAGATGTTGGTTCACGAACTGTAGGAGTAGCTGTTTCAGATATGCTTGGTTGGACGGCTCAAGGAGTTGAGATTATTCGAATCAACGAGGACGAGCAAGAATTTGGTTTAGACCGGATGGCGGAATTAGTTGCTCAATACGATCCAGATGGTTTTGTGCTAGGGCTACCTAAAAACATGAATAATACAATTGGTCCCCGGGCTGAGGCAGCACAATACTATGGTGAGCTGCTTAAAGCAAAGTTTGGTTTGCCAATTGATTTTCAAGATGAGCGCTTGACAACGGTTGAGGCGGAACGTATGTTGGTTGAGGAAGCTGATACATCGCGTAAGAAGCGCAAGCAAGTGATTGATAAGCTAGCAGCCAGCTTGATTTTACAAAATTATTTGGATCGTAAGGGTCCTTTAGTTAAATAAGAGGTATAGATTATGAATGAAGAGCAAGATGTAATTACATTAACTGATGATCAAGGTAATGAAGCCCTTTATGAGGTCCTATTTACTTTCCACTCAGATGAATATAATAAAAACTATATTGTCCTATTCCCAGCAGGAACCCCTGAGGAAGAGGAAGTTGAGATGTTGGCTTATATTTATGATCCTAATGAGGTTGAGGCTGATACTGAAGGTGAATTGATGCCAATTGAAGATGAGCAAGAATGGGAAATGGTTGAAGAACGCTTAACTCAATACCTAGATGAGGCTGAATAATAAACTTTAACCCCCCACCCTAGATTTAGCGGAGAACTTAAATGGCAGAAATTGAGCCTGAAATTTATGTTTTAGAAGATGAAGCTGGCCGTGAGGTAGAATTCACAGAACTTTTCTCTTTTAAAGCTGATAATAATGGTAAAACCTATATCATTTTAAAAGCACTTGATCCAGAAGTTGAAGGTGTCTTAGCTTATACGGTTAATCCGGAAGATGAAGCGGGCGAGTTAATTCCGCTGGAGACCGAAGCTGAGTTTGATATGGTTGAGGAAGTTATGAACACGATTTTAAATAATCCTGAACTTTAAAATTTTAAAAGATGATTCGCAAAATAGCGGGTCATCTTTTTTTACACTTATTTTGGTTGGGTCTTTTGTTATTGTAGAGGGAATATTTATGTGGGAAGTTTGGCTAAGACGTAATTGGCAATGGATTAGTTTGGCTGGTGTTATCTTAATCGTCAGCTTAGGACTCGTATGGATTAATGTTACGCACAAAGAAGCAAGCGCAACTAAGCTGGCGAGTAAGCCGATGGACAAGCCTTTACCAGTCAAAAAGTCTGTTAGCAAGCAGCTTGTTATTGATGTTAAAGGCGGGGTAGTGCGACCAGGCATTTATTATTTCGTCAAAGCGCCAACGGTGGCACAAGTGGTGGCAACAGCAGGCGGTTTTGACAAAGCTGTTAGGACAGAGCGGTTGAATTTAGCCGCTAAAATGGCTGATCAGACAGTACTTTTTATACCGCTTGGTGATGCGGATGTTCCAGCTGAGTTTCCACTTCCGGGTGTTCAGGTGAAAGAGTCGGCTGGAGCCAATTTTGCCAAGTCAAATTTGATTAATATTAATCAAGCTAATAAAGCCGAATTAATGAATTTGACGGGGATTGGTGCCAAGCGGGCTGAGGATATTATTAATTATCGAAATGGTCATGGTAATTTCAAGGAAAAGGATGAGTTAAAGTTAGTGCATGGCATTGGTGAAAAAATTTTTGAGCGCATTAGTTCGCAAATAACAATATGACTGTGGGCTTTTATTTAATCCTGAGTGGTTTAGTATTAACCATTAATTATTTGATTATTGGTCAGCAGTGGTGGCTTGTTCCGTTTGCTGGTTGGTTTTTTATGTTGGGTTGGTATCGGTTTGCGACTAAGCGTATTTTGTTTATAAGCTGCTTAGCCGCGGTTACTTTATACTTTAGTTATAATCAGCTAACTTGGCTTAAACAAGCCCAGAAAGCTCAAATATTAAGTATATGTTTGGTTACGCATCCCGAGTGGTATCAAGTAAACGACGGTTATTTACGCGGCTATGGCTTTGTACGTGGAGGCAGGGGCCTTAAATTTACTGGTAGGATTACCCCGTTGGTTGCTCAGACCTTGCGTACAGAAACCAGCCGGGTTCATTTGCAAATTTCTGGTGAACAAAGTGCATTACTAAGGCCAAAGAATCGATATGGATTTGATGAGGCGGCTTATTGGCGGGCAAGAAATGTTATCGGCAATTTAAAAATAAATCAAATAAAAATAATTACAGTTCCAGCTTCCTTTGGTAGTCGGATAGTCTGGCTAGTTCGGGATAGTCGTTACCAATTAATAAATTGGTTTGAAAAATTACCAGCGATGTTACGCGATTACGGACAAACATTAATACTGGGTTATACCAGACAGAATTTTTATTATGAGCACCATGAAATAAGGCAGTTAGGATTAATTCATTTATTTAGTATATCTGGCTTCCAAGTTACGCTAATTACTAGTGCTTGGGCACAGATTAGTCGAATATTCCAGTTGACAAGGGAAACACGTTTGATAATCGGACAGGGCTGGATTATATTATTAGGAAATTTTGCGGGTGAGGTCCAAGCATTAATTCGAGCAGTAATTGCGGGCATTTTAACGCACTGGCGAGAGTTGGGTTGGTTCAGGTTACACGAGAAAGACATTTGGGGGCTAACCCTAATTATTAGCTTAATATTGAAGCCAACTTTGTTATTGCAACTTGGTGGGCAACTATCTTTTTTGCTATCCTGGGGATTGATGTGGGTTAAATCAAAGTCTAATTTACGAGTAAGTTTCTTCTTAGGACTCTTGATTGCACCAGTGATTATATGGCATACGGCTAGTTGGCACCCGCTTAGTTTATTCGTAAACAGCTTAGTTATTCCCGTTTTCACTTATGGAGTTATTCCAATAACCTTGCTTGGCATAGTTAGCCAAATCGGCCGACTATCAGTTCTAGTTAATAGCGTTGAATGGGTATTGATAATTGGACAAAATTTTTTAAGGGAAACGGCTAAATATTCAAAGGAAATTATTTTTGGTCAGCCACCGATTTTGTGGGTTTTAGTGACTTTATTGTTAATTACGTTATACATTGCAACAAATAACCTGCGATATTTGCCGTTTATCTTCCTGTTATTCATAGGCGCCTACATGTATCAAAGGATTCTACCAATTGGCAGAGTTACCTTTTTTGATGTCGGACAAGGTGATGCGACTTTAATTTGTCAGCCCAATGGTGAAAAAATCATGGTTGATTTAGGTGGCCGTTTCAATCAACAACGCCATAAACGTAATTTTGATGTTGAGGAAATAATTGGCTATTGTCATGCAAAAGGAATTACAAAAATTGATCATTTAGTTTTAACGCATCAGGATTTTGACCATATTGGCAATTTTATGAATTTTGTTAAAAGGATGCCAATCAAACGAATTTATATCCCGGCTGGTATGAAATTAACTAAAGCTTTGAAAGCCTATGATTGTCATGAAGTTTTAGCTTACCGGCAAATGACTTTTGGCCACTTTTTAGCACCCCAAAAGATAGGAGATGGTGGTAACGAAGGCTCCATAGTTCTTTACATGCAGGTTGGCCCACAAAAAATATTATTAACTGGTGACTTAGGTAAGTCTGGTGAGCGAGACCTTTTACAACGATATCAAGGCTTGCAAGCGGATATTTTAAAAATTGGTCATCATGGTTCTAAAACAAGTTCAGATTCTACCTTTGTTCGGCGATTGCAAGCCAGTAATGGGGTTATTTCGGCTGGAAGGCAGAATCGCTATGGCCATCCACATGCTGAAACGTTAAGGACGCTTAGGAACGCAAAAATGAGTGTTTTTTCGACCGCTGAGCATGGTATGATTGAATATACTTGGTGGTGTCAATTATTTTCAGATAAGTCGCACTAGTCAGTTCAAAAGATATGTGAGAAAGGTAGCTGGTTGGGGGATATGTAACCCTAATCATTTAATGGATAAAGTAATATGGTATTAACTTTCGAAGAATTACAGATGAAACTTAGCCAAGGCGATTTCGCACCAATTTACTTAGTACAGGGTACTGATCAATATCTGTTAGATCAGACGCGACAACTATTTACTAATTTAATTTCGCCAGATGATCAAGCGCTGAATTTAGGCCAATTCGACCTAACGGAAACGCCACTAAACACTGCTTTAGATGATGCGCGAGCAGTTCCTTTCTTTGGTGACTTTCGGGTAGTTATTTTAGATAACGCATATTTTTTAACTGGTGAAAGTAGTCGGGGTAAAGTTGAACATAATCCAGATGAGATGTTAGATTACCTCGGACAGCCGGAGCCACAAACCATTTTGGTTATTTTTGCGCCCTATGAAAAGCTTGATGCTAGGAAAAAAGTTGTCAAACAACTTAAGGAGCGAGCGGAGTACCTGCCATTTGGCGATTTGACTGAGCAGGATATCATCCAGATAATAAAAGCCCGCATCGAAAAGCAAGCTTTTACGATAAGCAAGCCAGCTATGGACGAATTATTACGATTGACGAATCTATCATTAACCCAGATTATGTCAGAACTTGATAAATTAATATTGTATGCTAGTGATAGTAAATTAATTGAACTAGATGCTGTTCAGGCGTTAGTAACGCCAACGCTATCCGATAATATTTTTAACCTGATTGAACATCTATTGACAGGTTCTTTAACAAATGCAGTACGCTTATATCATGAATTGATTTTATCTGGCGAAGAACCCCTACGGTTAAATGGGGCAATCTTGGGCCAGTTCCGGTTACTGATTCAGGTTAAGGCTTTAACACAAAGCGAAAAAGCGATTGCAAGTCTACTCAAAGTGCATCCTTATCGCGTGAAACTAGCTAAGAAAACTGTACGAAATTTTTCAATGCGCGCCTTAGCACAGGCATATCTAGGTCTAGTGAATATCGAAGAGCAATTAAAATCAACCCAACGTGATCCAGAATTGCTTTTTGAACTATTTATTATGCGTTATCAACATGATTTAGCTGGTTAGGATAATTCCTTGCGTTGTTTGCTTGCATTTAGTAGTTATTTTGTGTAAACTTCTAGAAGTGCTCTTAAGGGCACACTAAACTTTGACCTTTTTCTGTGTTTGACGGTTCACCGTCGTCGTACGCGGATCAAGGCGACATTTTATGAGAAAGGTGGACATTCTAATGGCTATTTCTGCACAACGCAAGAATGAAATCATTACAGAGTTCGCACGTCACGAAGGTGATACTGGTTCAGTTGAAGTTCAAGTTGCAGTTTTGACTGCTGACATCAACGAGTTAAACACTCACATGTCAGAGCACAAACACGACTTCCACTCACAACGTGGTTTGATGAAGAAGATCGGTCACCGTCGTAACTTGTTGCGCTACTTGCGTAACAACGACGTACAACGTTACCGTGAGTTAATTCAAGCTCTTGGTTTGCGTCGTTAATTTTAACGATTCGAACAGTTTACTGAACATTAATCATTGGAGGGAAAAGCGATGCCTATTATTGAGTCATCAATCCAACGTGCCCGTTTGAACACGATTCAACGCGAGCGTAACATCTCACAATTGAGTGCATACCGTACTGAAGTGAAGAAGTTCCGCAAGGCTGTTGAAGCTGGATCAGATAACTTGCAAGAGTTGTTTGTAAACGCTACTTCAGCAATTGACCGTGCTGCATCAAAGGGCTTGATTGCTAAGAACAAGGCTTCACGTGACAAGTCACGTTTGGCTGCATTGTTGAACAAGTAATCAAATCGTTGATAAAAGTGCCAAGCAATTGGTAAAAAAGGACAAGACCGTTAGGTCTTGTCCTTTTTTTTAAATATTAAAACACTTGATTGTCCCACTCTTTAAAAAAGGCCTAGATATGTTATAGTTAAAGAAACAAAAAAACGTTTGGGTTGTGCTGACCCGGAAAAGAAATGAGATTATATATGACAACAGAGTTAAACATTATGCCTTTTGGTGGGGTTCGTGAGAACGGTAAGAATATGTATGCGGTTACAGTAGATGGTGATATTTTCATCCTCGATGCTGGCCTAAAATATCCAGAAAGCGACTTACTCGGTGTGGATGTAGTGATTCCTGATTTTGCTTATTTAGTTGAGCATGCCGAAAAAATTGCTGGTATCTTTTTGACACATGGCCATGCCGATGCAATTGGTGCATTACCTTATTTGTTAGCTCAAATTCAAGTGCCAGTCTTTGGCTCAGAATTGACGATTGAATTAGCTAAGTTAGCAGTTGAGGCTGAACCTGAGACAAAGTCTTTTAATGATTATCATGTTGTACGTGGTAACTCAGAAGTATCGTTTGGGGAAACAGTTGTATCTTTCTTTGAAACAACCCATACAATTCCAGAATCACTTGGTATTGTGATTGAAACGCCAGTTGGTGAAGTGGTCTATACTGGTGATTTTAAATTTGATACGACCGCACTACCTTATTACCGTACTGATTTATTGCGATTGGCTGAAATTGGTCAAAAAGGTGTAGTTGCATTGCTGGCTGATGCTGCAGGGACAGCTAATATTGGAGATGCTGCCCATGAAGCGGACTTAGCAAACTATATCTTGGATACCTTCCGTCACCATCGGGGACGGATTATTGTTGGAGCGGTTGCTTCAAATATTCAACGAATCCAACAAATCATCGATGCAGCCTATAAGGTTGGGCGTAAGGTTGTGCTTTCTGGTAATGATTTAGAAAAAGTTGTTCGGACTGCATTACGGCTTAAAAAGTTGACCTTACCAATACCTGAGAATGAAATGTTTGTTTCATTAAAAAATTTGAGTAAGCTAACACCAGAAGAAACTGTGATTTTGGAAACTGGGCGGATGGGTGAGCCAATTCGTCACTTACAAAGAATGGCTTTGGGCGATGATCGAAATGTTAAAATCACAACTGGTGATTTAGTGTTCATTACCACAACCCCATCAACCGCTATGGAAGGTTATGTTGCCCGAACGCGCGATATGCTCTTTAGAGCTGGTGCACAGGTAAAGCAAATTTCAACTGATATGAAATCTTCAGGGCATGCCTCTAAGAATGATTTTCAGTTACTATTAAATCTGTTAAAGCCTCAAAACGTAATTCCAATTCAAGGTGAGTATCGTGTTTTGAACGCAGCTTATAACGCTGCTAAAGAGCTTGGTTATACCGATGACAATACTTGGCTTTTGGCTAAGGGTGACAACCTACGCTATGATGACAAGCAAATGTATTTAGGTGGTTCAATACAAGTTGGGTCAACGATGATTGATGGCTCAGGAATTGGGGATATTGGCTCAATTGTCTTAAATGATCGTCGAATTTTATCAGAAGATGGCGTCTTTATTGCGGTTGTTACGATTGATCGTAAGAAGAAGAAGGTAATTGCTAAGCCTAAGCTTGATTCACGTGGCTTCGTGTATGTTAAAACTTCACGTGATTTAATGCGGGAAGCAGCAACTTTGGTCGAAACTACTGTTCAAGAAGGTATCAAGAATAGTAAAGAATTTGATTGGGGTAAGCTCAAAGGGGCGGTTCGTGATGCTTTAGGTAAATTCCTATTTGAGCAGACACGTCGTCGGCCAGTTATCTTGCCAGTGATTATGGAAGCTAACCAGAATGGTCGCCGTCGCAAGCGTCTTGCTGGTAAGCAAAATGCTAATCCTGCAAAGGTGAATGACTCTGCTAATAAAGAGAAGAGTTCAAATACTAAAAAGGCAGATGACAAAGTTAAAGCGCCGGCTAAAGAGCAAAAAGGACCAGAAGCAAATAAGAAGCGGCGTCGACCTCGTAATCGCAAGCCAAAAACTAATCCTGAAGTTGAAAAAGTAACAGTTGAAAAATAAAAAATAGAGAAGCCATTGCAAAAAATTATTAGGATTTTTTGAATGGCTTTTTTGGAGATATTTATGGACGAAGAAATTGAAAGGTATTTAACCGCCTACCAAGAAGCACAGAGTGCTGAAAATAATCGTCAATTGGTTGTCGCTTTGCTGAATGCAGATTTATATACGGATGCCTTATCCTATGCAAATGAGCAACCAGAAGCTTATATTACAGGCGAGAACCAGCAGATATATCTAAATCTACTACTCCACGAAGCTAATTTCGTTTTAGCACGTGAATTTGTTTTAGCTTTGCCAGCAAATCAAGCCTTAATGGAGCTGGTACTTGCTGCTGAAGGGGACTATGAACTCAATTTTCCACAAACGTTAAAGCAAGTTAGCCGAGCATTTTATCATTTGTCTGAATATGCTTTGCCAGAGCAAAATCGGCGCCTACAGGCTGCTTTAAAATTACCTTTTAAAGATTTCGTCTTGGGGGCAAAGTTTAATCTGTTAGATCCCTTTGGGAGTCAAATTACACGGACGAGTCTTTTAGACCATTTAAGGAAATTAGCAGTCACTAGCCCAATTAAATTTTTATGGCTTGATCAAAAAGAACACGAAATCGTACCGGCTCGATTAATTGAAATGGAGCAAGAAACAATTAGTCAAGCCATTGAAGTTGAGATAGCTGCGTTAAATGATCCACTTTTGAGTGATAATTTGAAACAAGTTAATCAATATCTATTAATTAACTTATATCCATATGCGAAAGAAGTTATTACTGATGTTCAACAATGGGTGAGGGGGGTAACGGCCGATTTGCAGGGTGAATCAATGTTTGACGAGCCTGAATTGCAAAGAAATATGCGTCAAAAAATTCTGGCAGAGCTAAATACGTTATAGGCTGAATAAAGTTTATAATTTTTTTTAAAGAATTTCAGCTAAATTCATTTACAATAAGCCTATGTTTTTATATAATAACAACAGCTTCCCACGGGGAGACAACAAGATAATAGATTTTCGCATCGAGTTGTTTATGTTCCGTGAGGAATGTAGTATACTTATTGTCAAGCAACTTTAAGTTGGTCTGATAATGACTTACTTGCGAAAATTAGGAGGATAAGCTTTTGGCTAAGGAAACATTCGAGCGCACTAAGCCGCACGTTAATATTGGTACTATTGGACACGTCGATCACGGTAAGACTACTTTGACGGCCGCTATCTCAAAGGTTTTGGCTGACAAGGGATTGGCTGAGCAAGCTGATTTCGCTTCAATCGATGCTGCTCCAGAAGAGCGTGAGCGTGGAATCACGATCAACACTGCTCACATCGAGTACTCAACTGAAGCTCGTCACTATGCCCACATCGATGCCCCAGGTCACGCGGACTACGTTAAGAACATGATCACTGGTGCTGCCCAAATGGACGGTGCTATCTTGGTTGTTGCCGCTACTGATGGACCAATGCCACAAACTCGTGAGCACATCTTGTTGGCTCGCCAAGTTGGTGTTGATTACATCGTAGTATTCTTGAACAAGACTGACTTGGTTGACGATGAAGAATTGGTTGACTTGGTTGAGATGGAAGTTCGCGAATTGTTGTCAGAATATGACTTCGATGGTGATAACATTCCTGTTCTACGTGGTTCAGCTTTGAAGGCTTTGGAAGGTGACCCAGAACAAGTTAAGGTTATCGAAGAGTTGATGGATACTGTTGACTCATACATCCCAACTCCAGAGCGTGATGTTGATAAGCCATTCTTGATGCCTGTTGAAGATGTATTTACGATCACTGGTCGTGGTACTGTTGCTTCAGGACGTGTCGATCGTGGTGTTGTCAACTTGAACGAGCCCGTTGAAATCGTTGGTTTGAAGGATGAGCCTCGTGCAACTGTTGTTACTGGAATCGAAATGTTCCGTAAGACAATGCAACAAGGTCAAGCTGGAGACAACATCGGAGCTTTGCTACGTGGTGTTGACCGTACAGAAATCGAGCGTGGACAAGTCTTGGCAAAGCCAGGTTCAATTCACACTCACAAGAAGTTCTTGGCCGAGGTTTATGTCTTGACCAAGGAAGAAGGTGGACGTCACACTCCATTCTTCACTAACTACCGTCCACAATTCTACTTCCACACAACTGATGTTACTGGTGTAGTTGAATTGCCAGAAGGTGTTGAGATGGTTATGCCTGGTGATAACGTTACATTCGATATCGAATTGATCGCACCAGTTGCCATTGAAAAGGGATTGAAGTTTACTGTTCGTGAAGGTGGCCGTACTGTTGGTGCCGGAACTGTTTCAGAAATCTTGGACTAATTTTTAATAATTAGTATCCCTTGTTATCTTTTGATAACAATTAGAAAACTCTACTGTTCGCAGTAGAGTTTTTTTTGTATAGTTAAGTATAGAAGGGAGTGTGACAATGGCTGTATTAAAGTATCAAAAGGATTTAATTGATGGAAAGAACTATCCAGTAACGGATGGAGTCTTTTTGACCGAATTAGATGGGGATCTGTTTGCGATAATTCGTAAAGATAATCCGAAAGCTAGTCGGCGCGATTTTATTACATATAAGCATCTAACTAATTATCGTTTGAAAAAGCTCGATGTCTTGTTAGCTAAAGATTTTCGTGAAAACGACCGCTTTCATGAGCGTTTTGCGAAAATGGCTGATAGTGAGGAATATCAAGAGATTGACGTTCGTAAGCATCTAGACGAAACATTAACCTTTGGCCAGCGGATTGCTGATGGCGTTGCCCGTTTTGGTGGTTCGTGGACCTTTATCATTTCGTTCTTAGTCTTTATGCTAGTTTGGATGCTGATTAACACTTTGCACTTATTTGGGGTTCATTTTGACCCTTACCCATTTATTTTATTGAACTTAGCATTAAGTATGATTGCTGCCTTGCAAGCGCCATTGATTATGATGAGTCAAAATCGTTCGGCTGAATATGATCGCTTAGAGTCAACCAATGGTTATCGGATTAATCGCAAGTCTGAAGCAGAAATTCGCCTTTTGCATTCAAAACTCGACCATTTGATGCAACAAGATCAAGCTGATTCCTTGGAGGTTCAGCGACTTCAGGTCGAAATTCTAGCATCAATCACAAATCAATTAGCAGAAATTCAGCGACGTTAAAGAATTTTAGGGTAACTTTGATAAAGACCAATAAATTTGGTTGTCGCAAACAGATTTAATCGGTATAATACTATAAGTATGTAATGATAACGACCTAGGTTGTTACAAATTGGAGGAATTAACAGATGGCTACAAACGCAGTTTTCACTAAGGGTGAAGGCAACAAGGGAACTTTGGCATTCGAAGTTTCTGTTGAAGCAGCTCAAAAGGGTATTGATGAAGCATTTAACGAGGCTAAGAAGAACATTGCTGTTCCTGGTTTCCGTAAGGGTAAGATGCCTAAGCAAGTATTTATGCAAATGTACGGTGAAGAGGCTTTGTACAACGACGCTTTGAACCACGTTTTGCCAGAAGTATATGCTGAGGCCGTTGCCGAAGCTGGTATTACAGCAGTTGGACAACCTCAAATCGGTGTTGTATCAATGAACAAGGGTGAAACTTGGAAGTTGACAGCCGAAGTTGAGCTTGCTCCTGAAATTAAGTTGGGTGACTACAAGGGACTCAAGGTTCCTGCAGCCGACGTAGCCGTTTCAGATGCTGAAGTTGATGAAGAAATCGAGCGTCTACGTCAAGGTCAAGCTGAGCTTGTCTTGGCTGAGGATACTGCTGCTTCAAACGGTGATACTGTTGTGATTGATTTCGTTGGATCAGTTGACGGTGTTGAATTTGATGGTGGTAAGGGTGATAACTTTAGCCTTGAACTTGGTTCAGGTCAATTTATCCCTGGCTTTGAAGAGCAATTGGTTGGTCACAAGGCTGATGAAGAAGTTGAAGTTAACGTAACTTTCCCTGCTGATTACCAAGCTGAGGATTTGGCTGGTAAGGATGCTAAGTTCGTTACAACTATTCATGAAGTTAAGGTTAAAGAAGTTCCTGCCTTGGACGATGAATTTGCTAAGGACGTTGATGAAGAAGTATCATCTTTGGACGAGCTTAAGGCTAAGGTTAAGGATCGTTTGACTGAGACTAAGGTAAACGAAGCTCAAGATAAGAAGGAAGAAGCTGCAATTTCAGCTGCCGTTGCAAATGCTGAAGTTGAAGGTGGCGATCTTCCTGCTGCTATGATCGATGAAGATGTTCACCGTCAGATGAACCAATTCTTCGCATCAATGCAAAATCAAGGTGTTTCACCAGAGATGTACTTCCAAATCACTGGCTCATCTGAAGCAGATTTGCATAAGCAATATGAAGACGGTGCTGCTGACCGAGTTAAGACTAACTTGGTTTTGGAAGCAATCGTTAAGGCTGAAAACATTGTTGCTTCAGAAGCTGATGTTGCTGCCGAAGTTGCTGACTTAGCTGCACAATACAGCATGGATGAAGATGCCGTACGCGCAGCTTTGACTGAGGATATGTTGGCTCATGATATCCAAATCAAGCAAGCTGTTGATTTGATTGTTAACTCAGCGGTTGAAGAAGCCTAAGTTAACATAAATTTTTATTTTTAAGATAAGGGTCGAACATTCATATGTTCGACCCTTATCTATTAACTTAGTTATTTTTTATTGATCAAAGCAAGTTGTACAATGGTTTTAACCTAAAAGTTACTAATAGACTAGAGGTTGGTCAGCTTGCCCTGCTATTTTAACGGGTTATTTGGTACAATATGATAAACTAAATTTAATTAGCCTATGGGAGGTTGGAACGTGTTTAATACAACCGATAACACGAGTGGCGGAGCTTACTGTTCATTTTGCGGTAAGTCTGCGTCCGAAGTGAAGAAGTTGATTGCAGGTCCTGGCGTATATATTTGTAATGAATGTGTCGCCTTGGCCCAGTCAATTATTGAAGAAGATTTACAACAAGATGCACTGGAACACACATTAACGCTAAAGACACCTAAAGAAATCGTTGAAAGCTTAGACCAATATGTAGTAGGTCAAAGCGAAGCCAAGCGGACTTTAGCTGTTGCTGTGTACAATCACTATAAGCGCATCAACGCAATGCTCAGTGGTGAAGCAACTGAGGGTGATGTAGAACTACAAAAGTCTAACATTGCCATGGTCGGACCAACTGGTTCTGGTAAGACTTATATTGCGCAGAGTTTAGCTAAATTGTTAAATGTTCCTTTTGCCATTGCTGATGCAACAACGTTAACTGAAGCGGGTTATGTTGGTGAAGATGTTGAAAATATCTTGCTTAAACTAATCCAAGCAGCTGACTTTGATGTTGAAGCCGCTGAAACTGGAATTATTTATATTGATGAAATTGACAAAATTGCCAAAAAGTCTGAAAATGTGTCAATTACCCGCGATGTTTCTGGTGAAGGCGTGCAACAAGCCTTGCTAAAGATGCTAGAAGGAACAATTGCCAATGTACCGCCTCAAGGTGGTCGTAAGCACCCTAACCAAGAGTTCATTCAAATTGATACTACTAACATTTTGTTCATCGTTGGTGGGGCCTTTGCGGGGATTGAATCAATTGTTAAGGAACGCTTAGGTGCTAAGGTAATTGGGTTTGGTACTGATTCTAAGGCGCAAGCTTTGAATGATTCAGAGTCATCAATTATGCAACATATTTTGCCGGAAGACTTAATGAGCTTTGGCTTGATTCCAGAATTTATCGGTCGTTTGCCAATTCTAACAGCGCTTGAAGAGTTGGATGAGGATGATTTGGTGCATATTTTGACCGAGCCTAAAAATGCTCTGGTTAAGCAATACCAAGCTTTGCTGGCCCTTGATGATGTTAAGCTAACCTTTGATAAGGATGCTTTGCGTGCAATGGCCGAATTGGCAATTCAGCGTGAAACTGGTGCCAGAGGTCTAAGAGCAATCATTGAAGCGGTTATGCGTGATATTATGTTTGATTTGCCAAGTCGTGATGACGTAACGGAAGTTGTTATTACGCGTGACACAGTTGAGCATCACAGCGAACCAACGCTAGTTAGAAAGTAGGTGGGCTTAATGGAAGTTCATAATGTTGAACTAACAATTTCAGCCGTCCAACCAAGTCAATATCCAGAGGGTGATTTACCTGAAATTGCCTTTGTTGGCCGCTCAAATGTTGGTAAGTCATCTTTGACGAATACGCTGATTAATCGGAAAGCTTTTGCACGGACTTCATCACAACCAGGTAAGACACAAACCTTGAACTTTTATAAGGTTGAGGAGCAAGTCTATTTCGTTGATGTGCCTGGTTATGGTTATGCAAAAGTTTCAAAGCAATCCCGTGAGAAGTGGGGACAGATGATTGAAAAATATCTATCTGAACGACCACAACTTAAAGGGGTGGTATCTTTGGTTGATGCACGTCATGCACCCTCAGAAGAAGATATTGCCATGTATAACTGGCTAACCTATTTTGGGATTCCAGTTTTGGTAGTCGCAACTAAGGCGGATAAAATTTCACGTGGTAAGTGGAATAAAGCAGAGTCACAAATAAAGCATAGTTTAGAGTTTGATGCGACTGCTTCAGACTTTGAGATGTTCTCATCGCAGACTAAGTTTGGTAAAGAAAACGTCTGGGACTGGATTGAAGCCCGCATGGCGGATGAATAAATTTAATCGCAAGTTAATCGGGATATAGCTAAAAACGCTATTAATAACCGTTAACAAAATTAGGGCTGGAATGGTCAAATGTTCCAGCCCTAATATACATAATCAATAAAGGGGTGATAGAATGGTACGCGCAAGATTTCAAGGTAAAATTTTAGGAGAAACCTATACTTTCACATCAGAAGAAAGTCAGAGTCAAATGAAGGCGGTTTTGGAGTTAGCCAATCAGCAATTAGCAGCGATTAAAGCAGCTAACCCCAATTTATCAAATGAACAAGCAGCAATTTTATTAGCTTTTAATGCCCTATCAGATCAATTAAAGATGCAGGCAGCAAAGGTAAAGGATTAAAATATGGTATTAACATTTATACTGGCAATCATATTATTGTTAGCCTGGCGTAAAGGCTATCATAATGGATTATTACGGACTTTTATTCGCTTAATCGGGCGAGTCTTAATCTGGGTTGTTGCACTTTTGTTTGCCCATCGTTTAGGGGCGTGGCTTCTGACCAGCTTTTTTACTGGAACAACCGCTCAGTATGGGGTGACTAGTATGCCCGATGTAGCCAAGGACACCGCTCTACAATTTATGACTTCCGGAATTGCCTTTGGGGTAATTACGATGATTGGTTATTTTATCTTACGTTCGGTTGAGAACGGAGTTAACTTTTTAAATCATATTCCAGTTATTGGTTGGGTTAACCGGCTTTTAGGTGGTCTATTAAATATCGGCATTATTTATGTATTATTATTTTTTGTGCTCCAAATTTTTCAAACATGGCAAGTTCCCTGGTGGCAAAATCAACTGACTAGTTCTGATTTTGCACAGTGGATACTTACGCAAACCCCATTTTTGTCAAATGAAATCTATCAATGGTGGATTGCACAAGCTTAGCAGAAAGACAGGGTAAAATGAATTCAAAGGTATTAGAAACGTTAGAATATAATGCGGTTAAGGCCCAGCTGATACCATTTTTAACAACCGCAGCAGGTAAGCTAGAATTAGATAAGCTATTACCAACTAAAGAGGCGCCTGAAATGCAACGTTGGCTGGCCGAAACAGCTGATGCAATGCGTGTTATCCGTTTAGCCGCTGGTATCACGGTGCCACGGTTAGAAGATATTAAACCACAAATGCAACGCCTTAGAATCAATGCTAATTTAAGTGGTACCGAATTGGCACAAGTCGGCCGGGTACTATTTAGTAGTGGGCAGGTTCGAACATTTTTTGAAAACTTAGTTGCTGATAAGGACGAAGATTTTCCAGCTTTGCAACCTTATTATTCTCAACTAGTGATGCTACAAGATTTGACTCGTCAGGTTAACACAGCAATTGATGCGGATGGTCGCATTACTGATGAAGCATCACCAGCTTTGCAAAAGGTACGCCAAGCAATTTCAAGTACTGAAAATGCAATCCGGCAACAGATGCAAAATTATACGCGGGGGAAGCTGGCAAAGTATTTATCAGATGCAATTGTGACGATTCGTGATGATCGCTATGTAATTCCAGTAAAAGCCGAGTACCGTAGCCAATTTGGTGGTGTTGTCCATGACCAAAGTCAGACTGGACAAACCCTTTATATTGAACCTGCAGCAGCGGTTGATATGAACAATCGGTTGCGGGAACTTTATTTGAAAGAGCGCCAAGAAGAAGAACGGGTTTTGGCAGAACTTTCGGATATTTTACGGCCAGAAGCGGATGCAATTTTAACCAATGCGGCAATCTTAGGTCACTTAGACTTTGTTAATGCCAAAGCGCGTTATGCCGTTGCAATTAGAGCCAATGAACCAGAATTTTCAGCTGAAAATCATATTCGATTGCGAGCTGCGCGGCATCCTTTGCTAGATCCCGCAAAAGCCGTCGCTAACGATATTATTTTGGGCGAAGATTATACAGCGATTATTGTTACCGGACCTAATACGGGTGGTAAAACAATTACGCTAAAGACTCTAGGATTATTACAGCTAATGGCACAATCAGGTTTGTTTTTGCCAGTTGCAGAATATTCGACGGTGGGGATTTTTGATGAAATCTTTGCCGATATCGGGGATGAACAATCAATTGAGCAATCCTTATCAACATTTAGTTCGCATATGGTAAATATTGTTGATATTTTAAAGCAAATTGACCGCCATTCGCTAGTGCTGTTTGATGAGTTGGGGGCAGGAACGGACCCACAAGAAGGAGCTGCGTTAGCAATGGCAATTCTTGATGCGGTGGGTGCCCACGGTGCTTATACAGTTGCAACTACCCACTATCCAGAACTAAAAGTTTACGGCTATAACCGGACGGATACGATTAATGCTTCCATGGAGTTTGATGTAGAAACATTGCGCCCAACCTATAAATTTTTGTTGGGGATTCCAGGTCAGTCAAATGCTTTGGAGATTTCGCGGCGGTTAGGTCTGCCAGAAGACATTATTAATGCGGCATCTGCTTTGACGGCAGATGATTCACAAGAACTAAATGATATGATTGCTGATTTGGTTGAACGACGCAATGCGGTTTTGGATCAGCAAATTCAACTAGCAGCGCAGGTCGTTGAGAATCGGCAAATCAAATCAAGTTATGAACAAAAGTACACGCAATTTGAGCAAAAAGAGGCAAAGTTGCTCGAAGATGCTAAGCAGGAAGCTAATCATGTTGTGGCTGAAGCCAAAAAGCGGTCTAGTCGAATTATCGCTGACTTGGAAAAAATGCAGCGAGATGGTAATCAAATTAAGACCAATGAACTTATCGCTGCTAAGGGTGAATTAAATCAGCTACGCCAAGAGCCTTCAGCTAAAAACAATCGAATTTTACGGAAGGCTAAACAAGCACGTGCTGATCAAGCCCTTAGTTTAGGTGATACTGTTTTGGTTCGCGAATATGGCCAGCAAGGAATTATCAAGCGGGTCTTAAAGGACAACAAATTTGAAGTGCAAATGGGCATTTTGAAGATGGTCTTAGAGGGTGATGCGCTTGAGAAACAAACTTTGAAAGCGAGCGATGACCAAGCTAAGCCTAAGTCTGGGCGACGTGGTGTAAATACGGCGCGGGCAACTAATCGTGCAAATGCGTCAGCAACTCTTGATTTACGTGGTGAACGCTATGAAGCAGCTATGGCACAATTGGACCGTTTTATTGATAATGCACTGCTAAATAACTTACCATCAGTTGAGATTATTCATGGTAAGGGAACCGGAGCAATTCGTAAAGGTGTCCAGGAGTACTTACGGTCAAATCGTGCAGTAAAGACATTTAACTTTACTGGCCCTGACCAGGGGGCAACCTATGCGGAATTAAGTTAAGCAGCTAACTAGCTTTTTTTTTCAGTTGGGTTTAAAATATTGGTAACAAAAAATAAGCACAATTCAAAGTGAGGGATGAATTATGGCTGTACAAAATGTAACTGATGAAGATTATGAGCGTGTAACAAGTGAAGGTGTAAGTTTAACTGACTTTTGGGCTACTTGGTGTGGACCTTGTCGGATGCAATCACCAGTAGTTGAAGAACTCGCTAAGACAATGGACGGGGTCAACTTTAACAAGTTAGACGTTGATGCAAACCCAGAGACACCAAGCGAACTTGGAATTTTGGCAATTCCAACTTTGATTATTAAAAAAGACGGCGAAGTGGTTGAAAGGCTAACTGGTTTTACACCAGCACCACAACTAGCGGCTATCCTAAATAAGTACACGGCTTAGATGACCGGTGTAAAATTCCAGTGGTATAATGATATTACTGGAATTTTTTTATGGAATGAAAGAGGAAAGTCGAAAGTATGCAGACAATTATCTTTGACGTTGATGGTACCCTTTTAAGTACTGAATCAATGTATATGCACTCATTGCAACATACGCTAGCTGAAATTGGGTTACCCAAAAGTTACGCTGAAGTTTATCAAACTTTTGGTTTACCTTCCCTAGATGCTTTGGAATTTTTAGCAATTCCGAATGCGCCGACTGTTCAGTTAAAATGGCAACAACATTACCATGATTTTTGGGATGAAGTTAAACTTTTTGATGGGGTGTCAGCCATGCTAACTGGGTTACAAGCCCAGCAATTCAATCTAGGAATTGTCACATCTAATACTGCAGCTGAATATAATGACCATGCAGATGCTTTTGATATTAACCGGTACTTTACGAGCTTTGTTTTCGCTGGTATGACCAAGCGGATGAAGCCATTTGCTGACCCAATTGAAAAAGCGTTAGCAGATTTAGCGACAAAGCCAACAGAAAGTCTTTATATCGGTGATTCGATTCATGACATGCAAGCGGCGCATGCAGCTGGTGTTGATTTTGGCTTAGCAGCTTGGGGGGCACATGATAAGAGTAAGTTTGCTGAGGCTGATTATATTTTTGAAAGTCCGTTAGAGCTTTTAGCGGAAGTTCAAACCAAAAAAATTATTAAGTAGAAAGAAACATTTGGGTGGTAATTATGGATAACCGGGCAATTGGGTATATGGATTCGGGAGTGGGCGGACTAACCGTTGTGAAGCAGGCTTTAAACCAACTACCTAATGAACAAGTAATTTATGTTGGTGATACAGCCCGGATGCCGTATGGACCACGTGAGCAAGCAGAAGTGAAGGCCTTTTCTTGGCAGTTAGCAAATTTCTTAGTTGCTCAAGATATTAAGCTATTAGTGGTTGCTTGTAATACGGCAACCGCAGCGGCACTACCTGACTTGCAAAAAAATTTACCAATTCCAGTTGTTGGGGTGATTCAACCGGGAATTGATGCCGCACTAGCCTTGCCAGGCAAGCACGTCGGGGTGATTGCAACCGAAGGTACCGTTAAATCAATGGCCTATGCAAATGGGTTAACGACTGGCAATTCCGATAAAGAAGTTGTTCAATTAGCAGCACCAGAATTTGTGACGGCAGTTGAAAAGCTGGATTATCATGCACCAGTGGTTGCAAAATTAGTGGCTGAGCGGTTAGCGTTTTTCAATAATCAACCGGTTGATACTTTAATTATGGGTTGCACGCATTTCCCATTACTTGAAGGCTTTATTCAAGCAGCAATGGGCGATAAGGTACATTTGATTAATGCTGGTGCTGAGTCAATTAAAGTTGTTGAAAAAATTATGGCGAAAAATGATTTAGCGCACGATGTAAACGAACCATTAGCGGCTAATCGTTTCTATACGACCGGTGCGGTTGATGAATTTACAAAAATTGCACAGAGCTGGTTGGCTGATAGTCAATTATCAGTGCAAGGATTAGCGATTAATGCCGATGAATTAGTTGTAAGATAAAGAGGAGAGATTTAGATGACAGAATTAATCTTTGCTTCAAAAAATGAAGGTAAGGTTCGTGAATTTCGTGAATTTTTAGAACCCCTAGGAATTACAGTAAAATCGCTTAATGAGTTATCAAATGTTCCAAACATCGTTGAGGACGGTCACACTTTCACTGAAAATGCCTTAAAGAAGGCTACAACAATCGCACAGGCATTTAATCAGCCGGTTGTGGCTGAGGATGCCGGCTTGGTAGTTGATGCCTTAGACGGTGCTCCAGGAATCTATTCTGCTCGTTATGCTGGTGATCATGATGATGCTGCCAATAACGCTAAATTGATGCAGGCCTTAGATGGGGTGCCATTTCAAAAACGTACAGCGAAGTTTTATGCAGTGATTGTTGCGTTAAAGCCAAACGGTGAAAAATTAGTCGTTGAAGGTTCAGTGGCTGGACGGATTTTAACTGAGCCACGTGGCCATGATGGATTTGGTTATGACCCATATTTCTTTTACGAACCTAGGCAACAGTCATTTGC
This sequence comes from Weissella oryzae SG25, assembly GCF_000691805.2. Lineage (GTDB taxonomy): Bacteria > Bacillota > Bacilli > Lactobacillales > Lactobacillaceae > Weissella > Weissella oryzae. The sequence continues at coordinate 100,300 of NZ_DF820491.1, read as the reverse complement.
TGAAATGACTGCGACCGAGAAAAATGCGATTTCGCATCGAGGGCAAGCTTTACAAAAATTTGTTCAAGAATTTAAGCAGTGGTGGGAGGCATAAAATGGATCAATATTTGATTATTTCTGATACACATGGTGATCGTAAAATTTTAACTGAGCTATTTGACCATTATAAAGGTCAAGTTAAGGCAATTTTTTATAACGGTGATTCAGAACTTGCAGCTAATGACAGTGTTTTTAAAGATGTTTGGACCGTAATTGGTAATATGGATAATGATGCCAATTTTCCAGATGAGCATCATTATCAAGATGGTCTTATTAACCTATACCAAACACACGGTCATTTGTTTGGAACTGAAAGAACATTAAACCAGTTAAGACAAAAGGCCGCTGATTTAGCGGTTGATATTGTAACATCTGGTCACACTCATCAATTAGGTGCAGAAGTAATTGATCATCGATTGTTTATTAACCCAGGCTCGATTTCATTACCTAAAGGAACCTATGCGTATCTAGGTGGTACTTATGCTATCTTAAGTGTAAGTACTAACCAGTATACGGTTACCTTTTATACACGTGATGCAAAGCCAGTTGATAACTTAGAATTTAGTTTTAAGCGCCCACTATAGTGGTTGAATCTTCAAAGTTTGGCAAAGTTATAAACATATTATTCGACCTTTATGAATTTTTTCGGTACAATTTCTACTGAAGTTAGTGAAGGAGGGGATATTTTATGAATGAAATGCTTTTGTTCATTGAGCCTTTAAGCATGGATGCAGTTGACCTAGAAGAGCGGTTAATTACAATAAATAGTCAACTTGTCGAGCCAAACAAGTTACGCTTAATACCAGTAATCAATATACAGACCCTGAAAAATGTCGATTATCAAATGGGACAGGTGCTTTATCAGTTTGTGTTAGATTATCAAGCTGTCCACATTTGGGGGGCAAGCAAAGCTCGTCAGTTTTTATTAGCTGGACAAAAAGCAATTGCGGCCGGCGCAGTGTATAATGAGCAGTTAGTTATTAAAATGTTAGCTGACTTAGCAATTAATTGGGATGAGTTTTTGATTGAACGTAACGATCCAGCCAACCGCCAAGGCTTAATGCGCAAGCAGCGAATCGCCCAGAGTTACATTAAAGAGAATACTTTACCATTGCTAGTAATTGAAAATGAACAAACAGATCAGTTACGTCCCTTCTTAGAGGAAGCGGCGTTAATAGACCTAGAAGTAGCGGTTCAAGATGCAATAATTTAAAATTTATGGTGAAACAAAAGTTAAGTGGTAGCTCTTTATGAGCTGCCACTTAACTTTTGTTGTTGTAGGACAATGAATTGCTAATATCTAGTATGATTTGTTGGGTTAAGCAGGTAAAATGTATAGCATGGGTTTATTTAAGCTGAGATTGTAGTTCGTGAAAGTAGTTACAATTTGGTACAATAGGATAGACCAAATAGGGAGGCAATGAGATGGTTGAAGAATGGACAAAACGATTGCAACCATATCAACAGACAGTTGAAGAGTTGAAGATTAAGTTGCGTGGTATGCGCGCCGAGTTTGCAATGGCTGATATAAAAACTCCCATCGAATTTGTGACTGGACGAGTAAAAAAAATTGCTGCAATTGAAGAAAAAGCAGTTCGGCGGCATATTGATCTGGACCGTTTAGAACTCGATATGGAAGATATTGCGGGCTTACGAATTATGACCCAATTTAAGGGTGATATTTATCGTGTGGTTGATTTATTGCGGGAACGACAAGATATGACCATCCTTGAGGAGCGCGATTATGTTTCAAATCCTAAGCCTTCAGGATACCAATCCTATCACATCGTGATTGAATACCCATTGCAATTAATTTCTGGTGAACGAAAGATTTTAGCAGAGATTCAAATTCGAACATTACAAATGAATGTTTGGGCAACAATCGAGCACGCACTAAATTATAAAAATAATGTGGCTGATCCTGAGTGGTTAGCGATGAAATTACAAAAAGCAGCCGAATTAAGTATGCAGGTTGATGACATCTATGCCGAGCTAGACCAGCATGTTAACACGACGAAATTAGGAGAAATAACTGATGCGTCTAGCAATTTACAGTAATAATCAAGTTAGTTCTTTAGCGGTAACAAGAGAAATTAAAAGTGCTTTATTGGCTAAGGGTCAGGATATTATTTTTGATGATCAAAACCCAGATGTAGTAATTTCCGTTGGTGGTGACGGAACTTTACTAGGAGCTTTTCATGCTTATAGCAATCAATTGGCACATGTGCGTTTTATTGCAGTACATACTGGTCATTTGGGCTTCTATTCAGATTGGCAAAAAGATGAAGTTCAAGCGATGGTTGATTCGCTTTTGGCAACGCCGGGTAAAACTGTAACCTATCCTTTATTAGAAGTTACGTTACACGAAACTGATGGACAGGTTATTCGTGAATTGGCTTTAAATGAAGCGGTAATTAAGCGGTCAATGGGGACCTTGGTGGCTGACGTGTATATCAATGGCGAACTATTTGAGCGTTTTCGAGGTGATGGGCTAGCGGCAGCTACACCTACGGGCTCAACTGGCTACAATAAGTCAATTGGTGGTGCGGTAGTACAGCCTAGTTTAGCAGTGATTCAATTATCGGAAATTGCATCATTAAATAACCGAGTATATCGAACATTAGGTTCACCATTAATTGTTGGCCCTAATGAAACAATCAAGATTGTGCCAGCCCATGAAGATGGCAATGAAATCATTAGTTTTGACCAGTTGAGCCAACCGTCAAAACATATTAAGTGGCTCGAATTACGGGTTGCACCCGAAAAAATTGCTTTTGCTGAATATCGACACTTAGAATTTTGGCATCGCGTAAAATCAAGTTTTATTGGCCCGGAGGTAGATTGATGGCCCGTTTTTCATGGACAAAAAAAGAAAGTGGTACTTTACGGGTTAAAACCTTTTTGGCTCAGCGTGGAGTATCACATCGAATGTTTTCTATTATGAAGCGTGGAAATGGTGACATTTTGTTAAATGGTCAACATATTCGAACAATTGATGAGGTTAATCTTGGCGACACCGTCACAATTATTATGCCAGCCGAGGAAAGTAATGACATTGTTGCTACTTCAGAATTGCCAATTGAGATTTTATACGAAGACGATAACTGGCTGATTGTTAATAAAACAGCTGGAATAACTTCAGTTCCTGGTCGTGCTGACCGTGAAAATACAATGGTTAATCGGGTCAAAGGCTACTTGAGTCAACAAGGTGCCAAAGATTTAGTTCCACATGTCGTGACTCGACTCGACCGATTTACCTCAGGAGTCGCTCTTTTAGCTAAACATCGCTTTGCACATGGACTTTTGGATAAACAATTGAAGGAACATGCAGTTGATAAGCGTTACTATGCCTTGGTTAATGGTGATTTACCAGATGACCATGGCATTATTGATGCACCAATTGGTCGAATGGATGGCGACTTTATCCGTCGGGAAGTTAGGGCTGATGGACGGATATCGCAGACCGAATATTGGGTTGAACAGCGTTTTGGCAATCAAACGCTAATTCGTGTTAAATTGCATACGGGTCGGACACATCAAATTCGGGTCCATTTTAATTACATTGGTCACCCCTTGGTTGGTGACGAGATATACGGCGGACCAATGGATCGGGGGATTGAGCGGCAAGCATTGCATGCTTATCAATTAACCTATTATGATCCTTTTGCACAAACTGACCGTACGGTTAAGGCGCCGATGCCAGTTGATATGCAACAGTTATTAAAATAAGGAGAAGCGGCATGGATAAAAATCAAGCGATTACCTTGCAATTAAAAGCTGATCTAAAAAATGCACGTCGTACTCCATTTCTAAAGTTATTTCTTGATTTACATCCGCATGTCCAAGGCCAGTTTTATCTGCAATCAAATTTAACTGAGCGTGCCACAATTGTGGAATGGTTAGACTTGGTAGAACTTGCACATATGTTTAACGACATCAACTATACCAAGGCGAATGCTGCAGAACTCTTGGCACAGCTTGGTAAAAATCAAGCGGTTCAATTGTTAGAGCATATGTATTCTGACAACGCTAGTCAATTATTGAGTTTGTTAGACGAAGAGCAGCGTCAGACCTATATGGATTTATTATCCAATCCTCAGGCCGTAAAAGTCTATCCAGCTGGTACAGCTGGCGCTTTGATGAATAATAATTATGTGGCAGTGACCGCCACAATGACGGTTAAAAAAGCTTTAGCTACAATAAAAACGGCAGCGCAAAGAATTGAGTCTTTTCAGTATATCTATGTTACTGATCAGGCAGATGCATTAGTAGGGGTACTTTCTTTTCGAGCCCTTATTTTAAATGATGCACAAACACTGGTAAAAGATGTAATGAATCATCATTTAATCACAACCAATCCGGCTGAAGATCAAGAAGTTGTTGCGCGCCTTATGGCTGACTATAATTTTGTAGCTTTGCCAGTTATTGAAGCAGGTAAGCTAGTTGGGATGATTACTATTGATGATATCGTGCATGTGCTTGATACAGAGGCCAGCGAAGATTATTCAGCCTTAGCAGGAACTGATGTCAACGCCCCGCAGCAAAATCCATTGCTTGCGGCGCTTAAACGATTACCGTGGTTAATTGGCTTAATCTTTTTAGGCTTAGGTACAAGTACCATTATTGATGGTTACGATAGTTTAATTGCTAGAGCATCGGTCTTAGCTGTGTTTGTCTCTTTAATTACTGGAACAGGTGGTAATGCTGGGACACAGTCATTAGCGATTGCAATTCGACGTCTGTCCTTAGGCGAGCGACCAAATATTATACGTGCCTTTATCACCGAGCTTATCATTGGGATAACCGTTGGTGTGGTTGCCGGTGCAACCATCTTTATTGTTATTTGGGTTTGGAAGGGTGATATGCTTTTGGGCTTGGCTGTCGGATTAGCTATGGGGATTGCAATTTTAGTTGCTAATATTGCCGGTGCTTTTATTCCACGGATTATGGACCGTTTTGGAGTTGACCCAGCTGTTGCCTCCGGACCATTTATCACAACTTTATCTGATTTAACTTCAGTTATGATTTATTTCTCAATTGCGGGCTTATTTATTAGTCATTTTATGAACTAAGCCTTGCTTTGCAGCGATAGATAGTGTAAGATAAATTCTGTTGTTAATTAGCAACAGAGTTTTGCACCTATAGCGCAATTGGATAGAGTGTCTGACTACGAATCAGAAGGTTGCAGGTTCGACTCCTGCTAGGTGCATATTGAAAGCCGGGACAAATGTTCCGGCTTTTTTTGAACATTAGACCATATATTTGCATTCACTAGCTAGATAAGCTATAATTATCTTTGTTATTAATAGCTCATGAATGTGAGTGGCCGTCTTCTATTAAAGGATTGGCCGCTCCTTTTTTTGGAGTTTTACTCGATTAACAAAAGTGAAGGGAGGAATTTATGACAGGTGTTGTAGAAACCGTTAAAACTGTACTCACACCGATTTTAGCGGAACGTGAGTTTGATCTTTGGGATGTAATTTACGAAAAGCAAGATAGTGATATGGTTTTGCGTATCCTAGTTGACCGGCAACATGGCGCAATTACGATGGATGATTTGGTGATGTTGACGGAGTTGATTGGTGAACAATTAGACCAAATAGCTCCTGACCCATTTCCAGCTGCCTACATGATGGATGTTTCATCACCAGGTGCACAACGTGCTCTGAAGCGCTTAGAGGACTTTACTTGGGCGCTTGAAAAGACAATTCACCTAGAGCTTAATGTTCCTTTGGATGATTTAACTGAATTTGATGCTGAGCTACAAGCAGTAACTGATAGTAGTCTGACCCTAGTTAAAACTACCAAGGGTAAGCGTAAGACGCTTGAGCTACCAATGAATCAAGTTAAATCGGCTCATTTGGCGATTAGCCAAGTGCGAATTTTAACCAGCCAGGAAGATTTTGCCTGGGCCATCAATAAGATGGTACATGTTTCAACTTACCAAAAGATTGCGGGAGTTAAGGACTTTACTGGTGAGTTACTAAAGGCCGATGAAACAATTTTAGAATTAAAAATGGATGATGAACAAGTGGTAGAAATTCCACGTGCCGCGGTTGCACAAGCCCGCCAAGCGAATGATTTCTAGTTTTTAATGGAGAACCAAAATGAGTAAGGAATTAGTATCAGCTCTTAACGCTCTTGAAGAAGAAAAGGGAATTAAGAAAGAAATCTTGATTGAAGCAATTGAAACTGCTTTGACCAAGGCCTACCAAAAAAATTATGACGAAGCTGAAAATGTTGAAGTTGAATTTGATCAAAAGAAGGGCAATATCAAAGTCTATGCGGTTAAGACGGTTGTTAGTGACGTCGATGACCTAGTTGACCCTTATGATGAAGTTTCACTTGAAGATGCACAGGCAATTAATCGCGCTTATGAAGTTGGTGATGAACTACGTTTTGAAGTAACACCATCAGACTTTGGCCGGTTAGCAGCACAAACAGCTAAGCAAATTATCATGCAAAAAGTGCGTGAAGCTGAACGTGAAATTGTTTATACAAAGTTTGCTGAATATGAAGATGAAGTTATCACCGGTGAAGTTGAACGACAAGATAACCGTTACCTTTACATGATTTTGCCAGGTAATCAATTTGCAGCGATGAAGCCGCAAGATCAAATGCCAAATGAGCAATATCAAATGGGTGATAAAATCAAGGTCTTAGTTTCAGCAGTTGAAAACAATGCTAAGGGACCACAAGTGTTCGTATCACGTGCACATCCTGACTTGGTTAAGCGCTTGTTTGAAGCCGAAGTACCAGAGGTTTATGATGGTACAGTTGAGATTAAGTCAATTGCCCGTGAAGCTGGTGATCGCGCTAAGGTGGCCGTTTATTCAAACAACAGCAATCTAGATGCTGTGGGTACAATGGTTGGTCAACGTGGTACACGGGTTCAAGCAGTTGTTAATGAACTTTCCGGTGAAAACATGGACATTATTGAATGGACAGAAGACCCGGCTCAATTCATTATTAATGCCTTGTCACCGGCCGAAGTGGTTGATGTAATTTTTGATCCAAGTAACGATCGGGCAGTAACAGTACTCGTACCGGATTATCAACTATCATTGGCAATTGGTAAGCGAGGACAAAACGCCCGTCTAGCTGCTCGTTTGACTAATTACAAGATTGATATTAAGCCAGAATCAGAGCGTGACAATGTTACGGCTTCAATGGTGGAAAAAGAAGCACACCAAGCGACTGCACCAACCGTTGATGCTAATACGGAAGCTGAGCTTCCTGACTTAGATGAGGTTGAGGCTGCTTTGGATCGCCGCTTTGATGAAGAATAAGGGGTGAATTTATGGCAACACGTAAAATTCCGATGCGCAAAGATATTGTAACGGGAGAAATGGTGCCCAAAAAGGATCTTGTGCGAGTAGTTAAGACACCTGAAGGTGAAGTACTACTTGACCCAACTAACCGTGCTAACGGCCGGGGGGCTTATATTTCTTTGGACGTTAAAGTTGCTCAATTAGCAAAAAAGAAGCGTACTTTTGATCGCGTCTTTACTGTTAAATTAACGGATGACTTTTACGATGAATTAGTTGCTTATGTTGACCACCAACAAGCCCGAAAGGAATTGTTTGGGGATGAAAGATAAGCAAAAATTATTAAACTTACTCGGCCTAGCGCGACGTGCTGGTAAATTAGTTACTGGCGAAGAGATGGTGCTAAGTGCCATCCGTGCAAAAAAGGCAAACCTTGTTTTCTTTGCTGAAGATGGTGGGGCTAGCAGTAAGAAGAAATTTACAGATAAAACCACTAGTTACGAAGTAACTTTTACAACAGATTTGACACGACAGGAGTTGGCCGATGCAACTGGTCTTGCCCGAACCGTCATTGCTGTTGCTGATCGTGGATTCGCAAAGAAGATGCGGGAGTATCTGGAACTTTAAGGAGGATTCGCATGACAAAACGTATTTACGAATTAGCTAAAGAACTAAATGTTCCTTCCAAAAATTTGGTAGTGGCCGCGGAGAAGGCTGGTATCGATGTTAAAAATCATATGTCAACAATTGATGAAAAGGCGGAAAAGATTCTGACTGATAGTATTAAAAAGCCAGCTGCAAAAACAGCTGCACCAAAAAAAGTTGAAAGCAAAGCTACACCAGCTGCTCCAAAGCAAGCTAGTCGTAACAATGAAACTGAAACTGAATACAAGCCACGTGGTAACCGGAATGTGCAAAGCACGAGCCCACGTAGCGGCCGTAACAATAATCAACAAAATAATAGCAATAATTCTCACGGTCGTAATAACAACAACAACCGTGGAAACAACAATAACTTCCGTTCTAACAAAAAGGGTCGGCGCAATAATCGCAACAATGTTAACGAAAATAAGCCAGCCCCAACTGTACGTAAGGATCAACCATTACCAGAGACCTTGCTTTACACAACTGGGATGAACGTACAAGATATTGCAAAGTTGATTCACCGTGATGCAACTGAAATCATCAAGAAGTTGTTCATGTTGGGTGTAATGGTAAATCAAAACCAATCACTTGATGATGACACGATTGAAGTTTTGGCAGCTGATTACGGCATCAATGCGGAAAAGAAGGTTGAAGTTGATATTGCTGACTTGGACCAATTCTTTGAGAGCGAATCAACTAATACTGAAGACCTTGAACCACGTGCACCGGTTGTAACAATCATGGGACACGTTGATCATGGAAAGACCACCTTGCTAGATTACTTGCGTAATTCTCATATTACTGAGGGTGAAGCTGGTGGAATCACACAACATATCGGAGCTTATCAAGTTAAGACCGATACTGGTCGGTTGGTAACCTTCTTGGATACCCCTGGTCACGCGGCCTTTACAGCGATGCGGGCACGTGGAGCTGATATTACTGATATTACAATCCTAGTGGTTGCTGCTGATGATGGTGTTATGCCACAAACAATTGAAGCAATTAATCATGCTAAGGCAGCCAAGACACCAATTATTGTTGCGGTTAATAAGATTGATAAGCCAGGTGCAAACCCTGAAAATGTAATCAACCAATTGATGCAATACGAACTAATCCCAGAAGAGTATGGTGGAGACACTATCTTTGTTAATATTTCGGCTAAGTTTGGTCAAAATATTGATGAATTACTTGAGATGGTGCTTTTGCAAGCTGATGTTTTGGAGCTACAAGCTAACCCAGAACAACGCGCAGCTGGTTCAGTAATTGAAGCTCGTTTGGATAAGGGTCGCGGAACTGTGGCAACTGTCTTGGTACAACAAGGTACAATGCGCATTGGTGACCCAATTGTTGTTGGTAATACTTTTGGTAAGGTTCGTACCATGACTAATGATCGTGGTCGTCGCATTAAAGAAGCTCTACCTTCAACACCCGTTGAAATTACTGGTTTGAATGATGTACCTTCTGCTGGTGATCGATTCGTTGTCTTTGAAGATGAAAAGACTGCGCGTGCAGCTGGTGAAGAACGTGCTAAGCGGGCCTTGTTGGCAGAGCGTAACCGCAATAATGTGGTTTCAGTTTCTGACTTGTTCAACAAGATGGCCGAGAAGCAAATGAAGTCAGTTCCTGTAATTATTAAGGCGGATGTACAAGGATCAGTTGAAGCTTTGGCTGGATCATTCCGTAAGATTGACGTTGAAGGTGTTAAGGTTGATATTTTGCATACAGCCGTTGGTGCCATTAACGAATCAGATATTACCTTAGCTGAAGCTTCTGGCGCAATTATCATCGGGTTCAACGTTCGACCAACTCCTCAAGCTAAGCAACAAGCTGAGTCTGATAAGGTTGATATTCGTTTGCACTCAGTTATTTATAACGCCATTGATGAAATTGAAGCAGCGATGAAGGGACAACTTGACCCTGAATTTGAAGAGCGTGTCGTTGGTACAGCTGACGTACGTGAGTTATTCAAGGTTTCTAAGGTTGGTACCATCGTTGGTGGTATGGTAACATCTGGTAAGATTACTCGTAATTCATCAGTCCGTTTGATTCGTGATGGTATCGTAATTTACGATGGTAAATTAGGTTCATTGCGTCGTTATAAGGATGATGTCAAGGAAGTTAAGAATGGTTATGACTTCGGTTTGACAATCGAGAATTACAATGATGAAAAGATTGGCGATACTTTGGAAGCCTACGAAATGGTTGAGATTCCTCGTTAATTTTTACATCTTGATAAAGGAGACAAGCAATGGCACAATCAAATTTCCGTGTTGGACGCTTGGAGCAAGAAATTCAACGCGAAGTAAATGATATTTTACTCAAGCGCATTCGTGATCCACGCGTTGAAGGAGTTACAGTTACCGGTGTCGAAGTCACTGGTGATTTGCAACAGGCAAAGATTTTTTATTCAGTTATGTCTGAATTAGCATCAGATAATCAAAAGGCCAAAGCCGGCTTAGAAGCAGCTACTGGTTTGATTCGACGCGAATTAGGCAGCCGGATTCGAATCTATAAGACTCCTGAGTTATCATTTGTAAAAGACGATTCAGTCGCTTATGGTAATAAAATTGACGATTTAATTCGTAAGCTCCAACAAGATAAATAAAAAAACAAAGATTGATTAAGGCCGCTAATTAGCGATTAACTGGCTGATTCAATCTTTTTTTTTTAGAAAAAATTTTTAGTAAATATGCTAGAATGTTATATCAAATAAAAGATGGATGGATAAGCTGAGATGGATGGAATATTACCCGTATATAAAGAAGTCGGTATGACAAGTCATGACGTAGTTTTTAAATTACGGAAGATTTTACACATGAAAAAAATTGGGCATGCCGGAACACTCGATCCAAATGTTGATGGTGTTTTACCAATTGCTTTAGGAAAGGCAACAAAGACCATTGAATTTTTACAAAGTGCGGGTAAGGTGTATACCGGTGAGGTAACTTTGGGATTTGCAACTACGACTGAAGATCTTGATGGTGAAGTGATTGAGAAAACCCCATTAGCTAAGCCCTTTAGTGATGCAGAATTAATGCAAGCGATGGCTCAGCTAACTGGCGCAATTACCCAAATTCCACCAATGTATTCAGCCGTTAAAGTGAATGGACGGCGTTTATATGAGTATGCCCGGGCGGGAGAAAGTGTTGAGCGACCTGTACGTCAGGCAATGATTTATCGCTTCGAACGCCTAACGGATAGCAAGTTTGATGCAGCCGAGGGCTTACAAAAATTCCGGTTCGAAGCAGCCGTTTCTAAAGGAACTTATATTCGAACCCTTGCGGTTGATTTAGGTAAGTCGCTTGGGGTTGCAGCTGTGATGAGCCAATTAACGCGACAGGCAGCTGGCGGGTTTGTGTTAAGCGAAACTCATTCGTTAAGCGAAATTGCAGAACAGATGACTGCCACAGATGATTTAGGAGATTGGCTAAAACCGCTTGGTACAGCCTTAGTAGACTTACCACAGTACGCGCTTAGTGCAAGCGAGTTTGCGAAAGTTCAGCAAGGTGTCGGGCTACCAGCGACGATTAATCCGGGCCTAGTTGACCAGCTAGTTTTGACTTACCAAGGCGCAACTAAATCGGTCTACACTTGGAATGCAGATAAAGAGCTTTATCGGCCATACCGTCAGTTAGATTTAGATTAAGGTCGTAGCTTTAGTTATGAATGAAATGAACCCCTAGAGGCAGCGAATGTTTGCTAACTCTAGGGGTTCACACTTTATAAAGAATTAAAAGTTATATGTGAGAAGCTCAAATTTGTTTACTTTGGGAAGCACAGCGTTGCAATGATATAGAGCAGAGCAATATGACTAGGATAGAAAATATAGAAGAACCACTTCTCCTTACGACCTTCTTTACCCGTATAAAGTAGAATAAGAGGAGCTGCGAAGACTAGTAGCCAAGCAAAATCACCGTGCCCATTCAAGAAGAAGAGTGCTAAGCCTAGAATAACGAGAACGCCAGCTTGTAGCCATTTTTTACCACGAAAAATATGGAAGAACAGGGCTAACAGGATAAAAATAAAGCCACCTTCAACAGTAAGCGCGGTTGGTAAGAAGAGCGCAAAACGCGCTAGATTAGGGGCACTGTTGGCTGATAGAAGTAAGATCACTAAGACGTTACTCAATAGTAAGTAAGCTAGGCCAAGTAGCCCCCAGCCAAATGTTTTGGGCGCTTGTCGAGGATGCTTTAAACTATCAAAAACCCACATGGCTAGGACACCCAAGAAAAGTGTGCCGAAAATTGAATTAATCAAGACAATGTGCTGATTTGGCAACCAATTTTGCAAAAGCATTTCCATTAAGGCCGTAATCCAAAAACCAATTAATAGGTTACGCAAATACTTAATTTTACTATGCGTGTAGTGGTAGCCTTCAGCCGCCAAAAATAAGAAAATTGGGGCGACTACGCGACCAACCATCGTTAAAAATTCAGGTGCACCAACATAATAAAACATTTCATGAATGTGATCGGCAACCATTAAAACGATACCAATGACTTTTAAACCAAAAGAGTTTATACCCCAGTGCCCATTAATCTTAGAAAACATATCGATTGACTCCTTCTTATTAATAACATTAATTATACAGAAATTGTTATTGTTAAAACTTACAATAATGTCATTTTGAAGATAGTGAAGAAATTAACTTGTGATATGAATTATGATATAATACTATTGATGGTTAGCCAGCTTTTAACGTAGATAATATATGTTATGCAGAAATTGGGGAGTTTTCATGGCAGATAAATTATTTTTAGAGCAAGTTGTAGATATTAATTTAGCCTTATTGGCTAATCAAGTTGATGCGGTTAGTTTAAATCAAGAGGCGGCAATTAATTGGCAGGGGACAATTGTTGTTGATGCAGATGGTATTAATCAATATACTTTAGCGGCTCCATTAGCGGGAGTTGCAAAGTATGCGGGAAGCCATCCTTATACTTACCATGTGGTGCAGCAACGTTTAAATGTTGAAAATGCAAAGTTAAAAAATTTTGCTGATGATGATGCTTTGTATGTGGATCGTGCGATGCGGCGAATTTTGGCAGCTGACAATTATGAAATTGTTCAGCCAATCGCCAATCAAGCAGATTTCAAGCTGAGCTGGTTATAAAAAAAGCGTTTTAACTCTTAGAGTTAAAACGCTTTTTCTATTTAGAGGGGTAAGTTGTGCTGTTGTGCAAAGAATGTGTAAATTAATGATGCCCGTTCCGGAATTATTTGGTTACTCTTTGCTGAATTAGGCGCTAATTGATAACGATTTAAATTAACCAACCAAAGTGGTTGTGATTCATTTGTGTCATTTGATAAAGTAATTTGATAGCGACCAGGTTTTAGTGCTTTAGTCGAAGTTAGATAAGGAACACCCCCAATTATCTCAGGCTTTAATGGTGTACGCTTGAACTTATCAAGATTGACTAGAGAAGCATTAATTTGACTAGCTGCTGGCATTTGAATTAAAACTTTTTGGCTAGTAGTACCTAGTTGCACTTCTTGGGTTAAAAAGCGTTGTGGTGCTAGCATGAAGGGGGCTGCGCCATATTGAGCCGATAACTGACTGCGTTGTGCTTTGATAACTACCGTTTGCTTTTGTCCAAACCTACCAGAAAGACTGATATTTAATACATTAGCGAGTAAGAAGATTAATGCTAATGTTAAGACCATACCGCGCTTTAAGACGGGAATTTTAGTTTTAGAAAAATTATCGTCGAAGCGAGAATTTGTTTGAACAAATAAGAGTAGAAAAATGAGTGGTAAGAGGATTAAACCGTAGCGCTCCTCAGTTTCCCAAATCAAGGCATGGAAGGCAGCATAACCAAGCATTGTAAGACTAATCAAAAGGGTAATTGCGTTTGACTCAGCTGGCATATCCTTAGCTCTATAGCGCACAATAGCTGTCAACATTGCAATGAAATAGAGACTGGACCAGAGAATTTGCTGCATGATACTAGCCAAGCGGGTAATAATTAACTGATTTGCTTGATACCAAGCTGGCGAACTAGTATGTCCCCCCGTGTAAGCAACTGGTAGGGTGTGACTACTGGTTAAGACACTTAATTTAACGACGAAATGCATCAACAAGGTCAACGGGTTATACTGATTCAGCCGCTCTGGAATAGCTTTAGCAAGATAGTTTGAACGTGCAGCTTTGTCAGGTAGCGTCATCATCTTGGCAACATCCGAACTAACATAAGTACCGCTATGTTTAGGATTTAGGCTCATATAAATCCATGAAGTTGCTGGCAATTCATATTTGGTATTAGTGTGGTAATTAGCCGATTGTAAAATCGCACTTTTTACTGGCATTGATAAGCCAAAGCCGATTAAAACTAAGAACGCTGGTATTAAGATTAATTTTTTGAAGCTTTGTCGATTTTTTATTAAGGCTAAGAGCATCCAAATGACAATTGCTATTGCCATCACAATTAGATTTGGTTTAGTTAACTGACCAAGCAAAACAAAAAGAACTAGTAAAGGACCAGTAATCCAGCGTTTCTTATGGCTGTATTGCGGCCAACGAATCAGGAGATAGATAATCCAAGCAAGAAAAATTAATGACGGCGTATCAGTATAGAAAACATGAATAGCATAGGTATATGAAAGGGGGGCTAGGGCAAAGAAAGCAATAATTCCAAGGCGACGCAATGAACTTTGTTGCAGCTTTTTAGCCATATAGAGTAGTGAGACAATTAAGCCATCATATAGAATAAGAGCTAGGCTATTAACGGCAAAATTAGTTGAAATCCCAAGGAAATTGGTGACTTTAAAAATCCAAGAGAGCATAATGGCAAAGCCCGCATTGTTAGGATAACGCCAAAAATAGGAAATATGCCCCCAATTATGATTGCCAGTTGCTAATTGCTCGGCCTGAAAATAAACTCGTAAGGGATCGTGATAGACAGTTGTTGGTATTTTTAATAGGGTTATAATTTGTATAATAACCATACCAATAAAAATACCAGTAATTAACCAGTCACAATGCTTAACTTGTAACTGGTTTAGTCGAGGTCGCAGGTAAGCTAGTAAAGCGATAACTAGTAAAAAGCCAAGAACAGTAATTACTGAAAATGGGTAGAGTAGATTCGTAATACAGCCGATGAATAGTACAAAAATTGTAATAAGGCTGATAGTTCTTGTAATGAATTGCATGAAGGACTCCAAATAAATAATGTTAGTGTAAAAATATTTAAGGTTAGGGACATGTTTGGAGGCGTAAAATTACGTCGAATGTGACTGAGCCAAACCAAGAATTTGATTGCAATGATTATAGAATTGTTGCGCAAACACATTTAATTTTAGCAGATTTTAGGGTCAAGCTCATTAAATAAATGTTAAAGAGTGCCCTTATTTGATAGATATTTAATTAATTATTGAAGAATAACTAAGTGAGTGAATTAATATGGAAACAATTTTATTAGTTGAAGATGAGGAAGCACTGCAATATTTTCTACGTCAAGAACTAACCTTTGAGGGTTACAAGGTGATTTCAGCTTATGATGGTCAAGAAGCACTAGCTTTGTATCAAGTGCACCAAGGCGAGATTGGGGCGATTATTTTAGACTGGATGCTGCCCAAAAAAGATGGTATTACGGTCTTGAAAGAAATTCGGCAAACGACGCAACTATTACCAATTTTATTAATGACTGCCCGAACGGAGCTCGACGACAAGGTTTTAGGTTTGAATAAGGGGGCTGATGATTATATCACCAAGCCTTTTAAGATAGAGGAGCTATTGGCACGCCTACACACAGCGCTACGCCGGCTAGCTAATATCCAACAAAATCAGGTAGAAAAAACGATTTATCAATTTGCTGACATAACGTTAAACACTTCCACACATCGGGTTGAGCGGGCAGGACAAAAGATAAATCTAACCCGGCGCGAATTTGATTTATTGGCAACGCTGATGAAACACTCCGGTCAAGTTTTATCACGAGATGAATTATTTGATTTAGTTTGGGGTGTTGATTTTGCTGGGCAATATAATACAGTTGATGTATACATTCGGCATCTACGGCAAAAGTTGGCACTTGATAAACAAGCTGAATTGATTTGGACAGAGCGTGGGGTGGGGTATGTTCTCCGAGAAGACGAAACCAATTAAAAGTAGTCGCAATATTATTGTGGGTACCTTTTCACGTTTGTTTGCGATGATTTTTTTGGTCCTAGTTGTTGTTACAAGCAGCACAGTAGGGTACCGACTACTTTTGACGCGACAACATGATATTATTAGCCTGGCAAAACAGATGAACAAAGAGGATATTGATAGTCTTATTGATTGGAATAGCTGGCGCGAAAACAGTATAGTTGATGTACACGATGTCTATGTACAAATTACGTTAAATCATGCCTCACATGGGAAAAAGTATCTTTATTCCGATACAGCTGCTAAAACTTTAATTACTAAGGCTAATAAAACTGCCTTGATTAATCATTATTACTGGGTTGACGATCGTGGTTTGTATTATAAATATCTTTTACCGACGAATGATGGTCAGATTTTAGTCATGGTTGGAATGCACAGCGCTTTTCAGACCCTACAAATTGTGGTCGTTAGTATGTTATTGGCCATTTTATTGCTTTATATTTTGGCGATTTTTTATATTCGGCGCTTGGCTGATAAAATTAGCGCTCCGTTGGTTAATTTTACCCGAGCTGTTGGTCAGGTTAGTTTAGAAGAACCCATTGAGCCACAATTACCAACTATTACGGCACCAGCTGAGGTGCGGACTTTACGTGAAACCTCGGTTTCTTGGCTAGAATCTTTGCGAGACCAGGTGTTACATGAAAAGGACTTTATTGCCAATGCCTCGCATGAACTAAAGACGCCATTAGCAGCTTTTAGGGGGAATTTAGCCTTAATTCATCGCCGTGGGCAAAGTCACCCGGAAGTAATTCCACAGGCCTTGGCTCATTTAGACCAGGAAGCAGAGCGGATGCAAGCTTTAGTTTCACAGTTATTAGCAATGTCACACATTGAAGGAAGTACGGCATTACAGAGTGATTATCCTTTGGCTTTAATTTTTGATGATTTTGCAGCGCAGGTACAAAGTGAGAGTTCTCGTGAGATTAGGATTGAACGCCAGACTGCAAAGTGGGTTTTGACGAATCAGGAAAATACGCTGTATGTATTAAAGATTATTTTTGAAAATGCTGTTAAATATTCACCGGCAGATTCGCCAATTATTTTACGCCTTAAAGATAATTTAATTGAAATTATTGATAGTGGCTTAGGGATTCCTGTGGCAGATCGTAAAAAGGTTTTTGAACGCTTCTTTAGAGGTGACCGGGCGCACAGCTCAACAATTAATGGAACTGGTTTAGGGTTGGCTTTAGCAGCTGAATTGGCAGAAAAGAATGGATTAACGATTAGATTTTTTGACCATCAGCCAAAGGGAACAATTGCCCAAGTCAGTTTTACGGTTAGTCATAAGTAAGGTGTGTCATATTTGATTAACACTAGTATACTGTCAAGTTTTTGATGAAAAAGGAATATAATGTGATACGAAAAGTTTTGATTTTGGGCGCAAATGGGCAAATTGCCCGGTTAGTCACTGAGAAATTAGGTAGCTCAGTTAAAACCACCCTTTTTGTGCGTAGTTCAACTAAATTAACAGATAATCGTAATCACGTCATCATTGGTGACGTGTTAAATTAAACTGCCCTGGTTGAAGCAATGGAAGAGCAAGATATTGTATATGCAAATCTTGGACCAAGTCCAATGGCCGAAATGGCAAAGGCCGTGGTCAAAGCTGCTGAAAAAAGTAATGTTAGACGTTTGATTTGGGTTGCAACAATCGGCATTTATGAGGAAGAGCCAAAGGCGGCAATTCCAGAGATGCGGTTACAGGGTGGAATGATGGACGACCCAAATAGTTATATTGGTGACGAGCCTCTAGGCGCAGATATAATTGAAGCTAGTTCAATCATATCAACAATCATTCGACCTAATCTGCTAACCAATGATGGACAATCAGATTATGTTATAAATGCTAGAACAGATCAAGTTGAAGTGGCTGAAGTATCAAGAGGGAACGTGGCACACTTTATAAGTCAATTGATTTTACAGCCAGAACAATATCAAAATGATTCTGTAGCAATCACAAACCTTTAATAAAAAAACTTTTTAAAAGTGGCGTAAAGTGCATTGTGCTAAAAAGTTGACGTTAAGTTTGAGTCGGTAGCTGGTCGGAAAAATTTCGGGATTGAACCGAGATTTTTCCGACCAGTTTTGCTTTAATATCTAAGGCCTGTACTTAGCTAAACAGGTGAGATTTAAATACAGGTGCGTTGTTTGGAAATAAATCCACAAAATGGCGGTTAAACGTTCAAAGAAAATATGTTTTGAA
Source organism: Weissella oryzae SG25 (assembly GCF_000691805.2). Taxonomy (GTDB): domain Bacteria; phylum Bacillota; class Bacilli; order Lactobacillales; family Lactobacillaceae; genus Weissella; species Weissella oryzae. The sequence continues at coordinate 81,999 of NZ_DF820491.1, read as the reverse complement.
CGGGTATTACAATAAGCTGGCCTACTTAAAAATATGAATAGTACGATGATTCCTGAGCGCGCATTAAGCAACAGCACAACTCAGCGAATTAATTGAACTTTTATATTGATTTCACAAACTTATTTTTTGTAACTTAAAATAAAATATTTATCCGGTTTTCCGGATATTTGATAATAATAGGCTTTAAAGGGACTTTTTCTAAGAAAAAAGTCCTTTTTAATTTACATTTAAGGTTGAAAATCTTTGACTTTGTGAAAAATACGTCTATAATATATTTATGAAAACGTTTACATTTTTCGGAGGCGAGTAAGATGCAGTACATCAAATATCTCGGGACGGATCCCGCGACCAACATTGCAACTGACAGTTGGTTGTTGTATAACCTTAAGCCGGATAAACCGGTCTTCTCCCTATGGCAAGATGCTCCATCAGTGATTGTAGGACGCAACCAAAATACCTTTGCAGAAATTAATCAAGATTTGATTGATGAGAAGGGTATCAAAGTTGTGCGTCGTATGTCGGGTGGTGGAGCAGTCTATCATGATTTAGGCAATATTTGTTTCACTTTCTTTGTACCACTACCTAGTTCGGGTCAGGTGAATTTTAAGCAATTTGTTCAACCAATGTATGATGCACTTCGTTCACTCGGGATTGAGGCTGAAATCTCTGGTCGGAATGATTTAGTAGTTGACGGTAAGAAAATTTCAGGTAATGCACAACGTTATGCAAATGGTTACTTGATGCATCACGGTACTTTACTTTGGGATGTTGACGTTGATACCATGGTGCGGGTCTTGAATGTAGCTGATGAAAAGTTTATTTCTAAGGCTGCTAAATCTGTTCGTGCCCGAGTGGGTAACATTAAAGATTATGCACCAGCCGATTTAACAATTGAGGCCTTTATTGATAAGTTAACTTATTATTTGTCTGATGAAGGCAAAGACGGTGAGTTAAAGCTGAGTGATGAGCAAATCGCAGGCATTAAAACTTGGCGGGCTGAAAAATTTGATAATTGGGATTGGAATTATGGTGCAAGTCCAGAATTTTCTTTCAGTAATCATCAAAAGTTTACAGCTGGTTCAATTGATGTCCAGGCCAATGTAGTGGCGGGATTGATTACTGATATTAATTTTGTTGGTGATTTCTTGGCGTTAGACGATTGGCGTGTGATTAAAGATCAATTTATTGGTCAACCATTTGAGGCAACAACAATTTTTGAGATTTTAGAACGTAATAAGGAACCACGTTACTTTGGTGAAATTTCCAATCAAGAATTAGCAGCGATGTTTACTGCCGCTGATTCTGATAATGCTTAATTTTAAGGAGTATACTCATGGCAATTACAGAGACAAATGCAAAGATTTTAGATTTCGCAGAACAGCTTGTTACACAAGATAAAGCCTTTCCAGTGCTACAGGTACTAAATAATGACGGACAAATCGTTGATTCAGACGCCTTGTCACGGAGTGAGCTGACTGATGAGGACCTAGTCCAAATCATGAAGAATATGGTGATGAGCCGTCAATTGGATATTCGTTCAACCAAGTTGGCTAAGCAGGGGCGTTTTGGCTTCTTCGCACCGACAGCTGGACAAGAGGCTTCACAGATGGCTTCAGCCTATGCCTTTAAGGATCAAGACTGGCTTTTCCCAGGTTATCGAGATATTCCGGAAATTGTCATTAAGGGTTGGCCAATTTGGAAGGCTATCTTGTGGTCACGTGGCCACCAACTTGGTAATGAATATACGAAGGAAGATGGTAGCCCAGTGAACGCTTGGTTCCCACAAATTATCATCGGTGCGCAATACGTTGAAGCGGCTGGTGTTGCCCTAGGGCTACGCAAGCGCCAACAAGATGCTGTGGCCTATGCCTACACTGGTGACGGTGGTTCATCGCAAGGTGATTTCTATGAGGGTATTAATTTTGCTTCGGCATATAAGGCGAATGCGGTATTCTTTGTGCAAAATAACGGCTTTGCAATTTCAACGCCTCGTGACTTACAAACGGCCGCTCAACATCTAGCAGCCAAGGGTTGGGCCGCCGGTTTGCCAAGTATTGTTGTTGATGGAAACGATGCAATTGCAATGTACTTAGCAGCCAAAGAAGCCCGTGCTTGGGCCGTGGCAGGAAATGGACCAGTCTTGATTGAGACTTTGACCAACCGTTTGGAGCCCCACTCAACCGCAGGTGATGATCCATTGCGTTACCGGACACAAGCAGACATTGACGAGCATTGGACTAAAGAACCTTTGATTCGGATGCGTGCCTTCCTTGAAGGTAAGCAACTTTGGAGTGAGGAAATTGAAGCTGAGCATATTGCCCAAGTTGATGCAGAAATTGATGCTGCCATTAAGACAGCTGATAATGTTGAGAAGCAGAAGATCTCAGATTACCTAAAGCACACGCTTGAGGTACCAAGCCAAGTTATGCAAGAGCAAATTGCAAAGTTTGAAAGCGAGGGAAAGTAATCATGGCAGTTAAGACATATATTGCAGCGATCACCGAAGCCTTAGATTTAGCTTTGGCTAAAGATGAAAATACATTGATTTTTGGTGAAGATGTTGGTCAAAATGGTGGAGTTTTCCGTGCAACCGATGGGCTTCAAGCCAAGTATGGTGAAGACCGTGTCTTCAACACGCCTTTGGCCGAATCAGGAATTGGTGGTTTAGCGATCGGACTAACTACGCAACAATACCGACCAATCATGGAGATCCAATTCTTTGGGTTTATTTTTGAAGTGATGGATTCAGTTGCTGGCCAGATGTCACGGAATCGCTTCCGCTTTAACAATACCCGCAATATGCCAATTGTTTTACGTTCACCTTATGGAGGTGGAACTAAGACGCCAGAAATGCACGCGGATAATTTGGAAGGGATGGTTGCCCAGGTACTTGGTTTGCGAGTAGTAATGCCAGCCAATCCAGCTGATGCAAAGGGTCTATTATTGGCCTCGATTGAATCAAATGACCCCGTTGTTTTCTTGGAGAATTTGCACTTGTATCGCTCACTAAAGGGCGAAGTTCCCGAGGGTTACTATACAACACCGTTAGATACGGCCGCTATTGCCCATGAAGGTAGTGATGTTTCAATCATTACCTATGGTGGTGGTGTACCGCTAGCACTTAAGGCAGCTGAGGAATTGGCCAAGCAAGATGTATCTGCTGAGGTACTCGATTTACGGACCGTTTCACCATTAGATATTGAAGCAATTGGTGCCACGGTTAAGAAGACCGGTCGGGTCGTGGTTGTGCAAGAAGCGCAACGGATGGCGGGAGTTGCAGCGAACGTAATGGCTGAAATTTCTGAACGCTTTGTTTTGAGCCTACAAGCACCAATTGGTCGCGTAGCTGCTCCAGACAGCATTTATCCATTCGCGCAAGCCGAGAATGACTGGATGATTAAGGCAGATGATATTGTAGCAAAGGCTTTGGAGGTCGTGAATTATGACTGAGATTTTTAAAATGCCAGATATTGGCGAAGGAATGGCAGAAGGCGAAATTACAAATTGGTTAGTTAAGGTCGGCGACCATGTTGATGTTGACCAAGAAGTGGCTGAAGTTCAAAACGACAAATTGATGCAAGAAATTTTGTCACCTTATGCTGGTACAGTAACTAAGTTGTATGTCGATGCCCCAACTGTTGTAGCAGTTGGTGATCCTCTAATTGAGTTTGATGGAACTGGTGAACAAGCAGCACCAGCGCCGGTAGCGGCTACAACACCAGTGCCTGAGGCTGTTCCGGCAGTTGCAGCGGCGCCAACGCCAGCGGTTGAAGCTACACCGACGCCAGCGCCAACCGTTGCTTCAAACGGGCAAATCTTGGCCATGCCATCGGTTCGTCATTATGCGCATGAGCATAATATTGACCTAGCGACCGTTGTACCAACTGGCCGGCACGGTCATATTACCTTAGCGGATGTACAAAATGGGCCAAGCGCCGTTGCGCCAACTCCAGTTGCAGCTTCAGTAGCAACGCCAGCGCCAGTTGAGCCAACTGCTCCAGTAGCCCAAGCGGCAGCTAAGCCAGCCCCAGCACCAAAGGTGACTGAGGGTCGAGTTCCAATGACGGGAATTCGTAAGGCAATTGCTAAGGCGATGGAGAACCAACATACTAATATCCCATCGGTAACCAACTTTGATCAAGTTGAAGTATCTAAGTTAGTTGCACACCGCAAGGACTTTAAGGTTAAGGCAGCGGATAAGGGAATTAAGTTGACTTACTTGGCCTATGTGGCTAAGGCTTTGGCGGCAACGGTTAAGGAATACCCTGAATTGAATGCTAGTGTTGATATGAAGACGAATGAGATTATCTACCATGATGAAGTTAACCTCGGAATTGCTGTTAACACGGATACTGGTTTGTTTGTACCAGTGATTGCTAATGCGGCTGCTAAGTCAATTATGGCAATTGCTAAGGAAATTGCCGACTTAGCTCAAGCTGCTCAAGACGGTACTTTGAAGCCAGCTCAAATGCAGGGAGCCACGATTACAATTTCTAATATTGGTTCCGCCCGTGGTAGTTGGTTTACTCCAATTATCAATGGTGCCGAAGTTGCAATCTTGGGACTTGGTTCAATTGTTAAAGAACCAATTGTTGACGCTGATGGTGAGTTGGCCGTTGGACAAAATATGAAGTTGTCTTTGACGTATGATCACCGTTTGATTGATGGAATGTTAGCACAAACAGCAACAAATTACTTAAAGCAATTGTTAGCTGATCCTGCCTACATGTTGATGGAGGTTTAGTTATGGTTGTTGGCGCACAAGCACGAGAAATTGACACAGTCGTAATTGGTTCAGGCCCTGGTGGTTATGTAGCAGCCATTCGAGCCGCTGAATTAGGGCAAAAAGTCACGATTATTGAGAAAGATAATATTGGTGGGGTGTGTTTGAATATTGGCTGCATTCCTTCGAAAGCTCTAATTCATGTTGGACATGAATATAAGAGTACCCAAGTGGCTAATCCTTATGGACTAGAAATTCCCACTGCCACACTTGATTGGCAAAAGACCCAAGACTGGAAGCAAAATAAGGTCGTTAACCAACTAACTGGTGGCGTTGAGATGTTATTGAAGAAGCACAAAGTTGAAATTATTCATGGCGAAGCTTCTTTTAATGACAATGAAACTTTAAATGTACTTGAAGGCGAAGGACATGAGCTTTTGCAGTTCAATAATGCCATTATTGCAACTGGTTCACGGCCCGTTGAGATTCCTGCTTTCAAGTTTGGTGGCCGCATTGTTGATTCAACTGGAGCCCTCAGCTTACCTGAAATTCCTAAACATTTGATTGTAATTGGTGGTGGGGTGATTGGTTCAGAATTGGGTGGTGCTTATCAAAACTTGGGTGCTAAGGTTACGATTATTGAAGGCTTGCCTCAGACTTTAAATGGATTTGATAAGGAACTAATTCAGCCAGTAATCGCTGATTTTAAGAAGCGGGGCGGTGAAATTTTCACCGGTGCAATGGCTAAGTCAGCAAGTCAAACGGCTGATGAAGTTACATTGACCTTTGAAGTTGATGGTGCCGAACAGACGGTAACTGGGGACTACCTCCTAGTCTCAGTTGGTCGTCGGCCAAACACGGACAGCCTTGGTCTAAATAATACTGACATTAAGTTAAGTGAGCATAATTTGATTGAAGTTGATGCTGCTAAGCGCACGTCAGTCCCACATATCTATGCAATTGGTGATGTGGTTGCAGGACCAGCTTTGGCACATAAGGCCAGCTTTGAGGCTAAAGTGGCCGCTGCCGCAATTGCGGGTGCTGATAATGCAATTGATATGCACTATGCACTCCCAGCCGTTGCCTATACGAATATCGAAGTTGCAACTGTTGGTGAGACGCCTGAGTCAGCTAAGGAAAAGGGCTTGGCAGTTGGCATTGCTAAGTTCCCATTTGCAGCGAATGGTCGGGCGCTATCAATGGATGCTGGTGTTGGCTTTGTCCGTATGATTACTGATAAGGCGACAAAGGCCGTCCTTGGTAGTCAAATTGTTGGTCCAGGGGCTTCAGATTTGATTTCTGAGTTAGCCTTGGCGATTGAAAATGGCTTAACATCTGAAGATATTTCTTTGACAATCCATCCGCATCCAACCTTGGGTGAAGCAATTATGGATACAGCAGAATTAGCTGACGGTTTGCCAATTCACGTTTAATAAAAAAGGCCTAGTAAATCGATTAGATTTACTAGGCCTTTTTGGGATTGAAAACCCAAAATTTTGTTGAACCTGGGGATGTTTGTTCAACAGAAATGATAATAGCATTGTTAATGTCCTTAACGGTAGATGATTGATAGATAAATGGAATTAATTAGGCAGGTTTTTATTTTTCGTGATTTGGAAAGCTGATTATATCAGTATCAAGCTTTTAAAGAAGCGTGGTTTGTTATGCAGGAGAATGGGATGAACTTTTAACTAATTTTACTTGGCACTTTAGCTAGTTGATATATACCAAAAGTAAGTTTAACAAGGTGCTCATCAAATAGTCATAGTTCTTTCATTGAAAATTGCTAATATTTTATTGAGAACAATTGTAGAGCTTAACACTGGGGGAAGGACGGCAAAGTAGATGAAAGATTATTTAATTAAGCGGGACCAACTATTAAAAGACCATGCAGTTGATTTGAAAGTGGGGCTTGATAGCACCCAAAAAGTTGCTAACCAGCGTGCTCGTTATGGGCGCAATGAACTATCGCCACCGGTTCGCGAAAGCCTTTTGAAAAAAATTGGGCATACCTTAAAAGACGTCGCCACAATTATTCTGCTTTTAGCAGCAATAATTTCCTTTACGACTGCATATTTGGAGGGAAGTGGTGAAATTGTTGAGGGAATTTTGATTATCGGGATTGTGATAATTAATTCCGTCCTGTCAATTTTACAAGAGGGGAAAGCTGAAAAAGCATTAGCAGCCCTACAAGCTTTAAACCAAGCCTCAACGAAGGTCCTGCGGGCTGGTAAAGTTGAAACTATTAGCAGTGCTGACGTGGTGGTCGGTGATATTTTATATCTTGAGAACGGTGTAAAAATCCCAGCGGATGCACGTTTGTTAGAAACAACCGACCTACAAGTTGAGGAAGCTTCCTTAACAGGCGAGAGTTTACCAATTGAAAAAAATGCAGATACTGACTTTACACACGAAGTTGAATTAGCTGACCGTAGCAATATGGTATATAGTGGTACAACCATTGTGAATGGATCTGCTTTGGCACTAGTAACAGCGGTCGGCGACCAGACTGAACTGGGACAAATTGCAAGCTTATTAAATAGTGAGCAGAAGCAATTAACGCCATTGCAAATTAAACTGAAACAACTTGGCCGGCAAATTTCAATTTTTGCCGTGGTTGCAGCGCTAATTGTCATGGTAATTGGTCTATTACAGGGATTAGCCTTTATGCAAACGTTTATGATTGCCGTATCATTGGCAGTTGCGGTAGTCCCAGAAACGCTACCAGTGATTGTGACAATGACTTTAGCGGTTGGCGTTCGTAAGATGGCTGCGCGTCAGGCAATTATCCGAAGATTGCCAGCGGTTGAAACTTTAGGTACAACATCAGTGATTGCTTCTGATAAAACCGGAACTTTGACCCAAAATAAGATGACAGTACAAAAGATATGGGTTAGTGCTGATAATGAAATTAGTAATCTTGATGTTGATTATAAGGCTAATGAAAATGCTCGAAGCCTACTGGTCATGGCTGGTTTGGCAAGCAATGTCCACTATGACCAAGATGACAATCAAGCTTTAGGTTTACCAACTGAAGTTGCCTTGGTAGCTGCAACCGAGCGGATTGCAAAGTTAAGCCAGCTGCAAGCAAGCTATCCAAGAATTGCCGAAATTCCTTTTAATTCAACTAGAAAACGCATGACGACCGTACAAAAAATGCCAAATGGTACCTATATGGCAATTACAAAGGGTGCAATCGATGTATTAAAACCATTAATCACAGAGGGTGATTTAAAGCGGGCCGAAGAAGTTACAGCTAGCTTTGCAAAATCAGCTTTACGTGTAATTGCAGTGACTGTGAAGTATTTTGATGAATTACCTGCTGGTGAATTAACTGAACAGTTTTTGGAGCAAGATTTAAAATTAATTGGTTTGTTCGGCATGATTGATCCACCACGACCAGAATCAAAGCAAGCCGTTGCAGAAGCTCGACAAGCTGGCATCAAGACCGTAATGATTACTGGTGACCACGTGCTGACTGCAAGCGCAATTGCTAAAGAAATTGGCATTTTGGGTGAGGGTGATCAAGCTTTAACAGGCAGTCAATTACGTGAAATGTCAGATGCAACTCTAACAGACAATATTCAACATTATGCAGTTTTTGCACGAGTTACTCCGGCTGATAAAATTCGGATTATTAAGGCCTGGCAAGCAAATCAAGCCGTGGTAGCGATGACTGGTGATGGAGTTAATGATGCGCCAGCACTTAAAGCAGCTGATGTAGGAATTGCCATGGGCTTAACGGGAACTGATGTGGCACGGGAAGCGGCCGATATTATTTTGGCAGATGATAATTTTGCCTCGATTGTTGCCGCAATTAGTCAAGGGCGTGGTTCCTATGACCGGGTTCGTCGTACAATTAACTTCTTACTATCAGCGAACGTAGCTGAAGTATTGCTAATTCTCTTAGTTCTAGCAATTGGTTGGGGCAGCCCACTTTTGCCAATTCATATTTTATTTATTAACTTAGTTGCCAATGGCCTACCAGGTTTTGCTTTGAGTTATGAAGAAAATGATCTGACTAATATGCAAAAAAAGCCACTACCCAAGCATGCTAAATTGTTTGGTCAAGGGCTATCCCAACAGATTATTGGTAATGCGCTGTTGTTTACCAGTGTTTCACTGGTAGCCTTTTACTTGGGAACACATGTTAGCTTTAATGGGGTTACACCATCAGAGATGGTGGGACAATCAATGACATTCTTAGTCTTATCAGTTATTTCGATTATCCATGTATTCAATATTCGCAGCACAAGGTCGATACTAAGTGATTCTTATGGCAGCAATCCACGTTTATATCAGTTAGCGGGCCTTTCAATTTTGATTACTGCAATGTTGGTGACAATTGAACCAATTGCGACCGCTTTTCATTTGGTAGTTTTACCTTGGCCATATTGGCTATGTGCCCTTGGCCTGATTTTACTGCCAACCTTAATTATCGAGATTGTGAAAATTGCACGGCGAAAAAACAATTAATGTTATTGGCTTATTCACACTTTAAGCCCGTAAAAACCATAATCAAAATTTATAATTAACTTATAAATTAAATTAAGCAAGCAAATACTAGGAGGTTGACTATGTTTAAGCATATTTTAGTACCACTTGATGGATCAGATATTTCAAAGCACATTTTTGAACAAGCCGTAGAAATTGGTGAGCACTTCGGAATTGAACAAATGACCTTGCTCTATGTTTACGAAGAACGGGTAATTAGCTCACCTGATCATGGTGTTATCTACGATATAGAACGGCGTGATAATACGATTGCCTCTGCTAAAGAGCGCCTAAACGCCTTGAAGGAAGGTAATAGTGATAGCTTTAAAATCAATGTTGAGGTTGTGACTGGTGATCCACGAAATCTGATTAGTAAGCAGTATCCAGAAGATGATGGTATTGATCTAATCGTAATGGGGGCAACTGGTAAGGGAAACTTGGAGCGTTTGCTCTTGGGTTCAGTGGCTCAATATGTTGCTAAGCATGCCGAAGTCGATACTTTCTTGGTTCGGTAAATAAAAGTAACGAAAATGATGACCTTGGTAACTTGTACCAAGGCCATTTTTTTTGTATCATGAACTCGCTTAGGTTAATTTACTTGATAAAAATTAGTGAGTGCAGTTACTTGGTACTTAGATAATTTTGAACCTAAGTTAGGGGGCTTTGGCAATGTTGACTAAAAGACAGGGGTGCATAATGAAAAAATTCTTAGTATTGATTGACTTTCAGAATGACTTTATTGATGGTAGTTTGGGAAATAAAGAAGCAGTGGCAATTATGCCTGATGTTTTGACAAAGTTAAAAGAATATCAGCCCGAAGAGCGCCTTGCAACAATGGATACCCATTTTGAGGATTATATGCAAACACAAGAAGGACATAATTTACCAATTGTCCATGCCCAAAAGGGGAGCTTTGGTTGGCAATTACCAGTCGATGCACAGATTGGCTTTAAAAAGATTTTTGAAAAAAGCACTTTTGGTTCAATTGAACTGGCGGAATATATTCGAGATGAAGCACCAGATCAGGTCGAACTAATCGGTCTTGATACTGATATTTGTGTCATTTCAAATGTTGTCTTGATAAAGAACTTTGCACCGGAAGTTCGTGTGATTGTCGATGCTAAGGCAACTGCTGGCGTTAGTCCAAGCAAGTATCGAGCAGCACTCGAAACCATGCGCTCATTACAAGTTGAGATTTTAAATGCAAATGAGCAATAACGCAAAGAAGTTTACTAACAATACAGCTAAGCAAATTAGTGATGGAGCGAAAATAAATGGCAGGTTTTGGTGAGTTAGAGGCGGGAATTCAATATGCGTTGTTTAATAGCGCAAGTGATAATAGTCATTTGAGTCCACAATTAATTACCAATAGCGCTAGCGATAATGTCTTGGAGCATTTACTAGAGGAGTTGGATCAGGCAGAAAGCTTTATCTTTGTCGTGGCCTTCATTACGGAGAGTGGGCTAGTTAGTCTTAAAAGCAAATTTGCTGATTTAGCTCGGCGTGGGATTAAAGGTCGCCTTATTACAGCTAATTATCTTAATTTTAATCAGCCTAAAGTTTTTTGGGAATTATTAAAAATTAAAAATTTAAGTGTCAAAATTAGTTCAGTGACAGCTTTACACACTAAAGCCTACATTTTTACTAAGGGAGATTATCATTCGATTATTGTTGGCTCAGCTAATTTAACCCAAAATGCTTTAAAACGGAATGGTGAGTGGAATTTAAAAATAATATCTAAGGCGACCGGACAATTAGGTCAAGACGTTTTGCAAGAAGCTGAGACCCTTTGGGCTGATGCAACTCCCTTGAGTGCTGAATGGATTAATGATTACCAAGCTTTTTGGCAGGCACAGCAACAAGTACAGCAACCTAGTCAAGCGACTTCACCGACTTATACCGCCCAAATTAAGCCCAACCAAATGCAGGCACGGGCACTACTAGCGCTTGAAAATACACGCTTACAGGGGGCACAACGCGGGTTAGTGGTATCGGCAACTGGGACGGGTAAAACCTATTTGGCAGCTTTTGAGGTTCAGCAGGCTAAGGTACAACATCTTCTATTTATTGTGCATCGTGAGCAGATTTTAATGAGTGCCTTAGCAAGCTTTCGGCGGATTTTAGGTGGACCTGCCAGTGACTACGGAATTTTATCAGGTAATCAGCACGATATGCAGGCTCGGTATACCTTTGCTACTGTTAATATGATGGCTAGTCCGTCAATTTTAGCTGCCTTCTCAGCCGATTATTTTGATTATATTATTATTGATGAAGCGCATCGTGTTACCCTAAGCAAGCAGGCCGGGCAAACCACAATGTATGAACGGATTTTAGCACATTTTACACCTAAATTTATGTTAGGAATGACGGCAACGCCAGAGCGGACGGATGGTATAAATGTTTATGAATATTTTGATAATAATATTGTCTATGAAGTATCCTTACTTGATGCATTAGCTGCGAACTTATTGACCCCCTTTCACTATATTGGAGTGAGTGATTTTGAACTAAATGGGCAAATCATCGATGATCAGACGCAATTAAAATATTTGGTTGCGCCAGAACGGGTTGATTACCTCTTAGCTAAGACAGCATACTACGGTTATAGTGGCGAGCAACTTCACGGTCTAATCTTTGTAAGTCGAATTACCGAAGGCGAGGCTTTGGCCGTTGAATTGACACAGCGGGGTGTTGCAAGTCAATTTGTTAGTGGTCAGCAGCCGTTAGCCGAGCGTTTAGATGCTGTTCAAGCTTTACGAGCAGGTAAGCTTAAATACTTAATTACCGTTGACATTTTTAATGAAGGTATTGATATTGTTGAGATTAATCAAATTGTGATGATGCGACCAACAACATCTAAGATTATTTTCCTGCAACAATTAGGCCGGGGCTTACGTAAAAACATTGGTAAGGACTATGTAACTGTAATTGATTTTATTGGTAATTACCAAAATAATTATCTGATTCCACTGGCTTTGGGACAACAACTGCATACAGATAAAGAACAACTAATTAACACTGTTTTAGCGCCGACAATTTCGGGTGTTTCAACAATTAATTTCGAAGAATTGGCGCAAACGCGCCTATTAAATGGTATTCGGGCAACTGATTTAAAGGCTAGTCAACGCTTCAAAACGGCTTTCAGTACAGTAGCCGACAAGAGTGGGAAAGCATTACCAATGCTAACTGACTTTCTGCGTTTTGCGAGCGTAACGCTTGATGATATTGTTGAAAAGTATACAACCGTACAAAATATGCAGGCAAAGTTTGCTAAAGGAGTGGCTGTGCCCACCTTTACACCTGCACAGAGTGCGTGGTTGATTTTTTTCAGCAAAGAAATTGCTAATTCAAAGCGGATTAACGAAGTAGCGGTTTTACGTTTGCTAGTGAAAAAGCGGGTTATTACTGACGCAGAAATTATTGAATCTTTTGAAAAGCATCAATTTTTCTATGATTCAGAAACATTAGACAGTGTAGAACGGGTACTAAACTATACTTACTTCTTAACAGTTACCGCAAAGAAATTTGGAGCACAGGCACCAGTTGAGCGACAAGCTGGACGGTGGCAGTTTACAAGTGATTTTGCTCAAAATTTGGCAGAAAATATGGATTTTGCGGCGTATATTAACGATACAATTGAGGCGGCCTGGCAGCAGTTACTTGAATTTACAGATAATCAAGTGCGTTTTGAAATTGGTAATCGTTATTATCGACGTGATATTATTAAAGGCTTTGCTTGGGAAAAAGAACAAACCGGGCTAGTAGTTAGTGGCTATATTAAGCGAACTGATGCCCGCTTTTTACCAATCTTTATCACCATTAATCGCGATAGAGCGATAAATTCAGTTGATTATACAAATGAATTTTTAGCTGAAAACCGATTAACTTTTTATTCTAAAAGTCAGCGGACGCTACATAGTCCAATCGAACAACAATTAGCGGCACAGGAAAATTATGGTGTCTTACAAGTTTTCATGCGCTGGTCGGATGAAACAGTTAAAGATACCAAGAGTTTCTACTACTTAGGTAGTGCTAAAGTCCTTAGTGCCAAAGAAATTAGCATGCAGGATAATGCAGGGCAAGCTACTGCACTGATAAAGTTTGTGCTGCAACTGGCACAACCGGTTCAACATGCCTTGTATAAACGCTTATTAAGCTAAAAGCGGTTTTAGTAGAATCCACCTGTTTTGTCTGTATAATATATAGTAAATGCCTGGATTTACCAGGCTGAATAGCAGAATATAGGGTGGGGAAAATATGCAAAAGCGACATAAGGATATTCAATTAATTGAATATTATCAAAGTCAAAATTTAATTAATAAAAACCTAAGTAGCTATAATGTAAAGCAATCAAAATTAGCTGGCCACTCAAAATCATTTTTGGGGTTGGCGCTATTAATAATTTTGCTAGGCTTAGGATTGATTAAACAATTGGTTTTCTAACGACCTAATTAGAAATTTTGAAAATTGTTCAACTCCTTATTTTATTATGTAACGATGCAAATTTACGTTTATAAATAAACAGAAAATTCGAGACTTTACTGCCAAGCTAAGAGCCAAGCAGTTTAGTGACTATAAACCAAAAATATGAGTGAGACAGAACCTTTTCGTTTTTAAAGACTTAAGAGTTAGCCATTTGCGCATCAGGCTAAGTTTACAAAATGATTACGATTTGGTTCATTGAGTTTCATTTCGGAGATTGTTACATAAGTAGTGCATTGTCTAAGTGTTTTGCTAAATTAGGATTGTCGAATCCCGTAACTTTAGTCATGGGAACGTTCAAATATGTATAATTATTGTTTAATTAAGTTGGTTGAGCGATAATATTCTTAGGTACAAAAGTACCGTTTTGGTTGAAAGTGGGGACAGATTTAACTATCGATTATGGTTGGCGATGGTAACCCACTTAAAGTTAGATAGGGGGATTGATGATGGATAAGAATTTAAGTGAGCAAGAGTTACGGGCAAAGTTGACGGCTGAGCAGTATGCTGTTACGCAAGAAAATGCAACTGAACCCGCCTTCAATAATGAGTATGACGCTAACTTTGATGAAGGCATCTATGTTGACGTAGTCAGTGGTCAACCCTTGTTTAGTTCACGAGATAAGTATGATGCGGGCTGTGGTTGGCCATCATTTACAAAGCCAATTGATACAGATAGTACGGCAACAAAGCTTGATTTTACCGCGGGGATGGTTCGCGATGAAGTTCGCTCTAGCCAAGCAAATTCTCATTTAGGTCATGTTTTTAATGACGGGCCAATGGCAGCCGGTGGGTTGCGGTATTGCATTAATTCAGCAGCGCTGAAGTTCATTCCTAAAGCTGATTTAGATGCAGCAGGTTATGGTCAGTATAAAGCTTTGTTTGAAAATTAAAGTTAATCTAATATTAATCGTGGTGGGTTTAGACCTATCACGGTTTTTTATTTGTATGTTTATGAAAGAAAGATTAGAAAATGATGACAATCGTTTGTTTTTGTGCTAAATTAATGGAAGTCTTTTTATTTAAAGTATTTTGTTGTAATTAATCGTGTATCGACTCCAAGCAGGGTTACAGAGCAAATACTAAGTGAGCGATCGAAAATAAAAAGAACAAATTTAAAGGTGGTATTACCTGTGGAAGAAAGAAAAGATGAGTTAAAGCCTGCGCTACAAACTCGCCATGTCGTTATGCTCTCACTTGGGGGAGCAATTGGTTCAGGATTATTTTTGGGATCGGGTTCAGTGATTGCAACTGCCGGACCAGCAGCAATTCTTGCCTACGTTTTGGCTGGTTTTTCATTATATATTGTAATGAATGGTGTGGCTAAGATGATTTTACACAATAAGCGATCATCAGATGTTGGAATGTCAGCAATTATTAAACCTTATATTGGGCCGCATATGGCTCATTTTACCGACTGGGTTTATTGGGCAACTTGGATGGCAGTCTTGATTGCTGAAGAGGCCGGAGTAGCAACTTTTTTGAGTATGCTGATTCCGGGCGTGCCCCTTTGGGTCTTTGCTTTGGTTGTTGCGGTGTTAGGCACTGGGATTAATTTATATTCAGTGCGTGCGTTTGCGGAAACTGAATATTGGCTAGCTTTTGTTAAAATTGCTGTAATTATTATTTTAATTGCTGTTGGCTTCTATCTATTATTCATTAATAATATTCATTTAGGTTTCAAGCAAACCGCTGCACAACTAGCTGCTAACCAGAGTACGGCTCCAAGTTTTGCACCAGGTGGCCTAAAAGGAGTGATGAATTCACTATTGGTCGTTATATTTTCCTTTGGTGGTTCTGAATTGGCGGCTGTCACAGTTGCTGAGACTAAGGATGCTAAACTTGCAATTCCGAAAGCCATTCGAAGTGTGCTTTTCCGGATTATTGCGTTTTATGTAATTCCAATTTATCTATTTCTACAGCTATTACCTTGGAAGCAAGTAGCTAATCCAAACGCGGAAAGTCCGTTTGCAACAATTTTTAGGCGTGTTGGGATTCCACACGCTGATAAGTTGATTTTGATTGTTATTGTTATTGCCATTTTTTCAGCGGTTAATTCAGCAATCTATGCCACTTCACGATCATTATATTCGCGAGTACAAGGTTCAAAAACTGGCTTAGGTAAAAGCTTGAGTAAATTAAATAAAAATCAAGTACCAACACGAGCAATTGCTGTAAGTTCAGCTGTTTTGTTCTTAGGTGTGATTTTATCAGCAATCTTTGGAAATGGTTTTTGGCAGTTTGTTGCTGGTTCAATTTCTTATACCATTTCAATCGTATGGATGGTTTTGCTGGTTTCAGCTTTGATTTTGTACTTTAAGGTTAGTGGCGTTGCTAATTGGTTCTTGAAGATAATTACCGTGATTGTGTTGCTATTTTTGATTTTTGTAGTTTATTCACAAGTAACCACTAATCCATGGTATCTTTCAATTTTTGCGCTGGTCATTTGCTTGCTCGCTTTCTTTAGTTATCGGAAGGCAGATTAAAAGTAATTATTCTAATTAATTTAAGAAAGTCAGTTGTTTTGCTTTGCGAAACGACTGACTTTTATTTTTGTTAAAAAAGCTGGTCATAACTTGGTATTAAACAATTCATAAGCCCTTAGCAAAGTCCTCATAAAAAAAATGCACCTGTATGGGATAATCAAGCGTAAGAAGAGGATAGCAGCATTAGTTGATTGGTGAAACCTAACTACGGTAATAGCTTCGGTATCATTGCTTTGTTTAAAATGGGTGATTTAATAAACTGTTAAATTTTTAGATGGGACTAGAAAGATGGGGGAGTATCATGAAAAAAGCAATCTTAGTCGGCGGCTTAAGCTTAGCGACGTTGATATTAATGCAACCAGCAGTTAGTGCCGATGTAAACTATACGTCAAATGCGTCAATTAATTTCATTACAAATACTGATCCAACTGCACCAGTCGATCCGACTAATCCAAACAATCCATTTACGCCAGATAATCCGGCACAGGCTGGGACAAGTGGACCTTTATCAATTGATTTCGCTTCATCACTAGACTTTGGTAGCCAGAAGATTACTTCGATAAATCAGACTTATTATGCAGCTTTAACCAAGGGTAAAGATAGCACTGGAACTGAGAAAAGTGTACCAAATTATGTCCAGGTAACAGATAATACTGGTACCTCGCAAGGATGGTCCTTGAAAGTCACACAAGTTGATGACTTTAAAAATGGCACAAAGTCACTCACAGGAGCTAGTTTAACCTTCGGTAGTGGAAATGTTTTAACTGCTACAGGTTCAGATGCCGGTAGGCCAACGACAACTGCAAACTATACTTTAGTTAAAGGAGTTGAACAGAGCGTAACAACCGCAGCACAGGCTGCTGGGCAGGGAACCTGGGTGACTCGGTATGGTAATGATAGTACTGATGGTGCCAGAACAGTTTCCCTATATGTTCCAGGTGCATCAATGAAACAAACCGGTGCATATACAACTACATTGCGCTGGACTTTGGCACAAACACCTGTTAGCAATTAAACGATAAAAGGATGGTTTTTGGTTTACCATCCTTTTTTTGCGCTATATTAGGTAGTAGGTAGTTTTAATACTTTAATTGTCTGCTATTGAATTTGACAAGGCGTTTATAATTAAAATTATTAATTTAGTGGTTAAAACGGCCTAGTAGCTGTTAAACTTACTAGCGGGGCTTATTCGTAAATGATTAAGTAATAAATAAAAGTTAAAATAATGTTAGGGTAAAAAGTTTGAATTGTTATATTTGGGTGGTTACCAGGAAGAGGAAACGAGTGCATGGAGAAGAAAAGGCTTCAAAGTTCTAGGTATATTACAGGGTTTGATGGATTACGTACACTAGCAGTAGTAGGAGTGATAGTTTATCATCTGCTTCCTAACTTTTTACCAGGTGGTTTTTTAGGGGTTATAATATTTTTTTCATTAACAGGGTATTTGATTACTGATTTACTTAGGCAAGAAAGAATTCAAAACGGTAAAATTGCCGTTAAACAATTTTATCAACGACGGATTAGACGACTTTTCCCTTTGTTATTTTTTGTAGTTTCGACAAGCACAATTTATATTGCAATTTTTCAAAGAAATTTATTAGTCCATTTAAGAGGGGCTGTCTTGTCGAGCCTTTTATATGTGAATAACTTTTGGCAAATTTTGCAAGGCACAAGTTACTTCGATCGTTTTGGCAATGAATCACCTTTTAAGCATATCTGGGCGCTATCAATTGAAGGTCAATTTTATTTACTGTGGCCCATTGTTTTTATCGTGCTCAGCTATTTTTTCAAGGGGAGTAAAGGCAATAAAACTATATTTAATATTTTGTTTGCCTTAAGTATTATTAGTGCCGTTGTAATGGCTTTTTTATTTCACCCTGGGACTGATCCAAGTCGAGTTTACTATGGTAGCGATACACGTGCTTTTGCATTTCTACTGGGTGGTGCCTTAGCTTTTGTTTGGCCTAGTAGTGGCTTGAGCAAAAAAATACCTAGCGAAAATCGCAATGTGCTAGATTTATTGGGACTTGGAAGCCTTATTTTGATGGTTGTTTTCTATTTATTTGTCAGCGACGCTTCAGCTTTTGTCTACCAGGGGGGGATGTACTTATTTAGTATATTTACTGTCCTACTAATACTTGTGGTTGCTCACCCAGCAACGATAACTGGTCGCTTACTGACAACACCTTTCTTTAAATATATTGGTAGTCGAAGCTATGGGATTTATCTGTGGCAATTTCCAATTATGGTCTTTTTTGAAGCAAAGGTTGATGTCGGTAGACAACCTATTTTGTATACTTTAATTGAGATTGGGTTAATTTTATTGGCAAGTGAACTATCATATCGCTATATTGAGCAACCTTTGAAAAATCGCACCGTTAAAGATTGGTGGTTAGCTAGTAAGGTAGCCATACTAGAACCAGGATTACAAAAGGCAAGATTACGACAGTATACATTATTTGTTTTATTTACAGCCATGTTCGTGATAATTGCTTTACCAGCAGCTGGTGACCGATCAAGTAAACCTAGCGCGTTACAAAATAAGATTAAGGAAAATAGTGATTTACTAAAAAAGAAAGCTGCTGATCAGGCAAATAGTATGTCAGCTAGTAGCCAAGCAGATGGTGACGCAACCGATTTAACCAAACGTTTTGGTCTTTCCCAAAGTCAAGTTCAAGCGGCTGCAAATTTACCAGTTACTGCAATTGGGGATTCAGTTGTTTTAGCATCAGCCCCACAATTACAAAGTGTTTTTCCAAAAATGCAGATTGATGCACAAGTTGGTCGACAACTTTATGAGAGCTATTCAGTTTTAGATGATTTAAAACATTCAAATCAATTGGCGGACACGGTTTTGGTATCATTGGGAACCAATGGTACTTGGACTGATAGCCAGTTCAATGATTTTATGAATTCAATTGGTTCAAATAGGCAGGTGTATTGGGTTGATATTCATGCACCTGCGCAGCGTTGGCAGAATCAAGTGAACACGCAACTTGCAGCAGCAAGCAAGCAGTATAAAAATTTGCATATTATTTCATGGAATGAAGCTAGTAGCAATCATCCGGATTGGTTTTATGATGATCAAGTTCATCCAAATTCCGATGGTGAGTTATACTATACACAAATTGTAGCAAAAGCTTTGCTTGATAAAGTTAGTCACTAATAAAAGCCGTAAAACTTTCAAATTGAGAGTTTTACGGCTTTTATTGATTTAAATAGTTATATACGGACTTTTCAAGGTGTTTATCAGGTAAATACCTGGTGTTTAATATATAATTAAGTAAAGATTGTTTGCTTTTATTAAGTAGATGTGGGGAATAGACGGCTTGGATAGATGGAGGGGAATATGTTACAGAAAATTTTAAAGTCCGTGATTTTTATTAGTTGCATAACCATTGTGACTGCTTTTAGTTTCATAATTGGTTCAGCTAATGAGCTAAGTTTTTCAGTTGAGCCAACCTTGCCAAATAATCAAATTAACACAAAGGATGGATTTTTTAATCTCCTCCTAAAACCTGGTCAAGAAGAAGAATTACATTTAAAATATTCAAATAATACTGACAAACCGATTACAGTTACTACTAAAGTCGCAAGCGCAAGTACCAATGCAAATGGGGCGGTTGATTATGGTGATTTAACAGCTAAAGCAGATAAAAGTTTGAAATATGCTTTACCAGATTTAGTTACAATTCCAACAGATGTTAAATTAAAGGCGCACGAAAGTAAAGATGTCATATTTAAAGTAAAGATGCCGGACGAAAAATTTGACGGTATTATAGCTGGTGGTCTGACCTTTAATGATCAAGCAGCGGATAATGCCACTCAAGAGGGAACTAGTAAGACAGCGATAAAAAATATTTATGGGTTCCAATTGGCCCTATTGATGCGGCAAAACGAAGATTTAAGTAATTCATTCCCAGTGGCTAAAGTAGCCAAGGATGGATTAAAATTAAAGTCTGTTAAAGCCAGTCAGGTGAACTATCGTAATGTAATTGATGCTAATTTACAAAATCCACTGCCAGTATATATTAATCAATTTGGTGTGATTGCTAAGGTTTATTCGGCAGATGGTAAAAAACTTCTATATCAAAGTAAGCGGTCAACTATGCAAATGGCACCGAATACTAATTTTAATTATTCAATTAATTTGGATAGTGGTGAACGTTTAAAGCCAGGAAAGTATCTCCTGAAGTTGACGGCTTTTGCTGAGAAAAACGGCCAAGCAAATTATGAAACAAGGGCTTTTGATGATAAAAAGGCCGAAAAATATCAATATCGCTGGCAATTTGAGCGAGAATTTACAATTAAAGGCTCAGTTGCTGAAAGTTTAAACCGCAAGGACGTGACAATAAAATCAACAGACTGGACTAGCATTTTAGTGGGGGTAGTTTGCTTGCTTGCACTAATCTTTGGAGTTGGCTGGTTCTTAATAAAGAAGCGGCAAAAGTAAAAAAACTGACAGACTCGGTAAACACTGGTCTGTCAGTTTTTTTAGCTTTCGCTAATATGATCTAAACTATTTTCAAGAATTGTTAGGACATGTTGGTCAGTTAATTGATAATGAATATGTTGTCCAAAGCGTTGGCTAATGACAAGGTGGTTATCACGTAAAATGCGTAGCTGGTGAGAAACGCTTGATTGACTCATGTTAATAATAGTTGAAATTTCATTTACACTTAGCGAGGTTGTACCAATTGCCAAAATAATTCTAAGGCGAGTTGGATCGCTAAGTGTTTTAAAAAAATTAGCGAGTGGGCTGGCAATTTGGTCAGCGGTTTCGTGGTTTTTTAGTGTAATGCTTTTCTTTGGATAATTTTCAATTGCCACAATAAAGCTCCTTACCTAAAGTAATAATATTATTAATCATACAGTAAAACTTACTTTGATAAAAGACGTTACCTTGAAAAAGCGTTTTTAAGCTGTTATTATAAACATAAGGATATATGAACGAGTGTTCATATTATCATAAAACTAAAAAGAATTGGAGGTAAACCATGAAAAAGCAATTAAGCTTATATTTTGCAGGATTAGGTCTATTTTTTGCAGGGCTGGCTGGTGAATTCTTGGGTTTGCCAAAAAGTATCATTGTTATTTGTTTGTTATTAGCCAGTATTTTGGCAGGTTACCATATCGTATTTGAGGGCTTTAGCCAAACTTGGCAGAGTACACGTGAAAAGCGTCGTTTTACGCCCAATATTCATTTACTAATGTCAATTGGTGCCTTTGGGGCAATTTTAATTGGTGATTTTTTTGAAGCCGCCTTATTAATTTTAATTTTCGCCGGGGCCCATTTCTTGGAAGATTATTCAGAGGGCAAGAGTCGACGTGAGATAAGTAATTTATTGGCTTTGACACCAGTAAAGGCACGCCAAATTCAAGCAGATGGTCAAATTAACACCGTCGATGTTACTCAATTACAGGTTAATGATCAGGTTCAGGTACCTAAAGGGGGACAGATTCCGATTGACGGTAGATTACTGACAAATCAAGCAGTTATTGATGAAGCCACAATTAATGGGGAAAGTATGCCCCGTGAAAAACAAAGTGGGGACGAAGTCTTTGCAGGAACCATTAATCTTGGCGAAGGAATCACTTTGACTGTGACCCGATTGAGCAAGGATACTGTTTTTGCCAAGATTCTCCAATTAGTTGAGCAATCTCAAACAGACCTTAGTCGGATTGCCTCAAAGATTCAACGCTTTGAGCCAATTTATGTAACCGTCATTCTGGGCTTCTTCCCGCTAGTGATATTAATGGGCGTATACCTGTTTGGTTGGACTTGGTCGGAAACATTATATCGTAGCATCATTTTCTTGATTTCAGCTTCGCCTTGTGCGTTGGCAGTTAGTGCCATTCCGGCAACTTTAGCTGGTCTTTCTAATGCAGCAAAGCAAAATATCTTGTTTAAGGGTGGTAGTTTTTTGGCTGGTTTGAGTGAATTAAAAGTACTAGCCTTTGACAAAACTGGAACTTTAACAAATGGGCAACCTGAAGTAACTGATTTTCATTTAGACGCTCAGGTTGAAGAAAATTTGCTTAAGAATGTAATTTTTTCAATGGAAAGTCAGGCTAATCATCCTTTAGCGGCAGCAATTGTCCGCTATTTGTCTGATGCTAAGCCATTAGATTTAACAATTCAGACAACTCTTGGCGAAGGGCTAACTGCCGATTATGCCAATGTAGCCTATCAAATTGGTAAACCAGCACTTTTCACGAAGGTACCGGAAGCGATTGAAACGGCTAAAAATAAACTAGCAATGGCGGGTAAAACAGTTATTTATATTGCTGCAAATCACCAAGTAGTTGGTTATTTCGGTATTATGGATGAGCCAAATCAAGCAGCAAATGCGGTGATTAAATATTTAGGTAATGAAAATGTGCATACCGTGATGTTAACGGGTGATGCAGAATTGACAGCAAGTGCAATTGCTAAACGTGTTGGGATTGACGAAGTCATCGCAAATGTTTTACCAGCTGAAAAATTGAACGTGATTAAACAATTGCAGGCGCAATATGGTGCAGTTGGGATGGTTGGTGATGGCGTTAATGATGCGCCGGCCTTGGTTGGGGCCGATATCGGGATTGCGATGGGAAATGGAACTGATGTGGCAGTGGACGTAGCTGATATGGTCTTGATGAAAAATGACTTAGTAAAGCTGCGGTATGCTTACCGGTTATCAAAGCGCTTGAAGACTATCGTTTGGGAAAATATTATTTTTGCCCTGTTAATTGTGGTAGCCCTGGTTATTTTAAACTTCTTGGGTTTGAGTAATATTACCTTTGGTGTTTTTGCGCACGAAGGTAGCACAATTCTAGTAATCTTAAATGGGTTGCGCATGTTATTTCCTTTAAAAAAATAAGCTGAAAGGCAAAGCTGAATTTTAGCTTTTGCAGTTTATCCTTAGTAAATGTTATAGTTAATGTATAACGATTGGAGGGGTATTTATGTTTTCAGATTCATTTTTCAAGCATATTCGTAATGGAATTGGTTTTGATGGGTTACTATCAGTAATTTTTGGGGCTTTGATTTTGTTCTGGCCAGGTCGCACAGCGGCTGTCGCTGCAATCTTAATTGGCCTGGCTTTTATTTTAATCGGTCTAGGCTATGTCTTCACAGTTTTCCGCTTAGATAATGAAAGTGGTTGGGGCCGCTTGGGACATTTATTGTTGGGAGCTTTGTACTTAATTGCTGGAATATTTACATTTGTAGATTTAGCAGCAGCAACAACCTACTATTTTGCGCTAATTGGGATTTTTGTTGGAATAACATGGTTGGTTGAAAGCTTTGTTGGCTTTAGTATGGCTCGGTCATCAGCATCACCAGCTTGGATGATTTTCTCAGCAATTCTTAGTTTGTTGGCCGGAATCATCCTATTGTTCAGCCCATTTTGGGGAGCATTATTGCTCTGGACTTTGCTAGGAAGCATCCTATTGGTTTTGGGAATCTTCAAGTTGGTCCGTTACTTTACCTGGAAGTAATAAGAAACATGGGGAGTATTTATGAGGTATTTGATTCCCCTAAGTCTAAAAATTAAGATAATACTTTAAGAGCAAGTTCATTTCGAGCTTGCTCTTTTTTCTTTGGTATTACTGACTATAGGTATGTTTAAACTTATAAAAACATAAATCAGTTTAATGATATACTGGTGAAGGAAGATAGGTATTAATACTTATTTTAGAGGGGGAATCCACATTATTTCGCTGATTGACGAAGAATGTGGATTTTTAATTTTTAACGATGATATTAGATACTATCTTAAAAAATCTTTCAGTTAGATTTCTTTAATAAATTTTAGAATACTAATCTTAAATAATTGAAGCACTGTTAAGTTGAAAATAAATAAGCCTTACTTGCAGTTTAATTACTAGTTAGTAAGGCTTATTTTCATTTGGGATTTGGTAATTGGATTTTTTATTGCTTAATTATGATGTTGCTATTAATTCTTAAATAATGTTAAAATAATCACAATATATAAAGTATTAAATAAGAATTTATTTGATTTGAAATTGTATGTTTAAAAAATAAAATGGCTGGTTTTGATTATTCCAGTTGGGTTAATTTTATTCTTGATTCTAGGAAAGCTTTGATTAGACTACAAGAAAAATTATGACTGGCAACAAGAAAAGGCTAGACAAATTTCCGTAGCAAAATTTACTAAAAGTAAAGTTAAAGGTATTACTGAAATTTTTTTTAAGGTAAAGGTGAGTATGCATCAGATACATTTAATTACGTAATTACTGTTGAACAAAATGGATCAAATGTTGTTGTAATAGGCATAATTGTAAATCTAAATGGAGAAATTTGGGATGGGTACTCATCATTGGCGTTAAACGGACATATCGAAAAAGCCATCTCTGTTTTTTTAAGTAACAGAGAGAGAATTACAGAATAATGGTGATGATATTGAACAGACGTGGTTTAAACGAAAAAGTATATAGCGATTTAAAGCTAAATTCTAATAAAGTTAGAGGCATTAAAAAAATAACTCAGTTATTTCGATTTATGATATTGAATAATTATTTTGGTGAAATATATGATTAAAAGGCGTAAATGGCTACCATGGGTGGTAGTTATAGGGGTAGTTATATTATTGGTTGGGGGAAAATTTGGCATGGATTACAAGAAAGACTACGATTGGCAACAAGAAAAGACTAGACAAATTTCTGTAGCAAGGGAAATTAAAAATAATTATGCAAATTTATTGAGTATAAAATTTAAAAATCAAGGCGTTAAAATGGGAAGTGGAGCAATTTCATATGATGTAGAATTGAATGATTCACACTTTGAACTTAACGGGGTGTCGTATTTTGGCGAGGATAATATTAATTCTGGTGGTTCATACGACCCTCAAAAAGGTAAACTCGTTTATGGAAAGACAGTACAAAAAATTAATGTAAGTCTAAGTGATGGAGAGGTAGTGAAGGAATAATGGTTTATAAAATTTCAAATACTCAATATCAAAATGATGAATTTTTAAGTGATAAGTCTTACAATACTTCTTTTTTTTAAAAGGGAACAAGTCATATATCTATAGGGCAAAGATTAAGCAATCCTTCTACGAAGCAAGATTATATTGTTATAGGAGTTGCAAATAATGATATAGTAAATGGTCAAAAAGAAACTGCATTCTCAAATAACGGCTTTCAAGGTTTAGCAGTTGCACCAATTGTAAATGGGCAACCTGATTACTCCCATATAACAATTGCTTTTGCCGGCACTGATTTTGACAATGAGACCATAGCAGACGGTATGGTTGCAGATGGTGGGAATGTTGTTGGTGGTTTGCAATCAAAAAGTAGTCAATTTAGTTCAGCTGAAGAATTTTATAGTGAAGTTGCAAAAAAAGGTAAAGTAACCCAGATTACTGGTCATTCATTGGGTGGTGCGTTGGCTCAAAAAGTTGCGGCAACACATCATGTTTCAGCAATGACTTTTTCTAGTGCCGATGTATCAAAACAACTAACGACTAAAGAAAAGCAGTGGTTGTTGATTGGCGGCAAGCAAAAGGTCATAAATATTGTCCACTATAACGATGTAATTGCACAATGGACAGCAATGCAGGCATATGGAACAACGGTATTTGCGAAGTCAAATTCAAGAACCCCCATTTTGGATTTACTTTCAACGCATCTGTTAGGTTCTTACACAGAAAATTTTAAAGCAGATAATGCAGGTGTTTCAGATATCTTACTTTATGCTTGGACGAATAATATCGTCAAACAAATCACTAACCGCTTAGGAATCTCGATTGTAATTTTTGGACTTGAAGCTGATATTATGGCGAAAGGTACTAGTTGGTACAAAAAGGGGGCTAAACTCTTTGAAAAGACCGGCAAGTTGCTTTTATCGGGGCTATTCGGTGTTACAGCAAGTGCTGCTACAGGTGGCAAAGTTGCAGCTGATAAGGCTCAATTAGATATGGTAGCGAATGTGTTATTAAGCTTGAATGAACATTTAGATAACATTGATCGGGTTAATCAAAGTATTATGACTGATATGGATAAGATTTTTAAAGAGGTTAAATCCACTCTCTTTCATACTTTTGATGGCATGGGGGTTACTATGGCAGACCTCAATCAGATTGTTTACGAAACGAATAGCACTGTTGAAAAGCATGTAGATCAAAATGCGATTATCCAGACTCATAAAGCTATTCAAACCCAAAAAGCACATTTAAAAGTGGTTGCGCAAGGATTAAAAAATACTGGTAATAACGCAGTCATGAACGACAAAAAATGGGCGGTTGCTTTTGGAAAGGGCTATGGTTTTTAAAGATGTTTGAAAAAGAGCTACAGGATATGGGAAAGCGCCTGGCTAGAGTGATGTTGCCAAGTGCATTAAGAGTGGGCTACGTTGGTTTGAAGGCAATCAATGAAGCCAAGGTTATGTTTGATGAACAAGCATTTTTGAGCAAGCTCGCAAATAAAGAACACTTAATCGAAGAAAATCTTAAAGGTAAGGCTGGCGATAAAGCAACAGAGGCAATTGGGAAGATTCATGCTGAGTCAAAATTTAAAGCTGGGGTAAATTCAATCAAATGAAAGATTTAGAAGCTGAGCAACGATTAGCCCGTGATAAAGCCAGGCGAGAAATTGAAAAATTTACTGATGAGTTTGTAGATTACAAAAAGAAATTTGAAGCTCAATTTAATCAAATCCAGGCAACCATTCAGAAACTTGGCATTGCTGATGATGAAATGGTTTGTCGAGAGTCCAGGCAACAATTAGAATGGCATAATGAGCGGGTGAAAGCAGCTAAAAAAGAACTTGCTAAGCTGAGGAACGATTACGAAGTATTGTTAAAAAATCAAGATGCAGATTTGAAAAAGCAGGATAATTGAAAAGTGTCGTTCTAAGTAGTTAATTACTATATTAGAGCGGCACTTTTTTTGAAATTGAACTTTGTAGAATTATTGAAGCAAACATTTTAGGTTCTACATTATTTGCTTCTTTAAATTGTAATGATTTTTATAGCATGGACTAGCATGCTTAGTTGACTGATATTCGTTTGAATAAAAGGCTTGCTTATTATTACAAAAGTGTAAGGCTAAACTTTAAAAATTAAATTATCATTTAAATATAAGGATAGGTCCTAATTAAACACGGCTTATAGGGGGTAATTTCAATGAAATCATTTATAACTTTATTACTGGTGATTCTGCTTGGCTTTGCTGGCTTTATGGGATATGAATATTATCAAAGTGTGTATGCTAGCCAAACTGTTTATGCTAAAGCACCTTCGAATATTCCAGAAGCAAACGATGTGCTTGACGATTCGGGTAAAAAGATTGTAGGGCTTAAAGGGTACAGCTACATATTAAAATTTGTTACAAAAGAAGGCAAAATTGAAAACCGGCACGTACTCATTAGTGGTGAAGCTGATGAAGTAAAACCATTGGTACCAAACTCATATGTAGAGGCTAAAATAAGTCAAAAGCGTGTTACAGAGGGTCCAAATGGTGTTAAAGAATCTGAAATTCCAGCTAATGTCTTGGCCAAGTTAAAATAGACCAAATAGTCTCAGTGGGTAAATGTTGCTACCTGCTGGGATTTTTAATTGAATTTAAATAGTGATGACAACCAACTGAACAAATATTGACACTATAAAGCTCGGAGGGCTATAATTTTTCAGTTAGTGACATAGAATTTTGAGGGGCGGAAAGCAACATGCAAGTTAGCAAAGAGGAACTAAGCTGGGGTCAAGATAAGGCTAAGCGACTTCGACAAAACATTGTTTTAGCAGTATCAACTATATTTTTGGGATTAATAGTCGGCCTATCATCTTTGTTATTGAGTCTTTTTTTGGAAGCGGTCGAGCACCTTTTCCTGGGCTTTGAAGAAAGTTCGTTGATACCGGTTGCCTCAAAAGTATTGCCAGAACGGCGGTTATTTTCTTTGCTTTTGGGAGGAATAATTGCTGCTTTAATTTGGTATTTACTTCAAAAAAAATTTAAAAGAAATGTAAGTATTAATAAAGCGCTAGCTGGAGAGCGGATGCCAGTTTTTACTACGGTCATTCACGTTATGACACAGATTTTTTATGTTGGTGTGGGCGGATCAATTGGTCGCGAATTGGCTCCGCGTGAGGCGGGATCAATGTTAGCTCAGCAATGGGTGACTTTGCTTGATCGTTTGGGCTTACGTGATTTAGAAGCAGCTGATCGTAAGCTTTTGATTGCGGCTGCAGCTGGAGCTGGTTTTGCTGGTGTTTACATTGCACCAATTACGGGATTGATGTTCTCAACAGAAATTCTACTAAAAAAACTTTCAGCACGCACAGTTAGTGTTAGTTTGGTAATGTCCATAATTGCGACTCTTGTGGGGGCAACGATCAAAGGCTTTCATCCATACTATCTTCTAGCTGACACCAAATTCTCGCTAGCTTTACTACCATTCATTCTGCTGGTAGGCCCTTTAGGCGGTATGATTGGCGCTTACTTAAGGCGCGGCTTTACTTGGGCTGACCAACATAAAGCTAAATATGAACAAATTTTATGGCAGTTACCATTAGCAGCTTTGTTGACTGGGATAATCGCTATGTTTTATCCAGAAATAATGGGGAATGGCCGTGGGACGGCTGAGTTAGCGATTACGGCAAATAGTCATACTTTAGTTTATGTACTGGCTTTTGGTATGGTCGCTAAGGCCTTAGTGACGACCCTGACAATTAAAGGTGGTGCTTGGGGTGGAACACTAACACCTTCAATCGCTGTTGGTGCAGCTTTTGGCGCAATTAGCGCTACAGCCTATGTACTACTCGTTCCTAGTGCTACGCTTGGCCAAGGCGCTTTACTTGGGGCTTGTGCTGTTTTGGCGGCTTCCCAAAAAGCTCCACTAATGGCGCTATTCATGTTGTTTGAAGTTTGCCATTTAGATTATTCAGCGCTTTTACCATTAGGGCTAAGTGTCGCTTTAGCAATGACCTTTGCCAAAATAGTGGATCGAAATTTGTAGACTTTGTTAAAAATTAATTGAATTAAAATAATAAAGCCGAAAGTCGGATGACTTTCGGTTTTTTTGTTGATAATGCTAATTTAAAAATAAATACAGGATACTCAAGAAAAGGGCAAAGTTCATTCATTAAAAGACGAATTTGTTTTGTTAGGCTTAAAGCAATAGGCTCAGTTGAAATGATTGGTGAAAAGCACGCTTTATCGAAAGTTGAGGTAAAAATGATGACTTTACACGAAGCAAGTCAAAAGTATGAAGATGCTCTATTAAAGGATCTGGCAGAAATCATGCGCATCCCATCAGTTTTAGATGAAAAAACGCAAACACCGCAAACGCCTTTTGGCATTGAAACGGTCCGTGCTTTAAGCAAGATGGAAGAGTTTGCACGGCGCGATGGTTTTTTATTTGGTCGTTTTGAAAATCGGGTTACTTGGATTGAATATGGGCCAACCGATGCTGAAGAAACTGTTGGAATATTGGTTCATATTGATGTTGTCCCAGCTGGAAAAGGGTGGGACACACCCCCATTTCAGGCAACTATTGTAGCTGGTAAGCTATACGGACGTGGTGCGGCAGATATGAAATCGGATGTAATGACAGCTTATTATGCCCTTAAGTATTTAAAGGACCAAAAGACACTTTTAAAACGCAAAGTTCGGTTAATTATCGGTACAGATGAAGAAAATAGTTGGCGGGATTTACCCAGATATTTTGCACAATTTGGTGAGCCAACCATGGGATTTTCACCCGATGGTGCCTTCCCAGTAATCAATGGCGAAAAAGCTTTTCAAACAATCCAATTACGCTTTCCAAGTGAATCAAGCGGTCCGTTTATTTTGTTGCGATTTATTGCCGGCGAACGGAGTAACGTTGTGCCAGGAGAGGCACGGGCACGGATTAGAGTTAGTGATAACGAACAAATTATTACCGATTTTAATAATTTTTTGACACAATATCCTTTTTTACGCGGAAAAAGTCAACTTGAAAAAGGTGATTTGCGTTTAATTTTATATGGACGTCAGGCACATGGGGCATATCCTCAAGATGGAGAGAATGCCGGTACGTATTTGGCCCACTTTTTAAATCAATATGCATTTGAAGATGACGCCAAAGCTTTTTTAACCTACCTAGATCAATTACATCTAGATATTTTAGCCAAGTCACTGGATTTAAACTTTAATGATAGTGAAATGGGTGCATTAACGGTAAATGTTGCAATCATGCGATTTAATCATAATGGACAAGGACAGATATTCTTAGGCTTCCGCTATCCACAAGGAGTGAATCTAACTCAAGTAAAAAAACAAGTCCAAAGTCATTTGGGAGAGCTACATGCTGTAATTTCGGTTAAGTCTGGAGGCATGGAACCACACTTGGTACCATTAGCAGACCCATTAGTTCATGTACTATCTTTGGCTTATGCCAGTGAAGTTGGGATGTATGCGCCACCTAAAACATCAAACGGCGCATCTTATGCTCACTTATTAAAACGAGGTGTTGCATTTGGGGGCCAGTTTCCAGATTTACCAGTTACTAGCCATCAAGCTAATGAGTATGTACCAGTTGCAAATTTAACTAGGACGATGGCTATTTTTATTCGGGCCTTATTAAGCTTAGATCAAATTTAGTATTGGGTAGCAAGGGGGGCGTTATGGCAAAACTAATTGAAAAGTCAAAAAGCTATTTGCAAGTCTTTACTGAGCATCGAAATTGGCGGAAATTTTTATTAAATGGTAGTTATGGATTAGAAATGGAAGTTAATCGGATCTTATATGATGGTCAGCTAAGTGATCATCCTTATCCAGCAGCGTTTGGGGATCGTAGAACACACCCGTTTTTGCAAAGTGATTATACAGAAGGAATGATGGAACTAGTAACCCCAGTTAGACATTCATTGGCAGCAGCCCATCAAGAATTACGCATTTTAACATATTTACTACAAAGCCATCTATCGGAAAAAGAAGCTCTATGGCCGTTGAGTTTACCACCAGTTATTGAACCAGAAAAGGTTGTTTGGCTCGATAATTTTTTTGAAAAGCATTGGGAAGCGGATTACCATAAATATTTGCTAGCTCGATATGGTTCAGTTCATGGCATTATTAGTGGACCGCATATTAATATTGGTATTAATGAAGCATTATTATCAAATTTATTTAAGCTAAGAGGTGCTGAGGACTGGATAAGTTTTAAAAATAAGTTTTATTTTAAATTAGCGCAGGGTCTTGAAGCTAATCGGGGGTTATTGATTTATCTTTTTGGGGCCAGCCCCTTAGCCATAGCAAAAACAGATTACCAAATTCCCGCTGACTTACCTTGTGCACGATCCATTCGCAATAGTGTATATGGGTATGTTAATTCTCCGGATTTAGATGTAAATTACCATGATAGCTTTGAGCAACATGTTAATCAACTTGAAAATGCAGTACAAAGTGGCATGCTATATGCAAGTAGTGAGTTTTACGGTACGGTCAGGTTCAAGGGCCATGGTAATTATCAAGCTTTACTCCAATCGGGTATCGAGTATTTAGAGCTTCGAGTAATTGATACTAATCCGTTTAGTAGTTATGGATTGAGTTTGGCTGATTTGGAAGTAATTAACTTAATTATTTTGTGGATAATAATTTTTGAGAAAGAATATTCGACGGATGAATTAATCCATTTACGGCAAAAGGCTGATCAGTTAGCATTAAGTACACCAGAAAATCCGTTTAAGTATGATAAGACAATATTGCATGAATTGTCAGTAATTAACAATTTATTTGACGGTTATTTTAATCAACCATTATCACGGATTACTAGAATGCTTAATCAAGTTGATCAAACACCAGCGAATCAATTATTAAAAGTTGGGCCAAATCCCATCGCATTACAAAATTGGGCTCGAAAAACAGCTAAAAAAAGGCAAACTGATTTTTTACAGTATCAGTTTCAAGGGAGCGAATATGATTTGATGGCTCGTCGTTTAGCGGGACTTGATTAAATTTAAATTGCATAAAAGTTATGTTGGTTAAGTTTAAATTGAAAAAAAGTTCGAAATGAGTTATCCTAAACCTAATAAGTTTGAATAGAGGTTAGGATAAAATGGACCAATGGTATTCAGTTAGTTATTTTGATAGTGTTTTCGATCATGCTAGTAGTCATGAATATCGGACAGAGTATTTCGCCGAAGCTGTTCGATATGCTCAGAAATTAACTGCTAAAACAATTACTTTAAGAATTCACATGGTGGATGCAGAACAGCTATACACGAGTAGTATCCTTGAAATTTGGCATGATGGTGATAACCATTTGGCAACAGTTGAGAACACACCAAGTCAAGAATTAAAGACTTTCAAAAGCCACATACGTGACTATTTATTAAACTGAGCCTATCTTGATTGATATATGATTCATGGGCTAGTCATACATTATTACCGAAATTGTTGATTAATGTTCGCCAACTTATAACTTTAGCGTGTTATAATATAGTTGTGGTTAAATCAAATGAAATAAATTTGCTAGTTCATAGTATTTAATAACTAAGAATATCTATAGTAAATACTGAGAATTTAGTTTGATTAATAACAAGTATAACAATTTAATTGGAGGGAAATAATTTATGGCAAGCTACAATGATTTTAATAATATGGATGATATTTTTAATCAGATGATGGGTCGGATGAACG
Organism: Weissella oryzae SG25; assembly: GCF_000691805.2. Classification (GTDB taxonomy): domain Bacteria; phylum Bacillota; class Bacilli; order Lactobacillales; family Lactobacillaceae; genus Weissella; species Weissella oryzae. The sequence goes on along the minus strand of NZ_DF820491.1, from coordinate 49,195 downwards.
GTCTGAATTCAGAAGGTTCTCGTTATTTAATTAATGGCCGTGAAGTGACTCCTGAACAATTTGCCGAATATCGGCAGACCGGTCGTTTGCCAGGTGGCGAAGCTCCAGCAGCGGCAGAAATTGAGCAAAATGCACAAGGTCCACAAAAAGATAGTATGTTAGCAAAGTTGGGACGTAATCTAACTGAAGAAGCGCGTAATGAGCTACTTGATCCGGTGATTGGTCGTAACAAAGAAATTCAAGAGACAGCAGAAATTTTAAGCCGGCGAACTAAGAACAATCCGGTTTTGGTTGGGGATGCCGGAGTTGGTAAGACTGCGGTTGTTGAAGGCCTAGCTCAAGCAATTGTTGCTGGTGATGTGCCCGCTTCAATTCGCGATAAAGAGATTATATCAATTGACTTATCAAGTATTGAAGCTGGTACGCAATACCGTGGTAGTTTTGAGGAGAATGTCCAAAAGTTGATTAAGGAAGTTAAAGATGCTGGTAATATTATTATCTTCTTTGACGAGATTCATCAAATTTTGGGCACAGGTTCTATGGGTGGCGACAGTGGTTCAAAGGGCTTGGCGGATATTTTAAAGCCGGCTTTGAGTCGTGGCGAATTTACCGTAATTGGTGCGACAACGCAGGATGAATATCGTAATACGATTTTGAAGAATGCCGCATTAGCACGACGTTTCAACGAAGTTACTGTTAATGCACCAAATGCCGAAGATTCATTCAACATTCTCTTAGGTATCCGTGATTTGTATGCGCAACATCATAATGTAGAATTGCCAGATAAGGTCTTGAAGGCAGCGGTTGATTATTCTATTCAATATATTCCACAACGTTCATTGCCTGATAAAGCAATTGACTTATTGGATATGACAGCTGCACATATTGCAGCCAATCACCCAGTTACTGATGTTGTTAGTCTTGAAAACGAGATCAAGCAAGAACGTGAATTGCAAAGTGCCGCAGTTGAAAAAGAAGCCTTTGAAGATGCGTTAAAGCATAAGAGCAAGATTGACGAGTTGCAAAAGCAAATTGATGAAGCCGGTGAAGCTAAAAAGGTTACCGCAACCGTTAATGATATTGCGCAGAGTGTTGAGCGTTTGACCGGGGTACCAGTGGCACAAATGGGTGCTTCAGATATCGAACGACTTAAGGGAATTAATGAACGTTTGCGTGGTAAGGTGATTGGCCAAGATGAAGCGGTTGAAGCTGTATCACGGGCAATTCGTCGTAATCGAGCTGGCTTTGATGAGGGTAATCGACCAATTGGTAGCTTCTTGTTTGTCGGGCCAACTGGTACTGGTAAGACTGAGCTAGCCAAGCAATTAGCCTTGGACATGTTTGGTTCAAAAGAGCATGTTATTCGTTTAGATATGTCAGAGTATGCAGATTTAACTGCGGTTTCTAAGTTGATTGGAGCGACAGCGGGTTATGTCGGTTATGAAGATAATAGCAATACCTTAACAGAAAAGGTTCGTCGTCAGCCATATTCAATCGTCCTATTAGACGAAATTGAAAAGGCTAACCCACAAGTTTTGACCTTACTTTTGCAAGTTATGGATGATGGACGTTTGACAGATGGGCAAGGTAATACAGTCAACTTTAAGAATACAGTTGTAATTGCAACTTCAAATGCCGGCTTTGGTAATGAGAGTCTAAGTGAAGATTCAGCAGAATCAAAGAGTGTCATGGAAAAGTTAGCTCCATACTTCCGGCCAGAATTCTTGAACCGGTTTAATGCCATTGTTGAGTTCTCGCATTTGACTAAGACTGACTTACAAGAAATTGTTAATTTGATGTTGGATGATGTGAACAAGACCTTAGCAAAGAAGCAGATTACTTTGACGGTTACGCAAGCAGCCAAGGATTGGTTGATTGAGGAAGGCTATGATGAGGCAATGGGTGCTCGTCCACTACGTCGTGTAATTGAACAACAAATTCGGGACAAGGTGACTGATTTCTATCTAGAAAATATGGATGCTAAGAACTTAAAGGCCGACTTGCAGGACAATACAATTGTAATTACGGCGGACGAAGCCTAATTTAGCGGGTAAGTCGAGGTCACTTAACATTTAAATTAGAAAATTATAATAAAACACTTTATAAATTATCATTTCAGTCTTAATATAAAGCTATTGAAAATGCTTTGAAGAGATGAAGTACTTATGGTATCTCGCCCAGAGAGCTGATGGTTGGTGTAAATCAGTGGAGATTAAGTTTGGAAAATGGTCTTGGAGTGTTAGTGTTGTGAGCTCAAAAAGTTAGCACCGCTCGGTTGCGCCCGTTATTGCGCTAGATATCGCCTAAATCTTAGGCCGTATCGAATAGAGGAGTATTGATTTAATACTTGAAAACGAGTGGTACCACGTGCAAACGTCTCGTAGCTATTTATAGCTACGGGGCGTTTTTTTGTGTAAGCAGATAAATACAAGCTTTTCAAAAATTAGAAAGGAGTCGGCTGTTGATGAAAGTGATAAAGAATATTAGCCAGTTAGTTGGCGAAGGTTTGGGGCAAAGTCGAATGTGGTCTTTACAGCAAAGATTAGTTAACAAAATTACAAGTAACCACAGAATCGAGAGCAAATTGTTATGACTACAGAGACAACTACAACTTTAACCCACACACACTTTGACCAAGTCGGCTCACTTTTACGGACTGCGCCACTCAAAGCAGCACGACAAGCTTACTTTGCTGGCGAAATAACGAAAGCACAATTGATTGAAGTGCAACACGAAGAAATTGCCAAGCTCGTAACCCAAGAAGCAGCCGTTGGCTTAAAGGCAGTAACTGATGGCGAGTTTGCCCGTTCATGGTGGCATTTAGACTTTATCTGGGGCTTGAACGGGATTGAAGCATATGAACAAGAAGCATCTTACAAATTCCACGGGGCCAAAACTCGGACAACAAATGTTCGCTTAGTTGATAAGGTTGCTTTTAATCCTGAGCATCCATTCTTTGCAGACTTTAGTTATCTGCAGTCGGTCCTACCTGAAGGTGTTGAGGCTAAAGTGACGATTCCATCACCGTCATTAATTCCGAACCGTGATGGTCGCTCAGATGGTTGGGAACAATTTTATCCTACTTGGGAAGCCTTTTTAGATGATTTGGCAAAAGCTTATCATGAAACGCTTTTGCACTTTTACGATTTAGGTGCTCGTTATATTCAACTTGATGACACAACTTGGGCATTCCTAATTGCTCGGTTGAATGAGCATGATGCCGATTATGCAAAGTATGTTAAGCAGTGTGAAGATATTGTATACTTAGTGAATCAAGTGTTAGCAGATTTGCCAGCAGATTTACGGGTATCTACCCACATTTGCCGTGGTAATTTTAAGTCAACCTATCTTTTTGAGGGCGGCTACGCACCAATTGCGAAGTACCTTGGTCAGCTGAATTATGATACTTTCTTCTTGGAATTTGATGACGCTCGCTCAGGTGATTTTGAGCCGTTGACTGAAATTTATAACGATCGTAAAAATATTTTGTTAGTTTTGGGCTTAGTAACCTCAAAACAAGCTCAGCTCGAAGCACGCGAGAATATAATCCAACGGATTGAACTAGCCAGTCAATATGTACCATTGGAGCAATTAGCACTTTCTACGCAATGTGGATTTGCTTCTACGGAAGAGGGCAACACATTAACTGATGCTGAGCAATGGGCTAAGCTAAAATTTGTTAAGTCAGTTGCTCAGGAAGTTTGGGGGTAAGCTATATGAAAAGAAGCAATCCACAAGCTAAGGCTGATCATCTCAAAATTAAAGTAAAAATCTTTAGTGATGGTGCCTTATTGAATAAGTCGACCGCAAATGGTGATATTGATGTGAACGCCTTTCAGTCTTACGGATATTTCACCGCCTTTAATCAGGCAAGTCCACAAAAATTGGCTGCATTGGGAACAACTTATATTGAGCCGATGGGGCTCTTCTCACAATATCACAGTATCAAGGCGATTCCTGATGGGGCTACGATTGCGCTATCATCAGATGATGCCAACCAAGCGCGTGGCTTACGCTTATTAGCTGCTGAGAAATTAATTACTTTAAAGAGTAATTTTAATGATTTATCAACGATTAAGGACATTCAGAGTAATCCACATAATTTTCAATTTAAGGCTATTGATGATACAACCGGCGTATCAGTTCTTAAGAATGATAAGAGTGTTGGTGCAGTCTTGATTTCAAATTCAACGGCGCAAGCAGGACATTTAAATGTATTAAAAGATGCGCTTGCTCATGAAAAAGTTGATGCTTCAACCAAGATAAACATTAATATTCTCGCTACAGCAAGTAAGAATCAACATAATAAGACTTACCAAACCTTGCTTAGCCTATACCATAATCCGCAAATTCAAAAGTGGATTACAAAGCAGTATGCTGGTACTAAGGTTGAAGTAAATAAATCAATTGCATATCTAAAGGAGGCAAAGTAATGGCTAAAGTTGAAAGTTTCACCCTGGATCATACTAAAGTTAAGGCGCCTTACGTTCGGCTAATTGAGGAACAAAGTGGTCCAACTGGTGGGTCAATTACAAATTACGATTTGCGTTTAACGCAGCCAAATGAAACGGCAATTGAAACTGCCGGTATTCATACCCTAGAACACCTATTTGCATCATTAGTACGTGATGAACTTGATGGTATTATTGATATGTCACCGTTTGGGTGTCGGACTGGCTTTCATGTCATTGCCTGGCAAGCTTATACAACGACCGAACTTGCTGCGGCATTTACCCGCGTATTAGTGCGTATTCGCGATGAAATAACTTGGGAAGATGTACCTGCAACAACAATCAAAGAATGTGGTAACTATAAAGATCACTCATTACATTCAGCTAAAGCCTGGGCTGAAATTATTCTAGCCCAAGGAATTTCGGATAATCCTTTTGACCGCCATGTAGTAACAATTTAATTATGAAAGCTTCAGGAATCTAATACTTTGACCTGAAGCTTTTTTGTTGGTAAGTTTACAAGTAGTTAATAATTGAATTATCATGAAAGAATATAAACCTAATAAGTATAGCTAAAACAGTGATAGGGAGATAATAGGCAATGCAAATTGAAGAACATCAAGCATGGTTAATTGATTTTTATAAGGGGCGTAATTGGTATCGTTTTTCACCTTTGATTCGGTTAAATTTTATGACTGAAGAATTAGGTGAACTTTCGCGCGCCGTGCGTGCTTTAGAAATTGGTCGAGATCATCCAGGTGAAAAAATTGAACAAGCCGGTTGGCAAGCTAATTTGGTTGAAGAAATGGCGGATGTAATGGATCAATTATTAATCTTATCTAGCAAATTTGATATTACACCGGCTGAATTAATGGCACAGAGTGAAAGCAAGCTGTTGAAACGCTTTGAAAATGATTAGTTGAATAACAACTTTTCATGAAAGAAGCTTGATGAATATAGAAATCTGTATAAATGAAGTAAGTATTAGTGAAAAAAACTTGCATTTATTAGAATAGAGAGGTTAAATAATAGAGTAATACTTACTTTTTATACATACAATTCAGGAGGGTCTTATGACTAAATATGGGGTTATTGTTGGTTCTTTACGTAAGAATTCTTATTCTTTGGGGGTAGCGGAAGCCTTTATTGCTGGATTACCAGCAGATGCGACGGTGCAGTTTATTAATATTGCTGATTTGCCACTTTATAATCAAGATTATGATGCTGATTCGCCTGCAAGTTATACTACTTTCCGACAAACAGTGGCTGAACAAGATGCAATCATTTTTGCGAGTCCAGAACATAATCGTAGTGTACCAGCAGCATTGAAGAATGCAATCGATATTGCATCACGGCCTTGGGGTGAAAATGTATGGTCGCAAAAGCCAGCAGTTGTTTTGACACAATCAACTTCTGCACTTGGTGGTGCAATTTCTAATCATGTTTTGCGCAATTCACTTGATTTTCTTGATATGAATTTGATGCATCAGCCAGAACTATACATTGGTAACAGTAGCAAATTAGCTGATGAGGCTGGTAAAATCACTAATTCAGATACACAAGCCTTTTTGAAAGCTGCTGGAGAAAAGTTTGGTGATTTTGTAAACCAACATTTAGCATAGGACGTATAAGCGATTAGTTGTCCTTTCGACTGGGACTAATTTATTTAACAACTAAACAGGAGTATTAAAATGCCATTAATGAGAATTGACCTAATTAAGGGCCATGATGAAGCTTACTTAAAACGCTTATTAGATATTGCATACGAAGTGCAATTGTCAGAATTTAGTACACCAGTTGGTGATCGCTATCAAATTTTGACCCAACATGAGCCCTTTGAAATGCAAATTCTAGATACTGGTTTAAACATTCCTCGCACAAAAGATGTAGTTGTTTTTAATTTGGTAACTCGAACAAGAACAACTAAGGCTAAAATGGCTTTCTATCGTAAATTGACAGCACAACTTCAAGCTGATTTGGGAATTGCACCAAGTGATGTCGTTGTTAGCTTAGTAAGTAACAACGATGACGATTGGAGCTTTGGTGATGGAGAAGCGCAGTTTTTAAATGGCAAGTTATAAAGATAAAATTTAAGGAAAAGGTTGGCTGATAAGGCTAGCCTTTTTCTTTAGGGCTTAGGTAAAAGGGAATCTCAATAGGCTGAACATTGGGTAAGCTAATTCGGTTGACATTGGCGGAGGGAGTATTAAAATTATTGTTAGTTGCTAATATGTAAGCGATTTTTTTGTTAAGCAAATTAGGGGCTTGCATTTAGCAATTCGATAAGAGAAAAGGGGGAGCAACAATATGGCAATAGAAACAGCAATTTTTGCTGGGGGATGTTTTTGGTGCATGGTTGAGCCATTTGAAACATTACCTGGAATTGAAAAGGTACGTTCAGGTTATACTGGTGGAACGGTAGCAAACCCTACCTATGAGCAAGTCGCTTCTCATACGACCGGGCATACTGAGGCCGTAAAGATTTGGTTTGATAATACGATTGTTAGTTATCAACAATTGGTTGAGTTATATTGGCAGCTAGCTGATCCAACTGATGCAACTGGTCAGTTTGCCGACCGTGGTGATAGTTATCGTCCGGTTATCTTTGTTGCTAATGATGAGCAAAGACAAGTTGCAGAAGCATCTAAAGCGGCTTTAGCAGCATCTGGTCGCTTCTCTGCACCAATTGTCACATCAATTGAAGATGCTAAGCCATTTTATGATGCAGAAGAAGCACATCAAGAATTTTATAAAAAGAATCCTTTACGTGAACATTTAATGATGATTCCTAGAAAGGCTTATCAGAAGCAATATTGGTCTGATAAATAATTTTTAAACCTAGCAGTCCAGATGGCCTTAGCTGTTTGGACTTTTTGTTTGGGTTAAAGTATTCTGTCGCAATTTTTCATACAGCTGATTAATTATTTTGGAGGGGTTATGCGTTCATTAGTAAAAATTGATAAGGAGCGACAATTAGCGATTATCAGGGGAATAATCGTTGGTTTATTAGTTGGAATTGTTGTTAGTAGTTTTCGCTGGCTGGTTGAGTATATCTTACATGGTTGGAATAGCTTATTTCAGGCAATTAAGTCAGGGTCAAATCCAGTATTGGCACTAGGGGCTGTCTTACTGCTTTTTTTTGGTTTGACCTTTATTTTGGGTAAAATTATTGAGAAAGACCCAAATGTAAATGGTTCGGGGATTCCTCAAGTTGAAGCTCAATTAGCCGGTCAATTAACGATTAATCCCTTATCGGTTTTTTGGCGTAAATATTTAGGTGGCCTAATTTCAATTGGGTCAGGTGCCTTTCTAGGGCGAGAAGGGCCATCTGTGCAACTGGGTGCGGCAGTCGGTGAACTTTTCAGTTTAAGGCGGCGCCTGACTGGTCAAGATAAAAAATTGCTAATTGCTATGGGTTCAGCAGCTGGTCTATCAGCTGCTTTTGGTGCACCGATTGCGGGAACGCTTTTTGTTTTGGAAGAAGTCTACCGTTCATTTTCACTATTAGTCTGGTTAGGTTCTTTAGCAAGTGCGATTATGTCAGATATTGTCAGTAGTTATGTTTTTGGCCTACAGCCTGTCTTAAATATTAAAATAACCTACACTTTACCGCTCAACCAGTATGGTTGGTTAATTATATTGGGGCTATTTTTGGGGCTAGCGGGGTATATTTATCAACAAGTTACGTTGCGGGCTAGCAATTTTTATCGTCTATTCTGGTGGTTACCGCGGCAGTATCATTTTGGATTAGTATTTTTAACTTTACTACCAATAGGGCTCTATTGGCCACAGCTTTTAGGCGGCGGCTCTTTAATAATTACTAAGTTAAGCCAATATCAAAATAGTCTACAAATATTAGGCTTGATTTTGATTATTCGTTTTGTTGGCTCTGCACTAGCTTTTGGGTCAGGCGTTCCTGGTGGAATCTTTTTACCAATTTTGACGTTGGGTGCAATTAGTGGCGAGCTTTTCGGTGCAACTTTGTTACATTGGCAATTGATTTCGGCGGCGGCTTTACCCAATATGCTGGTTTTAGGAATGGTTGGCTATTTTGCTTGTGTTTCAAAAGCGCCGTTTACCGCCATCATTTTAATTGCTGAGATGGTTGGTTCAATGGAGCACTTGGTGCCAATGGCTTTGGTGGCATTAATTGCATATTTAATAGTTGACGTTTTGGGTGGCGAACCTATTTATGAAGCGTTAAGAGCTAAACTTAAGCTACCGAGTGCTTTGGCCTCACTCAGTGGCCATATTGAGGAGCTACGGATTATTGTTGCACCGACAGGTCCGCTCGAAAACAAAGAGGTTCGTCAATTAGAGTTGCCAAAGGGTGTTTTGATTGAAAAAATCGTTCGGGATAGTAAATCATATGTTGCAAATGGTGATTTTATCTTGCATATAGGTGATGAAGTAATTTTATTGGTTAATGCAGAAAAATATGCTGAAGTTTGGCAAAAATTAGTTCTTTAAGTTAAAAGGGAGATCTTAGATAAGGCGTTAATGCCTAAAATTGATGGAATAAATCATAAGAATTGATTGACAGAAAAAATTTTAGCGATTACACTTTGCATCAAGTAATTTAACTAAGGACGTATGAACTAATGAATACCTTTGAAACTTTATTGAATATGCAATGTTTTTCCGAAATAAATGAGGAACGTCAATTAGCAGCAGATTTATTGCAAAAGGATTATAATTTTGAAATTAACTGTGTTGAGATGTCAAAATCAGTTTCCTTTGGCCACAATGGTAAGGGTTGCACGATTTCTGCAGCTAAAATATCAGATAATGTAGTAATTCTCCAAAATGTAACGATTGGTGCTAATCAAACGTATAACAATGAAAGTCACCAATGGGAGAATCTGGGTAATCCAGTAATTGGTGAAAATGTGGTCATTGCTGATGGCGCCAAAATTGTTGGACCAGTAGTAATCGGCGACAATACAATTATTGGTACTGGTGCAATTATTACTAAGGATGTTCCAAGCAATAGTATTGCCTATGGCGTTAATAAATTTAAGGCGCGTGATCCAAAATACACACCCGTATTTTATAAAGATATGCCAGCTAGGGCTGACATAATTGCTGCTTGTCAGCAGGTTATTGACCGCTACATGGCTAGTAAGTAACAACTATCAGTATAAAAAAGACTCCATCAACAAATTTAAGTGCCTCATAATTATCAACTTTTTGTCTAATAATTATGGAGTAATTCATCTGTGATGGAGTCTTTTTTATGTTTTAGTTTATATCTAGCAGTTTTTGACATGCAGGGCATAACCCGGTAAATTCCAAGCTAGTTTGCTCAATTAAGTAGCCGCTGGCTTGGCGGGCCAAGGTAGGGAAATTTTGTAAATCAATATTTTTGCCGTCAACAATCCTGCCACAATTACGGCAAATTACATGATAATGCGGATGTACAAAATAGTCGTAATGCTTTTTACCATCTTGATTGTTATCAATTGGATAGACTAACTTACTGGCAATTAAGACATCTAAAGTATTGTAGACGGTTGTTAAATTCATTGCCAAGCTATCAGCAATTTTCATAGCGCTTGGATGAATGCGATGCTGAATTAAATATTCAAGGATATTAATCCGTTGAGGAGTCTTTTTAAACCCACGGTTTTGTAAAATTGTGAGTGCTTCATCTAGTTCTGTCATTGATTGTTAAGTCTACCTCCAAGATTTTTTGCTTAGAATAGCCGACCAATCCCATAGTGAATTGCAATGGTAAGCAACCCAATTATAACATTTCGGATAATTGATTTTTTCATATAAGCATGACCAAAACGGGCACTCAGCGCACCAGTTAGAGCAACGGCAAGGACTGTAGCCAAAATTGTCATGAGTAATTGGATGTGAATGGGGCTGTAAACAAGCGCAAGCAAGGGGAAAAGTCCACCCAAAGAAGCAGAAATAGCTGATGAGAAGGCTGCTGCCCAGGGATTCACATAGTGTTCAAGGCGGATATTATATTTACAACTTAAAATTGTTTCCAAAGGCTGCTTTTGCATCAAAGCAGCAGCAATTTTTTTTGATGTTGATAATGTAACGCCACGTTGATAGTAGAAGTCGACAATGTCTTGTTCAACTTCTATAGGGGTATTTTTGACACGCCAGGCCTCTTTTTTTACGGCCACCTTTTCAGCATCTGATTGAGCACTAACTGATGCATATTCACCTGATGCCATTGATAAGGCGCAGGCTAGTAAGTCAGCAATACCGGCAATGATAATTGTGAATTGATTAGTTGTAGCCGCAGCAACTGAAAAGAGGACCCCGACAACTGTTAGGATACCATCGTTTGAACCGAGCACCCCTGCACGAATCGTATTTAGGCGTTCTTCCATGGTGGCAGTATTTTGTGTGTTATTTGTTTTAGACATTTTATGCTCCAATTAGGCTACCGATAGTAAAGGTAATAATCATTGTAAAAATACCAGCAATTACATTTCTTAAAGTTGCTCGGACAAGATTTGCACCAGAAAGTTTTGCCGCAGAAAAACCAGTTATGGCTAAAGCCAAGGCAACTGCCAGACCGGTAGCAAAGATTCGAATGTGACTAGGAAAGAGGGTAATTGATAGCATTGGTAAAAGTGAGCCACTTGGAAAGGAGAGCATGGAAGCCAGAGCTGCACCAATTGCTGAGACCTCGTGATGGAGAGTGAAACCATGACGTTCACGGACGGTAGTTCCAAGGGCATCTTTAGCCATCATCTCTTTAGTCGCTTTATCAGCTAGTTCAGATGGGACGCCTTGGGCAACATATTTTTCATAGACAAAATTAAATTCTGTTGGATAATCGTTAGTCAAAGCGTAACGTTGTTCGGCCTCCGCACGAACTTGAGCATCATTTTGTGAATGCACTGAAACATATTCGCCCATCGCCATTGAAACAGTACCTGCTAATATGCCAGCAAAACCAGCAATAAAGATTGTAAATGTTGCAGATGTTGCAGCGGCAACACCAATGACAATGCCGGAAATTGATAGAATACCATCGTTGGCTCCCATAACAGCTGCCCGTACCAGGTTATTCCTTTGTGAAAGGTTAAGTTTTTTGTGTGTACTTTCTTTCTTCATGAAACCCGCCTCTAATTTATAATGATTTTAATTTATACTTATAACTTAGCACAGTATCAAATTGATTAATAGGAGAAAATAAAAAATTTCTATCCAAAAGAAGAGGTTATTTTCGGATTTTAGTATAAAAAAGCAAGCCTGTTGGGCTTGCTATCAGCTAAATTTAATTAATTGTGATAATAGGGCGAGGGTTACTTGAAGCTTGCCATGCTTTTTCAATTTCATCCAAAGTGAAATTTTGGATAGGCACTGTCCAATGATTTTCAAGGGCTAATTGGAAGGTACGTTCAATACTGGTGAGAATGTCTGTGTCATCAACTGAGCGAAAACCAGATCCCATTAGTATCAGCTTTGATGAACGGAGTGCTGCAGCTGGAATTGGCGTTTCAACACCAGCAATGGAACCAATTTGAACATAGCGGATGGTATGATTAGCACCAATCGTTTGTGCAAGTGTGTTGATAATGATTGTTGCGGTATTACCGTACAGATAATCTAGGACAATTGTAACAGCTGGAATAATAGCTGCTAATTCTGTTGCATAGGCTTTTTGACCCGTTGATTCATTTAAATCAAATGTGTCGGTAGCTAAGATAGCATCCGCGCCGGTAGCTGTAAGTGCTGCGTTACCACGGCCGGTCACAATCACTTGTTTGGCACCTAGCGCATAGGCCATCTTTACAGCCAAACTACCGGCAGTCCCGCTTGCCCCATTAATTAGGACCACATCACCAGGTTGAATCTTTGCACGGTATACGAGGGCAGCGTAAGAACTCATACCAGGATTGGCAATACTTGCTGCTGTTTGATTATCCAGACCATCAGGAATAGGAATAAGGACTTCGGGTGCGACTAAAGCTTGTTTGGCAAGCGAACCGGTGACGGAGTTAATAAAATAGACACGTTGACCATTAGTTAAAGTACCAACACCGTCCATTCCAGCTACGCGAGGGAAACTACCAGCGCTTGAATAGTGGGTACCCATTGAGCGGGCTTTAGCGACATTACTTAAAGCAACAGCGCTGACGTTAATCAATAATTTTCCTTCTTGTGCTTTTGGTTCAGGGAACTCACCAAGGATTGGTGTTTGACCTTGTTCTTTAATAATTGCGGCTTGCATAATATAACCACCTTAATTGTTTGTATTTTATTTGCATATTGCACATAAAATACAGTAACACAATATGTGCAAAATGCAAGTTTTTTTGTTATCATGATAGCTATGGAAAAAGAATATTATCAGCAAGTTTATCAGCATTTATTTAAGATTGTCCGTTTTTTTGATGACCCTAAAAATGACCAAACTTTATTAAAAGCGGCAGGGGTAGATTTAGACAGTAAATTGTTTCCGCTCTTCGTGGCAATTGCTAATATAGCACCAACCCAGATTGGTAGCTTGGCTAAATTATTTAATCGACCAGTGTCAACAATTAGCCGGCAAGTTGACCGCTTGGAGCGAGCTGGACTAGTTAATTCAAAGCTTAATTCAGAAGACAGTAGAGTCCGGCGCATTGTGTTGTCACCTTTGGGTATATCGGTTAATCAGGCGCTCAGTACTGCTCGCTTGGCAATTATGGAGGCTGCTTTAGCAAAATTAACCGATGTAGAGAAAGTAAATTTTCTATCCGGTTTTGAAAAAATCGATAGCTATTTAACACAGCAGCAAACTGATTAAAAAAAGATACTGGGTTATTGAAATTATTGGTAAATTAGGACTTTTCTTAGCGTCAAGTCGAAGGGTTAAACTATGGATATTTTATATGGAAGAAAGTATTATACAAATAATTTTGTTAGCCGGAGCTACAAAGGGGTCGACCAAGTTAATAGCAGCCGGACTCGATACAATTGTTGACCGATTGAACTTATTAGAATTTCAACAATATTAAGTCAAAGTAGATATTGAAGCTTTACAATAGAATTTGGCGGAAATTGAAAAAATTTCTAAGGACCAGTAACCTAATACAAAGAAAATAGTGCAAATTGAACTTAATTAAGCAATTGATTAAGAAACGTCGCTGTCTGTGGAGGATAAAGATAATTTTTAATTTAAAATTTTAAAAAATTATACGATGTTTAAAAAAGTGTGTTAGTCTTTTAAGACAGTATTTTGTTGGTTTTTAAAGAATTAAAATCGTAAAATATGTTAAAATGCGGTGAATAAAGCTATTGGAGAGGTACCATGTTGGAACTCATAAAGGATATTATTGTTAAATTTAGATCACAGTTGCTGTACCTCTTTTTCGGTGGAGTGACAACCGTTATTAATATTTTAATTTATGCCGGGTTACGTTTAACAAACATGCCAGTGCAATTATCTTACTGGTTGGCCTGGTTTATTACGGTTTTGGTGGCGTATCTAACAAATCGTAAATGGGTTTTCAACAGTCAGGCGGAAACATTTTCAGATTATTTTTCAGAAATTGTAAAATTCTATCTGGCCCGTTTTGCTACCGGAGTTATCGGTTCAGCTATGATGTGGTTTGGTGTCAGCCTATTAAAGCAAAATGATATGGTATGGAATATTATCCAAAATATCTTTGTAATTTTGACTAATTATATCTTAAGTAAGATGGTTATCTTTAGAGCTAAAAAGAAGTTTGAACGTTAATAAAATAAAGTTATTGAAAAGCCGAATTAATACTCGGCTTTTTGTTTTTCATAATTAAAAAGTTGGTAAGCTACCTAATCCAGTAAATGTAGAGCAATTATTTAAAAGTTAATAGCATTGCACAGATAAATTAAATATTATACTGAGCCTTGTTTGAGCTAGGTAAATTACAGTATACTTAAATGTACGTTAAATTTTAAAATGATAGGAACTTAAAGATGGATAAGCTAGCAGTTTTAATTCCAGCATATAATGAAGAACAAACAATTGAAAAAGTTGTAAAGGATGTACTTTCAGCAACTGAAAACATCTCAGGAACGGTTGTGTATGTTTATGACAATAACTCAAAGGATAAGACGAGTGAGTTGGCATTGGCGGTAGGTGCAGTAGTTCGGCATGAATATGCACAAGGAAAAGGGGCAGTAATTCGGCGCATGTTCCGTGAAATTGATGCAGAAGCCTATATCATGATTGATGCCGATGATACCTATCCAGTTGAGGCTATTCCTGAAATGTATCAAAAGATTGTTAGTCGTGGTGTGGACATGGTTGTTGGCGACCGACTTTCATCAACTTATTTTGAACAAAATACGCGGCCATTTCATAACATTGGGAATAGCTCTGTTCGTGGACTAATTAACTTTTTATTCAAGACTGATATTAAGGATATTTTAACCGGTTATCGAGCTTTTAGTTTCCGTTTTGTTAAGACTTTCCCAGTGCTTTCACGCGGCTTTGAAATTGAAACAGAAATGTCAATTCATGCAACCGAAAAGAAGATGTTAGTTGAAAATCAAGTGATTGAGTATCGTGATCGGCCTGAAGGTTCTGAATCAAAGCTAGATACTTATGGTGATGGAATTCGGGTAATGAAGGCAGTAGTTAATTTATATCGTAGCTACCATCCCTTCGCCTTTTATGGTCTCTTGGCATTGATAACATTTGCTATTTCAATGATTATGTTCATTTCACGAGTATGGTTACCATTCAGCCATACTGGGATTGTTGCTAACATGCCAACTTTGGTTGTATCAATGATTTTGTTAGTAATTGCCGTGCTTGCTTTCTTTGCCGGAGCCATTCTTAATGCAATTCAAGTAAATGAGAAGCGTAATTTTGAGCTTGAATTAATTAAAGCTGATAATCGTATGCACGATTTAAAAAAGTAAGTACGAAGATTTAAACGGGCTTTTAAGTCGAGATTAAGCTATTATTTTTGTATTTGTATTATAATTAAATAATCAAAAGCTTTTAGGGGCGATAATATGAAAAAAATTTATTGGATTAGTGGCATAATAATTTTACTAATTATTGGTGGCCTTTCAATCTTTGCCATTCAAAAGCATACAGACAGTCAGGTAGCAACAACCAAAACAACAACTAGTAAAAAAAAGGCAACTGAATCTAAACAATCAAGTGAAAAAAAGGTGCAGACAAATACTGCGCAATCCTCAACAAGTAGTGTAAGTAATCAAAATTCAGGTTCAAATGCGAGTCAACCAAGCGGTGAGATGGGTGAGGCAGCGTCACAGTACTCAAGTATAATGTCGGCTAGTACAGGTGCACCAATTACAAGTGACATGGTTTCTGAAGCACGTAACCAGTTGCAAGAACAAGGGATTAATACAGGCTCCTTTTCAGACTTAGATATTGCAAAGGTAATTAATAAAGCTAACTCAGATAGCATTGACTATGCCACGGCAATTAAGGCGCTTTATCCCGCTTTTTTTAAAAACTAGTTTTAGATTGTGAGGATAAAGATGAAGTCAGTTAAAGCAAAGTGTATTATTGCGTTCTTTTTATTATTTGGTACGGTCACCATGGGCTTGCTAGGTAGTCAACAAACTGCCAGTGCAAATGCGGTCAATGACTATATTATGGGTAAGGGGTGGACCCCGTCAGCAAATACCAATGATATTTCGAATGCCCTACCTAAGTATGCCTACCGAAATGGCGTTGGTAAGCCTGAAGGTGTGATTGTTCATGAAACAGCTAATTCAAGTGATAAATTAAGCAGCAATGCAATTTGGAATGAAATTAACTATATGTTGAATAACTATAGTTCGGCATTTGTTCATTCTTTCGTTGACTCAACGAATCGAGTTGAAATTGCTGACCCAAACTATTTAGCATGGGGAGCAGGACCTACCGCAAATTCACGCTATATTCAAACAGAGCAAGTTGAAGTTGAAGGTAAAGATGCCTTTGCGGGGGAGTTATATAATTTAGCAACGATGCAGGCACGGTACCTTAAAGAATATGGGTTAAAGCCTCAATTAGGGACTACCGTCTTTAGCCATGCAATGACCAGTTCTTTGTTTAATGAAACCAACCATACAGATCCGAATGGTTATTGGGCAGATATGGCCGCTCGCTTTTATGGAACGACCTATACGATGAATGATTATGAATGGTTGCTTGAGCAGGTCTATAATCAGTTGACACCCGCCAAATATAAGGTGGGCGATACGGTTCAAATTACTTCTGGTGCAATATGCGAAGCCAATGGGTATGATTTGACAAATCGGCGTGGCTGGGTTGGTACAATAAAATCTGTGACACCAACTAGTGCGGGAAGTTCACACTATGAATATGACATTGATTATAATAATGGTGTCCAAAGTATGTATGTCTTAGAACAAGATTTACAAGCTGCACCAGCTCCTGCCTACAAGGTCGGTTCATTATTAAAGGTAGCTGACTATGCTACAAATGAAGCTAATGGGTATGACTTAACTAATCATCGTGGTTGGACTGGGACTGTGAAATCATTTGAAATTAATAATACAGCTTCATCACATTATGCTTATTATTTAGTCTATGCTGATGGCAGTCGTAATGAACATGTGTTAGAGCAAGATGTAAGCTTATCAAATGATTGTGCCTTTCAAGTTGGACAACAAGTACAACTTAAACAAACCGCAACGGCAACAAGTGACGGGACAAGCTTAGTTTCAAAGCAAGGTTGGATTGGAACAGTTGTTCAAGTTGCAGTACTTGCGCAAAGTACCTCAAAATATCAATACACGATTGACTGGGGGAATGGGACAACATCGACAAATGTCTTAGAACAAGATTTGGCTAAGCCGGTAGCGTCAGTTTATAAAGTTGGACAAACGGTACAAATTAAGAATAGTGCTAACATTGAATCAAATGGTTATGATTTAAGTAATCGTCGCGGCTGGATTGGTACAATTAAATCGACGGCAGTTATGAATATGTATGGCTCACATTATGAATATTATGTTGACTATGGTAATGGTGTTCAAAGTATGCACGTATTAGAACAGGATTTGCAAAATCCAAGTTCGCCAACTTATAAAGTTGGACAAACGGTACAAATTAAGAATAGTGCTAATATTGAATCAAATGGTTACGATTTAAGTAATCGTCGCGGTTGGATTGGTACAATTAAATCGACGGCAGTTATGAATATGTATGGCTCACATTATGAATACTATGTTGATTATGGCAATGGAATCCAGAGTATGCACGTGTTAGAGCAAGATTTAGCAAAGGCAGCTACGCCAAAGTTTAATATTGGGCAAAGTGTGCAAATAACAAATAGCGCAATCAGTGAGGCCAATGGCTATAATCTAACCAATCATCGTGGTTGGCAAGGTATCATAAAATCATATGCCATAGAAAATGCCGCTAGTTCACATTATGAATACTATGTGGAATATCCAAATGGCGAATGTAATATGCATGTCTTAGAACAGGATTTACAGAGCTCAGCTAGTAATTAAAGTTGGAAACTTGAGTTGGAGGATGATTTGAAATACAAAAAAATATGGCAGTATGTTTTGGTCATGTTTGGCTTGATGGGAGGCTTATATTTTGCCCAGAATAATACACCCGTTCATGCGGATGCACAGCAAGACTTTATAAATCAAATTGCACCTGGTTCTCAGCAGGCCACTCGTGAAAATGGATTATACACTTCAATTCAGATGGCTCAAGCGATTCTCGAAAGTGGTTGGGGAAAAAGTGAGCTTGCAACAAATGCTAGTAACTATTTTGGTGTTAAAGGTGCTTATAATGGCCAATCATATGATGTGACTACTGCTGAATATGATAGTGATACGGGCCAATGGTATAATACTGTTGCAGCTTTTAAAAAATATCCGTCAGTTTATACGTCAATGCTTGATAATGCTAGCCTTTTGCGAAATAATGCACGCTACTCAGATGTATGGCGTGAAAATGCACCTACCTATCAAGATGCAGCAAAAGGTTTGAGTACAGGTGGTTATGCTACTGATCCAAATTATCCGAATAAGTTAATTGCTTTAATTCAACAATATGATTTGGAACGTTTTGATACTTTGGCTGATCCTAAGTACACGGTTGGTGAAACTGTACAAATTGCTCCCTTTGCGCTTAGCGAATCAAATGGTTATGATTTAACTACCAAGCAGAATTGGGTAGGGATAGTTAAATCAGTTACACCACAAAATATGGCTAGCTCAAATTATGAGTATTATATCGACTATGGTAATGGGCAACAAAGCATGCACGTGCTAGAGCAAGATTTGCAGCCAGCACCGGTAGCCCAGTATAAAGTAGGAAATTATGTAAGAGTGGCTAACTTTGCAACGAATGAGGCTAATGGTGCAGACTTAACTAATCATCAAGGTTGGTCTGGTGTTGTTCAATCTGTTTCGATTAACAATGTAAGTTCGTCACACTATTCTTATAATGTGAAATACAATGATGGTAGTTCCAATCAGCAAATTTTGGAACAGGATTTATCACTAGTTCCGCCAGTGTTTAGTCCAGGACAGACAGTTCAAATTAAGAACAGTGCTAATGTCGAATCAAATGGTTACGATTTGACCAATCGACGTGGTTGGGTTGGAACAGTTAAAGTAGTTAATGTAATGAACATGTATAATTCACACTATGAATATTACATTGATTATGGAAACGGAATTAGAAGTGAACATGTCTTAGAACAAGACTTGGATCTTGCACCTCAATCAACATTTAAGGTTGGACAAACGGTTGAAATTAAAAATACCGCTAACATCGAATCGAATGGCTACGATTTGAGTAGTCGAAGAAAGTGGATTGGAACAGTTAAGTCATATACTCCTATGAATATGTATGGTTCGCATTATGAATATTATGTTGATTATGGTGACGGACAGCAAAGTATGCATGTATTAGAACAGGATTTACAGATACCTACAACGCCAAAGTTTACTAATGGGCAGACAGTACAAATCAAAAATAGTGCTAATATTGAATCAAATGGCTATGATTTGACCAATCGACGTGGTTGGGTTGGAACAATTAAATCAAATAGTGTAAAAAATATGTATGGCTCCCATTATGAATATTACGTTGATTATGGTGACGGGCAGCAAAGTATGCACGTGTTGGAACAAGATTTAACTTCCGCCGTTGAACCCAAATTTGCAGTAGGTCAGCAAGTGAAGATAAAAAACGTAGCTACAGCCGAATCCAATGGTTATAGTTTAGTAAATCACCGTGGCTGGGTTGGAACTGTTAAAACGCGATTGATAAAAAATGCAGCTAGTTCGCATTATGAGTACTATATTAAATACCCAAATGGGGAAGTTAATGAACATGTTTTAGAACAAGACTTACAATTGCCTTAAAGTTTAAAGAGTTTTAAGTAGTTCACCCAGTGGCGTTTAGTCATTGGGTGAACTTTCTCTATAAAGGGGAATTTTGAAAACAAACTACTTTTGATTATAATTAATGAGGATTGATAATGACCATTTTGAAGGTGGTTAGACAACATCAATAGCTATTGTCTTAAAACTTTATTAGGTAATTGCTTAGGGTCACTGAAAGGAATTTATAAAATGCAAATATTGTTCCAGCTTCGCTCACGAAGAATAATATTTTCGGGAATTGTTTTTGCGGCATACGCAACTTTAGTGTGGCTAATTGGCCATTCAATGGTTACACATGGTAATCCATTTACTTTTGTTGATGGGTTAGGCAATATAGGCCTAGGGATTATAAGTTTTATTATTTTCTTTATAATTGAAATGGTCCTGTCATTAATCTTTTTACGGGCTAAGGCAATTAAATTAAGAGATAGTAAGCATACTTATCAATGGTTAACCTATCTAGGTGTAATCATCTTGCTATGGTTACCATATATTGTATTAGCTTTTCCGGGAGTAATAGGCTGGGACGGCGCCGATCAATTGAACGGTATTTTTAGGAGTAATATGCCTGCTCAGAATATTCACTTCTACGGCACCGTGTTTAATTATGCGCATCAGCAATTTTATTTAACAAATCATCATCCGCTATTGACGAGCCTTTTTTTGGGTGGCTTATATTGGTTGGGCTATGTTGGATTAAAATCAGCATATTTTGGTGTCGCAATAATAACATTAGTACAGGCCCTTTTATTAGGTACAGCCTTGGCTTATTTAGTGTCAACGATTAGTACACTAGGTAAACGGAGCGGTTGGTTTGTAATTTCGTTTTTTGGTTTATTTCCGATTTTTCCAATCTTAGTAGTGAATGTAAATAAAACAGCAATTTTTTTGATTACTTTGGTCTTTTTCTTTGGCGCATTGATACGTTTAATGCTTAAACAAAGCAAATTTTCTGATCAGCTAATTTTGTTAGTTTCGGGAGTATGTTTGGTCTTAGTCAGAAATGATTCTTTCTTACTGTTATTTACGGCAATATTTGTTTTTCTGATTTTTAGGCTTCCGCTGAAACAATTACTAGCAACTTTTGCAACAGCATTATTTGTTTTTGCTATTTGGTCTAAAGTATTATTACCAGCGTTGCATGTTGAACCAACAGAGAGTGTTGAGGCTTTGGCGCTACCGAGTCAACAAATCGTTTATACGTTGAAGCATAAACCTGAAGCTTTTTCAGCACAGTCTAAGCATAAGTTGGCCAAATTGGCTGATCTTAAACTTATGACAATGAGCTATACTAATGGTGCTTATGATCCAATAAAGCATACCTATTACTATTATCCCGATGGTTTTTTTGTGGCAGGAAAATCCTATACACAAAGAATGGCGATGATTAAGGCTGCTCCGATTAATGCACATAAAGCATGGTTTTGGTCAATTTGGCTTGAAGGTTTGAAGAACGCACCAAGTATGTATATCAATGCTTTCATTAGAAATTATTATCATTATCAATATTTTGGTGATAGGCGAATTAATTTTGACCTTGGCTTTGCAGGAGCTGGTTTTGTTCCGTATGAGGATTCAAAGTTGTTTGCAGATTTCAATAACTTACCAACTGAAGGTCAAAAGCGTTTAGCAACTTTCATGCTTAATTTACAAAATTTTGTACCAACTAATATATTGCTAACTACTGGTTTTTGGGGATTAACCACTGTCTTGTTGACCTTCATTTCTTTTGCGTTAAAAAATAAATTTGCGTTAGCTTTTAGTATAATGGCTCTTTCAACCATTGCCGTAGGGTTCCTATCACCAGTTGACGGGTATTTACGTTATGTACTACCAGTAATGCTAACTATCCCGATGACCATTATGTTATTGTCGGGGACTAACACCTTAAAGGTGAATGATGGTGGAAATTAACATGGATAATTTGATGACAAGTTTTTTGGGAATATGAATTTAAATTAGCGGAGAAAAAAATGAATAATAAGGTAAAAAATTGGCCTAAGCAAATACTTAAGGTATATCGTACACTTTATTTATTTATCATACTTGGCCTAATTGCGGGTAGTATGACTTTTGGCTTATACACAAAGAACTACCACTTGACGCTACGATTAATTGAAAAAAATTCACTATTAAGTTTAGCTTATTTTTTCCTAATCGTATTAATATTAGGAATAATAATTTACTATTTAAAACGTTTGGTTATTATTACACGAGATAAACTTGGACCAAGTTGGCTTCAATCCTTTGTTGGTTACCTATACCAACGAACACATCGGCTTTTTATATTATTAGCGATTGTTTGGTTACCATTTTCAATTATTATCTTTCCTGGCTCAGCTGGTTGGGATTTGGCAATGCAAGCCCAAGAAATTATTGAAAGCAAAGCATATGTAGTTACACATCATCTTATGGCACCAGCTCAAGTTTATCCAATTGCTGATTATTTAGTAAAACATGGTAGTGGATTAATAACTAACCAACATAATTTTTATCTAACATTTATTTATGGTGGCATTTTAAAATATAGCTTAATTATTTTTAAGTCCTTTACGCCGGGGTTAGCTTTGTTGGCAACAAGCCAATTTATATTAACCGTTTTTGCCTTTGCCTTTACGCTAAAAGTGATAGGATCATTGGTACAAAACTATTGGGCGAAGTTAATCGCCTTACTTTTGACAATGTCAACTTTTATGATTCCAATTTCGGCTTGGTCCTTAGTAAAAAATCCGTCTTTTGCAGCAGCTACGATTTTATTAGTAGGTATTTTAGCTGGATTAATATATCAAAAAATTAATCAACGCCTTGCCTATATATTGTTAACATTTACGACCCTTATTATTTTAATCAGCGTAAAATATGGTTGGCTGGTAATCTTTTTAGAGTTTGTATTCTTATTATTTATTCCAAAGCTAAGGAAGATAGCTCTAACAACCTTATTGATACCGTTATTAATGTTTAAGATATCTATGGCGATGCTCTTTGCAACAGGGGTTGTTGTTCCAGATGATCCGATAGAAGCGAAAGGAATCCAAATTCAACAAGTTGCATTATATGTACAGGAGTATCCGAATGATTTGACTGCTTTTGAGCGAGATAATTTACAACGGATCTTTAATTTAGGGGAAATGGCGACTGTTTATCAGCCTGGAAACGTTGATCCAGTTAAATCATCTGGATACTTTGAAAAAGACAGTTATCGTTATAATACAATTAAAAAAGCTGACTGGCGTAACTTTAACAAAATTTGGTTGCAAATGCTTACTAAGCATCCAGGAGTTTTCTTAAGAGCAGCACTTATGAAGTTTTATGGTTACTTTGATATTATGGCTCCACAGTACCGTGATATGACGGTAGATTATCCTAATTTCCAATTAAAGGGTGATAACTTAGATAAGAGCAGTAAAAACAATCATAAATGGCGTAAGCAAATTGCTGAAAAAATCAGCAAAGATAGTGGAATAATAGGCTTACTAAATTCCGGTGCCCTATACATCGTTCTAGGATTAATCCTAATGGCGATTATAAACAAATTATTTGGTTGGGAATCACTAATTTTTCTATCCCCATTTTATATCCAATTATTGGCAGCAGTAATTTCACCTTTAAATGCTTCAGTACGATATTCTTTGGGAATGATTTATGCTTTACCAATCTTGTGCTTACTTATGTACACAATTAGGCAACGTGGTGATGAGAATCATTGATTTTTTATACAAAGAAAAGTGTTACTAGTTAAATACTAGTAACACTTTTTCTTTAGGCAGTTTGGATGAATGTTAAGTTAACAAAAATTAGGATAGAGCACTTGATGGGCATTATATTTTAATTTAGGTGAGAGCATTATCAATTTCCAAGTTAGCGCCAATAGAATTGTTTTTTCTAATAATTGCCTAGTGTATGCTATTATTTAGGCATATTTCTTGCTGTTAAATTTATAAATTTGTACAATATAAGTGTAGACATTGTTAGAACATTGTTGTATGAAAATGGAGGTACGATATGCATTTAATTTGGGTGTTAATTGTAGGAGCCATTATTGGTGCGGCCGCTGGAGCGATTACGAAGAATGGCGGTGCAATGGGCTGGATTAGCAATATTTTAGCCGGAATCATTGGGTCATGGCTAGGTGAAATGCTACTTGGGTCGTGGGGACCTTCGTTGGCAGGAATGGCTCTAATACCATCGCTAATCGGGGCGATTATTCTAGTTTTAGTAGTTTCAGCCGTTTTAAGTCGCAGAAAATAGGCAGGTATTCTTATGAGAATATGGCATAAATTGGTAATCTTGGTATTAACCTTGCTCTATGTTTTGCCATTCCTCGTGATTATTTGGCGACCAGAAAGTCGAATTGTTATCCATCAGCTAAATATAGGGCTAAAGAAAATTGGGTTGAACAATTTAAGTGTTGCTAATATAGCGTACTATTATGCGATTGTGTTAGCACTCCTCTTAGTAATTGGGGCAATCATAATTCTATTTTGGCCAACTAAAAAAGATGATGTAACCCTAATTCGCGATAAAACTGGTAGCTTAACATTAGATAATCGTGGAATTACTGGTTTTGTAAAGCGTTCCTTATCAGGGAGCGGTTTAACTGATATTGACGTTAAAATAAAAAATCATCGTAGGAAAGTCAACTTAATTGTTCGAGCAAAGACGCCTTACCAGCAAGCGATGTTAGCAAATTTAGGCACAATTAAAATGCAGTTGGAAGATGGCTTGCAAGCTTTGTTAAAAGATACTGGCGTTGCTAGAATTGAAACGAAGTTAATTGTTGATCAAGCTAATCAAAGTAAGAAGCGGACGAGAGTTGTCTAGTAGGGGGGACTGATGGATGCCTAAATTCAATTTAGAACCGCAAGTGATGGGGCTAATAATTGGCTTATTACTAGCAATCCTGCTGCTTACCTTTGGCTTTTGGCAAACGTTATTAGTTATTATATTTGCAGGCGTTGGCTGGCTGATTGGTTGGGCAATACAGGTATGGAATATATCTTTTGATAAGATCAAGCGAATTTTCAGTAAGTAATTACAGAATAGGAGATTGAATTATGGATACAACTTGGAATACTAATACAACTACAGATAAGAAGGCTAATCAAAAGGACATTAAAGGTCAATTGTCATTTGATGATAAAGTTATTCAAAAAATTGTTGGCTATTCAATTGAGAAAATTGATGGTTTGCTCGGTGTCGATGCAGGCTTTATCGCCAACGTAAAAAATAAACTTGTTAATAGTGATGATCCAACTGAGGGCGTTTCTGTTGAAGTTGGGAAAGAACAAGTTGCTGTAGATTTGGATATTATTACCGAATATGGTAAAGATGCTCGTGATATTTATGCCGATGTTAAAAAAATAGTTAGCGAACAAGTTGCTAAAATGACTGGGCTAGATTTGGTGGAGATGAATGTTAAGGTTGTAGATATTCAAAGTAGTGATGAATATGATAAAAACCAAACGTCTTTACAAGATCGAGCAGCTGATGCTGGTCAAACAATCAAGGAAAAGACAAGTCAAGGTTATGAAGCTGCAAAAGATAAAGTGACCGATGACGATAATGAACGGGTTAAGTAAAAGGAAGTTCAAACGTTGAGCTATCCTAAGTGTAGAGCGTTTAGCAGAATTTAGCTAAACGCTCTTTTTGAATGAGAAGTTTAATTGGTTTGCAAGAAAGTTAAAGTGAATTTCAGCAGGCGAAGGCATGAAGCATAGCATTAATTTCAGCGGCAGAACTATCATCTTTTGAAATTAACCATTCTTTCCAAACAGCAAACGTACCAGCAGCAATAAATTTTACTTGATAATTTTCTAGTTTGGATTGCGGATTCATAAATTCAAGTACTTGACGACTAAAGGCAACAAAAATTGGTTGTTCATAACCTTGGTTGAAGGCCCTTAATAATTCTTCACGAGTCGCAGTTAAAAATTCAGTTAGGACTGCAATTTGTTGGTCGAAATTAGCTTCTTTTTCTTTTTTAATAAAAAATTCTTGAAATAAATTATAGTAGTACTGAATCAAAACGTCATCTAAGGATGCAAAGTTACGATAAAAAGCCATCCGTGATGTACCAGCTTTTTTTACGACATCTGTGATGGTTAATTTATCGTATGGTTTGGTTTCTAAAAGATTTAAGACGGCCTCAGTGATAAAGTTTTGACTATCTACTTGCTGGGCAAGTGAAAATGCGGTTTTAGCCATAATAAAGACCTCGAGTCTGTTACAAATTAGCTGCTTTGTTACTTATGCTTTTTTGCAGCTTGTTTTTTTACTACATTAATTTTATTATTTTCAGCAGAGGGTTACAAGCGTAACGTTGAGAAGGAGCGTATTAGAATATGAATAAGGTAGTTATTATTACAGGTGCATCAAACGGTATGGGCTATGCAGCGACTGAATTATTTGCTAAAGAAGGTTGGCAGGTAATTGCGGGCGCTCGCCGTGTCGAAAAAATTCCATCCGGGTCAAATATCTTAGCCATCAAAGTTGATGTAACTGATAGTGAGCAGAATAAAAATTTAGTTGACCAGGCTATCGCAAAGTATGGGCGTATTGATGTATTAATTAATAATGCCGGTTATGGTGAATTTGGTCCAACCGAAGAAATTACCGTGGATAAGGCGAAGTATCAATTTGACGTAAACTATTTTGCAGCGGTTGATTTGGCCAACCAAGTTCTGCCAACGATGCGTCAACAAGGGACCGGCTTAATTGTAAATATCTCTTCAATTGGTGGAGATTTATATATGCCATTAGGGGCACATTATCATGCTTCTAAAGCCGCCTTACAACAGTGGAGTGATGTTTTAGATACTGAAATTCGTCAGTTCGGTCTGCATTCAATTGTTATCCAACCTGGAGGAACAGCATCAGCTTGGGCGCAAATTGCTATGGATAATGCTAAGAAGAATTTGCATGATAATTCACCATATAAGACACTAGTGACAGCTGTTAGCAACCTATTAACTAGTGATCGGATGCCTGGTGCAACTAGTGAACAATTGGCACAGCTTTTTTATCGGGCTGCAAATGCAAGCAAACCAAAGCGACGCTACTTCCATGCTAGCGGAGACCGTTTAGCGGTGTGGGCTGCACGTAATCATCCCAAGGTATTCAAATTTACTTTAGACAAGTTTGTCGACCGTTTGATTAAACATTAATTTTAATTAGATCAGGACGTTCCTTAATTAAAGGGGCGTCTTTTTACTTTGCTTATAAGCGTAAAAGTGGGGCAGAAATAAACCTTACATAAATGTAAGAGAGCATCGTAAAAAAATACAGTAAACTTATGATAATAAATTAAATAGAGCCGTTTAGTGGGGGGAATTATGACAAAAGCAGAATTAATTTTGGATGCACAACATATCAACAAAACTTATGAAAGTTCACAAGGCGTTAAGCAGGAAGTGTTGAAAAATTTATCATTGGCAGTTGCACAAGGTGAATTTGTTGCAATTATGGGGCCTTCTGGTTCAGGAAAATCAACACTTTTGAATATTCTTTCAACATTAATGCAGCCAACAAGTGGGCAAGTTTTAATCAACAATAAAGATATTTTAAAAATGAATGATCGGCAGATTGCTGATTTTCGTGGGCATGATATGGGCTTTATTTTTCAAAATTATAATTTGATCGATAGTTTGACCGTCAGGGAAAATATTGAATTACCATTAACCTTACAAAAAATTAAGCCAATTAAAATAGCAGAGGCCGTGAAAATGGTGGTTAAATTATTGGGAATCGAAACGTTATTAAATAAATACCCAGCAGAACTTTCCGGTGGTCAGCAACAGCGAGTTGGTGTTGCCCGTGCTTTAGTACATAAGCCTTCGTTGATTTTTGGAGATGAACCAACCGGTGCCTTGGATTCAGAAAATGCACGTGAAATGTTGTACTACTTACGTAAAATAAATCTTGATGAGGAAATTTCGATTGTCATGGTTACGCACGATGCTTTTTCAGCCTCATTTGCTTCAAGAATTCTATTTTTAAGTGATGGTGAAATTATCAATACTTTAGAGCGGGGCTCAGCTGATCGTGAGACATTTTATCGGAATATTTTGAATCAATTGGGTACATTCAACGATTAGGGGGAAATGAAATGTTTAATGTTGCGATAAAATCGTTGAAATCAAGATGGCGAGATTTTACGGTCTTATTTGTTGGATTAGTATTAGCAATTGCCATCTTCTATATGTTTACAGCTTTAGCAACCAATGAGAGCTTTTTACATGCTAATTCATCAATTTCTTTGCTAGGACCAGTTTTTACGGTTGGTGAGTTTTTATTGGGTGTGATTACTTTTGTTTATCTGAATTTTGCGAACAGCTTTTTGTTGCAAATACGGCAGAGTGAATATGGTCTAATTTCAATGTTAGGGGCACGTAAATCTCAGATTGGAGCTCTACTGTTTATTGAAACAATTTTGCTAGGCTTAGTGGCCTTAGTAATTGGGTTGGCATTTGGTCTTGGGTTGACAGCTCTTAGCAGCACATTCTTACTCGGCCTTTTGGATATTCAGGTACAACATTGGAGTTCATTTTCATTAGGAGCACTAATAGACACAAGTCTCTTCTTTATAGCCTTATTTATTTTAAATGGCTTTATTAATACTGTTAAATTGCGTCGGGTGGACACAATTACCTTATTAAATGCAAATCATACAGCTAAGCAACCGAAAGTTAAGCCGCTTAGTGACATTATAGTTGGCCTCCTTGGGTTGATAATTCTTAGTTTGAGTTTTGTACTCATGATAAAAATTAATGATTTTGGCTCGGTTTATCTTGCTGTCTTCGTTACAATTATTATTTTAAATATCTGGGGAACCTATCTATTTCTTAGTCGGACTTTAAAGTTAGTATTGCTTAAGCTGCGTGAAACGAACTTCATCAAAAAGTCATTACGCCCATTTATAAATGGACAGACTTTGTTTAGGTTAAGCGATTACCAAAAAATCTTAACAGCAATTTCAGTGATTTTCGCATTAGCCTTGGGTGCA
Source organism: Weissella oryzae SG25 (assembly GCF_000691805.2). Lineage (GTDB taxonomy): Bacteria > Bacillota > Bacilli > Lactobacillales > Lactobacillaceae > Weissella > Weissella oryzae. Next base: position 20,401 of record NZ_DF820491.1, on the reverse strand, counting down.
GTTTCGGTCGGGCAAGCTTTTCAGGTGCTTATACCGCAACAAGCGCAAGGAAGCAGTCCTATTACGGCAGCTTATACTAGTAAAAATGTCGATTTGTCGAAGCTTAACGATCTAACTTGGTCAAACGAATATCACTATGTAATTCGTAATAATGTTGTTTATTTTAATGTCAAAGAGATTAATACACATAAAGTTCCAACTATTATTAACCCAGAAAGTGATCACCCAAGAACCAAGTGGCTCTCAGGGGATGCTATGTTAGAAAATCCAGGGACTGAACATACTTTGAGAGATGTAGCTGGGCAATTAGTTAAGTATTCACCAACTACTTATACAGACTTTAAGGCTAAACTTTTACCAGACGACCTGGCTTTAGGTCAACAAGGAGATGTTAAAACTGTTACTTTAATTAGGGTTAATAATTTAATAAATAATCAAGATATATTAAAGAAAAACCAGGCAATTGAAATTAAAGCAACTGGCGTAAACGACCAAGTGATGGCGGGTAACTATTCTACCTTTAATATGTTAAAGAGTTTCAGTGGTGGTCTAGAGTTTATGGGCTTTTTCTTAGGCATTGGATTCTTAGCGATGTTGGCTTCGACATTGATGTTTAAAATTCTATCGTCTGTCTCAACTGATAAACATCGCTATGAGATTCTTAGAATGATTGGTGCAAATAAACAGGTGATTAGAAGAACAATTGCCACAGATATTGGTATCTTATTCATGATCCCGCTGTTAATAGGTACGATAGATGTATTATTTGGTTTAAAGATGTTCGAATTAATTTTGCATCAACCATATGCAGGACTCTTAAGTGCCATGATTAGTATGTATGGAATCTATTTTATCTATTACGTAATAACGATAGTTTATTATATAAAGTTAACGGGTGCGACTAAGGGAGCGATTCGTAAGTAATTAGAAGAGAATAAGGGTTGAATTTTTGGTGAAATATTTATCCAAATAAACGGTTAATGATTGATATTATATCAATTATTGGCCGTTTTATTTTGTTAAGGTCAAATCAGTAGGGTGAAATCGATTGCCAACAATAGAATTTATTAAAGAAAATGCTGTGTGCAAAGAAAAAAGAAAGTGTTTTTTAAAAGTTTAATTATGAGTACTTAAAACTTTTTTGAATAATGAATCAATATTGTAATACTGGCTTTAAAAGTTGATCGAAATGTTTTTAAGTAATTATCTGAAAGTAGCTTGAATGGGTAAGAAAATAAATTATTCTGTTTGATTGGTAACTTTAAAATAGGCTAAGAAATAGTCGGTTGAAGTTATTTTTTTGGAATTATCTTTCACAAAAAGTTCACATTTTTTTGAATATGTAGTGTAGAATTATATTAGTGAAAATATTTACACAATAGTTTTAATGACCAAAATTATGACTATATCTTTTATTGTGCAGATATAAATGAACGATGGGGAGATAGAAATTTGCGAGTTTTTAATGTTAACAAAGGGATTGGTTATGCTTCGAGTGGTGTCGAGTATGCCCAAAAATATCGAAAAGAATTATTTGAAGCTGGACCAGTTGATGATTATTATATTTTTTTGAATTATATATCAACTAACGTCTCAATTTATACCGACTTGATGAATTTTGAACGTAAACAAGTACTTTGGATTTATAACGTTTTAAGTGGGCGACCAGCACAGGATTCTGATTATCCGATTGAAAAATTTTTAAATGCATTAGCTGCACCCTATAAAGTGACATTTGAAGACGATAAGCGTTTAACTGTTCAATTAGAGCATGAGGATGTGCGGTATGAGCTCACAAAAATAAATACGGATAAGCTTAACATTGTTAGGCAATTCGAAAAAAATAAACTTGTACAAATTCTGCATTTTGATCATTCATTAAATAATTTTGAAGAGTATCAAGCAGGTAAGCTAGCACGACGGGTGTTCTTTAAATTAAATGGTGAGAAAGCTTTTGAACAATTTTATGAAAATGGCGAAATTACAGTAACTTTAATTGATAATCAAATTTTGTATGGACTCACAGGCTTTTTTACCTATTTTATGCAGAAGCTTGGTTTAAAGGCCGACGATGCGGTAATTATTGATCGTTCACTTGATGCCGCAGAAATTTTGTTACCAGATTTAGTTGGCAAAGTTCGTCTATTTTCTGTTGTACATGCTGAACATTACAATGAAAATCTTTCTACGGGTACCCATATTTTGTGGAATAACAATTATGAGTACGTTTTTGATAATGCCAATTATTTTGAAGCTATTATTGTTTCAACTGAGCGACAAAAAGAAGTTTTGAAAGCTCAATTAGCAAAGCCAACTAAAATTGTTGTGATTCCAGTTGGTTATATCGAAAAGATTGTAGAAAGCACTAATTACCAACCGTTTAGTTTGATAACAGCCAGTCGCTTAGCTAGTGAAAAACATATTGATATCATCATTAAAGCAGTTGTGGCTGCCAAAAGTAAAATACCAGAGCTTAAGCTTGATATTTATGGTGAGGGTGGTGAACGTGGTAAGTTAGAGCAATTGATTAATGAATTGAAAGCTACTGATTACATTAAATTAAAGGGGCATCATAAGCTAACTTCTGTATATAAGCAATATGGTGCATACGTATCGGCTTCCACCTCAGAAGGATTTGGCTTGTCTTTGTTAGAAGCAACGGCTGAATCTTTGCCGATTATTGGTGCTGATGTTGATTATGGTAATCGTGAGTTTATCGTTGATGGTAAAAGTGGCTTATTATATCCACGAGGTGATTTTAGCCAAATGGTAAATTCCTTAGAACAGGCCTTACTAACTTTCTATGCGACAAATATGGTTGAAACAGCCCGTCCAATTGTACGTAGGCAGGCACGTAAATACTTAAAAGAAAATGTCGCTAAAGTTTGGGAAGAATTAATGCTTGGTAAGGGAGTTGCAACTGATGAAGGTTAATATTTTTGATTTTTATAATGAACAGACACAAACACTACTTCAATCTTTGAAGACGGCGAATTTAGAGCGTAGTTCATTGTTTGTGCATTATCGAGGTGAGTTACCGGATGGCGCACTGAATCCGTTTACTTACTTTACTGGAATAAGTGAAAGTAATCGGTTAGGACGGTTCTTTAACCAAGTAACCATCCCAACGTTTTATGAAATTCGACATGCAGATGGCCTTGGGGCAAGCATTGAGTTTTTAAGGCAAACCGTTGGTCGGATTAATTATCGACGTAAAGGCTACAGATTGGTTGATAGCGTTGATTGGTATAGTAAGCCTGATAATAAAGAACTTATTAAAAAGGATCTGTATAACATCGCTGGTGATCACTATGCAACTACTTTTTATAACGCTGGTCAGGCCTATGTCACCGAATATTATCGCGATGGCGTGGCTGTAATTGTTGAAAATTTGCAGACACAAACGATTCAGTTAAATTATCAAAATCAGCTTCACTTTTTTGATAATTTGACTCAATTTTTCCTATATTTTCTAAAAGCAGCAGATATTACGGTGACCAGCAGCTATATTAACTCTTTGTCATATCCACTTTTCATTAGCGAAGCAATTGCCCAGAAGCCTAACGCAACCCTATTTTGGCAAGAACCAATGGGTGAGAATGTACCTGGAAATATGGCAAATGAGTTGAAGCAACCTAGAGCTTTGCGACAGATTGTTTTTGACAAGCAAGCCTATTTGGAAAAAGTAACGGGCCTTTATCCTGATACTACGATTGAATTAGCTTATTTGTCACCAATTGGTGTGTTTAAGCGACAGACTGCTTATCGTAAGAATGCTTTTGTGTTAACTAATAGTGATAATATGCCAGGTTTGGAAACAATCTTATCAACGTTCCCTGAGCTAATGGTTACGGTGGCGGCGCAAACAAATATGAGTGAGAAGTTGTTGAATATTGGTGAAAAATACACTAATTTACACTTAATTCCGTCGATTAGTGATGCACATTTGACAAAGGAACTTGAAAAAGCTGATATTTATTTGGACATTAATGCTGGAAATAAAGTCGGTGATATTTTGAAGCGAGCATACCAATCTCAAATGTTAATTCTATCATTGGCTAAAGTTAAGCAAAATAATTATCGCAGCCTTGTTTTTGAGGACACAAAAACAATTTGTGATGCGATTGCCAGTGCATTAAACAAGCAAGCAGACTGGCGTAAGATGCTCAAGCAATTAATTGAGCAAGGGGGAAAGCAATCAACAGTGGCTGATTATCAGCAGGCTTTAACGAAGGTTGAAATTGAGGCCTAGTTAGGCCGCTTTTTGCTTTAACTTGTAAGAGGGGGGAAGGTAGATGCCAGACCAAGAAGATAAAGATAACCGGTTAGATAAATTAATCAAAGATGGGTTTAAAGCTGAAAGTCAAAAACATCTTTACACTAAAAAGAGTGCCGCTTCGAAGTGGCAATATTTACGACCATCCTTATTTTTAATACTTTTAATAGTTACATTGATTGCTTTATTTACTAAGTTGCAAGATGTAATTGCGTATTTTCTTAATCATTAGGACAGGGGAGTTAAGATGTTGAGAGTGAAAAAATATCGACGAATTGTTAAGCAAATTTATCAAGTTTTACCGACTTATCAAGCAATGTCAGATATCGAATTACAAAAACAGACACAGGTTTTCAAACAAGCTTTAGCAACAGGACAGAGAATTGAACACATTTTGCCAGCAGTTTTTGCGGTTGTAATTGAGGCCGACCGACGTGTTTTAGGAATGGAACCATATGAAGTTCAGATTCTGGGTGGAGTGGCTTTGTTTTATGGTAATATTGCAGAATTAAAAACTGGTGAGGGAAAGACTCTGGTGGCAACAATGCCACTTTATGCTAGGGCATTGCTAGGCAATAAAGGAAACTTCTTAATTACAGCTAATGATTATTTGGCTGATCGAGATGGTCATGACATGGGGCGTGTCTATCAGTGGTTGGGTCTAACAGTTGGAATTGGTGTAAGTAATATGGATGAAGCTGAAGAGAAAGTGTTATATACCTCAGATATTATATATTCCACTCATTCTAAATTGGGTTTTGATTACTTATTTGATAATTTAGGTTCCGACATAGCAAATAAGATGGTTACACGTTTTAATTTTGCAATTATTGATGAAATCGATTCTGTGTTACTTGATGGTGCTCAAACTGCTTTGGTTATTTCTGGAGCGCCAAAGGTTCAATCCAACTTTTTTCAAATTAGTCAATGGTTCATAAACGGTCTAACACCTGATGATTATGAGCTAAGCGATGATGAGTTGAAAGTTTGGTTTACTAAAGATGGACTAGATAAAATTCGAAATTATTTTGATATTGAAAAGATTTTATCAGCAAAATATTTTAACCTCTATCGGCACTTAATTTTGGCCTTACAAGCAAAGTATTTAAAGCAAAGGGGACGAGACTACGTAGTTGAAGATGGAAAAGTAGTTTTGTTGGATGAGGTCAACGGACGTGCAATGCAGGGTGTCAAATTAAGTGGTGGTATCCATCAAGCAATTGAAGCAAAAGAAGGCGTAGAAATTACAACAGAATCAAAGACATTGGGAACAATTAGTTACCAAAGTTTGTTTAAAAAATTCAAGCGATTATCTGGAATGACCGGAACTGCGAAAACTGATGAGAAAGAGTTTATTGATACATATCATTTAGAAGTAATTCAAATTCCAACGAATGAACCAGTACGACGCATTGATTTACCTGATCAAATCTATTTGGATAACCAAAGTAAGCTTGAAAGCTCACTTAAATTGGTTGAAGCAGGTATTAATGATAACCGGCCTGTTTTAATTGAAACTGGCTCAGTTACCCTGTCGAATTTGTACTCATTATTGTTGTTAAAGCATGGAATTCCGCATAATTTATTGAATGCAACAACGGCAGCTCGAGAGAAAGAAATTATCAAAGAAGCTGGTACAAGTATTTCAGTGACTTTAGCAACTTCGATGGCTGGGCGTGGAACTGATATAAAATTGACCGATACTGCTAAAGCTAATGGGGGGTTGTTAGTAGTTGGAACTGAGCGAATGACTAGTAAGCGAATTGATAATCAATTGCGTGGCCGTGCTGGACGCCAAGGTGAGCCAGGCTCAAGTCAATTCTTTGTTTCGCTAGAAGATAAAGTTATTGTTGAAAATTCAACTGACCGAATCCGAAAATATCGAAATCGGTTGTTAAAGCGAGCCGAGAGCGGCAAGGTAGCATTTACTAAACAACTAACTAGTTTTCGTGCTAAGCGTTTGATGGATAAAGCTCAAAAGCGGGCTGAAAATAAACAAGAAGAAGGTCGTAAGACAACATTGGCTTTTGAACTAGTGTTGGGCGGGCAACGCGATAAAATTTATCAAGCTCGAGATAAAGTATTAGCAGAAAATCAAAAATATTTAGATGAAATTATTGCGGATACTCAATATAAAGTAGTGGGTCCTTTTATTGGTAAACGGAAAGAAATTGGCCTACACGAGATTGCTGATTTTATTTTTAATAATATGGATAGTCAATATCAAATGAAAGATCTTGAACAGGCTTTGGATAATGATTATTCAAGTAAAAATGTTCAACACTTTTTAACTACAATGGCTGGAGAATTATTAGAAGCAGCCTTAAATCGTTTTAAAAGTGAAAAACAACTGGCCCATTTTAAGAAATTGGTGATTTTAAAGTCAATTGATATGGGATGGATTGATCAGTTAGATTACTTGCAACAGTTAAGAGCCGTTGTTGATGGACGTGGGACTGCACAGCGTAAGCCAATTAATGAATTTGGTCGAGAAGCTCGTAGAAGTTTTTTTGAAATGGAAGATCAAATTTGGCTGAATATATTTAAAAATATTGTTCTAACAGAAATTGAAAAGAAGCCAGACGGCTCAATTAATTTGATTTTCCCCTAAAAAATTTAAGTTCAAAATATAAAAATGGATAGAGAAGAATTAATCGATGATAAAAAAATATAAGGATTTAATTCAAAAAGGATTATGTACAATTGGCTTGCTATTAGTCTATACATTTGGGCAGAGCATACCAATCCCCGGCCACATCATGAATTTTCAGATGAATGGCGTTGAGAGTGTCCAGAATTTATTGGCTCTAATGACTGGTGGTGTGTTTTCTAGTCCAACCCTATTTTCTTTGGGAATGGGACCATATATGACAGTCTCAATTATTCTATCAATTATAACGTTTGCTAATCCAGATAATGCTGCCGGTCTTTCTAAAAGGCAGCGTGGAAATATACAAGTGCAATCAACTTTTATCTTGGCGACCTTACAAGCAACTTTGCTTGCTTTTGGTGTTAAAAGTTCAATTGCTCCAGCGGCAAAAAATATAAGTGAATTTACTCTATTTCTAATTACTGTATTGACGCTTATTACTGGAGCGATGTTAATTAGTTGGATAGCAAGTTTAAATGCAATTTTTGGTTTGGGTGGACCATTTATAATGATTGTGCCAGGGCTTATTAGTGGATTAACACGTAGCTTATTAGCTAACTACGCAGTAGTGGTTATGCATTTGGAGCGCCTATTAATTTTAATATTAGTCACTGTTCTTTTTGTATTTATAGTTAGTGCGTTATATTCTGCGGAGTATCATCTGGACGTACAGAGAATTGGTATTGATCGGCGATCAAAGGATGCTTATATTGCTTTTAAGATTCTGATTGCCGGAACGTTACCCCTAATGTTTGCTAATACATTTATGTATTTACCGGCCTATGTTATGCAATTAACGAATAGGAGAAATGATCTGGTATTATCGATGTTTAACATGCATTATTATCGTGGAATTATAGTCTACGGTGCGATTATTTATATTCTTGGTGTTTTATTCTCTTTTGTTAATATTATGCCTGATCAAATTGCTAAAAGTTTGCAAGAATCTAATGATTACATTTTAAATGTCGAACCTGGAAAAGCAACCCATCGCTATATTACGAAACGCGTACTATTTTTTGCGCTTACTGGTAGTTTGCTATTAGCAGTTGTAGTAACTGTACCATTATTGGTTGGCCGCTGGACTGGTAAGGTTGCCTATAGTAATTTTTCGAATTATTTCGCAATGCTATTCGTATTAATCGCAATTTTCGAAACGGTACGGGAAGATGTCGACTTTTTATTCTATAAAGATAACTATAACCTCTTTGGTAAGCAAAGACGGAGGAAACAATGATTTATATATTAGCTGGTTGGCAACCTGAAATTACGAATTTGGAAACTGATTCAACCCTTAAAATGATAGAAGCTTTTGAACAAAGCAACTTTGAATGGCGAGTATTAGTTCCAAATTTTGTACCTTTTTTACGGTATTTATTGGCTGAGTTTAGGCAAAGTGCAGATGATAATTTCATTAAATTTTACAAGCAGATTCAAAACATTAGTGATGCTAACGTTATTCCAATGGTAATGGATGATCTTAACTTACCAAGTGATGTTGAAAAGGTTTACGGGCGTGATCAAGTTTTATTGTTACAAAATGGTCAACGTTTTGGTGAAGTTTATTTTAATCGTTTTGGATATGTTAAAGAAGTTCATTATTTTAAAGGTGAGTATGTCCAAAAAGATTTATTTTCAGATTTTGGATTTATCTTAAGCTCAACGTATTTAGACCAAACAAACGAGTTAATTGAACGAGATTATTTTGATGAAAAGGGTCAAGTAGTATTAACAGAAAATTCCAATGGTATTCGTGTTGACGCAGTTAACCAGGATAAATTCAATCGTCTTTTCTATGCAAATATGGAAGACATTTATAGTGAATTTCTCCTTAAAAACTTAAAGCATTTTGATCCACGTAGCGACCGATTAATTGTGGATGGTAATAGTCGACAAATGATGAAGGTTAGTCAAACGTTTCCTTATCAGGAAGCAATTGTTTATAGTTACGTGGATAATCATTCGCAGCTAACTGAACTAAAAGCAATTGACTATGAACGCTTATTAGCAGGTAAGGCACTGGTAACCGATAGTTTAGTCAAATATCAACAATTAAAATTGTTAAATCCCTTATTGGCTTTAAAGGGTAAAGTTATTCCGATTTTTACAAGTCAATTGAATTTGGGTGCTAGTAATACGGTTGCCGAACAGTTTATTTATTGGCGGATTAATCGGGTTGATACAGAATTTGAGCAACTATACAAGCAAGTGTTAAGTTATTTGTCAAAAGAAGCAAAGATTAGATTGATTATTGATACACCTGATGCAAATGAGATTACTCGCTTGAAGGATATTCTGGCGACCTTTATTTGGCAAAATTCACATATTGATGTTGAATCGGAAGATTATAAACTTTTTGATAAGTATTATACAGCGATGGCAAGAGGTCAGATAACGGCAGCTTTGCAAGAAGAATTCGAATTACTTAAAGCTTCTGGTGAAAAATTTGAGGAAATTAAACGTAGCTATGAATTTTATCATGTGATTCAATATCGAATTAAGCCAGATACTGAGACTTTCCAAAATGACCTTAAGCAGTTACGACTTTATGTCAATTTTAGAAATGATACTAATTCCTTTATGCAATCAATGGTGTTAAGTAGCGGTGTACCAATTCTTAGTGAATATTCATCGATTTATTTTGTTGATAACCTTAATGGGAAACACTTAAGCAAAGCTACTGATTTATTATCAGCCTTAGATTTTTATTTAAATGGGCAAAATAATTGGAATAAAGCTTTAGTAGAATCAGTCAAACAGATTGAAATCAATGGTCTAGCGCAAGCAATCGAAAGATGGCAGGAGGTTTTATATGGCTGAAAAAAGCAAAATTTTTCATATTGGTGGAAAAAAGTTAAACAATATTGAGTTATTAAGTGAGAATTATGGTTATTATCATTTGCCGATGGATGAGAGTTTAACGCAAAAGTTAAGTGATTTGGCTGCGATACCTGTAGAAAACCCAAATAATTCTGGAAATATTTTTTTGTTTAGCTTTGAAGCAATGGATAATCTAACAAATTTTGATTTAACAAAATTCCCCAGCTATCAAATTTTTTATGAGGGTTATGCCACGCTCACGCCCGAGCAGGAAAGAATTCTTAAGCTAAAGGGTGCAAAAAAAGTTAATTTAATTGATGGGGGCAGTGAATTTATTGCTTTTATAAATGAAAATTATACTGGTTCCTGGGGAACAAGCATTGATAATAGTATGGTTGAGATTTCAAAAAATTTTGCGGGGACGGTTACAAAAAAAGGGGCTGCTTATTTGAGCTTAGCAGGTGATTTTGGAACTGACTACCAACAAGTTTTGTTGTGGAAAAATCGATGGGTACCAACTGGAAAAATTAGAATTCATGTGGAAAGCGCTGCTCAGGGCGATGATATCGATTATTTCTTTAGAGCATATTATATTCAGGCTGGAGTTGCTAAGACATGGGATTTTACGAAAAGTGATATAGAAGCCAACAAGGTGTTCCGGGACATTGGGTTTCCGGATTTTGCGATTAATATTGCTGTAATGGCTAAGGGAAAAGGTCAAATTGAACTTGGTGATGTACATTTACGTTCTTATTTGGAACCGGATAATTTCTTAGCTATGGGCGGTAAAAGATTACTTGATAAAGATCATCGTGATCAAGAATTAGCCTATTACTTCAATGCAGGTGATTTAAAGCCACCGCTAAATGTTTATTTTTCAGGATATCGAGCGGCGGAAAATTATGAAGGTCGTTGGATGATGGGAAGTATGGGTGCACCCTTTATGTTGATTCAGGATCCACGAATTGTTGGTGGTTCGTTTTATCGAGGGGACAATTTAGAGAAGCAGCTTATTGAAGCAATTCAAGGTTGCTTGGATCAATTAGGCTTTACTAAAGATGATTTGATTTTATCTGGAATATCAATGGGAACTTATGCAGCATTTTACTATGGTGCTGTATTGGAACCTCATGCAATTATAGTAGGAAAGCCTTTGGCAAATCTTGGTGGCCTAGCATTTAATTCGCGAATATTTGATCCTTATAATGGAGATTTGACCTTAGATACGATTATAGATTTGACAGGGGAGCTAACCAAAGATACTGCTAAAAGATTAGATAAAGAATTCTGGGAGCGTTTTTTTGCTGCGGATTTTTCTAAAACTACTTTTAATATTGTGCATATGCTGCAAGATACAGATCTCCCTTTTAAGAAAATTTTCAATTATTTGAAAGAAAAGTATCCCAAGACAAAAGTTTTACACAAGGGACTTGAAGGGCGACACAATGATGATGGTTTAGGGATTGTTCTTTGGTTCACAAAGCAATGTAAGGCATTGTTACAGACCGATTTTGATCGTAAATATTTTCAAGATGATGATCAGAAGACAGATTTCTTCGATTTATTGGAGGTAGATGATGACTAATGTTTATTTTGTTCGTTGGCCAAATGATTTAAGTGATGTGTCAGTTCATGGCTCAACAATTCAATTATTACCAGATGGTACAACCTATTTTTCAAACGTATTTTTTTCACCTGGAATGCCGATTTGTACTTGGCACTCAAAGACTGATTATATGTTGTCTGGTGGTGCACCTAGTTTACCGTTATTAGAGGCAAATAGTGAGTATCATTTATCGGCTATTTTAGAAGCAGATCAGGCACTGGCAGTTCAATTGGAAATTAAATATTTTGATGTAAGAGGCAATTTAATTGAAACAGATAATTTTGCCGATTTAGAAGTCGATTTCGTGTTACCAAATGAAGCAGTGTCTTATGATATTAGTTTGCTTAATCTTAAGCATCAGTGGATTAAGTTTAAATATTTAATTCTTAGCGACAGCTCGAAGATAGATAAACTTGATATAAATTTTAGTCGGCACAGTGGTTGGGTAACAGTCAATGATTCGACTAACCAACCAGATTCGAATAAATATGTGGTTAATTTTTCGTTTGGTCAATTGACTGAGCTTAATTTTAATGACTCGGAAATTAATAGAATATTTGCTTATAGTGATGGGAATCGGCCAGACTTTTTAGAGTTGATGAATAAATTAGGAAATAAATTTTTAAATCAGTCAGGAAGTACTTTGTCAATTTTACCTGGGAAAAATTTTGAATATTTTCCAACTGATTTACGTGAAGAATTATATTCACGAATGACTGACAAGTGAAGCTGATAGTACTCACTAAATTAAAGAAAATTGAATTTGGAAGAGTATTGAAAGAGGTAAATATGACTTATTGGATTACAGAAGTTGATGATAATGAATATGCAAATAATCATGCGTCTGGAATTATTGCAAATCGAATGGCAGCTGAATCGGTTAATGAAATTGGTTTTCGAATTTTACATTATCCACGAATGTATGCTGAAGAATTGAGAACAGAAGGCAAAGAAGCACGGCAAGTTAGATTGGAATCTCTATTATCTGCAGTCTTACCAGGTGATATTGTTATTGTGCAATATCCCTTGTGGACTAATTACACGGAATTTGAAGTAGAATTTATTGATTATTTGTCTACAGTACGAAAAGCTAAGATTGTAGCGATGGTTTGGGATATTTTATCGTGGATTCATGATAATCGAGAGCGAGACTACACCGGTGATGCATCATTATGGATGCTAAATAGATATGATTTAGTAATTGCTGCTAATCCTAAAATGGCTCGTAGATTAGCTAGTGAAGGCGGGGTAAATAAGCCCTTAATTTCGATGGATTTAACCGATTTTGTTTATCAGGGTCCATTAAAAGAGAAACGATTCATTAAGGAGCTCTATTATGTGGCAACTGGAATTGATCCGGCAATTTTAGCTGAATATGCATCGAAAGTACCAATTAATTTCATTGGACCACATCAAAAAGAAGCAGTTCCAGATTATATTAAATTATTAGGACCAATGAAGAGCATAGATATTCCAAGTCAGCTTGAGGGAGGATTTGGGTTGCTTTACTATGCTAAGGGTAGTGGCTATAAAGGGATGCATCATTATGGTGAATACAATAATCCAATGAAGTTGTCATTATACTTAGCATCGGGGTTGCCAGTTATCGTAATGGCCAACTCAGCTCATGCAGAATGGATTGCACAGCGTGGAGTGGGCATAGTGGTTAATTCTTTGGCGGAGATTGATGCGAAGATTGATGCACTTACGGAAACAGATTATGAGCAAATGCTTGAAAATATTAAGCCATGGCAAATGGCTGTAACGCAAGGATTCTTCTCAAAGCAAGCAGCAATTGAGACGGTTCGGTATTTAGAGCTTGGGTTCACGGATCGCCTAGTTAATGTGGAGGAGTAGAAGATGACAAAATGGATTGTACGTTTTAATGCTAGTGATTACTCACAAAAGTACGATGCAATTTATATTGTGAGTAAGAATGTTGCTAGGTCAGCTCAACAATTAGGCTTTAAAGAAATAAATCTTTCACCATATTCAAACCTTGATAATAATCCTAGTAGACGTAGTCAGCTTTTAAAAGCTCTTTTAGGACCAATACAGCCAGATGATTTAGTGGTTGTACAGTATCCACTTTGGACAAATATGAACTTTCAGGCTGAATTTATCGATTACCTTAAAAGGATTCAAGACATTAAGATAGTTGGCTTACTACACGATGTACCTACTTGGATGTTTACTGATGAACACGATAATTATGACCGTGAGAATGATTTTTGGCTTGGCCAACTGCGTAGATTTGATTTGCTTTTAGTTGCCAATGAAAAAGTTGGAGCGAAATTACAGGAAGATGGCGTGCATGTTCCAATGATTGCGATGCATATTTGGGACTACTTTTATGATGGCCAGCTTTTAGAGAAAACTTATCGTAAACAGCTATATTATGTTGCAGGACGCAATATAATTAATTTTGATTATGTAGCTTCAACGCCGATAAACTTTTATGGGCGAGAGGTGAGCGAAGATGTTAAAAAAAATCCAAGTGTAAATTATTTAGGGCGACTTCCTAGTGACATGATTGTGGCAAACCTAACTGGTGGATTTGGCTTGGTTGTTTCTGATAACATTAAAGAAAAATCAAATATGAATTTCGTTTACTATAATCAATTCAATAACCCAACAAAGCTTTCCCTATATATAGCGGCTGGTTTACCAGTGATTATTGCTAGTAAGACGGCTCATGCTGAATGGATTAAAAAAGCAGGCATTGGGTTAGTTGTTGATGATTTGAACGAGATTGACCAAGTTTTGGCTCAAGTAAGTCCAGCCGATTATGATGCAATGTTGCAGGCAATTAAGCCTTGGCAGACGGCAGTTAGTGGGGGATTTTTTGTTAAGCGCTCACTAATGGCAATGTTACGTTATATTAATTTAGGTTTTGATGATGTTTTGATAAAGGATAATAAAAATCTTTAATTTAACACTAATTTAGAAAAAGATGGAATCTGGCCATAGCCAAAACTCCATCTTTTTTATTTTATAGCTTATAAAAAATTGAATTATAAGTAAATGAGGAAAGTATTATTTTACTTTAATATATTGGGACTAATAATACGTCTTTTATATTTGCTAATTGAAATAATTTATTAAGCTCACATCCATATTAAGAGAACGCTTAGCGAATTGTCATTATGAACCCCTGATAGAATGTATTTAAAAAATTTGCTTCAGATAAAATAAAGTATTGGAACACTATTAAAATATAAGCAAATCGCTAATTTTTGCCAAGATAATTTAGATGAATTTACTAAAATTGGAAATTTTAATAAATTTTGAGCAAAGAAATTTTCAATAAATTATTAATAGGTTAGAAATGGTCAAACATTTATTGAAATTAGTAAATGAATAGTTATAAAAAGGGCATTCCCTTTGTTTAAAGCATTGTAAGCGTTACAAACTAATCTGAATTAGAATGTTGAATTGCTAATATTTTTATATTACTAGGCAAAAAGTATACATAAACCAAATAAAAAAATCTAATTCATATTGCTTTACATTTGAAGATTGTGAAGCTATTATGAATTTAGAAATGTTGGCCGACCTTTCTAAAAAACTTTTCAAAAAGAGTGGGGTTTATTATGAGAAAGTCTATTAAACTGGGAAATGTTCTTTTGATGTCATCAATGATTTTAGGGCTTGTTGGTGGCACTGGAATTGCTTCTGCATCAGCTGCAGCAGTTGGTAATGGTAACAATGCTCAAACTGCTAACTCAAAGGTGACACCAAAAGGTGCTGATTTTCAAACACAAGGTAAGCTTACAACTAGTGGTTCAGCAATTAGCGGCTTAAAGTTGGAAGCGAATAATACCGTAACTTACGGTACACTGGATTTGGATTATAAGGTTAAGTCGTTCCTTTCTGTCGACTTTAACGATCATACAACTGCAGTTATTAAATTACCTTCAGAATTCAATGCACTAGCAGCAAGCGGCAAGCTCCCAGACTACATTACGTCATCACAATTTTCATACCAAATTGGATTAACTAGTAAAGAGTATAATTATACTAAGGATGACATGAAGGTGGTAAGAGATGGTGATAACTATCTTCTAGAATTAACTAATCCAGCAATTAGCGGTATTGGATTATCTTCAACAATGGATGTTAAGTTGACCATGGATTTGGGACAAATGGTAACAGCGACAGGTATCCGAATTCCAAATGCGGCTGACGGATCTGCATATCATCTAGGTGCAACAATTGCAACAAAGGATGAATTGATTGATTGGCATGCTGTAGGTAATACAGAAGGAACAACTACGATTCCTGTTGCACAATTGGATCCAGGCTATGATCTTTTGAATGTAAAGCCAACGATTGAGACACCAGTTTACGATACTGCTACTGAAGTTTCAGGAAAGGGTACGCCTGGTGCTGAAATTACCATTAAAAATGGAGCTGGTACAATCATTGGTAACGGTAAAGTTGACCAGAGTGGCGGATACAAAATTAAAATTCCAGCACAAAATGCAGGTGTAACAATTTCAGTTACACAAAATACTGGAGTTGGTGAAAGTGAAGCTGCAACAACAACTGTTCTACATGAAGGTGTTCAGATTCCAAAGCCAGTTGTTAGTCAACCTGTGTTAGCTAAAGATACAACAATTAAAGGAACTGGCTTTAAGGAAGGTGACATCATTACAGTCACAAATTATACGACAGGTAAAAGTGGTATAACTGTTGTTCAAAAAGATTTATCATGGGCATTTAATGTACCTACTGGATTTATGGCTCCAAATGACATTATTCAGGTTATTGAAAGCAATAGTACTGGTGAAAAGAGTGATCAAACCCTTGTCGTTGTAATGGCCAATAACTAAAATAAAGGATTATATTTTGCTAATTCGAGCTTAATATTTATCTTAATAGTTAAATATAATTTAACCGTTTGAAATTTTTTTCAAACGGTTTTTTTGTACACCTGATGGTGGAATTGTTTAAGAAAATCAGTATTTATGCCTACTGACGATTATCTTTAAATATACTGATTACTTCAGGTGGCCTTAGCCTATTAGGCTCCCTATAACTGAATTAAATTTGGGCTTGTTGTTGAATCCTTTTAAAATTATAGCCTAATTAATTACTACGATAGATAAAAGTAGTAGTTGATTTGCTTGCGGCTAGTGGGTTATTTTATATGAAAATCGAATGCAATCGTTGTTAAGGCAAGGACGACATTAAAAGCATAATGCTTGTGTTATAAGTAATAGGCTAAGTTGTTTGGATAAATATTTCATTTGTTTTGAAATTTTAAGCATAATAAAATCCTGAAAGTTACTAACTTTCAGGATGTACCTTAGACTTGACTTTATATTCGTGTATCTTTAAAAAGGCTGTAAGTTAAACTTTAATTAAATCCTCACAAAACTTAATAATGACGTTTAGTTCTTTTGAACTTAATTGAGGATGAATTTGAATTTTGGGAGTACTTAAGGGTAGATAATCAGTTAGAAGACTAGTAGTTAAAATTAGATCAGCCTGATTTAACCTATTAATATCTGTTTCAATTTCAATATTGAAGAAATTACATAAAATATTTCTGAGTTGATTTTTCATCTGACTTTCAAGATCAATTAAAATATCAGTATCAAGATAGATATTGATGGTTCGTTCAAATTTATGAATTGGCATAAATAAAGCTAAAGCCCAACCATACCTGATAGCAAGCGCCTTGATATCGGAAGTCTTGATAGAAGGATGGGTTTTTAAAATAATCATGCTTATTCGTTTTATATAGCTAGGCGCTAAAATATTTGTATATTTATTAAGGTTTAAATCAGAAACAGTAAAGGGCAGGTTACCAAATAATTCAACTGAAAGGCGGCCACAAATTAAGTCTAATAGTAACTGATTATATTGTGTTGGGATCAGCTTTAATGATTCAGGGTCAGCTTTGGTAATTATTTCAATGAATTTAGTAGATTCATTTCGAATTTTTTTGTCTTTTAGGGTCTGAAGAAAAAGTGTTTTCGTATCTGTTATTGAATAAAACTGCGGTAAAGTGCTTAGCCATAGGAATATGAATCTTATATCTATTTCAGCAATTGCAAAGAATTCTTTTGAAACTTGTTCAAAATTGTCTGCTAATTGTGAAAAAAGTTTGGTTACGAGGAAACTATCAAACGGAGTGATATGACCAATCGAATGGTTATTTTTTGCTCGACAAATATTAACGGCAAATATGTAAGCTAATTCAATTTTTTGTCCGGATTTTATTGTAAAATGCAGTTTTTTTCCGAGTGTGTCAATGAGGTTAATTATATTATCTTTATCTACGGCAGTGAAAGGCCAGTATAAGCCACGAAAAGTACGCCAAAAATAGCTCGCAAAGACATATCTAATCTTATTTTCACTGCCAACAACTGAAATTGAATTATTTTTAATGGTTATCGCCAGGTTAAACGTATTAATACGGTTATTTATATTTGTAATTAAACGTCTTACGGTGCTTTGCGATATGAAATTTTCGAAACAAAACTCTTTGAAATCAACAGAAGGATTATTTATAAGAGCAATTGCTAATTTTGTAAGAACGGTATTAGAAATTATTCTTAAAAATAATTCAGCATAATCAAAACTGTTGCCTTTAAAATAATATTGGCCGTTTACATTAGAAATTATTTCATTAGCGTGGCCAATATTTCTATAAATTTGATTAATTTCATGAATATATTTGTAGATTGTTTGCCTCGTTAATTTTGTTTTTTCCATCAGTGAATTAATACTAATTGGATTTTGATAATCAAAAATAATACGACAGATATTTGTCATACTTCTTGAATCTCTATCATATAATTCTGACCCAAAATTCTCATTCAATTCTTCAAGCATTATATACTCCCCATATCTTATTAAATAAACATAAGTGTATTGCTTTGTATAAGAATTTGCTGGATAAAAACTTGCTTATATTTTAACTTTTTAAGTTAATTTTTTGAGACACTACATTGGGCTATTTGTTATAAAATTAACAATTAGGTAAGATGTTTTAATTATATATCAGATACTGTTGTTTGTTTATATAAATTAAAACTTTTTATCAGCTTAAAGCAACATATAAACATAGAATGTTGTTTTAAAATTCCAATAAGGAATGACAGCTTATAACAATGTAGGTGATGTATTAATGAATGCAGAAATCTTTTTTAAGACTATGAATAATGAAATAATGTCGATACATATGTTTACAAATGGGTTGCAAAAGAAAAATCATTTGTCGATGACTCGTAGTACTGTGGTGGTAACTTTAAATCAGTATAAGTCCTTTAAATATTCCAAGCAAAATTCAGCTCACTTGATTGGTTGTTCACAAATATTTTATCAAATAACTTTTGATTTATTACGGTATTTAAAATTTATTAAAAAGTTTGAGGATAGCGAACATCTCAAAAAGGTAATGAGCATAAATAGCTTGTAATAATTAAGGGGCTTTGATGTAAAGAAATAGACTTTTTAATTGTTGAATTCTAGTATCTTTACAAAAAAATGTGAAAGTTCTGATAAAGGTTAATGATTATAAGTTTAAAAACAAAGTTAAGACTTTTGGAAGTAATGAGTATGGTTTAATTATATTGAGAAAAAGAGAGAACAATTGATGTCAAAAAAAAATAAAATCAAACAGTTACAAAGTTCTGATCCTAAACAAAGATACAAAGCATATAAATCAAATAAAACGTGGATTTATGCAACTATAACCAGTATGGCTGGTATTTTTGGTGGTGGGGCTGCGCTACCAACTGTGGTACATGCACAAGGAACTGCAAGTGAAAGTAAGTCCGTTGAGGTAACGGACAAAAATCTGCTTAGTACCAAAAAATCAACAACGATTCCAGCAGATACGCAATCTCTTAAAGATACTATTAATGATAGTGATATTTTTAATTCGGTTAAAACATCACCTGGCGATATAGGTACAATGGTATCCAACTATCAGCAGCAGGGCTATAAAGTTCTAGGAATGACCAAGAATAATGATGGCTCAATAGACTACTTACTTGTTTCAAATGTTAAGAATGGTCGAGTTCTATCAGATACAAGTGACGTAATTATGCTTACTAGCCGTGTAGGTAGTGATGTACATGCTTCAATTACGCCGGCTGTTAGTATGGAAGATGATGGCTCAACCACATATGCATCGTCTTATCTACGCAATCCTGCTGGTTCAGTTGCAGAATTCCATGTATCTAAGGATGCATTAGCTAAATTATTCCCAGATACCAGTGTCTACTATCTGTTCCGATATCATATTGAAGGAGCTAACATAACAGGTGCAAGTGGTACGTTAGCGGTTTACGGAGAAATGGACTCGACGTCAGATAGTGAATCAATGTCTGATTCAACGTCTGATTCAACGTCTGATTCACTACCAGATTCAGGCAGTGACTCAACATCGGATTCAATCTCAGATTCATTAAGTGATTCAATATCGGATTCAATCTCAGATTCATTAAGTGATTCAATATCGGATTCAATGAGTGACTCAATCAGTGATAGTGACTCAGTGTCCGACTCGTTGAGTGATTCAATCAGTGATAGTGACTCAACGTCCGATTCAATGAGTGACTCAATCAGTGGTAGTGACTCAACATCAGATTCAATGAGTGATTCAATTTCAGACAGTGATTCATTGAGTGATTCAATCAGTGATAGTGATTCAACATCAGATGTAATAAGTGATTCGGAATCAACAAGTGATTCAATTTCAGATTCACTAAGTGATTCAATCTCCGACTCATTGAGTGACTCAACATCAGATGTAATAAGTGATTCAGAATCAACAAGTGATTCAATCTCCGACAGCGATTCAACGTCCGATTCAATGAGTGATTCAATCTCAGACAGTGACTCAACATCAGATTCATTAAGTGATTCAATCAGCGATTCCGACTCAACGTCCGATTCATTAAGTGATTCAATCTCGGATAGTGATTCAACATCCGATTCAATGAGTGACTCAATCTCGGATAGTGACTCAACGTCTGACTCACTAAGTGATTCAATCTCAGACAGTGATTCAACGTCCGATTCACTAAGT
>NZ_DF820490.1:1374-143210 GCF_000691805.2 Weissella oryzae SG25 | reverse complement strand
TGAATGATACCGTGATTATGCTTTATTGAAGTATATGAAGTTATCAATGAACTAAGGACGACTAGTTAGAGCTAGTCGTTTTTTTATTTTCTACCATGTTGTTATGGCAGCTTATAAAAAGAAAAGGCATAAGGTAATACAGAGAATTTAACTCTAATTACCTTATGCTTTTTTAATTTAAATAATATAAGAACTTTGCTCTATTTAATTAAATAAGCACAAGGTAATATTTCAAAGAGATTACAAATATCTCTCTATCACCTTATGCTTATAATTTTATTCTTAACCTTCATACTTTAATTTTGTAAGTACTTTAAATGTCTTTGTATCAGGTATTTTGATGACACTTGATTATTTTTTCTCTGGAAGTCACAAATTATGTTTCATTCTTTTGTAATTTGATTAACGTATGCCTTATCTAAACGATCAATAAAATCCTTAGTATTCTCAACACCCATACCATATCAATATCAAGAAGCACATTTTTTTCTTCAGACAATGCACGTAACCAATGGTTCTTGTTGCCTCCATCTTCCACATTATGAACGTACAAAACACGTCCATAACCACCAGGAACCTTCATATAAGTTGGATAGTAGTTGCGGTTGAGTTCTCATAATTGTTTCGAAATTATAGCCATTATCAACCGCCATTAGCTTCTTTACACCACCACCTTCACTATATTTAAATGAATGCCACAAATCTTTTGAAGGTGTAATTACTAATGAATGGTGATCATCAACAGTAAATTGGCCCTGATGACCCAATGGCTTTAAAGTGTGACCATGTGTTCCAAATATTCGACAATTCCCACAAAGTTCTTAGTGTTTCTATCAACGGGTTTCCCTTTATGATAGGTGTTCGAATTTGTTTGATCTTCAGCCATGCCTATATGTTCCTTAGTTATTTTTGTTGAATATAACTAAAATGAGTCGGATCACAAAAACATGGTAATTTATTGATTACTTGGAAATGTTTCAAAATTGTTGCTTTATGGACAATCCACCATTGCAAAAAAAGACAGAGCTATCTAAAACTCTGTCTACTTTTCTAAATAATTTGAACTTATTTAATCCTTATTCACTTTTAAAATCCATAAGGGCCTCTGCTAGTATTAACTACTTCGGATTTCCCAGGAAGGATCTCATTTTCAGTTTCGGATGTATCAATATTAATCGTTTCTGTTTCTGTATCATAGGGTGTAAGTTCTTCCAAAATTTGGCTCAACTCATCTTGATAATGATCTTCCACATCATCGGAATATCCTTCAAACACCATTTGATCAATATCTTCAGTATTAAAATAATAGGTTTTATCAACATCCAAACCTATTGGATATAAACTTGCTGCATAGTCAAAGGTAATCGTTTTTGTTTCTTCTGAGTCGTTAAACATAAGACCACGACCTATAATGACTAATTTTAATCCCCCACCTTTTAAGGTGACGACACTGCCTAATGGTAAAAATCTACGTGACATTCTAAAACCCCTTCTATTTTTATAAATTCAATATTTTTATTCTATTATTTGTGTCTTCAAGGTTTTCCGCATCGACAAAATTATTGTACGAGGTAATATTAACCACCATTGAAAACATGAACATTGCAAATATTTGGAAAGATCCCAATGGCAAAAGAGCCACAACTAACATACAGAGCATTAGTAACCTCACTCCAATAGATGGGTTATAAATGCTTGCCTCTATATTCGGTTTAAAATCTTGTATTAACTTATTTTGTTTTTTTATCTGGGCATCTGTAAAAGAAGCGTATAAATTAGCTGCTAAAAAACCTAGTATTATTGCAGTGATCAACAAATATACATGGCCTAGATCGCTATATTCCAAAAAACCGGCGTTCAATAGTATACCCGCAATCATCGCTAATCCAACCCTAGTTCCACTACCGTTCTCACGCTCGTCAGAATTTGGAATGTAAATCCACTGCTTAGCAATCTCAGCATCTATAATTTGTCCTTTACGTGCCACGCTGACACCAGGTATTAGATTTAAAAAACCATACCAAGGCGAGCGTAACTTGAATAAAATATATTTATCCTCTTCAGTATGCGCTATAAAATATGACTCTTTAGCATCTTTGACTCTAAAAACCTCAACGGGCTGTTTCATTAAGCTCTCCTTATACAAATACGAAATACCACAAATTTGGTAAGGTTCTATTTAAATGTTGATACATTACTTTGTCCTGATAGATTCCGATAAACGTCCATTGGATCGCCAGAATACTTGTTTAAGAGTGCTTTTTGATCCTCTGAAAGTTGTGTGTTGTTAGTGATATACTCATCATTTAGCTCGGCTCGTTTCTTAAAGCCGTCGTTCTCAAACTTTTTCCACTTTTTCATCGGTGCGTCTTCAAAAAACTTGTCAATCGCAACTTGCGCGCCAACATTCCCCAGAAAAGCCGCTCCTGTCGACGCAAATCCCGTAAATGGCCCTCCAATTATACCTAGACCGTCAATAACAGTTCCGGTAATCTGACTAACACCCGTATGTACAACAGCTTGTCCAAAATCATGACTTGTTGTTAAATCATCATAAAATGTCAACCCAGAGCCAATAATTGGGACGTATTTTGATGCCCTTCCTGCTTTTGCACCAACTTTACCAACCTGCTCTGCATATTTCGATACTTGAACTAACCTTCCATTTGAAGCAAGTGCCACGGCGGCCAGATACTCACTTGAATTTTCTAAAACCTTTGACCCTTTTTCTGCTAGTTTCTCTAAGAACTTTAAAGTTCCGTCTGTAAGTGCACCCTTCTTTAAAGAATCATACAACTTATTATTTTTTTGTGATTCATGCTTTTTGAGAAGGTACTTCCCAGTACTGCTACTCACAATTGCACTATTGAGTGAGGTGACAGATTTCATCGCTGATTCAAGCTCTTGCAAACTATTCTGAAAAAGCCCTTGAATACCAGTTGAGAATTTGTGCAATTTTGTCAATTTCTTTTCAATTTTTGTGATTTCATCTTGGTAGCTTTTTGCCACAGAGTCCATTTGCTTGGACATGCCTTTAAACATACCTGCACCAAGTTCCAAAATTGGAATTTTTTCAACTGCTCTTGCTGTTTGTTTAAAATTTTCTGATTGTTGCTTAGCTGCATCTCGCAGCATACTTTTAATTTTGTGTTCCGCATTAAGTCGATCTTCGTCCAGCAGGCTTTCACCGTTAACAATGTCTTCCTGTGCCTCGTATTTTGTTAAGTCGGCCTGCACATTATCCAATGCTTTAGAAACGTTGCTAATTGCTGGGATAATCAAATCTGAGAATAACCCTTTACCTGCTGTATAAGCAGCTCCAGACAAAGTATGCCTGTCAATCGCACTGACTAAATGCTCACTACCTGATTTCAAATCTGCAATAGCCTGGTTACTTTGCTGTAAAGTTTTCTTCAAATTATTTTTCATTCCAGAAGAATCTGTACTTAAATATCTTAATCCCATGGTAGATCTCTCCGCTCTTTTTCTAACTCGTCAATCTTGTTTAATGTTTGTTTTTTCACTTGTGCAAAATACTCCTCGATTCTAGCATTCTGTTCATGAACCAACTTGTCTACTTCTGAAGCTTTTCTTGAATCTAGTGTGATTTCCTTATCAAGCGTCTTGTCCCAGCGTCGATCTCTTTCTTGCAACTCTCGTAAATTACCATAACCGGCATTTACAGTACCAATAAAGCTTATATCAGTTTGTCCAAGTGATTTTCGAAGCTTTTTAAAATCTTCCAAATCGCGTTCTTTACGCATTATTTTGGCTTTGTATTCAGCTCTTTGTTCACTGCTAATATCATTTTTGTCTGGCATATTGTCTACCTACCAAATTTTGAAGCCTGATCGTTATCTCGAGCTTCGATAATCTTGGCTATTTGTGGAAACTTTTCGGCCTGCTTTTTTCACTACTAGTTAATTTGTTTACATTATCCAGAAGCTTATTACCGACCTTCACCCCTGTTTCCATACCTTTCAAGTTACTACTAGAAAGGCTGAAGGAACCAAACTTATCTTCTGAAACTCTTTGTAAACCCGTGATTGATGAATTAGCGACATTCAAGTTTGAAGCAATCTTTCCGATTTATTTATACACTCTCTTAATATCAAATTCGTGATTTAATTAACACAACCCATAAAAGTATACAATATCATGAGATATAAATGAAGTTTTATTTTAGTTATAACACTCGTAAATATTAGCAATAAAAAAGCCAGGCCCTAAAACCTGACTGAAATCAACTATTCAAATGCTCTATCAACTTTAAAATCTGAGTTCAGTTTCAATGATGCTGTATACTCTCCACCATCTTTTGCTCCTATACTAAAAATATGGACCGATTAAGTTCGTGTCTGTTAATTTTAGTATAGGAGATTTTTTTATGACAAAACGAATGGCAGGAAAACGTTATTCCACTGATTTTAAAGATTCTATGATTAAGCTTTATCACGAAGGAAATTCATTTACAGAATTATCTGTTCAATATGGAGTATCTGCAGATTCAATTAGACATTGGGTTAGACAGGCTACGCCTGTCACTAAAGATGAAAAAGGCAAGCTTATTACAGATAAAGAATTTAAAAAGCTTCAAAAAGAATTAGCAATTGCAAAGGAAGAATTAGAAATTTTAAAAAGAGCGGCAATCCTACTCGCAAAACATTAAAGCGAGTCAATGGATTGCCGCTAATTAAAGATTTATTAGCACAGGGTTATCTACTCACTAGAATTTTGAAGGCCTTAGGTAAATAAATCAACGTATTTTAATTGGCTAAAATGGGTGCCAAGTCCTACTGAAAAACGTCGATTAATATTAAAAAAGCCGTTATGCAAATTTGGAGTAATAATAGAGTGTACGGTTGTCGTCGAATTAGTAAGTATTCAAAAACAAATGAGCAAACTCCAACTATAAGTAACTATATGGCTCTTAAATTAATACGTCAGCTAAACATTAGATCAATCATGGTTAAACGTTACCGCAAACCGACAACGAAGAATAATTACACTCAACAGGAAAATATAATTAAAAAATTTGATGATTTATCAGGGATTTGGAGCACAGATATTACATATCTATAACTAGTTAATAGACAGTGGATTTATTTGGCAACTGCATATAATCCGGAAACGCGAAGCGTTTTAAGCTACAAAATTGGAAAGCAGATGACGTCTGAGCTAGCCCTAGTCCCCATATTAGATGCGCTTAATCATTTTAGGAACCCACACATAATTCATAGTGATATGGGAAGCCAGTATACAAGCTTTAATTTTGAAGATGTTTTAAAAGCAAATAAAATAAAACATTCATATTCATTAAAAGAGTATCCATATGATAACGGCCGTATAGAAGCTTTCCATTCCATTCTCAAGAGAGAGATGATTTATCAAAGAAAATTCAGAAGTATTGATGAAATCGAATTAGCTGTAGGGTAACTATATCTATTGGTTTAATAATGAAAGAATCTCGTTTGTTCAGTAGAAACTTTTTAGTCCATTTTATTGACATATGAGCATATAAAAGTGACCGTGATAATAAGGGCTAGAATCAATAACACCACAAATAAAACAAACAACATAGCCAAAGACCACGCGTACGGGCAGAGATAATACTCTAAATATTTCCAGCCCACTAGTGCAATATCATTCACCTTTAATTGGCTGGCAACATTATCTAGAATAAATTGGTTTTCCCCCTCAAGGTGCTCTCTATAATGCTTCTTGATATTTTCATATCCTTGTAAAACAACTTCTTCCTCTTTTTCGAAAAATAACTTATCACGAGTAACTGCACTTTTAGGAACATTCACATCCACTTCTTCACTTTGAAGAAACTGATCAAATCGAAGCATTTCTCTAGCTAGCCTCATAAGATTGCTCCTTGCTAAATAGTTCTGACTCAACTACCCAATAAATAATAAATCCTATCGCCATGAACAAAAGCCCATACATAGAAACAAGAGAATATAAATCATTCACCCGCATATTCCACTCCTTTTTTGGCTTAAAATAACCTAATATTCAACTACTCTTTTGAGTAGTAGTATCACAAAAAAATACACAGTTCTTAGAACTGCAAATAAAAAAGTCCCTCAAATGAGGGACTTTCTGAATAACTGCATCATACTTTTTAGAATGTAACAATGAGATTACAAATCAAAAAAATAAACTAATGATACAGTTCGGAAAGCTTGATATAACAAGCAATCTCGAGCCCCTGTATCATTAGTTTAATTTGTAACATAGTCGATATATTTAAGCATTTGCTACTGCGTACCATAGAAACGCTAGTATTAATAATATTATAAGGAAGTTGATACCAGCTGATAGATTTTCATTGATGTAACCTAATACATCTAACACGGTTTTAACTACTATTACTCCAATTAATATGACTATTACTAACATGATAAATTCGCTCCTTACTCCAATTCAGCTAAGGACAATAAATATACAAAACTTACAGACACGAATCTCTGTATCACAAATTCAATAATATCAGTGCCATATTCAAGTCTAATGTAATCCCATCCCATAAACGTAGATATCATCAATATGGAGAGTTACGCCTTCAATTTTGACAGTAACTTCCAGTGATAATATTCTTCAGCCTTTAGATATGCTCTTTATAGTTGTTGTTAATTTCAGATGGTTCACCCAAGTTCAACCATGCTGCTTCCTCACCATATAAATATCTTTGAACTTTGGTTATTTGGCTTGGATCTCTTCTTCTCTTCAAACTTGTAATGGAAGAAAACATTCTTGGAACTATTTCTATAAAGAGCAGTGCCCAGGAAACAGCTTTAATAAAAACTGGTAAGGGCATAATTATAAGTACTACATAAGCTATTAATGGTACAACAATAGTCCACCTCTGATTGCTCATAATTTGAATTTGAATTGTTTTTCCTAATTTTGTTAATAACACGCTATTCTCTTGATATTTTTTTAAGTTGAGCTGTATTCTTAAAATTCCTAAGACGCTCCCCATCATTATTGCAAGTAATATTAAAAGTACATTTTTAATATTTAAGAACCATAACCAATCTGGTGATTGCATAAAAGTATTTGACAGAAAAATTAGAATAGCTGAAAAGCCACCTAAACTGATTAATGTTCTATCAACTGCATTGTTGTCAATGGCTTGCTTTGCATCTGCTTCAGATAGTTTATAAGCTTGCCATGTAGATTTTTTAAGAAAAAGATTTTTGAAACTATCGTGTTTTACTAGGAAATAATAGTTATCTTGTGTTTTGAGGATAGTATAGTATGGTGTTCCAATAACTGCATAGGATTCTATAATCCCCCAGTTATCGGAATGTACTTCTGCCTTTAAAAGCTCTTTATTATCAAGCTTTTCAATCAATAAAAACTTATTAGCCACATACTTAATAAGATAAAATATCCCAAAAATAATCATACCAATGATGAAACAGATTATAAAAAAAGCATAAATTCCTCCTTAATCCATCAGTGTTCAAGCTTTGGGTTGTTAACATTTTCGAAAGCCTCGTCAGAGAGTGATTCATTTATTTTATTTTTTCGCAGCGTACATAGACTTTTAGCCCAGCATTGGCGGCGTCATATGTTTCATTTATAAAAAACATTCTAAACATACCTATAAACTAGAAATGTAAGTTATTGTGTTGATTAATGAAAGTCATTGTATATAAGTATATCGTTTTTATAAATACTTTCAAAAATTAGTGACGCTTATATTAGATAATCTTATAATTCCTTGCATGTACATTCATTTGATATTAGTGGCATACTGACATATAAATGAAAAACATGATAATGATTCGCAAAAAATAATCATGCAACCTTAGATTTTATTTTGTTAAGAGGAAACATAACATGCTAAGAACCAAGATTGTATATAACTATTTGAACTCCACTCCGCCCAATAAACATCAAAAATACTCAATTCCAATAATTCAATTTGCCATCTAAAAACCCTATTAACCAACAAAATTTGACAATCCCCCGTTAATATGAAATAGTTACTACTTATGTATATAACGAGAGGAGGTATCGAGATGATTTCATATGCTATATTCATTTCATGTGCCGCTGTAAGTGATCAAGGACGTTTTTCTGTTATTTAAGATTAATAAAGGAGAAATAATGTGATTAACGTCCTAAAAAAACAACCATCAATTTTAATTATTATTGCCTTAATTGGCTTTCCACAAATTAGTGAATCTATTTTCACCCCTATCTTGCCAGCGATGAGTGCGGGTATGCAGATTTCTGCTCAAACGACCCAATTAACCATGAGCACATATTTTTTTATGTTTGCTTTTGGTGTTTTATTCTTCGGCTGGTTTTCAGATAAAGTGGGTCGCAAACCAGCTATCTTACTTGGGTTGATAATTTATTTGCTTGGTAATTTAGGCCTGTTGTACTCTCCTAACTTTGAATGGATTCTTATATTCCGAGTTGTTCAAGCCTTTGGTGCAGCTGCGGGATCGGTTATTACACAAACGATTATGCGTGAATCATTTCATGGTATCGAAGGAGAAAAAGTTTTTGCTAAAGTAGGCGCTGCATTAGCTTTATCACCGGCATTAGGGCCTATTATTGGTGGCTTTTTACAGTCCATTTATGGATATCGCAGTGTCTTTTCTGCTTTAATTGTGATGGCCGTTATGCTGGTGTTTTACATTAGTTTGCGTTTGCCTGAAACACGAAACCCACAATTAATTGAAAAAGATTTGAACTGGTTTAATGTCATCAAACAATTAGCGAAAAGCCCCAAGGTATGGGGCTATGCGCTGCTAATAAGTGGTGTTAATGGTATCTTGTTCAGTTACTATGCTGAAGCACCGTTTGTATTCATGGAGGGTTTTAAGTTGTCAGCTGTTCAATATGGCTGGACAGGTCTTATCATTGCAGTAGCTAGTTTATCAGGAGCCATTCTTGCTAATCACTTAGTTACACATTACACACCATACCAGTTGATAAAAACTAGCTTACTAGTATCATTAATTGGTGCTGGACTAATGCTTTACGGCGCACAGCAACATTTAGTTATAATGTTGATTGCCATATTGATTGTATTTATTGGTTTGAATATACTTTTACCAATTGTTTTGAGTCAAGCGTTAGTTGGCTTTGAAAATATTATTGGAACAGCTAGCGGCTTGTTCAGCTTTGCTTATTACATTTTAATTAGTATACTAACCTATCTCATAACCGTAATACATAATGGTAGTCTGTTTGCTCTACCAGTGTATATTCTAGTTATGTTAATTGGTATGTCTTTAAGCCTTACCTTACTTAATATTCGGAAATAATTAATAGTAATAGAGATGACTCTACCTATTTATGTTTACAAAACCATGTAATTGTATAGCAAACTACCATCATGGTTATAAAAACACCTCAGCAGTATTTACACTAAATGCTGCTGAGGTGTTTTTACGCAATACAATAACGGTGGCTGTCTTAACCATAATTATTGCTTTGTCTATTAAATTATTGGTGCCGTTTTAACCATAAAATATGATTTTCTTCACGTTCAATGGCTCGATCAAGTATTAAGTAATGACCATATTGACTATGGATTGCTGCTTGATTAGGAAATAGCTGTGCTTTCCTTGCTAATAAATGAGCTAGTTTCGAATCATGCAGTTCAAGGGTTGATTGTAAGAGATACTGTAAAATGTCGGAACCTTCATCAGCAATAAAATATATTTTTAAAGACGTTAAGGCATCATTACCTTCATTAATTGGTTCTAATAACCAATTATGCAAAGCTTCTTGTCCCGTGTTAGTTAAAGTATAAGAAGATTCGCGCGCATTTCCTTCAGATTTTTCAATCCACTGGTCTGTAATCATTTTATTCAATTCAGGATAAAGTTGACTATGAGATGCCTTCCAAAATTCCCCGATTTCATTATTAAATTCATCAAGAATTTCGTAAGCAGTCGTTTTACCCTTTTGTGACAAAATTCCGAGAATTACATAGGGTAAGATTCTAGGTCTAGGCATGTTAGTTAATTACCTGCTAATTCGTTGATAGTTTGCATCAAAGTAGCGTCCTTCACGAATGTCAGTAGGCATCCCTGCATAAGGTGCTTCCGAAATTACTTCATCGTTATCCTCACCAGCATCCCCCATGTAAGTGATTTTAGCGAATTCAGGCACTACTAACTTAGGATATGTCTCATATTTTTCACGAGAAGCTTCCATTAAGTCGATATGCTCGTTTTGGAAAGTAACGGTGATCTCAGGGTGCTCCTCAACCCACTTTGGGAAGAAAATTGTTCCATGTAGCTTCAACTCGTTAGGCATAAAGTCTAAAGCGACATCGGTACCAGTTGGCTCAGTCCAAGAAATTTTATAGACACCCTCAGTTAACATTACAATATCGGCCTGTTGGTCTTTAACCCAGCGACCGGCAACCATACCACCATGAATACGATAATCAACAGTATGGTCATTTTTAGCGTACCATTCATACTCCCAACCATTATCATAAGTATAGATAAAGTGCGTACCTAAAAAGTCTGCAAGTGTTTTAAATGTTTTAGTCATAATATTAGTTCCCCTTTTTATTTAACTATGTGATTAGTTTATGTCGTTATCGACATAAAGTCAACAATTAAATTTACTTAACTTAACTAAATTATCTATAAATAATAGCAGAGAAAAGCTGGTGTTTACTTAACATTCATCATATAGCTGGCATAATGGTATTATCAAGTTAAAATAACAACGTTAGGAATTTATAATGTCAGTCAGTTTTTATTTTTTGAACTTTATTGCTAATATGGGAATCATTTTACCCTACTTCATAGTGTTAAATGCTTATAATTACTATCAGCGCCCTTTGCTTCTAGTAGTATTAATTGTTATTTATGCTAGTCGCTCGATTGGAGTAATACTCTTAAATACGAGATTTACCCCATTAAATAATCTTTTAATGGGAACCGTCACAGGGATGCTTGGCGCAGGCCTATTAAGTTTATTTCAATTGAATCTTATAACAGCAATATTTGCTGGTATCTTATTGGGTTATCATTCGTCGACACTATGGCCACTTTTTCTTGCAGGAAAAACGGACTTGAGCGGTCAATATAAGATAAACAAACGGAATACTTGGCTAGTCTTTTTAGCCTTAGTCCTTGGCTTAATCATCATATTAACTAGCTTAATTCCTAGATACAGTTATCAAATTAATTTTGCCCTCTATCTCTTATTATGTTTATTATCAATTCCAGCTGCTTTTAAAATGACACGAGCAATTCTTAGTAAGCATGAACCAGTTAATTTACCAAAACGTTCTAACTGGTTATTGATAGCAGCCATAATTCTTTTTGCTAGCCGATTGGTTTTATATATGCTTTCAAAAAACGTTTTGCTGAATTACTGGCCAGACTTGATTGCAATAGGCTTGCTGATTCTCTTAACGTTAAAGTTAATAATCGTTAATCGAAACTATGACAATCGATTAACGTTTGCTTTAACTCTTTTAAGAGGGGGATTAATGACCTATGTGCTCTTCTTTGCGCCATTTTATGGTTTTGCTTGGTTCAAATCAAATGCAACCTTATTTATCTATGGTTTATATTTGTTGGGTTTTGAAAGTGGTGCAATTATAGTAAAAAAGTTATCAATTCAGCCAACCTTTCTGCTGGGTTTGGGATTAATCTTATCTGCGATGCCGTTTAAAAGTACTTATTTATTGGGAATTTTGGCTTGTACAGTATACCTGGGTTATTTAAATCCTTATCTGAATGAACAGCATATTCATGGTGATATATTTAACCGCGGGAGTGGTATTATTCATAAGTATCACCTCTCGACCTTTGGTAGCCAAATTGGCTATGCTGTAATCTTCTTGTTATTAATAACTTTTGCTTATTTGAAAAAAGTAAATATCACGAGCTTTTTAATGACTAAAGATACAACTATGCAGGCGAATATTTATGTATTAAATCTTATCCTGATTTGCATGTTGTTAAGCTTCATTATTTTAGGTCGTCAACATTTAAAGCAAAATGACATTTAGCTTCTATGCTTAGCAAGGTTAGTTATTAGTACCGGGCTATTATTTACTAAAATCTAAAAAGCCTGTACTTTCCTAAAGTAAATGGAAAGTACAGGCTTTTAATTTATTAGCAACGCTCGAATATAACTTAAAATTACTCCTTAACTGCGATTTGCCTAAGATATTTAAACAGTTGTTTAACTGTAGCGTTCTTATTCTGTGTATTAATAGCCAGATAGATATCTTGAGCTTCATCGACATCAGTTAAATCGGCAATTTTTATATTATATTTACTAGCCAAATCACCTTGATTCATGGCTGAATATAGAAAAGATAGACCATTCCCCAAAGCAGTCATCGATAGACCCTGCCCTAAGCTTTTTACATAATAATTAGCAGTTAGATTAAAGCCATTTTCCAGTCCTTTATTTAGCACATAATCAACAATAATTGGTGATTTATCACGGTCAAGTAAAATAAAAGTTTCATTAGCTAGTTTATCAAAAGATAAGACTGAATATTTGCTTAATGGATGATCAGCTGGTAAAGCAATTTGTAAGTGATTTTCAATAAAAGCGACCTTTTTAAATTGTGCTTTTCGATTTACATAAGGTAAAAGCGAGAAAATCAAGTCATAAGTGCCAGCTTCTAGTCCTTTAGTCAAATTAGTTGGATTATCAGGTGTAAAAATCATTTCAATATGTTGATTTATCTGTTTATAAGCACTTAAAGTAGCATACATCTTTTGTAAATCGAAATTTTCAAGGTAACCAATCCGAATGTATTCGACAGGACTAGTGACCGTTGGACTTGAGTCAAAGATATGTGTCAATTTATCAGCAGCTTCTAACACTTTAACCGCTTCTGGCAAGAAAATTTGTCCGTCTTTTGATAATTTTAGTGTATGGCTTTGCCGAATAAATAATTTACGGCCAAGCTCGGTTTCGAGCTCCTTAATATGCCGACTTAAAGTTGGTTGTGAGATAAACAATTTATCGGCCACTCTAGTTAAGTTACCCTCAGTTGCAACTTGTACAAAATAGCTTAAACTTGTGAGATTCATAATTTCCCCAGTAAAAAAAGATTTATAGTATCTAAACTATAAATCTTTTAGCTGACAAAGGCTAGTTAAACTAATCACCCATAATTGGTAATTGTAGATACGATAAATATTGGCCACCTGTATGCAAAATGTGCGTGCCTTGATTATCTGGTGTAGCACCAGGTGTTCCAGGCATAACTGAGCCAAGCTCGTTTTTTGAGCTAATCATCACGCGTAAAGTTTCGCCAGCTTGATACGTTAGGCCAATTGGGCTGAGAATGATGTCTAGTGCAACAATTTCATTTTTAGCTAATTTTTCAATCCGGTCAAAGCTATATGCTGGAAGCTCGTCTGTTGATTCTGCTGCATCTAAATGGCGCATTGAAGCCCGCAAACGTCCCCAAGCTCCTTTATATCTTAATGCAGATGCACCTTCTTGTGTAAAGTCCTGCAAAGCGGCTCCATGATTTGGCACAACAAATTCGCTTAATACATTGCCGAATTTATCTAACTTTTGAAGCCAAACAAAGACATCCATATCGTCATAATCAGCAGCCTCCATGAATAATTTAATCTTAGGGTAACCCACTAGAGTCGTAGCCGTATCAAAGGTTAATTGGAATGATGTTCGTCCAGGTACCGTGTTGGTTAGATATTTTACAGGTATATCGCTTGCTTCGGGCTTTAATTGCAGGGTTCTTGTAAGTGGATTGAGATAGAATTTTTGGTTTGTCACCTGTTTTGGTGGGAAACTTTCAGCTGGAATATCCGTTTGATTATTCCCTTGGAAACCAATTAATGAATAACGAACTTTGGGTGTGGTTTCCCAACCATTTGCTTTATCCAACAGGTAATAATCAAAGAAGCGTCGTAATTCTTCAACATTGGCCTTGTCATAATAATAAGGCCATTCTTGACGGTCATGGATACGAAGCCATTTTTTCTTTGAACCAAGGGCGCGCCATGAACGGAAAGTCCCCATTGTATGCAAGGTATTTGAATAACTAGCAATTACAAAGGCGGGTATTTTAATCTTACTTGGATCTGCAACCTTATCCTTCCAAATGGCAGCATTAGCCAATGGTGCAGCATCCATTTCTTTAGTTAAATCTTCGCGTTTTGCGCAAAGTGCGCTAACGTGATTCACTGCTAGCCGCTCGATAAAGTTTTTATCGGGGATACCGCCAATGAAAGCTAAATCACGATAACCATCGGCTAACCCTTCAGTTGGGTTAATTACTGTTAAATGTGGTGGCATTGTTGCGGCAATATACCATTGAGAAAAGGCCAAGTAAGAGGTCCCAGTGAGGGCTGTTTTACCATTTGACCAATTTTGTTGCGCAATCCATTCAATTAAATCATAACCGTCCTCTGCTTCTTGTGAACCTAACATAGTAGTATTACCTTCACTATGGGCAATTCCCCGCATATCAGGGTTTACAACGGCATACCCATGCTGAGTCCAATAAGCTGGGTCCGGTGCCTCAAACTTGGTTAGGCCAGAATTCCAAGCATTTCCTATACCTAACATATTAAATAAGTTTTTATAACGGGGTGCGGTACCAGCACTCTTGCCATAAGGGCTCCAAGCAATTAGAGCCGGTACCGGTTCGTTGCTTACTGGTAAATAAACATCCGTATAGATTTTTACGCCATCACGAAGCATCACGGGAACATCTTTTAACATACGAATATCTGCTTCAAGTGGCTTAAAACCAGGGGCAATTTGTGTTCCCTGCTTAAGAATTAATTCCTTTGATTCAAAAGGGCTTAGTACGCCATGTTCAATGCCATTGTCAATATATGGGAATGATGGACTAAATTGCATGTCCTTAGTAATTTCAACTGTCATATTTTACCTCCAGCGTTCTGTGCTTTCTTTACGCTTTAAGTATATGGAGGTTAGGCAGACTTGTATAATATCAACCTTGTATATCATTTTTTATAATATTGTGCTATTCATAAAATGAATAGCACCTTAAATAATAATAGCCGGTAGCCTCAGTGGAATGTTGAAAGTTACCGGCTATTTAAGTAAGGTTGATTAACTTCGTTTCTTAATAAAGCCGGCACTAATTGTGATGAATAAGCCAGTTAGCATTGCTAACAAACTATCCCCCGCTTTAACTTCTCCGGTTTCAGGTAAACTAACTGTATTTTGACTGGTTAGGCTCTGCCCTTTTTGCATCGTATTAGCTGGTGCGACCGCCTGCATGAAGGTTAGAGTTTGGTGAGTTGTTGCATTGGTAATTGAGGTAATCGGCACTAAGCTGTTTGTATCCCCACTCGCATTGGCAGGATTAGTTTTTGTAGCTGTAGCACTATTAGCCAGGTCAGCTGAGCTGGCAGAAGTAACTAAACCAGTATTACTTCTTAAGTCTGCAGCTAATTTTGCTTCGGCAGAAATTAAAATTGATTCAGTTACACTTGATGCGACCGTTGTACTGTCTATTGCTGCTTGAGCCGATGTAATTGGTGCCAAGATACTGGAAATGATTATTGAAGCTGGCACTAAGGAAGTTAGTGAGGCAGTGACTGAGTTGGCTGATTGCGCAATGTCTGCGTAAGATTCAGCAGGAGCATCTACGAAGGTTGATAAATCAAATAGTGCGAAGGAATAAAATGAGTGTATAAACTGCGCTGCAAAGCTATTGATAGAAGCAGTGTCAGTTGTTGCATTATAAGCTGTTAAAGAATAATTGAAAGCCGCCGTGGTTGAATCAATTGCGACGGCATCAGTATACATCACAGTAGCCGCACTTAGAGCTGGGTCAGAACTGTCTGCCACAGCTAAGCTTGCTGCGATTGAACTATCTATAGCTCTTTCGATTATGGATGAAACAGTTGCGCTTGCATCGGGCATTGTCGCTTGAATAGCAGCAAAAGAATTTGTGCTAGCAACTGATTTAGATATATTACTTGCTAACACAGATTGATATACGTCTAGCAATGCATCTGAGGAGGCAGCAATGCTACCATCTGCATCAACTAAGGAGCTAATAAGAGATTGGTCAAAAGAAATGACTGCTTGATTGGAATGTTTGGCGGCTATTGAGGTGAGCTGAGCCTCAATAGAATCAAAAACTACATCAGCCAGGCTACTTGCGAACAGCTGTTCACTTTCTGCAACAGAGATGGCAGACTGGTAACTAATATAAGCAGCTTGGGATACTTGATTTGCACTTGAAATTTGGTCTGACAAGTCAGAAGGTATCTGACTTGCAAAACTTTGGACGACATCGAGCGTTGCGTTTACCGCTATCGCATTGCT
Source organism: Weissella oryzae SG25 (assembly GCF_000691805.2). Taxonomy (GTDB): domain Bacteria; phylum Bacillota; class Bacilli; order Lactobacillales; family Lactobacillaceae; genus Weissella; species Weissella oryzae. Next base: position 126,899 of record NZ_DF820490.1, on the reverse strand, counting down.
ATTTGCTTGGTCAATGGCGCCAGGCATGGTGGCAGAAGCACTGTCATAGGCAGCGCTGGCAACGGACACGCCGACTTGAGCCGAACTGACTGCTGCACGGTCAGCAGCAATTAACGAATCATAAGCATTGGCCGCACTACTTGTTTGCACCGTATCTGCATAAACAGAATTTGCTTTAGTTGCGGTAACTCCTAAAGCCGTGGTCATTGCGATAATTGTCGTTGCTTTTCCTACCCTACCCATTAAAATATATCTCCTAATTTTATAAACTATTTTCTACTTTAAACCTATTTGAATAAAAATAATACAAAAAGATTGTTTATTTGTTTATAAACACTAAAAAAGCGAGCGAAATAATTCACCCGCATTGTTTCGGTATTAATTATCCATAAGGATTATTCTTCGTATTCCAAAACCTCTTCTGAGAGATGCTCTTCACGGACAAGGATGGCTAAAACCAATAGGATTATGCCGACAGGCACTGTGTACAAGAAGACATGTTAAAAGGCAAATAACATTGAATTATTTACAATTAGCTTTGTTAGTAATGCGCCAAACAAGGCTGATCCAAAAGCCCCACCCAATGTTTTAAAGAAGTTCAATACACCAGTTGCACTCCCTAGGTCCTTGATTGAAACCGTGTTTTGACCAATCATTAGGGCAATATTGACAAATATTCCAATTCCAAAACCGGCTGGTAATTGCCAGCTGGCAATTAACCAATCAGCAGAGTGCATACCTAACGTTGATAATCCGTAAAATCCAACTGCAATTAAGACGGCAGCGATAATAATTTGCAACTTATATTTGCCGGAACGCTCAACTAAAATTCCCGAAATAATTGATGCAAGGACCAGCGCAATTAACAAAGGAATCATGTAATAACCGGCGTGTAGTGCGTTGACTTGGTGGACTAATTGCACATACATTGGAACATAAACCATGGCAACAAATAAAGCAGCGGTAGCTAAAGCAAACATCAACCAAGCTAGATTGAAAGTTGTGTTTTTGAACAAAGCTAAAGGTGTTAGTGCATCATGACGCATAAAATGCTCAACAACCAGATATAGCGCTAAACTTACAAGGGATGTCACAATTAGGGTCATACTTTGCCATGAAGTCCAAGCAAAGTTATTTCCTCTTAGGGTTACTAACAGTAGTGCGGCGGTAGTAGCAACCGTAACAAAAATTGCACCAAGATAATCGATGCGAACTTGTTGCTTTCGAACTGGCAACTTCAAACGCCAAGCAATTAAAATTGAGGCCACGATGCCAATTGGCAGATTAATGAAAAATAACCATTGCCAAGAAATATGAGCGACAAAGTAGCCACCGATGATTGGCCCAACTAGTAGAGCAATCATACTTAGCAAGCCAAAAATTGCTTGGTACTTACCTCGGCTACGAGCCGGAATCACATCAGCTGATGCAGCTTGAACTAAAGCGTTTAACCCCCCGGCACCAATTCCTTGTAAACCACGTGCCAAGATTAAAAAAGTCATGCTAGTTGCCATACCTGATAATAAAGAACCAAGTAGGAATATTGCTAAGGCAATTTGTAAAATAATTTTACGACCAAAAATGTCCCCCAACTTGCCGAAGATTAAGGTCATGACGGCACTAGTTAGCATAAAAATGGTAATGACCCAGCTCGCTTGACTCAGATGGCCTAAATCCTTAACAATTCCAGTAAGAGCTGTCGTTGTTACAGTTTGGTCCAAAGTTGAAATAAATAATACAAGGCTTAGTGGCATGATAACCCAAAAAAGATTTGAACGTCCTTTTGGCATAGCCTTTGTTTCCGTCGTGTGCATCTTAAAATCCTTCTTTTCTAAATAAGTAACTCGGTAACTTTATTACCTTGCTTATTATGTAACTCGGTAACTAATTTGTCAACAAAAAATTCACTTAGTTACATTTTTTATTTTTTGCCCTATAATGTAAATATGAATAGAGAAGAAAAAAAGGCATTAAAACGTCAAGAAATTTATGATACAGCGATGACCATGTTTTTAGCCCGTGGCTTTGAAAATGTTACGACCCAAGAAATCGCTGATGCCGTTGATATTGCTAAAAAGACCCTCTTTCAGTATTTTCCTAGTAAAGAAGATATTGTTTTTGATGATGAAGATGAATTACTTATGCAGATTATTGGGGTTGTTAAAGGAGCAAACCCCTGGCAAGATTTCTTGACTTTTATCCGACAGGCGGAAAGTGTGCAGGTTAAAGCGCAAGATAATTTTAAGATTGTCGCCTTCATTGAACAAACCCCCGCCTTACAAGGTCGACTACTCCAAATGTGGGAAAATTATGAGCTGACAATTGCGAAATATTTGAATGCGGCAAGTCCGCTTGAAAATCGGCTTTTGGCCCAGCAAATGGTTACGATATTACGCCTGAGTTTTTATCAAGGGGTTAAGCTGGCTGACATTTTAGCGGCTCAGCGAGGCCTAATGGACTTGTTTGTATAAAAAATACCCGATAATCTAACAGCTAAACGGTAGATTATCGGGTATTTTATTTTGCGCCTAATCAGCAAAAAGTTTGGGGAAGCTTCGTTTTAACGGAATACTTAAGAGTAGTATGTAATAAACAAAGTAGCCTAATTGCGGGAAGATTGTAATTAATAGTAAGGCAATCATTAGGCTCGTTAAAATGCTACTTTTAAAAATATTATAGCCAGGCTTTAGTTGAGCTTTAATAATTTGTAGAATAAGTAGGCTAATCATAAGAGAGCCACCATAGATATAAATACCGAGGTTTCCCTGGCCAACCATATTAATCATTGTGGTTGCCGGAATGAGAATCACAGATAATAGCCAGAGTTGATTGAGTTTGGCAACTCTGCGGCTAATCGTTTCGATTGACTCAAAAAGCTGATGATGCCCTTCCCAGATTGAATAAATAACAAAGAAAGAAATCAGAAAATTAGCAAGTCGCCCGACAAAAGCTGAAGACTTTAAGACAGCAAGCAAATGATCATGGGGAATATTTTGGAAAGTATCCGTTAAAGGAATTACTAGTAAAGTGATTGCAACCGCGACGATTGCATCAGAAAAATTAATTAAGCGTTTTAAATTTTCGCCGCTAATCATAGTTCTTACCTTTCACATTTTTGTTTTAGCATAACTGATTTTTAAAAAGTTATAAAGACCAATTAAGTACGTTGCGTGCATATACAGTATTAGTTTCACCTAAGTTGTAACAACTCAAAAAGCCATGCGCATAGGCATGACTTTTTAATACTGTAAAATTTATACACCTTGTGTTAAGTCTTTTAAATAAGCTTTAAAACCACTGCCTCTGGATACTACATAAGATTCAAAGGCTTTATTTTCAAAATGCTCATGCTTTTCTTCAAATAAAATTAATTTTAACTTTTTTAAACTCATTAAGTCATCATAAGTTACTGTCATTTCAGGGTTAAGACCAACACCATGTGGGAAGGCTTTGTCTAATGTTTGAGCTACTTTTAATTCTTCAAGTAGCGCCGCTTGCTCTATGTTTAAGTCCATCATATCACCTCGTATAAACCTACTTAACTAAATCCTCTAAATGGAATTATACGCATAATTGTGATAAAGACCATCGACCTTAAAAAAACATAAAGAAACGCTAGAATTTAAAGTATTAATTAAATAGTCTGCGGAACCAACTTACGATAAAGTTAGTCGCTTCAATATTCTTTGGCGCAATATATTTAATGTTATTTTGCGTGGTTAAATAGTCATTTTGTATTGGGTTAGTGAAAAAAATCTTTTGCTGGGCTAAAGTAGTTCCCTGTTTGATTGGCGCTTTAAAGGTAGGCTTTACGGCTTTGATTTTTGTGCTAAGTCGCGGTTCTTCGCCATCTTTATCGTAAAAAACCGGAAAAGGTTCTTTTGCAACTGCGGTAACTTGACCTTTGGTGGTCTTAGCATTAGGAATCGTTAAAGTTGTTGAGCTCGTCAAATTAGTGACAGCGGTTTTATTTGCAACGGTGTCTAACATTTTAAGCGTATCGGAAAAATTGGCTTCACCCGGTGCATTTAGAGTAACCGTTATTACAGGACGACCATTAACAGTTGCATAACCAGCAAAATTACTACCATTGTTAGCGGTAGTCCCCGTTTTTAAACCGCTAAAATTATAACCGTTAGCATGGTTTAATAATTTATTAGTATTGGTTAAGGTAACTGCTTGACCAGTAGTCCCAGGAAAGGTCGCGGTTTGCTTTTTTGTGATTTTCAAGATATCTGGATAATCATTTACTAAGTGCAAGGCAACTTGGGCCACTTCACGTGCCGAAAGTTGATTTTCTAAGTTACCACTTGGTAGGCCAGAGGCTGTGTATAGTTTTACATCGTTGATACCCCATCGACTTAATAACTTGCTAGCCGCTTGATAATAATTTTCTTGACTACCAGCGACAAAGTCCGCCAAGGCCATTGCAGCTGCGTTTGAAGATGGTAAAAGTGCAGCCTGTTCTAAATCATTAATGGTGTACGTCCGATGGGAAGTCATTGCAACATTGGCAACTGAGTTATCCTGACTGAACTTTGCAATGTCTGCAGATACTGTGACCATTTGTGTGTGACTCAGCTTTTGGCTTGTAAGCTTTTGTTCAGTCATATAAATTACAATCAGTTTGGAAAGTGAGGCAATTGGGAGCCGTTGTTGATCGTTTTTACTCAGGATAACTTGGCCAGATTGAGCATCAATTACTAGACCCGCAGCAGATTGAATATCAGCTTTAAACAGAGCTGCCGAAATATTACTAGAAGTCCCTAGTACTACTACTAGGCTGATTAAGATAAGCATGAATTTATTTTTAAAAAGTTTAATCATATTAGTCCCATCGCTAATGTTTAGAATTTTATATAAGTGTAGACACACTTATAGTAGTTAGTTTTAACCTCCCCCGAAGTAAAAACTAACTACAATCACAGATAAATTTGTTGGTTTGTAGTCAATAACTAATCAAACATAAGGCTTTTATATAGTAAAGCCGGGCAACATTCATATTTAGTAATATAATACTTTAGCTGGCTCAATTCAATCTGTTTAAGCTAAATTGATGATAAATAACTTTTCCAGTTCTATATATTTACTTATGTAAAAGCCCTATAAGGTGAAATATGTTCCACCTTATAGGGCTTTATCTAAATGTCTCTTTAATTATAATTGTCTAGCAGGTTGCTTTTTGAAAATTAGTACAAAGTAACCAAAATTAAGTAGTCCAAATACTAATAACATAAGCAAGAACCATTGTGTTCCACTTGTGCTTGTTGGTGCATTTGACAACATTAACGAACCAATCGTCGTTGCAACGGCGCCTAAGAATTGCTGAGTCGTTTGGAAAATTGCATTTGCATCAGCTTTTTCTTCAGGTGAGCCTAAATTATCCAGTGTATTTGTATTTAACGTTGCAAAAGGCATGTTTCTACCTAGCGTAAAGAAGATATATGCAATGGTCATCGGAATAAAGGCAAGACTTTTCGTGAAAATAGTCATAATAACTAAAGTCGCAACCCAGAGCAAATTTCCACCATAGACACCTAGTTTTGGCCCACGTTTATCATAAAGGCGACCAACCATTGGATTGTTTAACGCACCAATCAGTGAGCCCGGTAAGAGTGCAAAGCCAGCTTCAATACTAGTTGCCCCTTGAGCACTTTGCAAAAAGTTTGGAATAACAAAGTTAATGCCGATATTAGCAAATTGATACAAGCCATAAGCCAATAACGATAAAGTAAAGAATGGATTTTTAAAAATTGCTAGGTTAAGGAATTTTTGCTTTGAAACACGTGCCCGCCAAATAAATAAGGCTAGTCCAATGGCAAAAATCACCACATAAGTTAAGTTGAATTTACCTCCCTCCAGACTATTTAGTGTCATCAGTGAAGCAAATAGTGTGATTGCTAAGAGTACGAAAGCTAATGCATCAAAACTTAGTTGTTGATGAAATTGGCGTGGTGTGTCTTCAATCGTTTTTATACCTAAAAATAGTGCTATTACCGGCAATACTAATAGGATAATGAAAATCCAACGCCAACCGGCCGTATCAACCAAGAGGCCACCAAAGGTTGGCCCAATTGATGGCGCAATACTTAGAATTAAGGATGCAATTCCCATCCAAAGGCCAATAACTGAACGTGGAATCCGCTCTAGAATCAAGTTAAATAGTGCCGGTGTTGCAAGACCAGTTGCAATCCCCTGAAAAACGCGACCTAGTAGCAGTATCCAAAAATTCGGTGCTAAGGCACAGATAATACCACCAAGGACAAAATTGATTACAGCCGTAAAGAAAATCTGTCGAATTGTAAAGCGTTCTTTTAAAAATGAACTAGTTGTCATTAAACAAGCAACGACGAAGAGATAAAAAGTAGTAATCCACTGAATTAAGCCGAGTGTAACATTGAACTGCTTCATCAAAGCCACAAAAGTGACATTCATACTGGTTTCAGAAACAATTCCAGCAAAGCTTACTAATGATAGTGCAACGATTGCCCAAAATGTTTTCCGTGATATTTTTTCTGCCATATTGCCTCCCGTATCATGCTAAATAGTTTAACCATTTGGTTTATTTAGCTGATTCTAATCATGAAATTTTTAGTGTAGAGTGGCAAGTTAAAATGATTCCTGCAAACTAGCAAGCATTTATTCAAAGAAGCGAATGATAAATTCATCTAATAAAATTGTATGTACCCTAACGAAAGAATCCGTCAGGACCCTCTACTCTGACACCTTTTCAAGTATACAACGATTTGCAAAGTTAAAAATAGCAAATTAATTATTGGGCATTTATGTTAATGAAAGTAAATTTCTCAAAATCAAATAAACCCTGGTCAGTAATCTTTAGCGATGGAATTACTGGTAGTGCCATAAATGATAAAGTTAGGAATGGGTCAAACTCGACCGTCGATATTCTTTTGAAGGCAGCCATTAAAGTCGTAACCTGCTCAGCAACTAAGGAATAGGGCTGGTCTGACATTAGACCGGCAATTGGCAGTGGCAAGCTGGTAATTGTACCGTCATCTTCAACCACAACCATTCCTCCGCCAAGCTCACGCAAATGATTTGCGGCTGTATACATTGCAGAATCATTATGACCAGCAACGATTAGATTGTGTGAGTCATGAGCGACAGTGGCTGCAATTGCGCCACCACGTAATTTAAAGCCCTTAATAATACCTAACCCGTACCCCAATTGATGATAGCGCTCAAAAACAGCTATTTTAGCATATGTTTGATTAGCAACAAATTTACCTGTTGTATTTTGTGGTACTTCTTCAATTAAGTGAGTTGTTGTAATGTGGTTTGGTTCAATCCCAATCACATGGGCTACACCGTTAATTAACGGTAATTCAAAATCACTTAGTTGTGGTTTGATATTAATGGCTTGTGGTGCAAATGCTAATGGCTTAGTGGTTTGTTTTTCCGTCACCCACTGACCGGCAACCATGACCTCTTGGGCAGAGAAATGTTGCAAACTATCAAAAACAACTAAATCAGCGACATAGCCAGCAGCTAAGGCTCCAACATTTTGCAAATGATGTGCTTGAGCAGCTCCATAGGAAGCCATTTTGAGGGCGGTTTCCATAGCCAGCCCTTTTGATACTGCTAAATTAACGTTGTAATCAATCGAACCCTCTAATAACAGGTCAGTAACGTTTTTATCATCTGTACAAAAAGCAAAACGCTCAGCATTGGAGGATGTAACCGCCGGTAAAATTGCTAGCTCATCACGTTCAACGGTTCCTTCACGAATAAAGACGCGCATACCTGCATTCAAACGTTCAAGGGCCATTTCTGTAGAATGAGCTTCATGATCAGTATCAATACCAACAGCTCGATAAACAGCCAACTGCTCAGGATTCAAACCGGCACCATGCCCATCAACATGGCGGCCAGCCTTTTGGGCATCGGCAATTTTTTCTAACATATCAGGATTTTCTCAGGATTTTCGTTAGCCACGGCTGGATAGTCCATCACCTCAGCTAAGCCATGTACCTCTGGATATTGATAAAAAGTTCGTAGACTTTCTGCATCTAAGATTGCACCAGTCCGTTCGAATGGAGCCGCTGGTACTGATGAAGGCAACATATAATGGAAATGAATGGGCGCTTGGCGTGCTTCCTCAATCATATAATGGATGCCAGATTCACCACTTACAGAGGCAATTTCATGTGGATCAGCAAAAGCGCGGGTTACGCCATGTTTAACTAAAATCTTGCCTAATTCAGACGGCGTAAGTAATGAAGACTCAATATGCATATGAGCATCAATTAGACCAGGAGCTACATACCGTCCACCCAAATCAAATGTTTCTTTTGCTAAATATTGCTTCGAACGTCCACGGAAAATAATTTGAGTTCCTTTAATCCATAGCTCAGTTTTTATGAATGTTTTAGTAAAAACATCAAGGAAATAGGCATTTTTTAGATGATAGTCAACTTCAATCATAATCTCTCACTTCTCTATTAATTATTGGTTGGTTTAATTGAGCTAATTAAAAATTAGAAATAAAAAAAGACATTTGTCGGTTGGATTAATCGACAAATGCCCTTTAAATAGCTAAAAGCACTTGCGGATAGTCACCTCTTTTGGTTGGTGGTAGAAACTGTACGGCCATTTTCCGTACGCTATATCTGCAAAAAAATATTTAATTAGTAATTAAGTTAAATGAATTGATTGGTGATTAGTTTACGCATAATTCGCTAAATTTGCAAGTAGCGAGCACCCCCACTTTAGAAATCTATGCTTAGTGTTGGCTTGATATTTTAATGCCAATTAACGCAATGACTAATAAAATAATAAAAAACCAAGTTAGACCATTAATTGATTCATGAAAAATCAGTAAACCAGCAAGAATCGAGCCAACCGCACCAATGCCTGTCCAAATCGGATAAGCCATACCAAGTGGCATACTTTTAAGCGCTAAGGCTAAGAACCCAAAACTTGTGATTAGCCCCAACACCGTTAGGCTAGCAAACCTTAACTCTGTAAAACCTTGACTTAATTTCATCGTGATTGACCAAAAAACTTCAAATAGGCCTGCAAGAATTAAATATAACCAAGTCATAAAAACCTCCAAAATAAAAACAGCCAAAACATTTCTTCTAAAGGCCTAACGAAATGTTTTGCTGTTTTAACTTGATATTCCCGGCGGAATGAGAGTTTTATTTTATAAATCTAAACTTAAGGCTTACTGCTGTCCTTATAAAAGATACCATCAAAAGGACTACGCCCAGTATTAGCAATCTGCGTTAAAAACATTTTAACCGCTGCTTGCGTTGAAAGCCCGTGTTGTTTTAGAATTTCATCAGCTTTTAATTTAGTTTCTGCTGAAATTTTTAATTGAATCAACTTTTCTTCCATAGTGGGCCACCCCTCTATTCTTAACGCTTACCTCCAGAAGGTTGAGTATTAAGCATTCCGACAAACTTTAGGCAATATATAGCACTAAGCCCAACCAAAATATAAACAACACGTGCCAAAATTGCTGATTGACCACCAAAAATTAAGGCTACTAAATCTAAACTAAATAGACCAACTAAAAGCCAGTTTAAACCACCAACAACTAACAGAATTAACGCTGTAATATCCAAAGCTTTCATGATTTTTCCCCCCGTAGTTTTATTGCGCCTACATTAATTTGACTTTGATCCTGGCATTCGCTTACGAACATGATCAAATTCGTCGATAATTTTTTGTCGTACTTTCGAGCTGCTTAGCAGTAAACCACCAGCAACTAAGATAATCCGCATAAACGTGTGATTCTGTTTTTCTTTTGCCATCGCTATTCCTCCAGTAAAATCAATCCAGTCCAACTATTACTATCTTTATTATAGCAAGCAGTCTTAACAAAGTATAATAATCAGCCTACTTATACAAGGCAATAATCAGAATTTTGTACTGCTTTTATATATGAAAAACCCGGGTTTATTAAAGATAATCTTAATTAAAATTGTTTATAATAAAGTAAGATAAATTTTTGGGAATTTATCTAATCAGTTAGTGGTTTTAAATTATAGGGGGAAATAATTATGGTAGACAATCAGCAATTTAAGCACATTGAAAAAATTCGCTTGACGATGGAAGAAAACAACTATTTAGCTGGGCAACCAAGTTTAATAGCCAAAATTGAAGAAAGTAGTTTTATTAATGATGGCCGGGTTAGCCAATTGAGATGGTATTTCCCCAAAATGGCCGCAACAGATGAATTAGTTGTATTGGTTCACGGTGGTGGCTATATTGCCGGTAGTATTACCACGCATGATGTTATGGCACGTAAAATAGCTAATGAGAATCAGATAGATTTAGTTTCTTTTGGCTATTCTTTAGCACCAGAATACAAGTTTCCAAGCCAAGTTAATGATTTAATTGCCTTGCTTGAACATATTAAGAAATTAGACACTTACAAAAAAATCATCTTGTTAGGAGACAGTGCCGGTGGAACAATTGTAGCAGAAAGTTTAGAGAAAATTATAACTAGTCAATCAGACTTGAAGCAGATAATTGTTGGACAGGTTCTATTATATGCAGCTCTCTCTTTTGAGTTTAAAACAGCTTCAATCGAAAAACTAAGCGACCACTATTTCCCCTCACGTCCTGTGCTAGAGGAAAATCGTGACTTTTATCTAAATGGGTTAAGTGACATTGCTGATCCGCTAGTATCACCATTAAATCGTGAAGAATTTACAGATTTTCCACCGACCTTTGTGCTTGTTGAAGAATTAGACCCTTTGCGTGATGAAGGATTGATGCTCTTTAAAAAAATCGATGGCCCACTTGGTAATCAAAAAAATAATCAATTAGTCGATGCTAAAAATGTAAAACATGGCTTCTTACAGTATTTTGTCCAACCTGAAAATCAAGAGGCTTCAAAGCAAACTTTTGAGGCACTCAAAAACTTTATAAAAAATGTTACTAAGTAGCTCTCAAAATCTCAAAGAAAACATCGCTTGTTAGTGGTGTTTTTTATTTGTCCAAACGATATGCTAAGTAACTTGCTAGCAACATTAGCAAGAGTAATAACAAAATCAATAATGACCAACTATTTAAAATGTCATGTAGGCAGCTTAATGTTATTGGGGCTAAGGCTGCTAACGCATATCCAAAGCTCATAGTCAGGCTTGCTTGTTTAGCAGGATCTGAATTAGCCCCCCGTTTATTATCCTTGGCCAATAAAAATAAAGTCGTTGTAAAAATTAAACTAGTTGATAGGCCTAAAAGAATCGCTGATAGAATTAACAGCATTGGCACTTGATTAGCTAGCAATATGACAGCACCTAGTACAAAGCTAGCAGCAGCTAGGACTAAAATATGCTTGATATGTCTTATCTGGATAAAAATAAAATTAGCTAACAAACCACTAAATTGGAATAAAAACATTAAAATAGCAATCAGCGAATTTGTAGCGCCACAACTTTCGAAAATACTTGGTAACCAAGTGCTTAAGCCATAAAAAACAAAGGCTTGTAGCCCCATAAATATGATTAAAATCAGCAGATGAGCATCAATTTTAAATTTATTAGTTACAGTTTTATTAAAGGTCAACCTAAAAGTTGGTTCTGCTGGATGACTTGATTTTAAAGTGAACCAAGCAACTAATGTTAAGATGGCTGGCAATGAAAAAAGCTGGCTCGCTAGTTGCCAACCCCAGTACTTGGTTAGCGGTACAATCAACAGCAAGCCAACAGCTGCGGTTAAGCTGGTTGCTAAGGAGTAGTACCCCGTTATTTTTTGTTTTTCCTTGGCAAATTGATTAAGAACTAAGCTGGGCATAATAACATTTAGTAACGCCAGTACAAAACCAATGATAATCGTACCAATTAAAAGAGTTATTTGATTGTAGGGACGTAAAATAATTGCACTAATTAATAACAGTAAAAGCCCTGTCATTGTTTGATTAAACTCAAATTTTCTGAAAATTTGGTCAGTGAAGACTGAGCAAATTGCAAACATAATTAGTGGCAATGTTATTAACAAGGAACTAGTTGTACTAGAAATTTGTAAACTTTTTTGAATGTTACTAAAAATTGGCGTAATTGATGTAAATGCCAAGCGTAAATTAGTTGCCAAGAGAATTAGAAAAGTTAAATTTTTTTTGCGCATAAAAAGCACTCCTTCTATTTCCAGCCTAGAAGAAGTGCTTCATAGTAACATGACGATTAAAATCGCTATCGGAATTTTTTTATTAGTTTATCATGGAAATATTTTAAAAGCAATTATTTAGAAAATAACAAAAAACTTGCAGATCATCTAGTTAGAGGACCTGCAAGTTTTTTTAGAAATTAGGTAATTTCTAGTGTACTTGTGTTATTAGTTAAAGATTGAAATTACTCACAACAATTGGGGGTTACTTCTTCTTACGCTTCAATGAAACGAAACCAAGCGTCAAGATTCCAAGCAAGATTGCTCCTAGTTGTGCCCAAATTGATTGTTGCTCATAACCAGTTGATGGTAGTTCGCCAGAGTTTGTCATTGCATGGTTAGCATTATTGCTATTTCCATCGGTCATACCAAGGGATGCCTTATCATTGAGGGACATCATATTGTTCTTGGCAGCCCAATTTCCGGCTGGGTTACCAGCAGTATTACCAGCACCATTTGGTGATAGGCCACTGTTACCAGCATTGTTGCCATTGCCAGTGTTTGCTCCGCCACCATTTGAATTGCCACCATTACCACCGTTATTACCATTACCACCATTGTTACCGCCGTTACCACTACCGTCTGGGTTAGCAGGTGTAGTGAAGCTAGTAGCTGCACTTACATTACCAGCAGCGTCAGTTGCCGTAACGGTCAAAGTTGCCTTTTCACCAACACTACCAGGTAGTGTAATAGTGTACTTACCGTCTGACCCGGCTTGAGCAGTACCAACTACATTATTGTCCTTATCGTAAACGTTAACCGTTGAACCAGGCTCAGCTGTACCAGTAACGGTATAACCGTCAGTTGAGTTACCAGTTACGCTATCAACGATTGGTGCACTAGGTGCCACCTTGTCTTCGTCGGCCGGAGTCATGAGATTAGTTGCGGCACTCATGTTACCAGCAGCGTCAGTCGCTGTGGCTGTAAGGGTAGCCTTCTCACCCACACTAGCAGGTAATGTAATGGTGTACTTACCATCAGCGCCAGCTTGGGCGGTTCCGACAACCTTGTGGTCCTTATCGTAGATATTAACGGTTGAACCAGGCTCTGCCGTACCAGTAACAGTATAACCGTTAGTTGAGTTACCAGTTACGCTATCAACGATTGGTGCACTAGGTGCTACCTTATCATCATCGGCTGGAGTCATGAAATCAGTTGGCGTACTTACATTACCAGCGGCATCAGTCGCAGTAGCTGTAAGGTTAGCCTTCTCGCCGACACTACCTGGTAGTGTAATGGTGTACTTACCATCAGCGCCAGCTTGGGCGGTTCCGACAACCTTGTGGTCCTTATCGTAGATGTTAACGGTTGAACCAGGCTCGGCCGTACCAGTAACAGTATAACCGTCAGTTGAGTTACCAGTTACGTTATCAACGATAGGTGCACTAGGCGCTACCTTATCATCATCGGCCGGAGTCATGAAGTCAGTTGGCGTACTTACATTACCAGCGGCGTCAGTCGCAGTAGCTGTAAGGTTAGCCTTCTCGCCGACACTAGCTGGTAGTGTAATGGTGTACTTACCATCAGCGCCAGCTTGGGCAGTACCAACTTCGTTATTATCCTTGTCATAGATTTTAACCGTTGAGTTTGGCTCAGCTGTACCAGTAACAGTATAACCGTCTGTCGAGTTACCAGTTACGTTATCAACGATAGGTGCACTAGGCGCTACCTTATCATCATCGGCTGGAGTCATGAAGTCAGTTGGCGTACTTACATTACCAGCGGCATCAGTCGCTGTGGCTGTAAGGTTAGCCTTCTCACCCACACTAGCAGGTAATGTAATGGTGTACTTACCATCAGCGCCAGCTTGGGCAGTACCAACTTCGTTATTATCCTTGTCATAGATTTTAACCGTTGAGTTTGGCTCAGCTGTACCAGTAACAGTATAACCATCTGTCGAGTTACCAGTTACGTTATCAACAATCGGTGCACTAGGTGCTACCTTATCATCATCGGCTGGAGTCATGAAGTCAGTTGGCGTACTTACATTGCCAGCGGCATCAGTCGCTGTGGCTGTAAGGTTAGCCTTCTCACCGACGCTAGCTGGTAGTGTAATGGTGTACTTACCATCAGCGCCAGCTTGGGCAGTACCAACTTCGTTATTATCCTTGTCATAGATTTTAACCGTTGAGTTTGGCTCAGCCGTACCAGTGACAGTATAACCATCTGTCGAGTTACCAGTTACATTATCAACGATAGGTGCACTAGGTGCTACCTTATCATCATCGGCTGGAGTCATGAAGTCAGTTGGCGTACTTACATTGCCAGCGGCATCAGTCGCTGTGGCTGTAAGGTTAGCCTTCTCACCCACACTAGCAGGTAATGTAATGGTGTACTTACCATCAGCGCCAGTTTGGGCAGTACCAACTTCGTTATTATCCTTGTCATAGATTTTAACCGTTGTATTAGGGTCAGCTGTACCAGTGACAGTATAACCATCCGTTGAGTTACCAGCTACATTATCAACGATTGGCGCACTTGGTAAGGCTTCCTTACCAAAGTAGACAAAAGTATCGCTATCAGATGTATTTAGAATATCAATACTTAGTAGATCTGTTTGTACGGCAGCACCAACGAATCGTGCATCTAAACTACCACTTAAATCACTAGGTGTTTTAATTTGTGTAGGCACGACGATTGATGTATCACCAAGAACAGCAGCATCAACTAATTCATTAGTGATGTCACCAGTTCCATTGACTAATGGTGTCAAAACACCAGTAATTGCCGTATTAACTAGCCCCTTTGGAACGACTAATGCTGCATTAATAGCCTCAGCCAAAGTAACTTGGATTGGATTAAGTGAATTCTTTGGTGTTGCATGTAGGTTGTTAATTGCTGTTTCTAGCGAATTTAGAATTGTAATTAAGTTTTGGCTCAAAATACTACCTAAACCATCATCTAATTCAGCTGAAACAATGCTACCGTCACTATTAACCGTCGTGGCAGAATTGAAACTTGCACCACCGATACTTTGAACGTTCTTTAGCAAGTTTAAGTTTTTATACAAGTCAGTCGTATCAAAGTTTACGCCTGAAATATCCCCCAGACTACCATCAAGAATTTCAGTGATTTTCGTTGCCAAACTATCACTGACTGAGATTAATTCATTCAGACTAGAAATTTTATTAAAATCAATCGTCATGTTAGTAGTTGTTACGGTATTACCATTTGCAGTAACTGCACCACGTAATTCACTTGGGACAGTTACTGCAGCATAGCGTTTTCCATTAAGGGCAGAAACACCAATCGGTGTCGTACCAGAAATCGTAAAGTTTACATTGCGTTGTTCACCAGCTTGAAGCCGGTTAGTCGTTGTTGTACCACTGTCATTATTGACAGCCATATTGCTTAACAGATTTATATCCAAAACAGCAGCTGAAACATTATTATGATTCATAAATGCTGCCCCCACATTTGGGATACTAGCACCAACTAAAACCAAACTTCCAATCAAAGCTAAGTGTTTCATCTTAAGTAGCTTTGACTTTTGCGCAGACCGAACAGTTCCCTGTTCTTTATTGATATGACTAACCCGATAAGTTAGCTTTTGCTTACTAGTTTTCATACGTTACCCCCCGTATAAAGCTTGTTGTGGCAAAATAGTCAAGATTGTATATTTAGAGTTGGGTATTTAAAATAAATGTAACCGGCATCATCTATAAATCTTGTAAGTATATTGTATATCAATGGCCTTATAAAGTTGGGAATTAACGCTTGGAAATAAGTTACTCAACAAGTTGTTTGTTGATCAACCAGATTACTAATCGACATTGGATAGATTATATATATATCTTCTAGATGTAAATGGACTATCTATTAAATATTAGAAACGTTTGTGAAAAATATATGTTTAATTTTAAAAACAGTTATTTTAACTTAGCATCTTTCAAATTAAGACACTATCTAAGTAATCTTTTGAATAAATAATAAAAAACCCTGAAAGTGACACTAACTTTCAGGGCTTTTTTAACAAATTACAAATCTGTAAGCTGTTATTTCTAATTAAATTTTACCACCAACCATTGGCTTGGCGGAATGAAATTGCGTTATCAATTGATCCATAACGTGAAACTGCATAATTAACTAATCCACTAGTTTGGTTGGCAACAGAGCCTGAGCCCCAACTTTGATTAGTTTGACCTAGACCATGGTATTGGCCATTAGTTGCACTTGGATTACCACCAGATTCAGGCATAACAATTGAGTCCCAAAGGGCTTGAGTTCCGCCAGCAGCCATAAACTGGGCATAAGTAGAACCACTAGTAGCACTAGTTGTCGCTGTTGTTGTCGTCGCAACGTTAGTGTTTGTATTAGTTTGTGTGGTTGCAACCGGTGCAACACTGGTAGTATTTACGTTTGTTGTTGTATTTGTGCTTGCTGGCGTGATTGCTACAGAACTAGCCACCGTTGGTGTAACTGTAGTTGTTGCGTGTAATTTAAGCTCTTCGCCAACATAAATAAGGTTACTATCACTAATGTTGTTTAGGCTTGCTAAACTACTTACATCTGTATTGTTGGCTGAAGCAATTTTTGATAGCGTATCACCAGCTTGAACTGTATATACGCTAGCACTGGTGCTGCTTGCAGGGCCATCGATTTGAATATTTGTTCCAGCAACGATAACATTTGCAGCGTCAATCGCATTTAAGTTTGCCAAGGCAGCAACAGTTGTATTATGTGCTTGTGCAATACTTGATAGTGTATCACCACTCTTAATTTGGTAACTATCAGCATGGGCGTTCACTTGTGTTGCTAAGCCTACGGCGGCCATACCAGCAATTGTTAAAATCATTTTGTTTGCATTCTTCATTATAGAGATAAGCTCCTTTATATTTCGAACTAAATAATTACTTAGTTCCCTCTTGCTACTTTATAAAACGATGTCGCCATTCACAAATATCGAATGGTGGCGCGTAGCTCATTTATCGACATCAATTAGTTTAACAAGTGACTGAAGCTTTAAAATACAAATATATTACAAAAAAAGAGAGTATCTACAAAATGCTTTTTTATGTAACTCGGCTGTAATGTTAATTAGGATTAAGCCCGTCATTATCAACTCTAAGTTAAATTTAAGCTACACAATTTTGAAATCTTTTTCAATAAAGTCATAAGGATTGCATCTTTGGTAAGCGCTTTTCTTAGTGACTATTATTCTTATGTGACAATGGTAAAGTTAATTTTTATTATAAATCGTTACTTATTTCGGCTTTTCTTGTACTTTTAACTGGTTTATTAATTAAAAATTAACAAAACGACTAAAAATGTTCAATTTGGGGTTTTACACTGTCTTTTATCTAATCAAAGCAGATACTTTTTTAGATTATTAAATACAATTTGATAGGCAACTGGCAGCATATGTGCCCCGTCAAAAGTATACTCGGCTTTTAAGTTACCTTTGGCATCGGTTAGCCCGTCATTAGCATTTATAAAATTGTAATTGAACTTTTTAGCTAATTTTTCAACTTTTAAACTAGCTTCATTTAGTAATTGATTAGAACGGTGTTCATAAAGATGCGCCTTTTGGGTCATACCAGCAAAATCAGCTTCGGTATTAATTGGATAATATGCCATTAAATAGACCTGACTCTTTGGCAGTCGGGTTTTAATGGCGGCTAAAATTTCGGTATAGTTAGCCAAAAAAACATCTTCTGCTACGGCAAAGCCAATATCATTAGAGCCGATATTGATGAAAATTTTACTGGGCTCCAAGGCAAAAATCAAAGTGTCAAGGTTGGCCAATAAATCAGCTGTTGTTGTGGCACGGACGCCCCGATTATAAATGTGGGTCGGCAAACCTAAGTCCTGTTCCGCTTGCATCTTCTCAATTGGGAAAATCTCCATTAATGATGAACCAACAAAAACGGTTTGCCCTTTTATGGCTTGTAGGTTTTCGTTTGCATATTTAGTTCGTAATTGATCTTGGAATTCAAGAATCTTTGGATTTAAGTCGGTTAGTGCAATCGTATCTTTACTCATGAGCATGCCTTTTCTAAAATTATTTATTACTTAGTTTTTATAATAATTAACTAATTAAGTTGATTATAGTTTAGATATTTAGTTTTGTAAATAAAAAACTAAATATCTAAACTGATTTATTTTGACCTTATAAAAATCACATATTCTAAAAAAAATACGGTCAAATATCTTCAACTATATTGATTAATATTTAGAAATGGTTATTAAGTTAGTGTTTGTATCAAGAAGCTAGTCCATAAAAGTGAGCATTATCAAATTTAAACGATTAAGGATGAAAGAAATTCAACTATGCTAAAAATAGATTCGTCACAAAGTTATTATTTGTCCGGTACTATTATATGTATAAGATTAAGGGGGCTGGAAAAATGAAGACAATTTCCAAATTAGCTAGTCGCAACCAAACCGGTGCTGGACTTAAAATCAATGATATTTTTGCAGAAACTGCACAAACAGACAATATTTCCTTTGGGATGGGTCTACCTGACAATGCAGCTTTTCCAAGTGAGGCTTTAGAGGAAGCTTTTCATCAGGCCGTAATTAATGAGGGTATGGGCGTTTTCCAATACCATGGCACCCAGGGGCCACAGGTATTAAGAGAAAAGATTACCCAACTTGCCGACCGGTATTATGGTATTGATATTGCAGCAGATGATGTTATTTTGACACAAGGCGGCCAACAAGCGATTGATATGGTTGGGCGAGCCTTTTTAAATCAGCATGATGATATTATTGTTGAAGGTCCGACCTACGTTGGTGCGCTAGAGGCTTTGGATGGCTATGAGCCTAATTATCATGAAGTCCCCCTACAGGCTGACGGTATGGATATGGAACAACTAGAGTTGACCTTACAAAAATATCCAGCTACCAAGTTTGTTTATACAATTCCTGATTTTCAAAATCCAACCGGCATTACGATGAGTTTGGAAAAGCGGCAAAGGCTGTTAGCTTTAGCTGAACAATATGATTTTTATATTATCGAAGACAGCCCCTACCGTTACTTACGTTATAGTGGTGATATGCTCCCATCATTGGCAGCCTTAGATCAAAACGGGCGTGTGGTTTTAATTTCAAGTTTTTCAAAAATCTTGGCGCCAGCACTAAGAACGGGTTGGTTGACCGCTAGCCCGGAATTAATTGCTCATTTTCTAGAGATTAAAGCGGCTTTAGATTTACAACCACCCCATCTCAATTTGATGGCAATTGATAGCTTTTTGGCAAATAATGACTTAGCTGAACATATTGCTAAGCTAAGTGCGATTTACCGAACAAAACGTGATTTAATGGTCACAATTCTTGAAAAGAACTTACCCGAAAGTGTTAGCTTTACCCGACCTGATGGTGGCTTTTTCATTTGGGTGACCCTGCCGGAATCAATTGATGCAACCAAACTATTACTTGGCCCAATGCTTAAAGAAGCTAAAATCATCTATGTACCGTCAGAAATGCAATACGCATCCCGTCAGGTGAAGAACCACTTTAGACTTAACTTTACGAACCCTAGTTCGACCGACATTGAAGTCGGCATTACGCGTTTGGCACAATTCCTCAAAAAAATATGCTAAAAAATAAAGGCACCGGAGCTCCGGTGCCTTTATTTTATTGCGCTAGATAGGTTGTAATTTCATTAATGAGCGCTTGAGTCGCTGGTGATGAAATCGTATTTTTACTCTGCACAAGCGCAATCTTACGGTAGAATGGCTCTTCAAAGGGGTAGATACTAACATCCCCACTCAATTTACGTAAAGCTAAATCGGGTAAAATACCAAAACCTAAGCCGGCCTCAACCATAGAAACAATTGATTGGTCATCAATTGAAAAGTTAATCGCATTTGGTTGAACTGCATAATAATCGAGCGTTTTTTTCGTATCACGGTCGTAGTCATCCTTTTGCAAAATAAAACGGCCACCGGCTAGATCAGCACGGGTAATTGACTGGCCGTTTAGCGGTTGAAAATCAGCCGGCGTAATACATTTGATTTCATCTTGTAATAGCTCAGTTGCATCAACGTTTTCAGCTACCGGTAAAAGGGTAAAGCCTAAGTCTAATTCTTCATATTCAACCCGTTGGCTAATGGTTGAAAAATTCCCCTGCGTTAAATCAACACTAATTTCCGGATATTTTTTTGAGTAGGTTCTTAGAATGTCGGGTAACCAATTAATGCAAACACTACTGAATGCCCCAATTTTGATTAAACCGGCCTCTAGACCTTGAATTGCGGCAACTGTTTTATTTAACTCACGTTCCTCAGCCAAAATGCGCCGTAAGTTTGGGTATAACTTTTTCCCATTGGTTGTTAAGACAACCTCGTTACGATTTCTGATGAACAATGGAAAACCATACTTTTTTTCTAATTGATTAACCGTATGACTAACCGCACTAGCCGTTACATTCAGTTTTTCAGCTGCTTTTTGAAAGGACTTTTCTTCAACAATTGTAATAATTGTTTCATAGATAAAAGTATTCATCTGCCCTACCAACCCTCTCTAACAATATGTTCCCTTTATTTTATAGTAGCGGCCGGCAAAAATACAGCCCAGAACCATCGGTTTAACCGATAGTTCCAGGCTGTTAAAGGTTAGTCCCAAATTTTGCTTAATTTGATTGTGGCTAAAGTGGTAGCAATTTCTTCAGTCAAAATGGTTACGTGGCCCATTTTACGATTTTCTTTGGCTTCACTCTTGCCATAGTCATGAATGTGCCAGCTTGGTTGCGCTAGGCGTAGTTCAGCCATGCTCGCTTGATGTTGGCCCAAGACATTTATCATTATCGCTGGACGTAGCAAGAGTGGCTCGCTTAATGGCTCCCCTAATATGCCCTTGATGTGTAAATCAAACTGTGAAAAGTCACAGGCTTCAATTGTATAGTGTCCAGAGTTATGGGGGCGTGGTGCCAATTCATTAACATAGATTGTGCCATCGGCTCGCAAGAACATCTCAATGCACATCGTTCCTGCCAGTTGTAGCACATGGGCAATTTTTAAAGCAAGCGCTTTAGCTGTTTGCGCAGTCGTTGAGTCAATGCGAGCTGGAGCAATTGTTCGATGTAAAATCGAATGACGATGTTCATTTTCAGCGATTGGGAAAGTGACATATTGCTGGCCATTGCCAGCGACAATCACGGAAATTTCGCGGTCGAAGGTAACTTGGTCTTCCAAAACACAGTTAATTTCTTGGGCCATGGCCTTAGCTGCTGTTAAATCAGTATCTGAGCGCAAAACGACCTCACCATGCCCATCATAGCCAAACATCACAGTTTTAAGATACTGAACTTTCTCGACATGTGTTGGTAAATCACTAGGACTTGTGATGTTCTGATATGGAGCGATTGGAATGTCGATTCTTTGTAGGAACTCTTTTTCTAAGCGCCGATTTTGCGTGATTGTTAATAACTTCAAGCCCTGTGGAATTGCGACGCTTGGTTGAACCGTCGTTAAAGCTTGCGCCGATACATTTTCAAATTCGTAGGTGAGTAAATCAGCTTGCTGGGCTAATTGTTCTAACGCAGCCACATCATCATAGTCAGCAACAATCATTGCATCAGAAACCTTTGCGGCTGAACAAGTTGGGTTAGGATCCAAAGTGATGACTTTATGGCCCATATATTGCGCTGAAATTGCCATCATCTGGCCTAACTGACCGCCACCAATAATTCCAATTGTTTTTGGCATGATTAATATAACCCCGCTTCTGAAGCAGCAACCTTATCAGCCGCGTTTGCCCGGTAAGCAATTAATTTAGCATGTAGGTCTGGTTGATTCATGGCCAGCATTTCAACGGCATACAATGCCGCATTTTTGGCACCGGCCTCACCAATCGCCATGGTTGCAACCGGTACACCGGCAGGCATTTGTACAATTGAATACAGTGAGTCAACACCAGATAAAGCATGGGATTCAATGGGGACACCAATAACTGGCACTGTCGCAATGGCAGCAACCATCCCGGGTAGATGCGCAGCACCACCTGCACCAGCGATGATTAATTTATAACCATTAGCATAGGCGGTGCTAGCAAAATCAAACATCAAGTCCGGTGTGCGGTGTGCGGAAACAATTTTTTTATCAAAATCAAGGCCAAATTCAGTCAGGATTGTGGCAGCTTTTTCCATAGTTGCCCAATCTGAGATAGAACCCATAATAATTGCAATATCAGCCATTATTTAACTCCCTTCGCACCAATATCATGGCGGTAAAACATGTCAGGTTGTTCTAATTGCGCTAGTTTGGCATATACATCTGCTTGGGCTGCTTTAAGGTCAGCCCCGTCAGCTGCTAGCAAATAAACCCGACCACCAGCACTAAGCAACTTCCCGTCGGCACCAGCTTTAACGCCGGCATAATAAACGTCCCAATCAGCTGGGAACACTGGCAAGGCAATATTGGTTGCATATTTACCAGGGTAACCCTTACTAGCAACGACAACTCCTAGGGAAACCCCGGTTTCTTGCCAAGCAAGTTTAAGTTGACGGTCAGCTAATAAATCAATAATTACCTGAGCTAAGTCGGTCTTTAACCGTGGTAAGACCACTTGGGTCTCTGGATCGCCAAAACGGGCATTAAACTCGATTACCTTTGGCCCATTCGCAGTTAGAATGACCCCGGTATAGAGAATGCCTGTAAAAGAACGTCCTTCTTTAACTAAGCCAGCAACGGCTGGTTTTACAATTGTATCAAGGGTCGTTTGCACCATGGCTGGCGCAATGTGATTTACTGGTGAATAGGCTCCCATTCCGCCAGTGTTTGCGCCCTGGTCACCATCAAGCGCTCGTTTGTGGTCTTGCGCGATTGGCATTGGATAGAACTTATTACCATGGACAAAGGAAAACAGTGAAAATTCTTCACCAACTAAGTATTCCTCAATCACAACTCGGGCATCAGCGTCAGTAAAGACATTTTCTAACGCTTGCTGGGCGGTCGCTAAGTCTAAAGCAACCGTAACCCCTTTACCGGCAGCCAGACCATCAGCTTTAATCACAATGGGTGCGCCTACGACTGCTAAATAATCCTTAGCCGCTTGATAGTCGGTAAAACTGGCGTAGTGGGCTGTTGGGATTGCGTACTTAGCCATAAATTGTTTCGCAAATTCCTTAGAACTTTCAATTTCGGCTGCAGCCTTAGTTGGTGCAAAAATTGCCAAATTGGCAGCTAAAAAGGCATCCGTAACCCCATTGGCTAAAGCGTTTTCTGGTCCGACAAAAGTGAAGTCAACTGCCGCTTCTTTTGCAAAGGCCACCAATTCAGTATTGGCTAACTCAGAAATTGGCACTAATTCGATACCATCAAGTTGCATACCAGGGTTACCAGGGGCAGCGTAAACCGTTCTAACTTGTGGGCTTGCTAATAATTTTTTAGCAATGGCGTGTTCACGCCCGCCTGACCCGATAACTAAAAATTTCATCTTGCATTCTCCTAAGCCTATATATTAGTGACGGAAGTGGCGCACCCCAGTTAGCACCATCGCGATTCCAAAACGGTCACAGGCTTCAATCACCTCATCATCACGAATTGAACCTCCTGGCTGAATGATTGCTTTCACGCCAGCTTTGGCAATCTCTTCAATATTATCGGCAAAGGGGAAGAATGCATCTGATGCTAAGACTGCATCGGCTAGTTTCCCAGCTGCTTGATTGAGGGCAATCTTAACTGAACCCACCCGATTTGTTTGACCAGCCCCAACACCTAGGGTTTGGTGTTCATTCGTCACGATAATTCCGTTTGATTTAACAAACTTAACGGCACGCCAAGCAAAGTTCAGGGCGTTCATTTGTTCGGCCGTTGGTTGAGCCTTTGATGTGACGGTCCAGCTACTTGCATCCTCACTGACTACGTCTTGGTCCTGTGCTAAGATACCGCCCAAAACACCGGTATAGGCCATTTCCTGTTTAGAAGCAGAAATGGCTGAGAAATCGACGGTCAACAACCGTAAATTCTTCTTCTTAGTCAAAATTTCCAAGGCTTCCGTTGAAAAGGCTGGCGCAATGATGATTTCAAGGAAAATGGCTTTCATCTTTGTCGCCGTGGCGGCATCCACCGTCCGATTTAAGACGATGATGCCACCAAAGATAGATACTGGGTCGGCTTCAAAGGCATAATCCCAGGCGGTTTCAATATCAGTTGCTTGGCCAATGCCACAAGGGTTCATATGCTTCAAGGCAACAACGGTTGGTTGATCTGTAAAATCACGGGCAATCGTAATAGCAGCGTCAGCATCACGAATATTGTTAAAGGAAAGCTCTTTACCATGTAGTTGCTTGGAAGCCGCAATCGAATAGTTAGTTGGTATCGCACGTTCATAAAAATTAGCGGCTTGTTGTGGATTCTCACCGTAACGTAGCCCCTGCTTTAGATTGTAGCTAAGGGTCAACTGTTCCGGTGCATCTGTATCCGGAAACTTATTCGTCAAATATTCAGCAATCAAGGCATCATAAGCTGCAGTATGCCGGAAAGCCTTAGCCGCTAGTTGTTGCCGAAAGGCTAAAGTGGTGTCACCAGTTGTGGTAACTTCAGCAAGCACTTGTGCATAATCAGCCGGGTCAACGACCACAGCAACACTGGCGTGATTTTTAGCAGCTGAACGGAGCATTGATGGGCCACCAATATCAATGTTCTCAATAATTGTTTCATGGTCCTTACCCGCCATCAAAGTTTCTTTAAAGGGATAAAGATTAACAACGATTAAATCAATCGGTAAAATACCATGGTCAGCCATGGCTTGTACATGACTAGGTAGGTCCCGCCGCGCCAACAGTGCGCCATGAATTAAGGGATGCAAAGTCTTTACCCGACCATCCATCATTTCTGGGAAGCCAGTTACTTCGTCAATGGCAACTGTGTTAATGCCAGCCGCATCCAAAACTTTTTTAGTGCCGCCCGTTGAAATGATTTCGACATTTTGTTCCACTAATGCTTTTGCAAAATCAACAATCCCGGTTTTATCAGAAACACTAATCAAGGCCCGCTTTAACATTTTAATTCTCCTATCTTGTTTTCAAATCAAGCATTATCTGAAATCTGTTTAATAAGTTCTTGCACAACGGCTGGGTAAAGCTGATGCTCAGCCGCGTGGATTGCTGCTTCATAGTCAGCTAACTGTTCATGATAGGCAACTGGTCTTTGTTGAATAATTGCGCCAGTATCAATGCCTTCATCAACGAAATGGACGGTAATCCCTAAGCCTGCTTTAGCCTGCCATGATTCATCAATGGCATGTGGTGAACCAGCAAAATCCGGTAGTAAGGAAGGATGTAAATTGACCATTAAACCAGGATAGTGATCAAAAATGGTCTTACCGATAAAGCGCATATAACCTGCCAGACAAATTAAGTCGATTTCATACTGCTTTAGTAAGTCTACAATGGCTAGTTCAAAGGCCGTCTTACTGGGGAAGTCTTGGCGTTCCGGTACAAAGGCTTGAATCCCTAACCGCTCTGCCCGCTTTAGGACATAGGCATCATGATGATCAGTAAATAGGAAACGAATATTAGCCCCCAATGCCTGGGCTAATACTTCAAAGTTACTACCGTTACCAGATGCAAATACTGCAATATTAGTCATGTTCGTTCACAATTACCGGCTGGTTTTGCCGAGTAATTACCTTTCCAATTTCGAATGCTCCAAGTTGCGCTTTGATTTGAGCAGCCTCACTTGCTGGGACTACTAAGACCATGCCGATTCCCATATTAAAAATTTCATACATTTCCTGATGTGCAATCGCCCCATATTGTTCAAGGACTTTAAAGATTGGCAAAATTGGCCAAGTCCCCTCATTAATTTCAGCGGTAAGGTCATCATTTAAGATTCGCGCAATATTTTCGTGAAAACCGCCACCAGTAATATGCGCCAAGCCGTGTAATTTTTGCGCATGAATCAAGGGTAATAATTCTTTAACATAGAGCTTAGTTGGTTCTAAGAGCTCATCAATTAGTGGGCGTCCTAGGTCAGGTAAGGTAACATTTAAGTCTAAATCAGTAAAAATCTTACGAACCAGTGAATAACCATTTGAATGTAACCCACTAGATGGCAGCCCTAGTAGGACATCGCCAGCTAAAACCGTCTTTTTTCCATCAATTAACTGCTTTTTTTCAGCTAAACCAACTGCAAAACCAGCTAAATCATACTCATTTTCGGCATACATATCGGGCATTTCAGCCGTTTCACCACCAATTAGTGCGACACCAGCTTGCACACAGCCTTGAGCAACGCCGGCTACAATTTGTTCGATTTGGGCGGGCTTATTTTTCCCCGTCGCAATGTAATCAAGAAAATAAAGGGGTTCAGCCCCGTTAGCGACAATATCATTAACGCACATTGCAACGGCATCAATCCCAATGGTGTTGTGGCGGTCGGCTTGGATTGCCAGTAATAACTTTGTGCCAACGCCATCAGCCCCGGAAATTAGGACCGGCTCTTGCACGGCAAATTTTGAAAGATCAAACATGCCACCAAAACTGCCAAGGCCACCGAGCACGCCCAAACGTTCAGTCCGCGCAACATGTTTTTTTATTCGTTCCACGACTTCATAGCCGGCTTCAACGTCAACATTGGCCTGGCGGGCATAAGCATTTTCAGTCATGCGCTACTTCCTTTTCTAAGCTGGCTAAGTAATCTGCTTCATAGTCATACAGCGGTGTATTATAAACCCCATCAAAGTAAGATAAGCAAAGGTTATTATGCCCAATTGCTTCAACCAAACCATCTTGTGATAGATAGGTTAGTGAATCGGCACCAATCATTTCCCGAATTTCTTCGACGCTATGAGTAGCGGCAATTAATTCGGTCCGGTCTTGAATATCAATCCCAAAGAAGCAGGGATATTTAAGCGCCGGACTAGCAATTGCAACGTGCACCTCAGTCGCCCCAGCTTCTTTGAGCATATTAACAATGCGGCGACTGGTTGTACCACGCACAATTGAATCATCAACCATAACCACGCGCTTACCAGCAACAACCCCACGTACAGCCGATAATTTCATGCGGACCGCCTGTTCTCTTAAAGCTTGGGTTGGCTGAATAAAGGAACGAGCCACGTACTGATTTTTGATTAACCCCATCTCATAAGGTAAACCTGATGCTTCGGCATAACCGGAGGCTGCCGATAGTGATGAATTAGGTACACCGATTACAATGTCCGCATCAATATTTGCCTCACGGGCTAAAATCTGACCAGAACGTTTCCGGGCAGTGTGCACATTAACTCCAGCGATGGTTGAGTCCGGACGGGCAAAATAAATATATTCCATTGAACAAATGGTTAAGTTAGTTTCGTCAGTATATTGGGTCCGTTGAATCCCATCATTGTTAATAATGATAATTTCACCCGGTTGAACGTCAAAGAGGTATTTAGCGCCAACAACTTCAAAAGCACAAGTTTCAGAAGCGACAACATAGGCCCCATTGGCCATTTGTCCGACCGACAGAGGGCGAAAACCATTTGGATCCAAAGCACAAATCATTGCATCACTAGTCATCAAAAGATAGGCAAAGCCCCCTTTAACGGTATTCAAGGCTTCTTTTAACCGGTCGATAAAGGTTGTAGCAGTGCTCCGTTGAATTAGGTGCATTAAAATTTCTGAATCAGAATCAGAAGAAAAAATCGCTCCGTTATTTTCTAATGTTTGGCGTAAGGTCGTAGCATTAGTTAAATTTCCGTTATGGGCTAAGGCAACGCCACCATTTTGAAAGTTAAAACAGAATGGTTGCACATTATTAACCGAGGCTGAACCAGCCGTTGCATAACGAACGTGGCCAATCGCTGCCTGCCCGGCTAAGTCAGCTAGTGTTGCTTGGTGCTTAAAGACTTCGGTAACTAGACCAAGACCACGATGTTGCTTTAACTGTCCGTTGTTATTAGCAACAATCCCCGCACCCTCTTGCCCGCGATGTTGGAGGGCGTGTAGCCCAAAGAAGGTTAGTTGACTGGCATCTTGATAATTCCATACGCCAAACAAGCCACACTCTTCATTTAACGACTTTATTTCATAAGGCATGGGATAGCTCCTTCAAAGATTGCCTCAACTTCAGCCAATGGTAAGTCAATTGCTGCATCCTCAGCTGTAAGTTGGAAATGATTATCCGCAGTAACTGCCCCTAAATACTGCGCAGTTGGTGCAAGGCTTTCGAAAGCGGCAACATTTTCAGGCTTAACTGATAGAAGAAAGCGTCCTTGGCTTTCCGCAAAGAGTTGGGCGGGACTACCAGCAAAATCAACGTCGATTCCTAAGTCACCAGCTAAAGCACTGTTGGCCAAGGCAACGGCTAGACCACCTTCGGAAAGGTCATGAGCCGAAGCAATCAAACCAGTTTTAATGGCCGTCAAGACAGTTTTTTGATTCGCTAATTCAGCCTGTAAATCAAAGTTCAGTGCGCCGTTAATAGTACCGGTTTGCATTTTTTGAATCTCGGAACCAGCAAAATCATCAGCAGTTGCACCAAGCAAATAAATTGCGTCACCAGCGTCCTTAAAAGCAAGCGTGGTAATCTGGGCAACATCTTCAATTAGGCCAGCCATACCAACCATTGGGGTTGGTAAGATGGCTTGACCAGAAGTTTCATTGTAAAGTGATACATTTCCCGAAATTACTGGCGTATTAAACAAAACACAGGCCTCTGAAATACCATCACAAGCTTCGGAAAATTCGTAGAATTGTTCGGGCTTTTCAGGGTTACCAAAGTTTAAGCAATCCGTAATGGCTAGCGGTTGTCCACCAGCGGCTACGATATTGCGCGCTGCCTCAGCAACGGCAATTTGACCCCCGACCTTTGGATCAAGGTAGGTAAAGCGTGAATTAACATCAGTCGTCATGGCAATCGCCTTTTTCGTGCCACGAACCCGCACGACGGCGGCATCCGAACCTGGTGCTACGACGGTATTAGTCATTACCCGTGAGTCATAAGTTTCATAGATTGAACGCTTTGAAGCGATTGTTGGTTGCGCCAAAATTGCTTTAAAGGTTGCAGTCAAATCATCAATTTCAGGAATGAATTTTTGCATTGCTTTGAATTCAGCTAGCCGGGCTGGTGCTTGCATTTCGCGATAATAAACCGGTGCATCTTCGGCCAAAGCATCAGCTGGGATGTTAGCAACAACTGCTCCAGCATGGGTTAAGGTATACTGTCCGTCACCGGTCACTTCACCCATGATAACTGCTTCAAGATCATACTTAGCAAAAACGGCTAAGGCCTCAGCTTCGGCCCCTTTCTTAATGCAAAGGAGCATCCGTTCTTGCGATTCAGATAGCATCATTTCATAAGGTGTCATGCCACTTTCCCGTTGTGGGAGTAAATCAAGGTTTAAGGTAACGCCAAAGCCAGCTTTTGAAGCCATTTCAGCAGAAGACGACAACAAACCACAAGCGCCCATATCCTGAATACCAATGACAATATCAGTGTGGTCATGGATTAACTCTAAACAAGCTTCCATTAAGAGCTTCTCTAAGAATGGGTCACCAACTTGTACGGCTGAACGTTGCTTTTCAGAACCGTCACCAAACTCCTTTGATGCAAAAGAAGCGCCGTTAATCCCATCGCGGCCTGTTTTAGCGCCAACGTAGAGAATTGAATTGCCAACACCAGCTGCAGCGCCCTTTTGGATTTGTGAATGCTCAATCAGGCCAAGGCACATCACATTAACTAAGGGATTTTGTGCATAAGATTCATCAAATTTAGTTTCACCACCGACGGTTGGAATCCCGATACAGTTACCATAACCAGCGACACCAGCCACAATTTGCTCAATTAAATGCTTAGTTTCGTCATTATCAATTTGGCCAAAGCGTAATGAATCCAGAATCGCAATTGGCCGTGCGCCCATTGAGAAAATATCGCGAATAATACCACCAGAACCAGTTGCCGCCCCCTCATAAGGTTCAACAAAAGAGGGATGATTATGGGACTCAGCTTTAAAAGCAATTGCTAAGCCATCACCAATATTAACGATTCCAGCACCCTCACCTGGTCCCATAAGAACTTGTTCCCCTTTTGAAGGGAAGCGACGTAGAACTGGTTTAGAATTTTTATAGCAACAGTGTTCTGACCACATACCGGCAAACATGCCCGTCTCGGTATAGTTAGGTAGGCGGCCTAAAATTTCATTAATTTTAGAATATTCGGCCTCAGATAAGCCCCAATCCAAATAGATTTTAGAGTCACGTACTTGCTCTGCTGTCATTTCAACCACGGTATTACCTACTCTCCAAAATTGTCTAAGATGCTTTGAAACATTTTTTTACCCTTATCGCTGCCAAGCAATCCTTCCATTGCCCGTTCAGGGTGTGGCATCATACCTAAAACATTACCGGTTGCATTAGTAATACCTGCAATTGCTTGGGTTGAACCATTGGGGTTACCATTTTCATAAGTGAATACAATCTGATTGTTCGCGACCAATTGCTCTAATGTTGCATCATCAGCAATATATTGTCCGTCACCGTGGGCAATTGGTAGTTCGATGTATTCATTTGAATCATAGTTTGATGAAAATTTAGATTGATTGTTAACTTTTAGACCTTGCCACTTCGAAACGAATTTTAGGCTTTTATTTTGAATTAATGAGCCAGGCAATAAGCCGGCCTCAATTAAAATCTGGAAGCCATTGCAAGTCCCAAAGACCGGCTTACCTTCAGCAGCAAACCGTTTTATTTCAGGCATAATATTGGCGAAGGCGGCAATTGCACCACAGCGTAAATAGTCACCATATGAGAAGCCACCCGGAATTAAAACCCCATCAAAGCCGGCTAGCGAGTCAGCTGTATGCCAGACAAATTCACCTTCAGCTCCCATGATATCTTTAATCGCCCAGAGTAAATCGGTATCACAATTTGATCCCGGAAATTGAATAATGGCAAATTTCATTAGCCAACCACCTCAACTCGATATGATTCCATATTAGGATTTGCCAATAATTTCTCAGCAATTTCGGCGACTGTTTGTTCAGCACTAGCATCACTGTCAGTTAAAGTAATTTCAAAATATTTACCGATGCGAATGTCTTCTACGGAGTTATAGCCCATTTTATGAACGGCAGCAGTAACGGCTTGCCCTTGTGGGTCCAAAATTGATTCTTTATAGGTAACGTAAACTTTAACCTTTGTCATGTTTCTTTCCTTTACTTGGCTTCCAAGGCGTCTAATATCTTAGTGTAGGTTTCGGTTAGGTCCCCTAAATTACGGCGATAAACATCTTTATCCATGTGATTACCTTGTGCATCCCACAAGCGGGTTGAGTCGGGTGAAATTTCATCAGCTAAAATGATTGTGCCTTGATTCGTCCGGCCAAATTCAATTTTGAAATCAACCAGCTTTAAATCAATTGCCGCCCAGAACTTTTGTAGGAGGGTATTAATTTTTAAACTCTCGGCCTTAATAAAAGCAATTTCAGCTGGACTAGCGATGTCTAGTGCAAAAACCTGATCATCGTTGATAAATGGGTCTGCCAATTCATCCGACTTATAATAAAATTCGACTACTGGTGTAGTTAGGACACCACCTTCTTCAAGGCCAAACTTTTTTGCAAATGAACCTGCAATTACATTGCGGACAACCACTTCGATTGGAATAATTGAGACGCGTTGATTTAATTGTTCGGTTTCTGATACTTTTTTGATAAAGTGTGTCTTGATACCGGCTGCTGCCAGATATTCAAATACTCGGGTTGAAATAGCGTTGTTTAACGCCCCTTTACCAGTAATTTGGTCCTTTTTCTGACCATTAAAGGCAGTTGCTTGATTTAAATACACAACCCTTAATACATCGTCATCTGTAGTTGTATATAATTGCTTTGCTTTACCTTCGTAAATTAACGTACCTTCTACCACAATCAGCCTCCAAATGTTCGTTTATAGTCATACTATACAACCTAATAGCGCAATTGTGAAGTAGCTTTTACTAACATTATCGAAATAAATTCTAATATAGTTCGCTTTTAGTCCTATTAGTCGGAATAAAACGTTTTATTGAATTTTAAATTATTTTGTCAAAAGTTAATTGCACAAAAAAAGCGTTCAAGTTGCCGAAGAATCAGCTTGAACGCTTTAAGTTAATTATCAATGTGTTCGAACATATTTAGTGATTTCTTTGCCTGCTTGCCGACCAAAAACGACGGTTTCTGCTAATGAGTTTCCACCCATGCGATTATCACCATGTAAACCACCAGTAACTTCACCAGCAGCATAAAGACCTAGAATTGGCTTTTCTTGGTCGGTTAGGACCTCGGTTAAAGCATTAATCTTAACGCCACCCATGGTGTAATGAATAGCTGGTTTGATATGAATGGCGTAGTAAGGCGCATGATTAAGGCCACGTTCGATACCGGTTGCCCGTTGAAAGGCCACATCTGTCCCTTGCGCTTGGCTAGTATTCCAAGTATGCAATGTTTCAGTTAAGCCCGCTACATCTAGACCAGCCTTTTGTGCCAAATCAGCTAAAGTTGCCCCCTCCCAGACCAAACCAATCGCAAGATAGAAGTTAATTGCTGGAAATGCTTCGCGTACAGCTTGGTCAAAAATTAAGGTTGCCCCATTTTCATCTAAAGCATCAATTGCAGCGGTAACTTTATCACGGGTCGTCATTTCATTGACAAAGCGTTGCCCCGCTTGGTTGACCAAAATTGCTCCTTCACCGCGAACACCCTCGCCAATTAAATAGACGTGGTCGCCATCTTGTTGCACCGTTGGGTGAATCTGTACCTTATTCATATCGACTAAGCTTGACCCAACTGCGGTAGCAAGTGCCATTCCATCACCAGTTGCCCCGGGATGGTTAGTCGTTTTCCGACCCAAGACTTGTGGTGCATATTTGGCCAATAAGGTTTGATTTTGAGCGAAGCCACCCGTCGCAATTAAAACGGCTTTGGCCGTAATATCTTTTTGACCTAATTGTGGGTGCTCAATTTTGACAGCGCTAATTTGTTCAGTCTGTACATCCTTAATTAGCTTTAGGACTTTAGTTTCTGTAAATAAGGGAATTCCTTGTGCTAATAACTGCTTCTGTAGGCCCTCGACTAGATAATTACCGACAGCTGATTTATTTGCAGGGCGATGGGCACGCTTTTGTGACATCCCACCCATTGCAGTTAGGTCAGTCAAAATAATGTCATGGCGATATAACCAATCAAAAGCCGATTCCGCATGGGTGACAAAGTAATTTAATAGCAGTGGATTATTTGTACCACCGCCACCTTTAAGTGTATCTGCATAAAAGGAACTCTGGGCGTCAATTACGCCTTGGTCAAGTTGTACAAAGGTCTCAACGGCATTCAAACCGGATGATGCCCGGCGCGAATTGCCACCAAGAGCGGCTAACTTTTCAAAAATTGCCACTCGTAGGCCCAGTTCATGAGCCTGGATTGCTGCGGTCATTCCAGTCGCCCCTGAGCCGATGACAACTAAATCGTAATTATCAGCTAGCTGATCAATTGGGGTTACTGGAAAATTAAACTTGGCCATGTTATTAACTCCTTATTTGAAATAATATGCTTACTTTGTTCCTAATTTTAACTTTTTGCCGAACAAAGTAAAGCCTTTTGATTTAAATGTCCGTTTTTAACTGATATGATCTGTTTTGTTACCATGGTCCTTAGTCTTCATAATCAGACGATAGGTTATAAATATAATTAAAAGTAACAAGCCACCCAAGGATAATGGCGTCATCCACTGCCCCTTAACAAGGTCGGCACCACCAAAACTATAAAAGAAAGCAGCTGGAAGTACAGCTACAGCAAGTAAACGAATCTTATACTTAAGGGAATATGGTAATTCACTCACATAAAAATTGACCAGGCTTGTTGGAATAATTGGCACAATGTAACCCAACATTAAGGCCAAGTATGGATTTTTAACTTTTTTAAATAGCGCAATAAAGCGCCCAAAATGCTTTGATTGATGGTAGTGGGTCCTATCTTCTAAGCGTGTAAATACAAGAACCGCTAATAAATTACCTAAAAAAGAGCCAACCACATTGATTACTAAGGCAAGCTGGGTACCATAAATTACCCCACTAACTAGCAATAAAATTGCAGTTGGAAGACCTGGGACAATCAAAGAAAGACTAATTAAACCTAATAAGATTACAGCACCAATGTCAGCGTGCTGCCGTAAAAATATTTCCAGTGTATGTTGATCAAAGCCATGTCGAATAATTTCAAAAACAATGTCATGGTAATAATAGCCAAATAAGCCTAAACCAATAATGAACATTAACAACAGGCTGATATGTAGCTGTTTTTCATTTTTTATATATTTTAACAAGATTTACTTCTCACAATGATTATTTATTATTTTACTTAATCATATCGGCTTACAGCTATAAAGTAAATTTTCCCCTAGCAAAAAAAGTAGCTAAGCTTGGAATTTCAACGTGAACCCTACAGTTGGAGAGGATACTCTGACCCTAAGGATTCACTTTATTTCCCGTTACTTAACTACCTTTTGTTTTTAATTATGAAGCTTAAAGTTGTGCAGTACCCTTTACAATTTCAGCTGTGTAGAACGATGCAGCATAGCCAATCTTTTCAGCATAAAGCTTACCCACATTTTCGATGAAGGCTGCAGCTGAATCGCGTGGAATTAGCGCAATCGCACTACCACCAAAACCAGCTCCTGTCATTCTGGCGCCCAAGACTCCTGGTTGTGCCATTGCAGCATCAAACAAGGTATCAAGTTCTTCACCAGTAACTTCATAGTCATCGCGTAATGAAATGTGTGATTGTTGTAGCAGCTTTCCAAATTCAACTAAGTCATGGGCACGGAGGGCTTTAGTTGCTAAAATCGTGCGCTCATTTTCAGAGACAGCGTGACGGGCACGCCGGTAGATAACCTCTTCTTTAATGGCTGCCTTATTTGCTTCAAAGGTTGCCATATCCAATTCACCTAAACTTTTGATTGTTGGCAAAACTGTCTGAAGTTCCTTTAAGGCTAACTCAGTTTCATCCCGCCGCTCATTATACTTTGAATCAACTAATTCACGCCGCTTATTTGTGGTCATAATAATTAGTTCATACTGATCAAATTCGGCTGGAATTAGTTCATACTCCATGGTATTAACGTCAAGGAAGATGGCTTGTTCTTTCTCACCAAAACCAATTGCAAATTGGTCCATAATCCCTGTTCGAAGACCAAGGTAGTTATTTTCCACTTGTTGTCCTAATTTAACAAGGTCTAACCGTGATATCTTTAGATCAAAGGCAGTGTTAAACATTTCACCAAGCAAAAGCTCTAAGGAAGCTGATGATGACAACCCTGATGCATTTGGCATATCACCAACAATCCCAATATTAAAGCCACGATTGATATTATAACCAGCTCTTTTTAATTCTGATAGCACACCACGAACATACTTCACCCAACTATCATATTTACGAGCTGCAATGTCATCGAGCTTAAAGACTGATATACCAACATCTGGGAAGTTAGCTGAGAACAAATGAATTTCGTCATCATCACGCAAAGCTAGAGCACCGTACGTTCCAATGCTAATCGCTGCTGGGAAAACATGCCCGCCATTATAATCTGTATGTTCACCAATTAAATTAATTCGACCGGGTGAAAAGAATAAATATTCTGCGGAAATAGCAAAACGTTCCTTAAAAGACTCTTGTAAGGAAGTCTTTAATTCATTGTTTAGGGTTGTCATCTGTTTATCCTCTTTCTATGCATTGCAATTAGCTTAATATGTACTTTAAAAATTAAGACATTTGTTTATCCTAATTAAGTTTCACAAATAAAAGCCGTCCTTATAGAGTATAAAGCGCTTACATTTATTTTTCAAGGGAAGTTCCAGACTTAGCTAGGTATTCGTATGGCTTAGTGTAAAGAAGTTCCCTTCTTATTTAACATGGAAAATAATTTAACGTTAAAATTAGTAAATAAAATTGTGCTAAATGGTTCATAGTAGTTCAATAACTATATGAATTGCAGGCAATAATGTGTTAAAAATTTAGGCCCTCTACAGCTCGAGCAAGTACAAGCAGTAACTTTTTTGTTTTTTGGTTAAGTCTTTTATTTGTTTACAAAAGCATTTAGTTCTACTAAATTTTCAACAAACGGTAAATAATAATAATTTTCTCTCTCTGATTAAAATTTGACACCTATCATCAGGTCCTAATCTATTTCGATTAATAGGTTAGCAAAGCTTAAAAGATAAACTAACTGTAGGCACGCTTACATTGAAGAATACGATACTAAAACAATAATAATACTTTTGACGGGTAAAGTTAGGTGGACTTTCCACATGTAGCATAATAAAAAACTAGCTGTTCCCATCAAAAGATGGAAGCAGCTAGCTGAGTTTATTAATTAACTAGCAGTATATTAGTACCACTTGTTTAGGATCGTGTCGTCCGCTGGCAATAGGTGATTCAATGTAAAGATAACTTTCTTAATCATGTTCTTAACCAAAATCCTTTGTTTTTATTTCACCTATGATTATAAGCTATCCTTGCTATGAATGGGGTTAGAAGCTCCTTATAGTTTGGCTTAGATAATTTTCATAAATATCAATAACTTTCTAATAATAGATTAAGTATTTTGTTTAAAGCACTAGGCAAAAGTATCAACCATTAAAATAACTCCCTAAAAATTAAAAGCATCATCAATTGCTTGATATTCTGCAGCGCTCAACTCGATTTTTAAGGCAGCTGCATTGCTTGTTACTTGACTTGCCACGCGCGCACCAGGGATTACAACTGCAATCGCTGGGTTTTTAATGTACCATGCCAAAGCAACTTGCGCTGGTTCTGCATGATGTACTTGTGCAATCGACTTTAGTGTTTCAACCGCTGTAATAATCTTTTGGAACCGCTCCCCCTGGAAGTCGGCTCGTTGACTTTGCCAATCATCTGGCCCAAAGGTTTGGTTAGCCTGATACTTACCTGTTAATAATCCCGAAGCTAGTGGAAAATAAGGTACAAAAGCGATGTTATGCTCTGCAAAATAAGGGAAAGCAGCTTTTTCAGCTTCTCGTGCAACCAAGCTATACTCATCCTCAACCACGTCAATATAGCCATCGGCATTGGCGGCTTTAATTTGATCTAACGAAAAGTTAGACACCCCGATTGCCCGAATCTTACCAGCCTCTTTTAACTCGTGTAAGGCCGCTACAGCTTCCCGCTTATCTGTTGTGGAATCTGGGAAGTGAATATAAAAAATATCAATGTAGTTGGTCTTTAATCGCGTTAAAGCATCTTCAACTGCTGATTTTAGAAAGGCAGGTGAATTATTTAAAGCCAAATTGTTATGTGGATCCTGAGCAGCCTTTGTAGCAATAACCAACTTGCTACGATCGTAATCTTGAATGACATCACCAATTATTTCCTCAGAACGACCCAACCCATAGACAAAGGCGGTATCTAACATAGTAATTCCTGCATCTAGTGCAGCTCTAACTAATTCGTAACCATCCGCATCTTTTAAATTGCTAAATAGGTTATGTCCACCGACCTTATTTGTGCCAAGACCTAATTTAGTTGTTTCAACATTTGAGTGACCAATTTTTACGCTTGCTACCATAATAAAAGCCTCCGTTTTTGAATTGTTAGGTTCAAAGATATAATTTTCACCATAAAACTACTTACATTATATAACTAAATACAAGAAATACTCAATTTCCTTTGAATATTCTGCGGAATTAGACTGAAATTTGCTATAATGTTGCTATAAATCATGATAAAAAGGCGGATAAAATGAATAACTTAAATACTCTGCGAAATTTCTTTATGTTAAATCTTGATGACGTTACTAAGGAAACTAACTTAACGCATGAAGAGCTTCTAGCTTTTGAAAATGGCCAAGCTACTCCTTCCATTGCTACTTGGCAAAGCTTAGCTGAATTCTATGCAAATCAATTCCATGTTCCTGGTTTGCCTGATAATGATGAACCAGTGCACTTTCGATTGTCAGTTGATTATCTAATGAACATTGGCTTAACCATGAATGATTTATTGGCCATGCAATGGTATTTCAATAATACACGACCAGAACTAGGTGAATTCTCATTAACTTTGTATCAACAAAATCAGCCAATTATTGAAGAGCGTTTAACCGACCTAGATATGATTTTTAAACGTTTTGCTGGGTATTTGTTATTAAATCATGATGGCAGTCTAAACGCCTTTATCGATGAGAAGAATGATAATCATATCAGTGATTGGCGGTTACTCTTATATAAGAAAGATAACCTAATGATTGATTTGACCGCAGAATTAATTTATTTTGAAGACTTAATTAACTATACAGTTATGTAAAGTCACCACTAAAAAAGCTCCACCAACTGTGTGAACCTTAAAGTTAAAACTTTTACGGTAGGCCACACGATTGGCAGAGCTTTTTTGTTACCTAATCATTAACTCGACGATCTTGCCATTGCTTTGACAAGAATTTATCGTTGTTAATCTTATAATTAGGCTCTTCTTTTGGCGAATTGACAAACTTAACCATTTGTTTATCAAAGGCAACCCAACCACGAGGGCCAAAATGAATTGTATCTTGCATGAAGTATGGTTCATTATACTTGTCAGTGAAGTCAACAATATCATTAAAGCCTTGCGATTGAAGTTGATACTTAATCTTTTTAGAGAAGCCTTGCATTGAGCTCATTGGAAGGCCTGAATACTTATACCAGCGGTTATTAACTGATGGTATTACAAATTCAACTTGGTCATGATTCTTAGCAAATTGATTCAAAACATACTGGAAATCTGCGAATTCAGGGCTGGCATCGTAGCGGTGATGCTTTTGATAGCCATGCATATTACGCCAACGGTGTTTAAAACTCATATTCCAGACATCATTGACAATGTGGAATCGATTATTATTTGATCGTTGGGCACTATACTTGTAAGCTGATTTATCTAACGCTTGATAGTCGAGTTGACCCGGCAACTTTTTACTATAGTTGTCAATCTTATCATACATACCAGTCTGTGCCGACTTCATCTGCGCAACCCAAGAAAATAGATAATCTTCACGTACCCACAAAGCTGACAGCACTTTAATCTTAGCCAAGTTCCAATCAGAAACCGGCTTTCCCTGAGCCAAAGATGCTAAGGCCGTTCGAATGGTGCTATTATCACCGGCAATATTAAGGCCTTGTAGTCGTTTAGCAACACTTTGGGTTAGCTTTGTTTTAGGGTCGGCCTGTCCAATCCAACGATACAAAGTACCGTTAGATGTAAATGACTGTAGTTGCCCTAACTGTAGCCCTTGAGAACCAAACCATTGGGGACTAATAATAAAAATAACCTTACGATTTTTCATTTGCTCAGCAACTGAAGAAATATATAAATATTGAGGCAAAGATTGAGTTCCAGGCGCACCAATCAAGTATGGTGTCTGCCCTTTCATCGCACTTTTATACTTCATTGAAAACGCCGACGGATGATATGGACTAATCTTCTCTAATTCAGACGATCCAATAATTGGTAAGAACTGCTTATCAGCTAGCACCTGCGAACGAATAGCATATCCATTGTACTGTGTTTTATCTAATGGATTCATCGCAAATTCTTTCAGCTGCCGCGTTGAGTAAAGTTTACCAAAATTAAAGGGGGCAAATAAAATAACGCCGACTAAGAGAAGCGCCACAAAGAGTGGCCCTACTGCTAATAGAATCTTATGCTTTTTCATTTACCTTTTCCTGAATTCGCTCAGCAATCTTATTTGCTGTGTTCCAATCTTGTCGCTCCATCTCAGAAGGTGGTAATGATACCTTAAAGCGATCTTCCAATTCAACAATTAAAGCAATCGCTGATAATGAATCAAGAATTGATTCCTCGAATAAATCCATGTCTAAATCATCACGAAATTCATCCGTTTCGGCAACTTCTTCTAAAATATCTAAAACTTCATCTTTCATTGTTATTCTCCCTCAAAATTTGATTTTAAAAATTAGGTAGTGGACTATGTCCATCAAAGTAATGCATTATGGCGTCGTTTGGGATACCTGAGAACAGTAAGAACCCAATAAAGACGGCATTAAAAGTAATAAAGATACTCAAACTATTGGTCCAAATATTGCTTGGAATCTTAATATGGTGCCGCTTTTTAAAGCGAATCCAGGCATCATAACCAATCATTAACCCTGCATGGTACAAACCATAAGCAATATAATACCAAGTTAAGCCATGCCAGAGTCCCATCAAACCAAATAACGCAACATAAGAAACGTTAGAAATGAATACCCGGTTCTTTGACCAACGGTGAACCATAATTGTCTTAACTAAGCGCATATAGACGAAATCACGGAACCAAAAACTTAGAGTCATATGCCAGCGATTCCAGAAGTCCTTAATATTTTTCGATATAAAGGGCTTATTAAAGTTGATTGGCATATCGTAACCCATTAAGTTAGATAACCCAATGGCAAAGAATGAGTATCCGGCAAAGTCAAAGAACAAATACAAGCCATAGCCATACATGGCCCCTAACATATTTATAAAGCTGGGATTAACCGTTGCGTCAATTGCTACTTGGTGTAAGAAATAAGTCACAATCAGATGACCAATAATAAACTTATACAAGAAGCCTAAGAAAATTCGTAAAATCCCTTTGCTAAGCAAGTCTTCATAATTATCAACCGTTGGCTTTTGATACTCCTTTTCAAAGCGACGGAAGCGATCAATTGGGCCAGAAGAAATTGTTGGGAAAAAATAGAGAAAGTAGACAAACTGACGTAAGGGCACTTTATGAATTAAGTCATCACGTAGTTCAATGACGACATTAACGACCTTAAAAGTTAGATATGAAATTCCTAGAAAGCCAATTATTGAACTGGGTTGAGTGGGATTAATCACCGGTGTAACTTTGACAACCGTTAAAGGCAGAATTGCCAATAAAACAGCCAAGTAGAAAATTAGTGTGTTATTTTTCTGCTGTTGAACCCGATAATATTCATATCCCTTAACCAGAATCGTTTGATAAACGCCATAACCGAGTAAAGCCCAAACAGTGATTGACCCAGCAAATGACCAGGCTAGAAAGCCAATTGAAATTAGGACTTGGTACCACATTAGCTTTTTGCCGTTTAGCAAAGCTATTATTAATGGTATTAACGCTAGTCCGAGAATAATAAAATAATACGGTGTTGAGTACGGTTGCATCGGTCTAACCCACCACCTTTGCTGTTAATGCCTTACGATCAATCTTACCATTTTGATTTAGAGGCATTTCAGTTACATAGACAAACTTTGTTGGCAGCATGTAATCCATAATCCTAGTTAACAAGTCATTTTTAATTGCTTTAGTTACTGTACGCATAACTGCTCGGTCCGTTGAATATTCCTTGGGCTTAATTACAGCAATCAAAGCGGTCACCTTATGCTCTTCATTGTAGCGTGGTAACATAATTGCTTGTTCAACTTGGTCATTCATAATAAGGTTGGCTTCAATATCTTGAAGCTCAATGCGATAACCATTAAATTTAACTTGGAAATCTAAACGTCCTTGGAAGAACAAAGTTCCATCTGCATCCATATGACCGGCATCCCCAGTTTTAAAGGCTGCTTCCCCATCCACTGTGACAAAGGATTGCGCCGTCTTTTCAGGATTCTCGTAGTAGCCATTACCGACTGAATCACCAATGATTATAATTTCTCCATTTTCAATGGCAAAGTGTACACCTGGCTTAGCCTTACCAACAGGCAGACGATCATAACTGGCAATAATTTCATCAGTAATTAGCACGCTAGAAACCGCTCCAGTTGCTTCAGTTGGGCCATAAGTATTATAGATTCTAGCATCTGGGAAGTTTTGACATAGCTTACGGGCGGTTTTAACCGTTAATTCTTCCCCACAAAAGATAAATTGTTCAATTGCCGGATGATTTTGAGCTGTAAATGATGGATCAACTAGTAGCATATCTACGAATGATGGTGTTGATACCCAAGTTTTAATCGTAACTGCATCAAGTCGTTGGAAGAGCGCTTTGAAATTACCAATTTCAGCTCGTGATAAAGCAATTAACTCGCTACCAGTCATAAGGCTCGGATAAAGACTGAAAATTGAAAGATCAAAACTAAACAAAGGTTGTTCAAGGTACTTATTATCTGTAATTTGCTTAAAGTCATTAATCATCCATTGTGTGAATGAATACAAATTATCATGACTAACTTCAACGCCCTTTGGTAACCCGGTCGTCCCAGAAGTGTAAATAATATAGGCTGTTTGGCTCCCCTTAACTGCCTTTTGAGTGTTTAGACTCTCAAATGTGAAGTTTGAATTTGCCGTAAATTGGGTAAAAGTAATGTAATCCCCCAAAATTGCGGCTTGTTCACCGTTTAAATCGCTAGTTGTAATAACTAACGCTGGCTTAGCTGCCGAAACAATCGCAGTCAAACGATCTAATGGCGTGTGCTCATCAACTGGTACGTAGGCATGACCAACTAGATTTGCAGCCAACATACTAGCTAAGCTCAGAAAATTATTCTTACCAAAAACTAAAATTGGTCGATTTACTAAAGTGTGTTCATTAAACTTATCTGCAATTTGTTTAATAGCATCAGCCAAATCTTGGTAGGTATAACTAACATTCGCCTCAGTAAAAGCAGCTTTATTTGCATTTTGCGCTGCTTTATTTAAAATCTCTTCAATCAACATCTTTTTCAATTCCCTCTCAGATTTTAAAATTCATTATAGATAAAGTGGGCAGGCCCAGCAATATCGTAAGAATAAAAATATATTAGTAATAACAGAATAACTGTGTAAAAAATTGTTAATGCGATGAAGCGCATTGCTTCTTTATTTCTCATAAATAAAATCCTTTATATATTTAATCGCCGCCGTATTTTTTGGCACATTACCATGAGATAAATTAGCGCCTTTAAAGATATAATAATCTACAGAATTACCGTTTTTCTTTAATAGGTTATATGGCGAAAAGGTGTCAGTCCAGGGAACCGCCCCATCTGTTTCTTTTTTAGCATCATAATTTGATGTTAGAAAAGCAACTTTGACTCCTGAATCAATCTTTTGATAATTATTTTGCCAATATTGATACTCTGTCGTTTTTAGTTGTGGTCCGTTGTTTAAAACAGCTAAATAATCTTGATTTATCTGAGCAGTACCTTTGTTATATTGTCCCGATAAAGAAACAAATTTATTAACGGGTGGGTAATTATGATTTTTGCTATCGGTAATTAAGTAACGTAATACACCAGCCCCACCTGATGAAAAGCCAACAAAATTTACATACCCCACCTGGTAATGTTGTTTTAAATACGCCATAACTTGGACTAACCCTTTTTGATAGGTTTGACTATTTTCGGTACCCTTTGTCATACCAAAACCAACGACAGGATGGTGATTAGTTGATTTAAATGAACCCTTAACTGCCAAAGTACCATCTTCTTTTAAGGTAAAATCTAGATTCTCTTTAAGATTTGCTTGCTTACTGTTTGTGAATGCGTTCATTATTGGTTGCATATCCGTAATTGATCCGCCAGAACCAGTAACAAAAACCGTCGGATAAATCACCACCTCTTTATTAACCTTTGGTCGACTAAAATAGAAAAAAATTATCCCGCTCAGTAGAAATAAAATAACTAATAATACTGAAATTAAAATTCCTTTTTTCATTTGCAGACCTGTTTAAACCACGTTTTCTAATGAGCATAAATACTAAACTCTAAATATCTATATAAAAAACAATAGCCCCTCCTAGATATATTTGTTATACCACTATACAAAATATTTTACATTAATTTTTTTCAGAATTGGTTTTCGATCTAAATGTCTAACTAGACCAAATTAAAATTAGGTCAGGTATTTATTTATATATAAGCACTAAGCAAAGATTAACCAATATTCTTCAAGGTATACCAATTAATAATTACTTGTGCTATTAAAATTAACTTTATAGTATTTAGCTTTTACTATCTCTTTGATTATGGGCGCCTAGGAGAGTGAATTTTCTACGCTTAATTTAGGCTGTAACAAAAAAAGGTAGTAACTTTTTGTTACTACCTTACTTAGTTTAAGCTTATTTACGCCGATACAAAGTTATGGCTGACATTAGGCTGATTAGACCTAATATTTCAGTGATTCCCGCTTGTTCAGCGGTTTCAGGCAAAGCACCCTGTATTTTATTATTTGCTAGTCCACTGGTTTGACTCAATGCAGGCAAATGATTAGTCATCGAAGTGCCAGCTACATTGTTGGCGTTTGAACCGCCACCTTGCGCAGGACTTGTTATCGTAGGATTTTCTTCGCTACCCCCAGTTGAAACTGGCGCCCACTTTGCGTATAGAGCAAAACTTGCACCAGCAAAGTCACTTGGAATCGTGCTAGTTGCTAAGCTCCAAGGTTGCGTTAGGGCTGAATCGCTATACCAACCAA
The DNA here is from genome assembly GCF_000691805.2 of Weissella oryzae SG25. Lineage (GTDB taxonomy): Bacteria > Bacillota > Bacilli > Lactobacillales > Lactobacillaceae > Weissella > Weissella oryzae. The sequence continues at coordinate 82,463 of NZ_DF820490.1, read as the reverse complement.
CGAAAGTATAGCCCGCCTTGGTCGGTACGACTGTTTGCTGAATTAGACCACCTAGGTAAGAAGTTACCCCATCAATGGTTGAACCACCATTACTATTAAAAGTAACTGGGATAGCCGTCAACTGATCACCATAATACTGAATAGCATAATTATTGTAGGCAACCGGCGTAACTGTATTAGCAGTTACACCCGCTAAGTTACTAAGGAGATCTTGGTCAGCACTGGCAAATTGGGTTAGGGTGCTGGCAGTGTTGTTAGTGAAGGTTGTGCCACTTGTCTTCACTAAGGTTGCTGGGAACAAAACATTTGTTAAGTAGGCGTTCGCATTATCATCAACGGTATTGGCAATCGTTGTACCCATGTTGGTAAAGCCAATAGCACCACCATTTTGGCCCGCCACGTTGTTAGTAAAGCTATCAGCTTGAAATACTACGGGTGTAACCCCTGGGGTTGCCGCAGTGACTGCTGTACTAATCGCCACGGCACCACCATTGCCACTGGCGGTATTACCGTCAAAAGTGTCATTTGTAAATGTAACAGGGATAAGGCTGGTATCAGTATAAACTTGATAATTAATATTGATTGCGCCACCATTTTGGCTATCACTATTATTGGTGAAAGTTGAATTGCTTACCTGTAAACTGCCTAAAGTAGCATAAATGGCACCGGCGCTATTTCCGCTATTACCACCAACATTGCCAGTAAAAGTATCATTGTCAAAGACCGCATTAGTCCCGACGTTGATGGCCACAGCACCAACACCGGCAGTCGATGTATTACCCGTGAAAGTTGAGTTACTTATGTTTAAGGGAGTTGCAGGGCTTCCCTGCATAATAATTGCTCCAGCTGAGTTACCTGAATTGTTGATAAAGGTTGAGTTTGTAATACTTGCTGACCCACCACTTATTTGTAAGAGAATTGGCGCACTACTTGTATTTTGATTGTTTTCAAAGGTTGCTCCGGTCACTGTTAAATTAGCTGAACCGTCGGCTTCAATAACACTTTGTTTGTTGCCAGAGAAATACCCACCATTAAGATTAATATTTGAGATACCCGCAATCGCGCTGGCATTATTATTCATGGCGGCATTGCCTGTCATGTTAATATCCATCGTCTTGCCGCCGCCACCATAAGCATAAACCGCAGCATAAGTGCTATTAATAATTTGAGCGTTATCGGCCATATTCAAAGTATCAGTGCTTGTGCCACTTTCATTATCTAGATATGCGTAGCCGAAATTAGTGATAGTGGCATCACCGGACATATTAACCGTATTAATTGTTGACACGGTAATAGGCAATCCGGTTGTCATATCATAAGCTTGTCCTTGACCAAATAATGGTAGATTACCATTACCAATAATTTTGGTTGAGCCAGTTAAATTAACCGTTGTGTTGTTTGTATCACCAACAGCGGAAAACGTACCGTAATATAAGCCACTCTGCCCACCAGTCTGATCAATCGTCAAATCATTAATGGTCAGGGTTGCGTTATCATACAATACAAAGCCCATCCGCGAACCATCGGCAAGTTCCGCATCGGGGGTTCCCGCGGTCAATAAGATGTTAGAGCCCGCTGGAACATCAAAGAAAGTCACCCAATTGGAACCATCAAAACTGTCAATGACCCCATCAACTTCAATTGTGTACAAGCTACCGTCAGTTGGCGCAGCGGCTATAGCCGCCTTCATTTCATCCCAACTGTTAACCGAAACCGTCTGATTGACTGGCGTTGCGGCTAACATTGCCATATGTTTAATGGAGCTAGCACTGGTCAAACTTGTAGCTACACTGTTGCTAACACTACTATCACTGCTAGCGCTACTGTTTGAACTAGCCATAGAACTATCGGTAGCGCTGACACTAGTTGCCGTATCGCTACTTGAAAGTGCAGCCGTGCTATCTGCTGCAAGTGAACTGGCTGCCACATCACTACTACTAGTGGCCTGGTTTGAACTATCTGACGGACTAGCACTTGCTGATGACAGCAGAACTTGGCTCGCTGAATCAAGGCTAATTGCGCCAGTGCTGGTAGTGGCTGAACTATTTGCTTTTACATTCACAGTTGAATCGGCTGACACAGGGCCAACTTGCGTCAACAATGCTACCGCACCACCGACTAAAAATGGTAGCAAGCCATAAGCATAAGTCCAATGTTTGCCATCTTTGTACATCCGGTAGTTCCGGCTCTTTTGATTAATTTGTCCCATTAGCAATTTGCTCCCTATTCCTAAAACATCCATTTCGCTGCCACAAGCATTAGCTTGAATTGACTAACCGCCCTAACCTTGAGCTGTTATACCAACAAAATTGGTTTTAACTATGATAATTATATATTTTTCTAGATATTAAACCAAGGATATTTCGAAAATAAAAATATCTATTAAATACTTAAATATTATTATTTCCCAAAAATGATTGCAAAGTATTGTAAAAACATAAAAAAATCAGGTAAAAATTATGGCCAGTTCAGCTAATACTTAGTACGGTCATAATTTTTACCTGATAACTTTTTTAAACATTAAAACTACAAATAAGTTAGTAAGAGTCTGCTAACGGAGCCATTAATACTTCTTAACTTGGTCGCGATTTGATGCCTGGTGATTTTTATCTACCTTTACGCGCACCTTTTTAAGGCGTCGGTTACGATAAATCAACCAACCAGCAATTAGCATCGTAGCTAAAACCAATAAATTCAAGAGTGGGTTCCCGCCAACTTGAGTCTGGATAGTTAACATACCATGATGCTCGGCCAGTTGCTCAACATTGGCCGCATGTATTTTACTAGTCACTAAGGTTAAAAAAGCGACAATTAGGCTAGCAGCAATGCCTAGCCATAATGCTTTATATGATCTAATCAAGATAATTCTAAGTCTACTTTGGGATTGCTTCATTATTTTACCAGCCTCTCAATATACTATGCCTAAGAATCATTTATTCAATCTGTAGTTAATATTTTAGAGGCATTAAACGAACTTTTTATGAAAGAACCCGGCTTTTTATCGCAAGAAAAAGCCAGCCTACTTGAATATAGACTGACTAACTGTTTTAGCTTATTTAATGGTCCAACCACCATCTAAGTTGATGACCTGCCCTTGCATATAACTAGCTTCAGGACTAGTTAGATAAAGGGTTAAATTCGCAACTTCACTCGCTTGAGCCCAACGGCCAACAGGGGTCTCTGCTGCAACCGCTTTGGCCATTGCACCATCACCGGCAAAATCAGCCGCATTCATCGGGGTATCAATAGCACCCGGTGCAATGGCATTAATTCGCACTGATTTTGCATAGTCTAAAGCTAATTGGCGCATCCAGCCAATCAAACCGTGTTTAGCTGTTGTATAGGCAGCACCACCACCGCCAGCAATTTGGCCGGCGATTGAAGCCATAAAGACAATTTGCCCGTGACGCTGCTGCAAAATTGGTAGCAGGTATTCACTAATTTGAATCGGTGCTAATAAATTGATTTGTAAATTCGCTTTAATTGCTTGATAGTTGGTTGCCAAGGCTGGTTTAAAAGCATCCAGAACACCGGCTGTGCTTAAGAAGATGTCAACGTCAGACAACAAAGCCTGATGATCAAGTAACCATTGACTTAACTGTTCTTCATTCGCTAAATTAATTTCATAACTAAATAAACGTTCATTTATCGTTTCAATTGGCGCTTTATCTAAAGCAATTACCTTAGCTCCTAAAGCTAGATAACTATTTAGCTGTGCCGCCCCGATGCCTGAGGCGGCACCAGTAATTAAAATTGTTTGATTTTGATAATTTTGTGTAATCATATTATGCTGTTAAGTCAATATACTTATTTACGTAATAAAGGAGAATTGCTCCCAATACAAGTGCTACAAATTCGCCAATTGCGACTGTGCCAAAGGTTATCCAAAATGGTGCCTTCAAGACATAGTATAATTCAGCAGCTACAACCCACATCATCGCCGTATCAATTAGAACCGAAATTAGTAGTTTAACCTTCACTGACTTAACATGCTTAGTCGCAAAATAGGTCATAGTGGTCATCACTAATGTGCCCAGTGTTCCCACAACCATATCAATTGGGCCTAAGCTCGATGACATATTAGCAATAAAGACCCCAATCGTAAGGGCCCAGATATAGCGCTTATTGAAAACTACCAGATGATTTAAAGCTTCCGAAACGCGAAACTGAATTGCCCCGTAAGAAAGTGGCTTGATTAGCGTTGTAACAACAACATAAAAGGCTGCAACAACTGCAATCAAAGCTAGCTGACGGGTTTTTGAGGTGTGTTGGATATTTTGTTTTTCCATGGTAGTACTCCTAGTTTTTTTCCGAGGGATGGTAGATGAACCTCGTTATTGTGACAATGCTTTCAAGTGTAGCATAAAATTTGTTTGATAAGAAGGCGTTTTTTCAGGTAATTAAAAATGGTCCAGAATTTTAACAATTCTGAACCATTAATTTACTTATTCACCAAGTTGTAATTTAAGCTCCAAAACCGTATCACGTAAGCTAGCGGCTTCCTCAAAGTCAAGGCGCTTAGCAGCGGCCCGCATTTGATCTTCAAGGTTAGCAATCATGGCATTTTGATCGTCACGAGCCATATCCTTAAAGGCCGTTTCAGTAAAGCTAAGGTCCTTGTCGCTGCTATCAACGGCATGACTAACCGAAATCAACTCACGAATATCTTTTTTAATTGTATGTGGCGTAATGCCATGTTCTTCATTGTAAGCAATTTGGATTGCCCGCCGACGAGCCGTTTCATCCATTGCTCGTTGCATTGAATCAGTCTGCCGGTCTGCATACATGATAACATGCCCATTTTCATTACGCGCAGCCCGCCCAATTGTTTGAATTAAGGAACGGGTGTTACGCAAGAAACCTTCCTTATCCGCATCCAAGATAGCTACTAGGGAAACTTCTGGTACATCAATTCCCTCACGTAACAAATTAATTCCGACCAAAACATCGAATTTACCTAAACGTAAGTCACGAATTATCTCAGTTCGTTCAAGAGTTTTAATGTCAGAATGTAGATATTTAACCTTAACACCGACATCTTCTAGATAATCTGTTAAATCTTCAGCCATTTTCTTAGTCAGCGTTGTGACAAAGACCCGTTCTTCACGAGCAACCCGTTCATTAATCTCACCTAACAAGTCATCAATCTGCCCCATAACTGGTCGTACTTCCACTTCGGGATCTAATAGTCCGGTCGGCCGTATGATTTGCTGGGCAACATCTTTGTCTGGCACACGGGCCGTTTCATAATCCCCTGGTGTGGCAGACATATAGATGACTTGATTAACATGCTCTTCAAACTCCTCTAGCCTTAATGGTCGATTATCTAAAGCCGATGGCAAACGGAAGCCATAGTCAATTAGTGTTTCCTTACGCGCCTTATCACCATTATACATCCCCCGGACTTGTGGCATGGTTACGTGGGACTCATCGACAACAATCAAGAAATCATCAGGGAAGAAGTCTAGTAAGGTAAATGGTGGTTCACCGGGTTGCCGGCCATCCATGTGCCGAGAATAGTTTTCAATTCCGGAAGTAAAGCCCATCTCGCGAATCATCTCGATGTCATATTCGGTCCGCTGCTTTAGGCGCTGGGCTTCCAATAATTTCCCTTCATCTTCAAAGACCTTTAACTGCGTATCTAACTCAGCCTGAATGGTCTTTAAAGCACGTTCACGAATTTTATCATTAGTCATAAAATGGGTTGCAGGGAAAATTGTTGCTAGGTCCAGTTCCGCCGTAATTTCACCAGTTAGCGAATCAACCTCACGAATTCGGTCAACCTCATCACCAAAAAATTCAATCCGAATCGCTTTTGCATCAGATGAAGCTGGGAACACTTCTAAAATGTCCCCACGGACGCGAAAACGCCCACGTTGAAAATCAATATCATTCCTTTGGAATTGAATATCAACCAACCGGCGCATCAAATCATTCCGCTCTAAGGTGTCACCAAGCCGAATGTTAATGACATGGTCATTATATTGGTTTGGGTCACCCAATCCAAAGATTGACGATACGGACGCAACAACGATTACATCATTACGTGCCAAAAGTGAAGCAGTTGCTGAATTACGTAACTTATCAATTTCATCATTGATTGATGAATCCTTTTCAATGTACGTGTCAGATGATGGTACATAGGCTTCTGGCTGATAATAGTCATAGTAGGAGACAAAGTATTCCACAGCATTGTCAGGGAAAAACTCTTTAAATTCACCATAGAGCTGGCCAGCCAAAGTTTTATTATGTGATAGAACTAACACTGGTTTATTGGCCTGTGCAATTACATTAGAAATTGTAAAGGTCTTACCAGTTCCAGTTGCGCCTAATAAGATTTGTTCTTTTTCACCGTCGTTCAGTCCTTGAACTAATTGACGGATTGCTTCGGGCTGATCCCCCGTTGGCTCATATTTTGAATGGACTTCATAGTGTTGATCATTATGGCGATCAATCATTTAAGTCACCTCTCTTTTACTTATTAAAAATGCCAATATAAATCCGTTGTAGGCGCTCTGAGCCAGGGAACTCTTCTGCTAATAGCTCAGGAAGCACTTTATGAATAAAGTAGGCTGATGAAGGCATATCACGGAAGGAATAAATAGTAACCAAACTTTCTCGATAAATATCCATAAAGACTGGCTCGGGATTACCCTTTTGTAACTCGCCAAAAGCCTCATATAAAAGATCGACTTTATCAGCAACTGATAAAATACGACCTTCCAAGGTTTCATCTTTACCTTCACCGAGCCGACGGCGATAAACGTCTTGTAAGTTTTCTGGAATTTCCGCCTTAATAAAGTTTTCAGATAATGAATCATCAACTTCAGCCAAAAGCTTACGTAACGGAGCTGAGGCATACTTAACTGGTGTCCGGATATCACCAATAAAGCGCTCAGTAATATCATGGTTTAGCGCTTTTTCGTATAACATCCGCCAGTCCACGGGATTACCAGCTTCTTCTTCAATATCACCTAGAAATTGTGCAACCTGGGTTACTTTCCATGAATGAGCCGCAACTGAGTGTGGTTGATACTTAAAGTAACCCGGTGCGCGTGAAATCATTTCTAATTCATTTAAACCAGAAATGTATTGATGCATTCCCATTTTTCCTGCCTCCGCTAAATATATTCTATCTAATATAGCAAACTTGCCGAACCCATGCAAATATTGCTGGCTAAAAATTAAAGCGGCTGACCATTGGCATTAAGCCAAACGATAGTCAACCGCTTTAATTATTATTTAGCTTCACGTTGGGTCATATACTGCCGCGTCATTGGCAAGGCTTGACCAGAGGCCCCCTTAGTCATCAAAAATTGAATTACATCAATATTACCAGCTTCAAATGAAGCGGCACTTGCTTGTAGGTAGAGATCCCACATGCGCGCAAATGGTAGGCCCATCTCAGTTGCTGTTTTATCGTAAACTTGATGATAATTTTCAGTCCAAGCTTCCAAAGTCTTTTGGTAGTGCCGGCGTAATGGTTCAACATCATCTAATTGTAAGCCGGCGTCCATAATATGCGTGATATTCTCAGCAATATTAGGAATATATCCACCAGGGAAGACATACTTTTGAATGAAAGGATCAACGCCCTTACCATAGTGTTGACCTGTAATTCCATGAATTAAAGCTCGTCCATTTGGTACTAGCAAATCATCTATCTTTTTGAAATAACTAGCTAGATTATCCTTACCGACATGTTCAAACATGCCAACTGAGGTAATATAGTCGTACTTTTGCTTAATATCACGATAATCCCGTAAGACAACGTGCACCTTATCTTCAAGACCTAATGCTTGAACCCGCTTGGTCACAAATTCATATTGCTCTTCTGACAGGGTTACGCCATAAGATTCGACCCCATATTCTTGGGCCGCGATAATGATTAACGTTCCCCAACCAGAACCGATATCTAATAGCTTCTTACCAGGTTGGATATTGAGTTTATCCAAGATATGGTGGACCTTAGCTAGTTGCGCCTCTTCAAGAGTAATATCATCACGATACCAATAGGCACTTGAATAGGTCATTGATGGATCAAGCCACTCTTTATAAAAATCATTACCGATATCGTAATGACTTTGGACATCTTTAACTGACTGCTTTTTATCATGGCCACTTAACATCTTAGTTAAAGAACTGCCAAAACCACTTTGGTCCATCAAAAATGAACCTGCTTGGCGGTAAGCTGATGCAATCAACTCTTGGATACTGCCTTCAATTTCAATGTCTCCATTCATATAAGCTTCACCCAAAACCAAGGTTGGCATACCAGCCAAATCACGCAAACGAATTTTTTCATTGAGTTTTAAGCGAACAACTACTTCACCATCCCCGTACTTTTCAACACTACCATCCCAGTAAGTAACTTCGGTTGTAATATCAAAAGCATTGGCTAAGAGCTTGCTAAAAACAATCTTCTCTAACATTTAATTCACACTTCTTCCCAAAATAAAATAATAAAGGTTATAGAAGCAGTTTACACCTTTTTATACTAAATGCCGAGTGTTAGTTGGGTATTCCACAGGCATACCTTATTCTATTTCATAGAGATAATATTTTTTATGCAGATTTTATCCAAGGCAAACTCAGCTTTTTATATTTTTTTCTTAAAAAAATTTTTTATTGTTTGTTTAACCGATGGCTTCATTCCAAATTAGTTGCCTGTTTAAGCTATTTTGGCCTTAGCATCTTTACCGGCCACTAATTTCACGACCTGACTTGCGATTAAACAAGAACCCAGTGTCACAATAAAATTGAACCAGCCTAAGTAAACAAATAAAGCCATTCCCATAACAAAGGCGTCAAAGACAAAAAGCGTTCGATTAACTGGGGTTGCCCAAATACTATGGAAAATCAAAGATAAGATGGCACTACCACCGGAAGAGCCACCACTACGCAACGCTAAACCAATCCCAACCCCGGAGACAAGGCCATCACAAATCCCCGCTAAAACTAACCAACCAGGCATAGCCAATTGTAAAGCCGGGATTTGCTCCCAAATAAAGAGCCAACCGCTTAACGATAGTGACCCTAAAATGGTCATAAAAAACAGTTTTTTCCCAACTAAGCGAAAACCAAAGAACAACAAAGGGATATTAAATAATAAGAAGGTTAGAGCTGGGTCTAATTGAAACGCATGATATAAAACCACAGAAAGTCCCGACACCCCATTACTAGCTAAATTATTAGGAATTACGAAGACTTGAATTGATAAGGTGATTAATGCTGTGCCCAGCAAAAGTAACATTACATCATTGACAGTACTCCTTTTTATTTTCATAATTACACCTATTTTCTCTCGAGTATTTGACAGCTTTAATTATCGAGGAATTTTGTGCGCATTTTGTTTATTATCCTTGAAATTAACCAGCAGAACGTCAGATTTTTTGTGGACAAAAAAGTCGGAAAGCTACTGTAACTTTCCGACTTTTAATTAGTATGATGTAATTATATTTACTTCATATTTTGAACTGTTAGCTTGTTTAACCAAGAGCGCTTGTAATCCATCAGTCGTTTGAATTCGAATTTGAATTGCCGCATCATTTGGTAGATATGACGGTGCTTGTGTTGCAATGTAGTCAGCGAAGCTTTGTATTTCGCTCTCTGAATAGAATTGCGTTGTAATCGTCACATTTAAGCCAGTTGCAGTTGAATTATTAAACCGAGCCTGACCAGTCATTGATGCCACATTCGGGAAGAAATTTTCAACCTTCGTTTGGAAATTATTAAAACTGGTGTTTAGCGAATTGGCAACGCTATTACTGTTTGGCGTACCTTCTTGCATTGGTAGTACAACCGTAGCTTGGCTCAAATTGGTAAAGGCACCCAAACTATTGCCATTAGTTGAACGGGTCCATTGATAGAAGTTTCCACCAACTAGGCTATCTGCTGGTGATTGTGCAAACAACGCCACATAAATTGGCGTATCAGCACTAATCCCATTCATCTTCCGATAACGTGCCACCACTTCGGCAGCAATCTGCTTGCCTTGTGCAATTCGATCAGCGTTAGAAATATCTTGGGTAAAGGTTGCACCATACTGCTCTTTTTGGTACGAATCTTGGGTATTCATTGCCAAGCCAAGCACAATCCCACTCAATTTTAGATCATTACCTGACTGGGTCATAAAGTCTTGTTCTTCAATCGATTGTAGATACATTGGTCGCCGGCTACTATCGGTTTTACCATTGTCTTCTGGATTTAAACCATTTGGATTGTCATTTGACTTACGTGCTAACCAACTAGTTGCATCTGAAGTTGTTAAATACTGGCCCTCTTGAAAAACATACTTACTCGTTGAAAAGTGTTCTTTCGAGAAGTTTAGCAAACCACTTTCAAAACTCTGGGTACTAAAAGTATTAGTATTATTGGTAACTGTAATCCCACGTGCTTTTGAAACCAAGTAACTACCATCTTTGATAACCGTCTTATATGACGAATTATCACTGTTTGCTGTCACTGCAACACCTTTGCTGCTCTTTTTATTGCTTTCAGTCACCTGGGTACTAGTTGATGAATGTTTTGAAAAAAAGTTTCCAAAAAAAACCAATGCTGTACCCAATGCGATAATCGCAAGGATTGAGCCAATCCACTTTAATGCCCGCATGTGCTTCTCCTTTATTCCCAAATGGCGGTCGCTGGGAAATCGCTTATTTCATTGTATCCATATTATCACGCAATTGACTTTCTGACCAAATTTCAATCCCAAGTTCTTGCGCCTTGGTTAGTTTAGAACCCGCATCAGCCCCCGCAATCAGTAAGTCGGTTTTTTTAGAAACCGAGCTGCTGACAGTTGCACCTTGTTGTTCTAACCATTTAGTTGCCTCGGTCCGGGACATTGCTTCCAATTTTCCCGTCAAAACAACCTTTTTATCAGTCAGGATGGTTTCAGATTTGATAAGCCCATCTTCAGCCGTATAACTAATATTTACCCCTAAGACCATAAAATCAGCTAAAAGCGATTGCACATGATCTGATTTGAAGTACTGTTCAACACTATCACCAATCGTTAAACCGATACCATTAATATTGGCAATCTCCTCAGCATTGGCTTTGGCTAAAGTCGGCAAATCATGAAAATTTTTCGCCAATAAGGTTGCAGCCCGTGCACCAACATTCCTAATCCCCAGACCAAATAGTAGACGCTCAACCGAATTGTCCTTTGAGGCAGTGATTGCATTCAAAAGATTATTGACGGCAGTTTCTTTAAACTTGTCTAGGGTAATAAGCTCTTCAGCTGTTAAGCGATATAGATCGGAAACTTTTTCAATCAAATGCTTATCTAAAAGCTGTTGTACAATTTTGGGCCCTAAGCCATCAATATCCATTGCATTGCGTGAGGCGAAATGCGTAATTGACTCTTGAATTTGTGTCGGGCAGAAAGGATTGATGCAACGTAGCGCAACCTCACCGTCAACATGGACTAATTCGGACTGACAGACTGGGCAAAGGGTTGGTATTGGGTAAGGTTCACTTGTTTCAGGCCGCTTATTTAAAAGGACCATCCCAACTTCCGGAATTATATCTCCGGCCTTATGTAAGGTAACCGTATCACCGAGTCGAATATCTTTACCGATTAAGTAGTCCGGATTATGCAAAGACGCCCGACCAACTATTGTACCTGCTAGCAAAACTGGCTCCATAACGGCAGTTGGCGTAACTGCACCAGTCCGGCCAACCGTCCACTCAATTGCTTTAACAACCGTTTCAGCTTCTTCAGGTGGAAATTTATAGGCAATGGCCCAACGAGGGACTTTGACCGTATTACCTAATTCGTCATGTGCCGCTAAGTCATTGACCTTAATCACAATACCGTCAATTCCATAGGTTAACTGTTCCCGTTGCACAACTTGTTCACTAATGTAGGCTTGAATTTCATCAATTGTCTGTAAAACAGCATTTGACGGATTAGTCGGCAAACCTAACGCAGTTAATCGTTGCAATAAGTCAGCTTGGGTTTCAACACCTAAGGTCCGCTCTGCATCAACCGCGTGGTACAGAAAGGCCGCTAATTGACGTTCCTTGGTAATCTTAACGTCTAATTGACGAAGTGATCCAGCTGCAGCATTCCGTGGGTTAGCAAAAGTTGTTAAACCTTCTTTCTCACGCTGTTCATTTAATTTAACGAAGGATGCTTTAGGCATATAAATTTCACCCCGAACTTCCACATCAATCGCTTCATTCAATTGCCGGGGAATTGCTTTGATTTCACGAACGTTGGCCGTGACATCTTCACCCGTTCGGCCGTCACCTCTCGTTGAAGCCCGTTTTAGTTGACCAGCTTCATATTCTAGACTAATCGCTAAACCATCAATCTTTAGCTCCGCATTGTAAGCTAGTTGCTCGTCAAAATTAGCCTGCGTTTGTTTTAGCCAATCTGCCAAAGCCTCAATTGAGAAGACGTCGCCCAATGAAAGCATGGGCACTGGATGTTCTACTTCGGGTAAATCTGGCTTTAGTAGCTTACCCCCAACTTGTTTGGTCACTGAATCAGCGCCAATTAGTTCAGGATATGTCGCTGCAAGTTGAGTTAACTCGGCATAAGTTTGATCATAAACTGCATCTTCAACACTTGGCGCATCATTTTCGTAATACTCACGAGCCCAAGTCTTTAATTGCTGCTCTAATTGGGCTATTTTAGCCTGCACTTTTTCCATGTTAGAATCTGCCATAACTCCCTCACTTATTCTGATTCAACCCGCTGAATTGGGGCAAAGGCGGCCAAAAGGCGCTTAATACCTTGATTTGGAAAGGCAATATCTAATTCTTGATCCTCACCGGCCCCACTTGTTTTAACAATCCGCCCCACGCCCCATTTCTTATGGGATACAGCATCGCCAATTTGCCAACTTGCTTTTTCAGCGCCCGTTGACTGTACATTAGGGCTGGCTGAAGAAGTACTATGTTGAACTGTACGTCCCTTGAAAGTTGTTGACATTGCTTGCTGTGTGCGCCGTGCAAAGGGTAATGCTTCATCAAGATTATCCCGGCTTGACAGCGTTTGACCATAAGGCTGTGTAATTAGGCTCTGATCAATTTCTTGAATAAAGCGTGATGGTGGATTAGACGACGTCCGACCATATAGCTGACGTGAATAAGCATTCGTCACATAAAGATTTTCCTTGGCACGCGTAATTCCCACATAGGCTAAGCGCCGTTCTTCCTGCATTTGACTTTCATCTTCGTTTGCACGCGCTAAGGGGAAAATCCCCTCTTCCAAGCCGACCAAGAACACCACTGGGAACTCAAGGCCCTTCGCAGCGTGTAAGGTCATCAAAGTAACGGTATCAGTTGTTTCTTCATCTAAGTTGTCTAAATCAGAAACCAAGGCTAACTCACCCATGAAATCAACGTACTTAGATACCGATTCGTCATTTGGTTGATAATGGTCATCAAACTGCTGCGTAACCGTTAGGAATTCATCCAAATTTTCAAGTCGATTTTGATTTTCTGGTGTCGGTTGGTCCAAAAGAATCTGACGATAACCAGAACGGTCCAAAATTTGATTTGTCAACTCAGTCACACTCAACTCAAAAGTCTCTTGTTGCTGGAAATTATTAATTAAATCAGCAAATTCAGCTAACTTATTGACGGCTCGACTCTGTAGACCATTGATTAAGTTAGCATTTTGGGCGGCTTCTAATAGCGTCCAATTATTTTGACCTGCAAAAGCCCGGAGCTTTTCCAATGAAGTCGTTCCCAAGCCACGTTTAGGCTCATTGACCACTCGCAAAAAGCTCTCATTATCAGCTGGATTCGTTGCTAATGACAAGTAAGCTAGCACGTCACGGATTTCCTTACGCTCATAGAACTTAGAACCACCAACCATTGTATAAGGAATATTAGCCTTAACTAAGGCTTCTTCAATTCCACGAGATTGCGCATTTGTGCGGTAAAGAATTGCGAAGTCAGCATATTTACGGCGGTTTTCAGCATAGGCTTGACTAATCTGTCCAACTACAAAGAGGGCTTCATCGCGTTCAGATTGGCCCCGATAATAGGTGATTTTTTCACCATCGCCATTAGCCGTCCAAAGGTTTTTAGCAATTCGTTCACTATTATTAGCAATTACCGCATTGGCCGCATCAAGAATCGTCTGCGTTGATCGATAATTTTGCTCCAACATAACTGTTTTGGCCTTGGGATAATCTTTTTCAAAGTTCAAGATAATCTGGATATTCGCACCACGCCAACCATAGATTGATTGGTCGGAATCACCAACGACAGCTAAATTTTGATGTTTTTCAGCTAACAATGATACTAAACGATACTGTGCATCATTGGTATCTTGATATTCATCAACGTGAATATAGCTAAACTTCTCTTGATAGTAGGCTAAAACATCTGGTGCAGCCTCTAAAAGCTCAATCGTCAGCATAATCAAATCATCAAAATCAACACTCTGACTAAGGGCTAGTTGATTTTGATATTCGGTGTAAACTTGTGCAACTAATTTATCAAAAACACTATCAGCATGTTGCGCATACTCGGCAGGCTTTTCCATCGCATTTTTGGCGTTAGAGATTGCAGCCTGCACTGACCGTGGTTGAAATTTTTCAATATCAATATTTTGGTCACGCATGATTCGCTTAACCAAGGTCCGTTGGGTTCCACCATCTAAAATCGTGAAGTCCTTTTTATAACCTAAGCGATCAATATCACGGCGCAAAATGCGCACAGCTAAGGCATGAAAGGTCGAAACCCAAACAGCATCGGCTGTTTCATCGCCAACAAGTTGGGCGATTCGTTCTTTCATCTCACGTGCCGCTTTGTTTGTAAAAGTAATTGCTAGAATCCGCCAAGGGCGTACATCTAAATCATCAATTAAATGGGCAACACGATGCGTCAATACCCGGGTCTTACCTGAACCTGCTCCGGCCATGATTAACAACGGCCCTTCGGTTGTCATTACCGCCTCAGCTTGGCGTTCATTCATTCCATCAATTAACGTTGCCACATTCACACCTCCGTTTTAACGAATCTTTTTACCCCAATATTGGTACAAATCAACTTTTAAAGCTCCATTATATAACTTACGTTTCTTAGTTGCACGCTGACCATAAGCATCTTCAAAGCCCTCATCAGAAGTCAAAATATACTTTGACCAGGTTGGCATTTGCCGGTAGACATAGCCCATCTCAGCATAAAGTTTACGAACGGTTGCCTCATCGTCTAATCGTTCACCATAAGGTGGGTTAGCGACCAAGACACCATTAATTTTGTCAGTACGCCAGTCCTTAGCAGGTAGGCATTCGAAATGAATATCCTCAGCCACCCCGGCTGCTTCGGCGTTGGCTTTAGCGATTTCAACCATTTCTGGATCAATATCATAACCAGCAATGTCTAATTCAACATCAAAATCAATCATTGCCCGTGCTTCACGCTTCAACTGACGACCAATTTCTGGATCAAACCAATCCCAATTAGAAATATCAAACTCACGATTTAAGCCTGGCGCCATATTGCGACCAATCATTGCGGCTTCAATCGGAATAGTTCCAGAACCAGCTGTTGGGTCTACAAACGGATTATCAGTAAACCAGTGTGCAAGCTTTACTAAGGCTGCGGCCATAGTTTCTTTCAAGGGTGCACCACCCTTTTCAGTTCGGTACCCACGCTTAAACAAAGACGCACCGGTTGTATCCAGCGTAATCATTACGTGGTCCTTGTCAATTGCTGTTTCTAAGGTAAATAAGTTACCAGTCTCAGGTAAGGCACCACGTACATGGTAGACATCAGCTAATTTAGTTGCGACCGCTTTCTTAGTAATCGCTTGGACAGTTGGAACTGAGTGCAAAATTGAATTTTTTGAACGACCATTAACCGGAAATTCTGCATCATAAGGTAGGTACTCATCCCAAGGTAAGGCCTTAGTTTGTTCAAATAGTTGATCAAAAGTTTTCGCATCAAACTCTGCAATCACAATCTTGATTCGATCAGCAACCCGTAACCATAGATTTGTCCGATAAATGTCCGTCATATCGCCAGAAAATCGTACACGACCATTTTCCGTCTGGGTTGCATAACCCATTTCTTTGAGTTCTTTAGCTACCAATGCCTCCATACCAGAGCCCATTGTTGCCATTAAATTAAATGTTTTCATTAGATTCTCACCTTTTGATTCATACGTAAAATTGCAAAAAGAAAGCCGACGCCACGAGGACGCCGGCTCTGCCAGATGTATTAGCTATAAGCCATGTTTTGTTCCAAAGCTGAATTGGCGATTCAACTTTGGTGGCAATCATCTATCTCAGGCATTACTGCCTCCCCGACCATCATTTCAGTTTACTAGGTCAAGCGCCCCTACCAAAGTTTGGGTTGCCCGCTCGAGGGGTTTACCGCGTTCCACCCACCGCATTTCTTTGGTGGTTCGTCACTGTGGCACCTTAACAACTAATCAGCCATAGTTTCCCTTAGGCCTTTCGTTGGCCGTCAACTACATCGTAGCTGCCTAGGCTTATTTTTTCACCTAGCACGAACACTACTGGCATCGCAGCCAGTGCGAGCATGGACTTTCCTCATATCGAAAAAACGATACGCAATTACCCACTAATACATCAAACTAGATTTATTATACACTAATTATACGTTTTGTGTAGAACTTTCTTGGCCATTAGTCGAAAATGCGTCAGTCTGACTACCAAATACTCGCCGCTCCAAATTTGAAAGGCGCTTCAAAATATCCATATTAGTATTGATACTTGATGTCGCCGCTGGCTTAGCTTGTGTGAGGTTTGCTGCAGAAACTTGCTTCGTCAAATCAGCAACTTGTGCTTCTAGTTGGTCAGCTTTAGTTTGTAGTTCAGTAAGGTTATTTTGATATGCTTGATAATCGGCAATGATTTCATCAAGAAAAGCATCGACATCAGCCATGTCATAGCCAGTCCCAATGCGGGTTTTCTTGAATTCCTTACTTAAAATCTCTTCGCGAGTATGTAAAACATTTTCCATGACGGAACTCCTTCGTTCTCTGATTATACATGTAATTGTAACATTCTTTACTGAGCTAGCAAATAAAAATCACTTAAATTCTAATTCATTCGCCCAGTCCTGCAAGCGATCAAAATCGATTAAACGAACTGAATAATCATGATCTTGTGCAAATTGCTTCGCGGCCTGATAGTCAAAACGTACCTTTGATTCAGTAGCACTCTCATCAAAAAAGATAATTGCTTCATCTGTATGTTCTAGCATAAAGCGTTGATATTTTTTTAATTGACTTGCATCACGATAGCCACCTTGGTTAACTGCTGCTGTGAAATCAACTAAACCCTTGAGTTCTGCTAACTTAGCCTGATTGGCTTCATTCCACTGTTCACCAAAAGTCGTAAAGGGAGTCATCAAGGCAACCTTGATTTTTTCATCTTGATCCTCTAACTGTAAGGCGGCTTCAATGGCCCACTGTTCGATTCCTAACTGGCCGCCAGTAATTAGCCAATCATCAGAATCACCCAGCGAATCCTCCAAAACCTTCTTTAAGGCAAAATCAATCACCTGTTTTTTTGGATCATGACTGCCCATAATCCCTAACTCAAAGCTACGAAAGCCGGTAATCCAAACTCGATTCATACCCTTCCCCTTTCGTTATAATTTCATTATAACTGAAAGGCTTAAAGATTGGATAAATTCGTGAAAAATCGGCCGATTTTATGAATTTTTTTAGCGCAAATTAGGCACAATTACTTGCTTATTAGCGCTAAGCAGTGGGATAATACCTTAGATAGTATGGAGTGGAGGTCATTCATGACGTTTAATTATCCAAATGGTCAAGAGTATCGACCACAAATGTTGGCGCAAAGAAAGCTACATGTGTCTTCACAGAGTAGGCGTGGTATGTCACTTGAAGCGGATATTAATGCTGCCAATGAATATTACCGGACACAAAAAATTGCTGTTATTTACAAAAAGCCAACCCCAGTTCAAATTGTCGATGTTGATTATCCAGTACGCGCAGCCGCACGGATTACAAAAGCATTTTTCCGACAACCATCAACTACTGATTACAATGGCGTTTATCAAGGGCATTACATCGACTTTGATGCAAAGGAAACTAATAATCTTGAATCCTTTCCATTGAAAAATGTGCATGACCACCAGGTTAAGCATTTAAAAGCAATTACCGAGCAAGCTGGCCTTGCTTTTATGATAATTCGCTTTACTCGACGACATGAAACCTATGTAATCTGGGCTGACTTATTATTAGAATTTTGGCAAAATCAACTTACTGGGCGTAAATCAATTCCTTACAGTACAATTGTCAAATTTGGGGCTTTAGTTCCTGATAAACTACAACCTACGACCCCCTACCTTGAGGCGGTTGACTTGTTAATGCAAACAAAAAAGGAGTCCTAACTTATGAGTGAGGAAATGTCGCGTTCTAGTCGCAACGCACCCCAGCGCAAGCAAAATAAGCGCAAGGTTCCCCGCGGGAATAAAAAGAAGGGCTTTGGTCATTATGCCAAGCTAACTATTCTTTCATTACTTTCAATTGGTGCTGTAATCGCCATTGCGGGCGCTGCCCTCTTTGCCTATTACGCATCTTCAGCCCCCACCGTCACAAATGCCGCCCTTGTTGGCACCCAACAATCTGAAATCTTGGACCGCGAAGGCGATGTTATTTGGACTTCCGGAACGCAAGATCGAAAAATTGCCCAACAGGCTGAAATCCCTGATTTACTTAAAAAATCAGTTGTTTCAGTTGAAGATCGGCGTTTCTATGATCATGGTGGTATCGACTTACAAGGAATTGTGGGAGCGGCCCTTGGTGATTTAACTGGTTCTAGTCTGGGTATGCGTGGTGGTTCAACCTTAACCCAACAACTGATCAAATTAACAGTTTTCTCAACTGCAGCAAGTGACCAAACGATTCGTCGTAAGGCCCAAGAAGCTTGGTTAGCAATCAATTTGGAAAAGAAATACTCTAAAAACCAGATTCTAACTATGTATATTAACAAGGTTTATATGGGTAATGGCGTTTATGGAATGAAAACAGCTGCCCAATATTACTATGGTAAGCCAATGAATGAGTTGACTGTCCCACAAACTGCACTCTTAGCCGGTTTGCCTCAATCACCTAGTGGATATGACCCTTATGTTAATCCAACTGGTGCAACTGAACGACGTAACACCGTGCTTGACGCAATGGCCGAAAACGGCGTTATCTCCAAGGCAGATGCAAAAAAATATGCTGCTACTTCGGTCTCAGATGGTCTATTGACAGAACACCCAGCAGCAGCTAAGACGGCAGAACTCGCCAAGGTATCTGACTCTTATCTAACATCAACTTTCGCTGCCCTAACGAAAAAAGGTTTTAATATTGATACTGATGGCCTTATTGTTCATACTAATTTGGATATTAATATTCAAAAGAAAGCTTATGAACTTGCCAATTCAGATGATTCACCTTTAGTTTGGCCAAATGATAAGGTCCAAATTGGGGCAACCGTCATTGATCCTAACAATGGTCAAGTCGTTGCACAAATTGGTGGCCGTAAACAAGACACAGCGCTTGGCTTAAACCGAGCAACACAAAAGAATCGTTCATCGGGTTCAACTGCTAAGCCAATTGTTGATTATGGTCCAGCCATCGAACACTTAAATTGGCCAACTTATCGTGGGCTTGATGATTCCCCTTACACCTATGCAGGTACAAATATTCAAGTATATGATGCCGACCATTTGAATAAGGGCTTCATTACAATGCGTGAAGCCTTGGTTGAATCACGAAATATTCCAGCCATTCGGACACTGCAAGCCGTTGGTAACACTAATGCAAGTAAGTTCTTAGCAAAGATGGGCATCAAACTCGATGGTGCACTTAAGCCAGCTGATGCGATTGGAATCAATGTGTCAACTGAGCAAGAAGCTGCCGCCTACTCTGCTTTTGACAATGGTGGTACTTATTATCAACCACAGTATATTACTTCAATTGAAGAACGTAGTGGTGAAACTAAAAAATTCAGTGATGCAGGCACTGTCGCAATGAAGTCCTCAACGGCCTTTATGATGACTAGTATGCTCCAATCATATGTAACAAATTCCTATGCCAAAATGGTCAACACTTCTGCTTATTATCAAGGTGGTAAGACTGGAACAGTTAATTATGACTCAAATGTCAACGTGCCAAACGATGCGGTTTCTGATTCATGGTTTACCGGCTTCACTAAGGCAATGGCAATCTCGGTTTGGACGGGTTACGATAGTCCAAATTCACCAAATAGCTACCTACCAGCTGATGGCTACTCAGCAAACTCTCCTCAATACTTATCACTATTGTTCTACAAGAATCTGATGCACTATATTATGTCTGATTCAAAGCGTGATGGTTCTAATTGGAAGATGCCATCAACGGTTACGAAGGTACAAAAGTATGGTAATACCGAGTATGAGGTCAAAGGTGCTAAGTTTACCGATCCGGGAATTACAGCTAAAACTATTACCAGCTCAAGCTCGAGTTCTTCAAGCTCATCAAGCAGTTCAAGTTTCAGTACTCCTGCGGTCTCAACAACATCAATTAGTTCATCAAGTAGCACGTCAAGTAGTAGTGCAATAAGTTCAAGTAATACGAGTAGCTCTTCTAGTAGCAGCGCGTCAACTAATGACACGAATAATAATCAATAAAAAAGACGTGTAATCAGTTTTTACTGATTACACGTCTTTTTATTTATCCTATTTTAACATATGACCATTTAATCGTTGGAAACGCCATAGTTTATATGTCTGGGTTAAGGCCAATAGTAGCGTTATTACTGCAATTAATCTAATGGCTCTCACACCAACGAGATGAAAAGCGCCAACAGCGATAATTACTCCACTGATAAAAGTCAACACTACTAGTACATAGTGAATAAAGCGCGAATACGCATCAGGACTTTTGGTACTAATTGCATCATAGAAATTAATGGTTAAATTTTTCAAATTACCCGTTGTAAATAGATTCGTATAAGGAATCCCTTCAATCTTATCAAAACTGACCCACTGGATTGCCGCCGTAAAAGCAATTGCGGTGGTAACTAAGACTTGAAAATGGTTAAATACTGATAGACTCAGTAGGAAAAATACCAGGGCTTCAAAATATAAAATATATAAACGCCAAAAATAAAGTTTACTATCTGCAAAATAATTGATTAAGTATTTCGCAACCATAATACCCACAAGAAAAGCTAAAGTTGATAATAATTTCTTACCTACGTTCAACCAATCACCATCAGCACCTTGAATAATTGCCAACACTAAATTACCTGTTTGTGCCGAGGCGAAAGTTCCATAATGGATATAAGTGTACCCATCGAGGCCACCTCCAACTAAACTCAGCACAAGGCCCACAGATTGCTGTTCATGAAAGGCTGTTGCCATATAATATTCACTACTCCTTTGCAAAACTAATCAAAACCAACAAAAAAGCACCTAGTTAGGTGCAATTTTACTAATAGGTTACACACTCTTTTAGCCATTTTACCGCAAAACAATAATAATTGAAAATCATCAATTATTATTGTTTTTACTTTCATTAGTCGCACGCTGTAAATTTCCATCAATCATATATAGAGTTTCATCACAATACTGTAGTAGTCGCTCATCATGGGTAATCATAATTATTAGCACACCTTCTTGGTGCGCTAAGTCAGCAAACATTTTAACAACTTCAACTGCACGTTTTGAATCTAAACTGGCAGTTGGTTCATCAGCAAAAATAATTTTGGGGCGACCATATAGTGCTCGAGCAATCGCAGCTCGCTGCTTTTCACCACCAGATAAATCGTTCACAGCACTATCACGGCGCTCCCAAATCCCCAAACGTTCTAAGAGCTCTTTTTGCCACTTTGTTTGTGGTGATTGTTTATTTAATTTATCGACTAATATAAGTTGTTCTTGGACCGTCAAAAACGGAATTAAGTTAGACGCTTGTAAAATAAAACCAAAGTCTTTTAAGCGTAATTTTGATCGTTGAGCCTCTGACAAGGTACTAATGTCTTGCCCATTAAACCAAATCTTACCCGTACTAGGAGTTTGGAGTGCACCAATAATTGTGAGTAGCGTCGTTTTCCCAGAACCTGATGGTCCAGTCAGCGCTAAAAATTTGCCAGCTTTCAATTCTAAGTCAGTTTTATGGATAACTTCATTCTTTTCATGTCCATTAGTAAACGATTTTGTTAAAGCTGCTAATTTAATTAAAGCCATCTTATCTACCTCCCAAAGCATCTAAGGGGTCAATTTTAATTACTTTAATAATTGAAAAAATTGTTCCCAAGACAATGGCGAATATCATTCCAAATGAAAAGCCAGTTATTAGCCAAGGATTATTATTATAAGGAACTGCTGCTGGTATCACCGCTGCAACTAACAAATTTGCAACCAACGCTAGACCAACGCCAACTACGCCAAGTAGTAAAGCCTGATCAATTAAACTAATAATGATTTGTTTAGTTGAAATTCCTTGTGCTCGCATGATACCGTATACAGCCTGCTTTTCAATCGTTAAGATGTACATAAAAATCGTAATGATAAAGGCAACAATAATAAACAAAGCCGCAATCATCAAAGTAAATGTTTGTACTTGTGGTTGATAACCTGGAATACTTTTAATCAAATCAGGAATGGATAATCGCTCCAAATTTGCGTCAATATTTTTATCAGTCGTTTTACTGATATAGCCATTAATTGCCTGAGTTTTAAAGACTTGTTGATAATCCGCTTGATTTAAATAGATTACCGGTAAAGTATTATAGCGATTATCATTGGTTAGCCCAACAACAGTAAATTTATCTGAATAGCCATTTAGAGCGATTTTTTGACCTAGCTGAACCTTACCGTCTGCTAATCCTTGGTCTACTACAACTTCACCCGCTTTACTTAACCAAGTTCCCTTATCTAATTTTGGTTTTAAGAAATTATCTGAATCAATAGAGAAAACAACGCCATCATCTTTACCATAATCACTTTCAGCCACTACATTGCTGAGCCGTAATGCAGTGCTATCTTTTGGTGCAGACGTCCCTTGTGGAAAAATTTGTGACAAGGCTAAATTCTTATTTGCATATTTTGTTACATAAACACTTTGAGCCTGCCAATGATCAACCGCACTCCGGTTATTATTTGCCAATCCAAAAGCCAAACCACTTAAAAAATAAATTAAAAATGCAATTAAACTAATAAAACTAACAATTAATGCATATTTCCACTTTGAAAAGACCAACTCTTTAAATGCTAGATACATGTCATCCCCCTCTTACTTGCTATTTGCAACATGACCGCTTTCCTTAATAGGTACTAAAATGCTCATTTGCCTTGGGTGAAGCATAATTTTAAGTGGTAGTTTTTCAGCTTCATCACCGTCAATTCGAACCTTAGCCGCCTGTCCAGAAATTTTAGAAATTTCAACTTGCTGACTTTTAAAATATAATAAATCCCGCCCTTGAATAATTTGACCCCGCAATAAATAAGCAATATAACTTGGTAAGCGTAACAGGCTAAAACGCTTCAAAACCAGAATATGCAAATAGCCATCATCAGAATTAGCTTGGGGATTAAAATTTGTATAACCACCCACAGAATTAGTTAGGGTAATATTAATTAACGTTGTTGCTAATATTAATTCCTTACCATCATCGAGTATCAAACGGTACTTATCGGGTCGATGAAAACTGTGCTTTAAACCATGCCAAAGAAAAGCAAGTAGGCCCAACCGTTTCTTTTCTGACTGCTTGACATTATTGGCAATATCAGCAAAGTCACCAATTAAGGCGCTACTTACAATTGCTCGCTGACCATCAGTTGCCAAATCAACTGACCGTTTATACCCACCTAAAATAACTTGAATCGCTGCATCAACCTCTAATGGCAAATTTAAAGCTTTAGCGAAGTTATTTACCGTTCCAGCAGGAATAATTCCAACCGGGATGTTTATTTTTGCCGCTGCTAAGGCCGAGAAAACAGTATTAATTGACCCGTCGCCCCCAATCACAACAAGACAATCACTTGTTGGAGCCTGTTTGGCGATTTCCTCAAGCGCTGCTTTTCGACTCTCAGTGCCCAAAAGTGTTACTGTGGCGTTATCAGCTACCTCTTTAAAATGCTGGGCAATTTTCTTACCAGCGCTTTTACCAGCCTTATCATTAAAAACTACTAAATATTTTTTCATGGTATTCCCCCCACTTAAACTTTTTTATAGACATCTAGCGCCCTTTTTCGTGCAAAGTTATGGTCAATAATTGGCAAAAAATAATCATTTTTTAGATCAAAATTATATTTTTTCTGCTCAGCTGTAGTCATCCCAGCCGGCCAGTGAATAAATTCAACCGGTAGCTCATTTAATTCTCTCACATAGCGCTTTATATAAATTCCTTGAGCATCATATTTTTTACTCTGACTAAGTGGATTAAATATTCTAAAATAAGGCATACTGTCTACGCCTGTAGACGCTACCCATTGCCAATTACCAATATTATTAGCCGAATCATAGTCGATCAATTGTTCTTGAAAATATTGTTCCCCAAAGCGCCAATCAATTAGTAAATCCTTAGTTAAAAATGAAGCCACCACCATACGTAATCGATTGTGCATAAAACCAGTTGTTTTTAGTTCACGCATTGCCGCATCAATTAGTGGGAAACCAGTTGTTCCATTTTTCCACCTTGAAAAAGCGTCCGCATCGTTTTCCCAAGCAAGTTGATCAAAACGTGCTTTGATACTAACCGTTTTAGCCTGCGGATGATTTGCTGCTACCATATTATAAAAATCTCGCCAAGCCAATTGCCGAATAAAGGCATCTTTTGACTCGCTAGCAGGTAGTTCTGCAATTTTTTGATATACTTCACGAATTGATATTTCACCAGTGCGCAAAAACCTTGATAGATGGCTGCTAGCATCTAAATATGGTATCTCTCGGTTTTTTACATAATCTGCTAATTGATTTTGAATAAAATCAGTCAGCCTTACCAGGGCCTGGGTATGACCAAAGGCTAGCTGCTCAATCGCCGAATTCTTTGTCTTAGTTAATGCTTCTAAATAAGGTAAATTCATTGGAAAGTAATCGGTTTTAATAAGTTGTTGCTGTGATAATTTATAGGTTATGACTGGTTGTGGCACCTTACCTTGCCAGCGCGAAAAATATGGTGTGAACTTTTGATAAGGATGTCCATCTTTTTTTAAAATATCTTGAGCACCATGTAAATAACCGTCCTGGGTCAGGTGTACCCGAACATCCAGCTCTTTGATAAAGAATTGACGCATTGTATCATCACGCTCTTTACCAAATCCTTGTTCTGCAACATTAAAGTATATATCTGTAAACGCCACTTTAGCTTTTAACTTTTTAAAGCTCGTTTCTAAATCGCCATAAAGAATATTTAGCGTAATACCTTGTTTAATCAGTTCTTCTCTAAAATTGCTGACAGCTTTAAAAAAGGCTGCCTGATTTAAACTGTTTTTATCAAGCAGTTGTTTTGGATTAATATGAAAGACAAACAGGAGCCGTTCAGTTGTTTGACTTGCATTAATTAAGGCTTTATTATCAGCCAATCTTAGATCCTTTCGAAACCACACCACACTTGTCATCTACACCAACTTTCTAAGTTGTACCCGTATTATTTAATAATATTCCACGAAAATTATGATTAAGGTAGTCTGTAATTTTTCCCCCTACTAGTTCATTTTTTACCGTTCCATTTGCATTAACTTGTGCTAATAATTCCAAAGGTAGTAATTTTTCTAAGCTACCGTAAGTCAACGGTTTAGCTTGGTTACTATCAGTAAAGTCATAAACCATTAGAGCGTAATTTCCTTGCCAATTTTGACCGATCAGTTTAAATTGTTCGTTCATTGTTCACCTCATACATTCAACTAATGATTAGCATAATTAATCTAAGCTTGTAATATACAGTAATTATTATATTTAATTCTATCAGTTTTAAAGCGCTTAAAAAAGTAATTAGCTTATTTAAAGTAAAAACACCTCCCAAAAGCATTCGCTTATTGGAGGTGTCTAAGTTAATTATTAATCTTATTTAGCTTCATACCATGTTTTACCGGCATGCGTCGCCACTTTTAGTGGTACTGCTAGTTTAACAGCTGAGTCCATTACCCGCGGAATCAATTCTTCCAATTGGGTCAATTCCTTAGCTGGCGCTTCAAAAATCAATTCATCATGGACTTGTAATAGCATTTTAGCTTCAAGACCTTGTTCTTCAAGAGCAGCCTGCATGTTTATCATTGCAATCTTAATAATATCAGCAGCTGAGCCTTGAATTGGTGAATTCATCGCAGTCCGTTCAGCAAATGAACGCTGATTGAAATTCTTGGCCTTAATATCGGGCAAATAGCGGCGCCGATGAGCAATCGTTTCAACATACCCATGTTCACGAGCAAATTCAATAATTTCTTCAGTCCAGGCTCTTACACCAGAATACTCATTTAAGTAAGTTTCGATAATTGCTTTAGCTTCCTTACGAGTTACACCAATATTTTTAGCCAACCCAAAATCAGAAATACCATACACAATTCCGAAGTTGACTGCCTTGGCTTGGCGTCGCATCTCAGCATCTACCGGAGCATCCTCAGCTAGACCAAAAATACGTCGGGCAGTTGCCGCGTGAATATCTTCATCTTGGCGAAAGGCAGCCTGCATTGCCGCATCACCAGTGATATGAGCTAAGACACGCAATTCAATTTGAGAGTAATCAGCACTAATTAAAACCCAGTCTGGCTTGCTAGGTACAAAGGCTTGTCGGATTCGCCGGCCTTCTTCAACCCGCACTGGAATATTTTGTAGATTAGGATCAACTGACGATAACCGTCCGGTTTGCGTTAATGTCTGCAAATAACGAGTATGCACTTTTGAATCACTACCGTGAATAACCCTGAGTAGCCCTTCAATATAAGTCGACTGAATTTTAGCAAGTTGGCGATACATTAAAATTGACTCTACAATTGGCACATCCGCCATTTGTTCCAAAACTTCAACACTGGTTGAGTACCCGGTTTTTGTCTTTTTAAGTGGAGTTAAGCCCATTTCTTCAAATAAAATCACACCTAATTGTTTAGGTGATTGAATATTAAATTCATGTCCCGCCTGTTGATAAATTCGTTGCTCTAATTCTGCCAGTCGCTCAGTCATCTTACTGCGCATTTGTAGTAATCGTTCAGCATCAACCTTAATTCCAGCGATTTCCATGCTTGCCAGTACAAATGATAAGGGTAATTCAATCGTTTGATAAAGATCTAATTGAGCATGTTCGGCTAGTTTAGCAAAGAGTGGCTTTGCTAAAGAACCAATTGCTAAAGCCTTGCGACCAAGATGTTCAAATAAATCAGCATCCATTGCCGGAATTTGGAACTTTGCGCCCTTACCATAAACTTCTTCATCAGTTTGTACAGCAAAAAAGTTGTTTTCATGAGCCAAAGCGCCTAAGTCATTTTGATTATCATTCGTATCCAAAAGGTAAGAGGCTAAGAGCAAATCAAAATTAACATTAACTAAGTTAATTTCCAAACGTGATAGAGCAACAACTAATGCTTTAGTATTAAAGACATTTTTTTTGACTTGCTCATCAGTTAGAATACGCTTCAATGGTGTATCTTCTATCAACAATTCAACATCACGAGAAGCAAAATATCCATTAGTTTGATTACCGATTACAAACGCTACTGGTGCTGCAGTGTGGTAGTTTTCACCATCTAGCTCCAAATAAAAATCAACCTCTGAACCTAGATTCTCAATTGCCGTTAAATTTGTTGCTGATAATTCACGAACGTCTAATTCCACGGTTGTCATATTACTATTGGTCGTATCTTCATCGGACGTACTAATGACATAACCCATATTCGCTAATTTTACCAATTGCGCTTTAAAATCGAGGTGTTGATAAAAAGGGACCAATTCTTCATACTTGATGCCTTGATACTTTAAATCATCTAAATTAATTGCTAAGGGAGCGTCTACATCAATTGTTGCTAGCTCACGTGATAGTCGTGCATCAGCTTCACCAGCAATCAACTTTTCCTTTTGCTTTGATGGCTTCATTTCATCAATTCGCGCATATAGTTCAGGAATCGAATGATATTCTTTCATTAATTTAATAGCAGTCTTCGGTCCAATTCCGGCGACTCCCGGATAATTATCCGCTGTATCACCTTGTAAACCTTTGAGCTCAATAATTTGTTTAGGATTGAGCCCATCATATACATCAGCCACCATAGCTGGTGTATAATGATCAACTTCTGATATACCTTTTTTAGTAACCCAAACGGTAATATCATCCGAAACTAATTGTGTCATATCACGGTCACCAGTCACAATCGTAACTGCATAGCCAGCCGTTGCCCCTTTGGTTGCTAAGGTCCCAATAATATCATCTGCTTCATACCCAGGCAGCTCATAATTTTTAATTCCATGTAAGGCCACCATTTCACGAAGTGGCTCAAATTGTTCGACTAATTCTTGCGGCGTTTTATCCCGCTGACCTTTATAGTTATCAAACTTTTCAGTTCTAAAAGTAGTTTTACCGGCATCCCAAGCTACTAAAGCTAAATCAGGCTGGAAAGGATCGACAATCCCATCAAGTAAGTTATTAAAGCCAACTAAAGCATTAGTATGTAAACCTTCATGACTCAAAAATCGGTCAACTTGATTTATTAACGCGTAAAAGGACCGAAAGGCTAACGAATTTCCATCAATTAGCAGTAATGTTGGTTTTGCCATTTTTTGACCTCGTCTTTATCTTTTAATCACTAATTTAATTCTACCAAAGAACAATCATTCCTACCAATTTTCGCATAATTACATTTACTTAAGTCCTCACAGACTAAAAATCAAAGACCATTTTAATTCGTCTAGAAGCTTTTTATAAATTAAATCTTGGTTTATAATTAAAATGGTATTAAAAATGTAATATGGAGATAGGAAGATGAAAGGGCAAAACTACAATACTCGTTATCCTGATTTAGCTGGTAAAACTGCTGTTGTAACAGGTTCTTCTTCAGGAATTGGTGAAGCAATTGCACGTCACATGGGTGCTGAAGGTATGAATGTGGTGATTAATTACTTTTCACCAGATGATAAAGCAATTGACGGTATTATTTATTTGATTGAGCAATCTGGTGGACATGCAGTAGCAATTAAGGCCGATGTTGGTACAGAAGCCGGTGTTCAAGCAATTTACGATAAGGCAATCGAAGCTTTTGGTGATCTTGACGTATGGGTAAATAATGCTGGTTTTGAGATTCAATCCGCTACGCATTTGACTGATTATCGTGATTGGCAACGAGTAATTCATGTTGATTTAGATGGTGTGTTCTTGGGCACAAAAATTGCGATTAACCACTTTTTAACCCATAACAAGGTTGGACAAATTTTAAATACATCTTCAATTCATGATAAAATTCCTTGGCCAACTTATGCTTCCTACGCAACTGCTAAAGCTGGTGTGTTAATGTTTACCAAAACTTCAGCCCTTGAGTATGCCGACAAAGGTATCCGCATCAATGCAATTTCTCCCGGCGCCCTTGAAACTCCCATCAACGCTGAGCGTTTTGCGGATCCAGCAGTACGTAAAGATACAACTGATATGATTCCAATGAAGCGCATCGGCGACCCCTTGGATGTTGCTAATGCTGCAGTTTGGTTAATTTCATCTGAAGCAAGCTATATTACGGGTACTACCCTGTACATTGATGGTGGGATTACCTTATATAACGAATTTCAAGGTGGTCGCGGCTAAAATATCGTAAGTTAAAAATATAAAAATAAGGTGTACCCCAAAAAGTTAGTTTAACTTTCGAGGTACACCTCAAAGGTTCATGTCGACCCATGAACCTTTTTTATTTTTTAGTTGCGGCTTCCGCCAAAGACTGAGAACAAACGTAAAATATAGATAAACAAATTAATGAAATCCATATATAAACTAAGTGCTCCAGAAACAGCTAAGCCTTGTTCAACAGTTGCCTGACCCTGACCACCATATTCATTGTACATGGTCTTGAGACGATTCATATCATAAGCTGTCAATAGCGCAAAGACAATCACTCCAACAACTGATAAGAATAAGAAGACAATACTATTAAAGAAAAAGATATTAATAATACCGCCAATAATCAAGGCAATTACCCCACCAAAGAGGATTGCCCCCATTGAAGCCATTGAACGCTTTGTTGTAAAGCCATAAACTGCCATTCCAGCGAAAAGCAATGCAGTTGTAAGCAAAGCTGCTGCAATTGTTGACAAATTAAACATCAAACCAATGGTTGAGAAGAAAACACCGTTAATAACAGCGTAACCCATCAACATTCCAAAGGCTTGTGCCGGATTTTGTAAGACCCGACGTGAAAACATCCACACGATTCCAAACATAACTGCAATTAAAGCTAATTGAGAAATGCCTGAACTAAAAATCGCAATAATCTGTGCTCGGAAAATTGTTGCTCCAAGGTATGCCGTCCCTGCTGTAACTAACAAGGCCATCGTCATATAACTATATACTCTTTTGAAAAAGCTGTTCAACCCCGCACTATCAGGATTAACAACGCGCATTTTAGGTTTGAAATTATCCATCATCATTCCCTCTTTTCTACCTATTTATACATAAAGCTTGAGCGCTTGTAACTTAGGTGCCGTTATCCCTATGCAAGATATTGTAGCAGGCTGATATCTTTACTGCAAATTACTTTGTGTATTTGCTAATAATTTTTCGTAAGCAAATTCTGTATTTTGTAAATCACCAGCCCCCATGAAAATAAAGACACCGTCTTCATGATCAAGTAATGGTGCTACGTCAGTTGGTGAAACAATCCCATCGAACTTGGCGATTTTAGACCCTAAGTCAGCTGATGAAATATTACCAGCTTTTTCACGGGCTGACGCAAAAATGTCAGTTAGATAAACCCGGTCTGCTAAGTTTAATGCCTTAGCAAAATCCTCTAAGTAAGCAATCGTACGTGAAAAGGTATGTGGTTGGAAAACAGCAACTAGCTCACGATCTGGGTACTTTTGTCTAGCAGCATCAATCGTTGCAGTAATTTCTGATGGATGATGTGCATAATCATCAATAATTGTAACCGGTCCAATTTGCTTCTCAGTAAAGCGGCGTTTTACGCCTTTAAATGAAAGTAATTCTTTACGAACTAAGTCCATATCGACTTCTTCCATATAAGCAATTGCAATCGTTGCCAAAGAGTTTAAAATTCCATGGCGGCCAAACAAAGGTACGGTAAAGCGTCCTAATTCTTCATCATGATAGTAAACTGTAAAACTCGACCCAGCAGTTGTCCGTTTAACATCTTTAACATAGAAATCATCCGTATCCGGATTTACGCCGTAAAAGTAAACTGGTACATCAATATCCTTAGCTAACAAGCGTAATTCAGCATCATCTCCCCAAGCTAAAATACCCTTTTTAACTTTACTACCAAATTCTTCAAAGGCCAGTCGCACATCATCTAGACCACTGAAATAATCCGGGTGGTCAAAGTCAATATTCGTCATAATAGCGTAATCAGGCGTATAGTCGGCGAAATGGCGTCGGTATTCATCTGCTTCAAAAATAAAGAAGCGGGCATCTGGGATTCCTTTACCAGTACCATCACCAATTAAATAAGATGTTGGTGCAATACCAGAGAGTACGTGGGCCAACAAACCTGTTGTGGAAGTCTTACCATGCGCCCCCGCAACTCCAATTGCTGTATATTGCTGAATTAGCTTTTCAACCATTTCTGGATAGGTCAACAAAGTTACTTGGTTGCCTAAGTCCAAAGCAGCTGCAACTTCAACTTGGTCATCGGTAAACGCATTTCCACGAATAATTGTCATTCCTGGCTTGATGTTATCCGCTGAAAATGAATACATTGTAATTCCCGCTGCCTTAAGTGGCTTTTGAGTAAATGTATATTCATCAATATCTGAGCCTGAAACCTGATAGCCTTGATCATGCAAGATTAAGGCTAGTGCGCTCATACCTGAGCCCTTGATTCCAATAAAGTAATAAGATACATCTTTATCCATTTTTTTATCCTTGTCTTTTAATCGCACAGCAATTACTTTATTCATTTATTAATGAGTAAAGTAATTGTCATCCGTTTTTTTAGCAGCAACCTGGGCTTCCTCAGCAATAATGTCATCTAATTTAAGCCCCAATCCTGTTGAAACCTTAGGTAGTCTTTTATGATTAACTTTTGTATTAATCGCTTCTTTAGTCGTCTTAGCTGGTGCAACTACTTTTTGTGGCGTTAAGGTAACCACCTGAACCGCTGCTTGGTCTAAGTTAATAACAGGTTCTAAAGTATTTGAGTTGACTAATAAAATATAAGAGACTTTTTGTGCCATCAATTGGTCTACATAGTGCATATGTGAATTGGCTAGATTTTCATAGTAAACAATTGGTCGTGGTTCCACCATAAGTTACCGACCTTTCTTATTCAAAAATTGCTTGAGCTGCACTTGTTGTTCGATCAAAAACACTACCTACTGGAGCAAAATCATTGGGCAAAATTAATGCACCAGGTACTTGTGGTGCATTTGGTAACATCAACTCACGGCCTGACACAATCATCCCGTTTGAGGCTACTCCCCTTAATTCACCTGGCCAAATGATTAAACCTGATGGCATCATGGCACCTACTTTAGCAACTACAACTTTAATATCAGCTTGCATGTTAGGTGAACCAGAAACAATTTGTAAACGTTGATCATTATCAATTAACGTTGTAGTTATTTTTAAGTGGTCAGAATCTGGATGGGGTTCAGTTTTTTCAACATAACCAACGACAAACTTAGGCTCTAAATCAGCAACTAAATCACCGGGGAAACCTGCTGCTTCCATGGTTGCATTCAGCTTAGTAACTTGTTCAGCTGATAGTTGAATTGAGCCATTTAGACCAGTTAAGTCGATGATTTCTGAAGCTGCTAGGAAGTTAACACCTAGTAGCTCACCATTAGCATTTTCAATTCGAATGACATTACCTTGCTTTTTAACAATCTGCTCTTGGCTAGCTGGTGCCGTCAAAATAAGCAAAACATCCCCTAAAGCTTTAAGGTTATAACTTGCAATTAACATATAAATTTCTCCATCTTCTTAATCACCATAAATAATTGTATTAACCGTAGTTTGATCTAAACTTACCGCTAACTTTTCAACTAAGGCCTGTGCTGCCTCAAAATCACTAATTGACCATACAGTTTGATGTGTATGAATGTAGCGTGAAACAACCCCTAGGGCAACCGATGGAATACCCATATTTTCGGATTGTGCTGACCGAGCATCGGTGCCACCTTGCGCTAAGAAATACTGTAAGGGAATCCCCGCATCACTAGCAATATCTAGGATAAATTCTTTCAAACGCAAAGGCATAATTACACCTGGATCAAAAACGCGTAAAATCGTGCCTTGATCAAGTTGTCCTTGTCCGCTTTTACCATGAATATCATCAGCCGCTGATGAATCCAAGGCAAAAAAGATGTCTGGATTTAACTGATGAACCGCTGGTCCAACGCCTCGCGTACCGACTTCTTCTTGTACGTTTGCCCCCATAATTAACTGGTTTGGCAAATCAATATCTTTTAGGTGCTCTAAGGCTCCCAAAATTGTGACCAAGCCAAACCGATTATCCCAGCTTTTTGAAACAACCCGCTTTTTGTTGGCCAATAGTTGAGTTTTAACATCCGGCACAATGAAATCACCTGGTCGCACACCAAAAGCATAAGCCTCATCATAACTAGTAAAGCCTGCATCAAATAAAGTATCTTCGACTGCTGGCATACCCGTTTGATTCCCAGTTCGCATAAAGTGTGGTGATACCGCTGATGATACTACCGGGTAAGTATGTTCCCGGGTAAATAAGGTAAAGCGTTGCGATGAAATTGTATAGGGATTCCAACCGCCAACAGCTCTAACGGCCATCAAACCTTGTGGAGTAATTTGCGCAACAAGAAAACCAACTTCATCCAAGTGTGCACCAAACATAATCTTGGGGGCTGCTTGGTCGGCGTGCTTACGTACACCATAAATACCGCCCAAACCGTTTTGTTTAATTTCATCAACTAAAGGAGTAAGGTCAGCCCTAAAAGCCTTTCGAACAAGTTGTTCTTGTCCAGAAGTTCCTTGTAACTCAGTATATTTAACAATTCGTTGCCAAATTCGCTCTTCCATTTCATCGACCCTTTCTAACGGCTAGCTGCAACTCGGGTTAGAATATCTCGAATCTGTGCTTCTAGCATATTGATACCAACCGTGTTTTCGCCACCCTCAGGTAAAATAATATCTGCATAACGCTTTGAAGGCTCAACAAACTGGTGGTACATAGGCTTAACTGTTTCCAAATACTGTTCAATAACACTATCTGCTGTTCGGCCACGCTCGGTAATATCACGTTGTAAGCGGCGAATAAAACGCAAATCATCATCAGTATCAACGAAAATTTTAATATCAAGCAGGTCTCTTACTGCTGAATCAACAAATAATAGAACTCCTTCCAAAATAATTACGTCTGCCGGCTCAATTGTCACTGTATTGCTAGCCCGGGTATGTTGACTGTAATCATAAATTGGTTGTTCAATTGTTTGTCCCGCTAACAGTTGTTTAACTTGCTGAATTAAAAGCTCATGATCAAAAGCATCTGGATGATCATAATTTGTCTTAACGCGGTCAGCCATTGCCTTTTCACTTTGATCTTTGTAATAAGCATCTTGGGGAATCATAACTACTGATTCGCCTTGCAACCGTTCAACAATATCACGACTTACCGTCGTTTTACCTGAACCAGAACCACCAGTAACACCAATTACTACAGGACGTGCATCTGTCATTTTCTTTTTTCCTATCCGTATTAAAACTATTTATTTAAAGGTAACACAACCGTCATGGTTGTACCAACGCCGACTTGAGAATCAACAGCTACCGTGCCGTCCGCCTGATCAACAATATTTTGTACAATTGATAGTCCTAAACCGGTACCGGCAATCTTCTTTTGGCGTGATTTATCAACTCGATAAAAGCGCTCAAATATCCGTTCTTGTTCTTCACTTGAAATGCCAAGGCCAGTGTCCTTAACTTGAATCGTCAAAGTCATATTTGATACTCGAGCAAATATATCAATTTTACCATTGATTCGGTTGTATTTAATGGCATTTGTGATTAAATTATTTAAAATTTGATAAATTGGCTCAAGTGCATATTTAATATTCACATATTGATTAATGTGATTTTCAATCTGTAGATTTGCTTCAGTAATTTGTTTAGTTTGACTACGTAAAATTTCTTGACTGATTTCAGCTAGATTAATCGTTTCATATTGATACTGCTGTAAATTATTTTTAGCCAAAGTCAAAATATCCTCGGTTAGAGCCAACAAACGTTTGGTTTCATCCTGAATAATCATTAAAAATTCTTGGCGAACCTCAGAATCATTTGCAGCACCTGCCAATAAGGTTTCAACAAAACCTGAAATTGCAGTTAATGGCGTCCGTAACTCGTGCGAGGCATTTGCCACGAAATCATTTTGACCATTTTGTAACCGCGTTAAATCAGTTATGTCATACAACAATACCAGCAAAGCAAAATGACTAGCGCGTGTTCGATAGTACACTGCAGTTACATCCAAAACTTTTGTTTGTCCATTAAATTGCAGGTTAATTTGTTCGCGTTCAGAGCCGTGATTAGCCAAACCATGCTCAATCATGCTTAACAATTGATGTTGTTGTAAAACATCATCGTAAGCCTGATCAACCTTATTCAAATCTAAAGCTAAAATATTACTAGCTTGTTGATTCATCAAACTCAAACGTCGATCTGATTCGATTTGTAGAACCCCGATTGGTAGATTAGTCATCAAAGTCTGCAAAATTGCATCTTGTTGTTGTAGCTGTTTTAAGTGTTGCGTATTGACTGCCTGGACTGCATTAATTGATTGAGCTAAAGCATAATAATCATCACCTGGCTTTAACAAAATTAAACCATCATTTAGTTTAGCATCCTGTAAGAGCGCTAGTTTATCCATAATTAACGCAAGCTGACTAATCCGTCGTTTTTCACGATAAGTCATTACAGCTGCTCCTACAGTCGCAAAAAGTAAAACAATTAAGGTTATTTCTGACCAATTAATACTTTTTACAGCTGGACTACTGTTGGCTAATAATTCTAGTAGTAAAAAAGTTGCTAGCAAAAAAGATACAAAAATTTGACTAAAGCGTTTAATAAAGGTCCGCATCTTATTCATCCACCTTAGTATTGAAGCGATAGCCAAAACCGCGAACTGTCTGGAGCATCATCGGATGTTTAGGATCTAGTTCTAATTTTTCACGTAAATGCGAAATGTGCATATCAACCATTCGGGTATCAGGACCTGTTTCCTTGAAGTCCCAAACGCCATCTAAAATGTTTTCACGAGCCAAAACTCGATCAGCACGTTCAATCAAATAAACTAATAGCTCATACTCTTTAGGCGTTAATTTAACTAAAGCACCATCCCGTTGAACAGCCAACTTATCATAATCAATCGTAATATGACCAATCTGTTTTATGTGCTTCATTTGTGGATTACTTTGATTGCTATTCTTGACCGGCTCAAGTTCAAAGCGGCGTAGCACCGCCCGAATTCGGGCAATCACTTCCCGTGGGCTGAAAGGTTTTGTGATATAGTCATCGGCCCCAATTTCTAAACCTAAAATTTTATCAATTTCTTCATCTAAAGCGGTAACCAAAATAATCGGAATATGGTTTCCCCGACCACGCAATTCCTTGGTCAGTTCAATACCTGATTTACCTGGTAACATTACATCCAAAAGAACAATATCAATATCTGACACATTTTCAATTAATTGTTCCGCATCAATTCCATTAATAGCAGTAAGCACATCAAATTCATTTTTCTGCAAATTATAAGACATTAATGTTACTAGAGCTGGTTCGTCGTCAACAATTAAAACCTTTGTCATTTCATTTCCTCGCAGTGGATTTCTCTTAACATTTTACCATGTTAACTTTTAAAATTAAAAGTTACCCGCCAAGATATCTATGGTCATAATAAAAGAACCAGTAAGTTTACACCTACTGGTTCTTTTGCTATTTCGCTTAGTCTAAGAAATCACGCAATTGCTTTGAACGTGATGGGTGGCGCAACTTACGTAACGCCTTAGCCTCAATCTGACGAATCCGCTCACGGGTAACGCCAAAGACCTTACCAACTTCTTCCAAAGTACGAGTACGACCATCTTCAAGTCCAAAACGTAGTCGCAAAACATTTTCTTCACGATCAGTCAAAGTATCAAGCACGCCTTCTAGTTGTTCCTTCAACATTTGATATGCGGCTGAATCAGCTGGTGATACGGCTTCATTATCTTCAATAAAATCACCTAGGTGAGAATCATCCTCTTCACCAATTGGTGTTTCCAAAGAAACTGGCTCTTGTGCAATCTTCAAAATATCGCGAACCTTATCAGTTACGATATCCATCTCAGCGCCAATTTCTTCAGGCGTTGGTTCGCGACCAAGGTCTTGCAACAATTGCCGTTGAATACGAATCAACTTATTGATTGTTTCAACCATGTGAACTGGAATCCGGATTGTTCGCGCTTGATCAGCAATGGCACGTGTAATCGCTTGTCGAATCCACCAAGTTGCATACGTTGAGAACTTGAATCCCTTTCGGTAATCAAACTTTTCAACAGCCTTCATCAAGCCCATGTTACCCTCTTGAATCAAATCCAAGAATTGCATACCACGACCAACGTAACGCTTGGCAATTGAAACAACTAGCCGCAAATTAGCTTCTGCTAGTTCTTGTTTAGCTAATTCATCACCTTGTTCGATTCGTTCAGCAAGGGAAACTTCTTCTTCCCCAGTCAACAAAGAAACACGCCCAATTTCTTTTAAGTACATCCGCACGGGATCATTAATTTTTAGACCAGTTGGTGCATCAGCGGCTTGCTTGAGCTCTTTGTCTGAAAGCTTGGTCTTCTTATTTTCCAAAGCTCGTGCAGTTGGTTCGCCGGCTTGGTCTACAATTGAGATTCCGGCAGCTTCGATTTTTTCATATAATTCATCAATCTGATCAGCATTTAAATTCATTGGCTTTACAAGAACATCTTGTAGTGCGTCTTCCTTAACTTGCTTATCAGCTTTAAATTCTTTAATGATTTTTTTAATTGTACTATCAAAAGTCTTTTGATCAAAGGCAATTGCTTTTGCACTTACTTTTGTATTTGCCATTTCAGTCTCCCTATTTATTCGTAGCGGCTTGCTTCTTTTTCTTTCAAAGCACTCATCAATTCAGCCCCTTTTTGTCTAATACGAGCCGAATCGCCAGTTTGCTTTGCTTCTAAATATTCGCGCCGCAATGTTCTTATTTTATCAGATAACGGCATTTTATTCATTATTACTTCAATATAATCTGCCACTTTACTTCGATCCTCAAAAAGGGCGTCCTCAATACCTTCGAAACTAGCTAGGATTCTAGTCAACTCTGGTCGCTTAACAAAGTCCATAAAACTTGCTAAATCAATAACTGAACTAGGATGTTCAGCTTTATAAGCACTTGCTAACATCACCAAAGTTTCATAATTTGCATCTGAAAAATGGAAGTTTGGATTTGCAGTTACTTGTAACCATACTTCATGTTCTTTTAGCATCCAAGCCAATAAAATTGACTGAGCCATTTCGATACCGGAAATTCGCTCTTTAGGAGTTGCACTAAAACTCATTTCAGATGACGTAAAACTTTTTGAATTATTTTCTGAGTATTCAGTACTTAGGCTTTGTTTTTTTGTCCTCCCAATTGGTCGGCTAGCTGCTACTTGCATTAATAAGGGACGAACTTGCTCATTCAATGCGGTTAAACTAATACTAAATTCATCAGCCAATTGACGTAAAAAACGATCACGAACTACTGGTTCACGTTCTTTAGCAATTAATTTAACTGCATCATTAACATAATTAAGTTGTTCTTGAGAGTTAGATAAATCTCGACCATCTCGTAAATAGCGCAAACCAAAAGCAATTGGTGTTTCAATATTCTTTTGTAATAGCTGCTTAAAAGCCTCAGCGCCTTCGCTTCGAAAAAATTCATCTGGATCTTGTGTACCTGGAATATGTACAATTAATGGCTGCATTCGACCATCATTTTGTATCATATCTAATGCTCGTTTAGTTGCGGCTTGACCAGCATGGTCAGCATCGTAACTAATAAAAATCTTTTCACTTTGCCGGGCGATAATTTGAACCTGATCAAGAGTTAAACTCGTTCCCATGGAAGCCACTGCATTAGTTATTCCGGCTTGAAATGCTGCAATAACATCCATATACCCTTCTAAGAGGATAACTTCTTTATTTTGTCGGATTGCATTACGCGCCAAATCAAAGTTGAAAAGCTCACGTGATTTATTAAACAAAGGGCTTTCTGGACTATTAATATATTTTGGCTGATCGTCATTTTGTGTCAATTTACGGCCAGAATAGGCAATTGGATGTCCATTGCGATCACGAATTGTAAATAATACGCGATTACTAAAGCGATCAACTAAACTACCGTCGTCTCTTTCAACAAAAAGCTCTGATCGTCGTAATAACTGATAATCCTTGCCTTGTTCGGTAAAAAAATCTAGTAATACATTACCTTCAGGTGCGAAACCTAACATAAATGCATCAATCGTTCCATCATCCAAACCACGACCATGCAAATAATCTAAAGCAGCTTCACCTGCCGTAGTATTTACAAGCAAGTGATGATACAACTTTGTAGCCTCAGCATAAAGCTCACGAAGTTCACGAACTTCATTAGAAACTTGTTCGGCACTATCATTGTTGACCATGCTATCATCGACGTTTAGACCGGCAATTGGAGCCACCTTTGCAACAGCTTGTGGAAAGGATAAATTCTCCATCTCCATAACAAAATTAAAGACATTTCCACCACGGCCACAAGAAAAGCAATGGAAGATTTGTTTTTCTTCATTGACTGTAAAAGAACCTGTTCGCTCTTCATGCCAGGGACAAAAGCCAAACAAATTACCTCCCCGCTTTCGTAATTGAACGTATGGGGTAATTACATCAACAATATTTACCTTTTGTCGAATTTCATCAACTAATTCTGCTGGTATTCGACTAGCCATGGTCACCACCCCCAATTTAATTAGCTATATTATAATAAGCTGATTTTCAATCTTTGTCAACCCTTTGTGTTCTTCTTAAAGCTTGATTTAATAGGGGTTTATATTTTTTAAATTGGTATTATGTAAACTAAAATAATCAGGGTAAATGTCAATACCTAACGAGTACGTTAATTCAAATTCTCTGTTAATTAGTTCACTTAAAGGTTGATTTAATAGTCTTTACGGCATATTTTACAATTTGATTACAAAACTGCTTTTTCTAAACGAAATTTCCCAAGCTTTTTTATCGCGACCTAATTTTCACCGTGACACAAAAAAGCACCTCTAAATTTGCTTTTTTTAGGTGCTCAATATTCTATGTATACTTTCAATATGTTTTAGGCTAACTTGTAAGTCTGTGTAAGCCTTTTTGCTTTTTTCATCTTCAGGCGCACATCTGCTTGATGTTTTGCTTCTCGGAATAGTACTCTAGGTCGTTCCCATTTAAGCACTTCTCGTGGGAAGTTATTTAGCGTCTTAACCACCTCTTTTATCTCACTTGGTAAAATGCTGGCAAAAGATGTACCTTTCGGGAAAAAGCGCCTTATGTCACGATTAATACGCTCAATTGTCCCCTTTTCCTCTGGGCTATAAGGGTGAGCATAATACACGCTGATATGGTTTGACTCTAAATAGTACATTACACTCAAATTAGTAAACTCACTACCTCGGTCAGTAGTAATACTTCTAATTGATCCTGTATATTGCTTCTTAAACTGTTTAAGGGCTCCAACAATCTGTTCCACACTTTTATTATGGACTTTATAAACAACCGTAAACCTAGTCTTTCTTTCCGTTAAAACTAATAAAGCAGCTTTAACACCATTTCTTGAATCCACACAATCCATTTCCCAATGGCCAAATTGTCGCCGACTTGCAACATGTTTTGGACGTGTATTAATACTTCTTTTTTCGTCCGCCTTTTGTTGTTTAGCCACTGGCTTAAAACGCTTTGTCTTCTTTCTATGTTTACGTAATTTATAACCCACTAAGGCATTGAAACCTTGGTGAAGATATTTATATAAGGTTCCCGTTGATAAATTTATTTTCACGTCATGCGCAATCATAGGTATCGTATAGTTCTCCTCATACCAAAGTTTTTTAATCCGCTTTAATTGCCTACTTTTGACCTTCACGCTACCACGTTTACGTAGAACCCGTTTCTGTTCTGCGTTATAATCTGCAAATTCAGGATCATACGGGAACTTCTGCAACGATATATCGGGACGCATCCGGTTATAATGAACTTCATTAAAAATCGTCGATTTTGCTCGTCCCAGTCTCTTGGCAATTTCAGCATACGATAAAGCCGGTTTTCGATCATATCGCCAGGTCCAAATCAAATAACGTTCCCTTGTGGATAGCCGGCGGTAGCTTCTCATGGTTTTAATCCCTCCTAAAAGTAATTTTTTCACAAAACTAGACTATTTTATCAAAATTCTAATTGGTTTGGGTATTAAAAAGCCAGTTACTTAAAAGCAACTGGCATAGGATTTATCCCATAAAATAAATGATTATTCTTTTATCACCATGATCGAAAACAAAGCCGACTTTTTCTTCAGTCGCAACATTCGTTGACAGCTCGACTTCTTTATCAAACGGTAGTATTATAACTTCTCGATTTTTATCATTAGGCCATTCTATCATTAGTTTTTTAGCGCGTTGATCAGTCGTTGTAATCACAACACTCCTTACTGTTTCTTTGTTCTGTTCAACTGTATTCGAGAAATGAGTACCATCCTGAAGTTGTAAATCTTTAACTTTGACCATGTTCTTTTCCATGTCCACCCACCTAAACTCATAAGATAAATTCATTATATACTGACCTTCAGGTAATTAA
Source organism: Weissella oryzae SG25 (assembly GCF_000691805.2). Taxonomy (GTDB): domain Bacteria; phylum Bacillota; class Bacilli; order Lactobacillales; family Lactobacillaceae; genus Weissella; species Weissella oryzae. The sequence continues at coordinate 40,491 of NZ_DF820490.1, read as the reverse complement.
TATTTTGAATCTGTTACAAATTAGAACGAATGTGACAAGGTGCACATAATAAGTTAAAATAAAAAGAAAAACCCACGTGCTGTCCCTTACTTTGACGAGCTAGGAACACGTGAGTTATCTCATTCAAACGGTTTAATTATATAATAAATTAGTTTCATTTTAAACAGCTAACACGTTTCACCAGAGAGACAAAGATAATTTTTGTTCTCATACTCCTTTAATTCAAATATTGTCTATATTCTATCAAAAGACCTGCAAACATAAATGTAATTAAATACGCAAGCGCAAAAACAACAGTCAATGACCAGTTATTATATATTGCGTATGCTCCTAAGATAGTAGCCGGCGTAAATATGACACATGCTAGAGTTGCCTGGCTTTTAAACTTCTTAATCGTGGCTTCTTTCTTGATATTCATTTCCCAATACCTCATTAGCTTTAATTTGTGATCTTCGCCTTTTTAAGCCTTGCTTGGGGCATGTTATGTATGGTGACCTCTTTGGTCACCTTTTTTATTTGGCTGGCTTAGAAGCTAGCGAAAAGCTTCTGAAAGAACTTAGCAATTGGGTTTGTGGTTCCTGTTGTAGGCAAATCCTTTGCTGGTGCCGGTTGTTCGGCTGCTGGTGTTGAATTAGAAACCTCATTGGAATCAAAGGTTTTATCATTGACGGAAAGTCCATACGTATTATTGAACGTGACCCCGTCCTTATTCGCGGTACCATAGATATCAACCGTTAAGACCTTAAATGCCTTAGTTTTGTCAGCATTAATTAGCTTTAGATATTCATCAGTTGCCGTTGCAGTAAATTCGCCGTCCTTGTATTCAATCTTAAGGTAGTTTGATACGTCCTTACTGTTCTCATCAAAGGCTTTAGCAGACTTGTACTCAAAGCCGTCTGGTAGTTTGTCTTTCCAAATCAAGCTCGTAATATCTTCACGGTTTGCTGGTAGGGCAGTTTTAACCGCTAAGGGGTAACTAAGCTCGTCACCCTTCTTCACTTGCTTACCGTTAATACTTGCGTCTGTATCACCATTAACTTCGCCGGCTTCAACGTCTTTAGTAACCTCTGGCACTTCAACTAACTCGGTTGTTTGATACTCAATATCTGGCTTAGTAATTTCTGCTGGCGGATTTAACACCGTCACATCTAATTCTTGCCCAAACAATGGCGTAATCATGTGACGTTGTTTGTCACCGTAACCATTTGACTTAGTTGAGCCTGAATTATAAACGTGAATGGTATTATGCGATCCGTACTCAACCGCCATAACCGAATCCTTATTTGAATCGGTGTTATCACCACTTTGCTTACGAACTAAATCATACTTGTCAACGTTCAAACCATTGTCAACAACAGCGATACCGTTTTGTTGAGCCTTTGAAAGGTCAACGTTTTGAATGTAGCCACTCACCGGCTCATCAATATCGCTCAAAAATAGGCCGTGCCAAATCTTAAGTGGGTTGCCTTTGTCATCAATAAACTGATAAGTGATATATGCGTCATCAAGTGAATCCGCGATAATCTTACCCGAACGTCCATTATTATCCTGGTTAGGCTCATGTGGTGCTACCAAGAAGGACTGATCACTGCTCAACTTCATATTAACGTTAGTTCCGTCTTGTAATGTCCCTACGTTGGTCAGTACGACTGAACCGCCCTTATCATAAACTGACCCGTCAAACATTGAACTCGTTTTACCTTGTTCTTGGGTCATCTGTGTGTTGTCGTTCCAGCGTAAAATTGTACCCTTCTTGAGGTACTGGTGTTCAGCAACCGCTGCGGACAAATTCTTACTAGCGACAATCGTTAGCTTAGAATTACGTACGTCATCACGACTACCAGTTAGCATGTAACGCCAGTCACCATTCTTAGATACGCCGCCCTCTGTATTTAAACCTGAATCATTGGCGTTATCCTGATTAGGAATTGCGCTATTACCTTTGTCATAGGCAGCCTTATCTTTGTCATATTGGGCTTTATCAGCCTTATACTTAGCTACTTTTTCACGAATACTTTTAGCCTGGGCTGCATTATCAGCTGCAACCTTTTTCTGCGTTTCGTCAGCGTCTTTTTCCGTGACGGTTTGATACTTAGTTGCCTTTTCTGTAACTTTCAAACCAGCGTCTTGGGCCTCTTTCGCAGCGGCCTTTAAGTCATCGTTACCAACGTTGATACTGATACCGTTATCACCCTTTTTGGCGGTTGTATCAGTATCTTTATTAGTAGTGTCCTCAGCGAAGATACGGCTAGCGCTTAAACCAGTTCCAGCTAAGATTAGCGCGGTTGAAAATAAAACTACCGTTTTTTGTGACCCAACTTGCAAGGCATTAATAACTTGCATCGCTTTACTATCTTTATTCATTACTCAATCCTTACCCTCTTAAAATATTTGTGGGAACAGTGACTTTTCAAAATCACTTGCATCGTACTTGTTCACTTGCTCAATTAAATGGGCCGTCATTACAATCCGCTTTTCTGGATTATTAGTCCAAGTCCCATCTTCATTACATGTCACCAACGTTACTACTGATTGGTTTTTAGCAACGTCATCACTCGCTACGCCACCACCATTACGATAAGAAATCACCTTACGACCAGATAAGCTATCTGATTCCTTATTGAATTGGTAAACATAGATATTACGACCATCGGTTAGATAAGCTTTCGGTTGGGCGTTGACGTTAATGCCATTTTGCATTGGGGAAAACATTAACTTACCGCCACCGTAGCCGACGTTGTGAGCTGCAATTGCGTAGTTATGGTCTTTGGCACCCATAACTTGGTTTGGTTTCAGTGTGCCAGCCCCATAAGCTAGAACCTTATTACTTACCCCTTCATTAATTTGCAGGGTCTGAATTGGTGTCGAGACACCGGCTTGCCTAGGTACGCTAATATAGCCATCAAAGCTTAGCTTTTCTGGTAAACTGCGATACTTTTGCAAGGTCTGGGCGTCTGGAATATCCGCATTTTGGTCAAAAGAAATGTCTTTATTCGCAAACTTTGTAGCTGCGGTCGCAACTTTTGGCCTTTGTTTGGCATCTTTTTTTTGGTTTGCGGACACCTGTGCCTCAATTTGATGGACGTTCCAGGTTTCATACCCTTTATAGGCACCAAGCACTACAAGAAAGCCAACAAACAAAACGCCCGCAGCAATCGCTAATCTCTTGAACCAATTTTTACGTTTTTTGAGTGGATTGCGGTGCTTTTGGGGTTTCTTGTTCTTTGGTTTAGGCGTGTTATTATCTACTACATGAAATGCCATACCTTGCCTACTTTCCTACTTGAGCTTGGCCAATTGCCATCCATAAGTCAGAACTATGGTTTGGGTTAGCTGTGGCTAACTGTTTGGCACCAGTCACATTACCTGAAGCAATTAATAACTTACCAACTGCTAGTACGCGGGCGTTTGTACCAAGGTCTTTGTTATCAAAGCTTTGGTAATAGACCTTTAAGGAATTATTAGCCACGTCTTGGTCTAAAGCTGTATAACTAGTAGCATCGGTTGCATTCGAAGTTGCAGTAGTAGCCGTTGAACTCTGATTTTGAGCCTTTGCGCTGTCCTTTTTAGAACTCTGTAAGACCAATTGTTGTTCCTTCTTGGCATAGCTTTCCTTAGCGGCTTTAGCTTCAGAGGCGGCTGTGTCTGCTTTAGCTTCAACAGTCTGTACTTGATATGCCCCGAAACCAATCCCACCAAGCGCTAAGATAATACCGGCACTGGTTAACATGCCTTTAGCAAAACTACCTTTAGGCTTGTTAGCTTTTGTTGTAACTTCTTCTGGCTGTTTATTTTCTGGCCCCAACAAACGCGTCATTAAGGCTGCTTGTGTCTGCTGAGTAGTTTGACTACTTAACTCACGGGCCAGGCGTTCAGCCTCACTCCGTGAAACTGAATAACGGTTGTTCAAATCTTCAACTTGGCTGCGAAGTTCACTCAATTGAGTTTCTTTTTCATCAGCCGCTTTACTCAAAACAATATTTTTCTGCGTTAATTGATTATTCTGCTCGCGTAAGTCGACTAAACCATCATGCTCAAGCTCCATCTTTATAGTTTCACGATGTTTTGCTTCAGCTTCAGCCGCATCGAGTTTGGCTTTTTGATGAGCTTCAGTAAACTCTTTACTTTTAGCTTCAAGCTGCGCTTTTAATTGCTTGAAGGCTGAACTTAGTTGCTCGTTGGCATGCTTCAGGTAAGAAGTTGCTTGGATTGCTACTTGTTGTTCAGTCTTGCGAACCAAGTCCTCATTTAACTGTTTAATCTCAGTCTCAATATAAAGTTCCTGTTCAGCAATTAATGAAGCTGTTTCCGTCGCGATACTGTCATGTAAGGCAATTTTATTCTGCTTAATTGTGGCAGCTTTTTTAGTATTCAGATTACCTTCAAGCTCTTTTAATTGCCGTTCGTGCCGTTCATTTTCAGCTGTTACGTCTTCTTGATAGGTCTGCTCAAAAGCGTGTAACTCTTTGAGCTCCTGCTCAGAAAAATCAGCCGTTAATCTTTGGGTGACCCCTTGCTTCAGCTTGCCTTGCCAATCACCACTGATAAGCTCTGTGGCCGTCCGTTGTAACTTTACGGTTGAAACAATGCCAATTAACTTGGCTTGAATCGCATTTGTAAGTTGATCAGCTGACAACTTTAAGAACTCATTAGCTTCTTTGGCCTCTAAATCGAGCATTGCCTTGGGATAATCCTGGTTTTCCGGTGCCAAGTCCTTCTCATCGGACGTACTGCTAACTGGAAATTGTGGTGCACTGACCGTAAAGCTTTTAACCAACCGAGTCATCGTATCTTGCGCATTACTCTTAAATGATTCACCAGGCTGGTTTTCAATTGGTTTAGCCGCCTTTGGAGCTGTTTTAGTAACCACTGGCGGAGTTGTTGAATTAGAAGTCTCTCCACCTGTGCTTGGCTCGACGTTATTTGTTGCTTCAGGCTGATTAACTGGTGCTGAATTGCCACCTTGGCTTGGCAACGGAAAGTTCTGTAAAGTAACAGACGTTTCAGTAGCTTTATTTTCAGACTTTGCTTTAGTAAAAGGTACTACTGCCCTTGCGGGTAAGATAGCTAAAGTTTTATTATTCTCAAGTGCATCAACATATTCATCTTCACTTGGTAAAGCTGGAAGATCACCAGCATCAAAACCCGCTAAATCTTCAGCTGCGTCCATCAATTCTTGGAACGCAGCTTTTAAAATCACATAATTATTCTTATCCGCAAGACGTGTTTCCTCATCATTGATTGTGGCTGCAACCGTTTCAATCACAAAATTGTTTGATTGCGGTGAGATTTCGGCATTATCCCAAGTTAATCCTGTCTCACTCGGACGCTTTTCATTGGCTCCTTGGTGAAGATAGGTGACAGTACCTAAAGGTACTGTCACGCCACTTGAGATAGCAATCTTCTGTCTCAGCTTTTCAGTCAGATTCTTCAAATCTGCAAGTGATACTTTGGGCCAAGTATCCGCAATCAAACCTGTGCTCTCAACAATTTCAGTAATTATTGGATTATCAAAATCAAGGACGCCATCTTGAATTTCCGCAAAATAATACCCCAACTCATTTGTAGGGTGTCTTTTAAATGTTTTCCACTTCATAACTAACTACTCACACTCCTTCTGCGTATTGGGCTATTTTAGAAGCCCCATGACCAAGCAAAGCCGCCACCAGTACTAGTGGCTGTCTTGATAATGAAAGAAACAAGCGTACTAAAGAGAAGCACTCCAGCAATCCCACCTAACGCAACTAATAACTTTTTTTGTCCCTGTTGTGACAACCAAGAAATACCTGTGGTCATTGATAAAATAGCAACTAGACCAAACGACGAACCGACCACAATCGTGGCGATAATCAAATAAGTTATGACCGTCGAACCGAAGTCCTTGGTACTGGTTGCTAAATCAGCTGCAAAAGCTGGCGAGTTGATTGCTAGGCCAGCAACTAAACTAGACATTAACAGAGCACCTTTTTGGCGTAGACTAACGTCTTTTGAATCAACATTCATAATGTTGTTCCTCCTAAAATTTTTTATTTGCACCAACGTGCACCCATAATCTAACAGGTTTATTTATGCCAAAAAAAATTTTGCGTCAAAAAAAAAGAGCAAAGATAAATCTAAGCTCTAAAGATTGTTTATTTATTTTTGTATTTTAATTACTAACTTAATTTAAATTTACTGAAAATCCAGATAGATGGTCTTGTTCTCATTGAGATCCAACAACATATAATGCAATTAAACCAATCCCACCAACTACAATTATTGATCTTAAAATTGGATTGTTGATAAAAATTAAAATTAAAATTACGAAAATGATGTTTAATATTGTTGAAATAATGGCTAAGAGTATTTCACTGTCAGCATACCTTTCATAATTGGGTCTGTGCCAACACCAAAAAGAAATAACCACTGCCAACAATACAAGTAAAAATGCTCCTAATGCAAATAAAGCGGGTTGTCCATTATTGAACATAATTACTTTAAAAGCATCCGATGTATCAACTATATTATTCAACGTTGTGTTCATCATATTTAACTTAATAAGAAATATCACCGTAAAAATGGCAAACCCGGTTTCTACGAGGCTTTTCATCCAAATATTAATTCGCTGTTCATCAGTCATTAGTCAAAAATATCTCCTCTATCCTTCAGGATTTTTTTTATCATATCAACTCTATTTTTCAGTATATTAATATATTTTCTATAACTAATTAATCCAATAATTAAAATTATTACAAGAGTTAAGAGAAATAAACTAGTAACTAACATTGCAAATTGTATTTGATCCGGACTATATCCAGCCATCTTTTTGTTGGTATGTAAGAAAAACATGCCAACTTTGGCTACCAATCCAAATGTAGCAGCTGCACCTATCCATACTAAAACTTTTGAAAGTATCTTATAAATATCTTGATGCCATCCATATTGGATTTTAACCCTATTAAACTCATTTTCCAGACTATCAATCTTTAACTTTTCATACGTTTGCTTAGCAAGGATATATCGATCATCAGCTCGTTGTCTTGAAAAAAAATAACTCAATAATTCTAATGTTGAACGTCTATTTTCAGCCACATTCTTTCCCCCTTACTAAAATATAATTCGTTATTATGTTACCCTAAAAAATAAGAAATCTCTACTTTTATTTTTATAGATTTAGGTTACTACCATCAATTATTACAGTTATTTAATTTCGTATTCTTGTACTTATCAAAAATCATAAACAAGGCAATCACACTTGTCAGGGCCAACATACTAAGTAAAATACCCTGAAGCATGCTGGTATAAAAATGGGGTGGTATCTTGTTCGAAATATTCGTAATCCCACCATGTTTCTGAAGATTAGCATCAAGTTCTTTAGCCATACTAAGTCCGCTAAATAATAAGATGGACGCTGCTAACCCAGTGGCATAAAACCAGGCGCGAAGAATGATTACAAAAATATCTACCATTACTTTAATTCGGTTACTTGCGAAAACTTGTTTTACATTATTCATATAATTTACTGTCTGAATTTAACGACAGTTCCCCCTGTCCTTGTACCTTAGATAATTGTTTAGTTGTGCGATCATAAGTGATTAAAAATAACGCCTGGCTATTGCCCGCATTCTTATTAGCGTAGTTAGCCGAGTATGCCACGTAGACATACCCCGTCACCTCACTAGCACTAACATTAGTTGGAAAAAAATTTAATTCTTTGAATGTACTTTGTAGGTCTAATTGCTTCACTTTTTTGTATGGATCAGCTTGAAATACCTTTTCATCCTTTAAAACATCATCAGTTGCGACTGTCTTGAGCCGCTTAGTGCGTGAGTCATATTCACTTTGCGTGTTGTAAGTGTAATAACCATTAAAGAATGTGTTTAACACCTCAGTAGCACTACTGACACCAGGCTGGGTGTCTTTTTTTGCGTCCAGTATTTGATTTTCTAAAGCCTTGGTTTGTTGTTTGCTTGTACGTATTTGTGCTTCATACGTGGTCTTCTGAATAGTAAAATACAACATACTGCCAATCATGAATCCAATCGATAAGAATGCTATCATGGCTAGAACAATATTGACCCAAGGGGTCTTAGTTTGTTTTTTCATTGTTCGCTCCTTGACTGCTAAATAGCTGTAAACTGGTTACCTTGTTATTTGTAAGCCCAACGAGCACCTTATACTTGATTTCAAGCTGCCCGTTTTGTGTCACAATTAAATCGCCAAAACAGTTACTTAATTCATTATTTTCGGGGTTACTCGTAATTAGGATATTAGCCAGCTTAACATTAGCTTTCACGTCACCTTCAGCGTCTAAGACTCCCTTTAAAGCTTCAAACGACGCCTCGTTACCATAGCTTTTATAGGAAGTGCCATCTTGATCTGACTTACTTTGTATATCGCTGACCACTGCCCCAACAAAACTTTCTAAAACTTGGTACTGCTTGTTCATATTTGGCGTTTCATCAACAGGTTTTGCTTCGATCTGCTTTAAACTCACCTCAGTTTGCCGCTGCGTTTGTTCTGCATGAGCGCTATCTTTTTGCGCTTTATCAACTCTCGACATTGCCATAAAACTAATTGCCAAAGACAGAACACTAATGGCAATCAGTAAAATTGACATACTTTTTTTACCCATAATTTTTTCCTATCTTTCCGCCAAAATTGCTCTTACTAAGTGCTCATTTGTACCTGCATACCGGCTAACTTCACGGCCATCTTTCAGTTCCAAAATGGTTGGTGTTGATACCAATCGGAATTTTTTTATCAGATAGCGGTTTTGAACTTGCTTTAAATCAATCACAACGTATTTCACATGGTTGCGGTTAGCCTGCATGGTTTCCTTAACGGTCCGCTTGATCAGTTCGCAGTCTGAACACCCCGTTTTATGAAACACGATTACCACATCATCTTTTTGTTTGATTGCCGCCTTGACAACCTGTCGGCCATTGTTAGTGTCTGGATAACTAGTCACCTTAAAGAAGAAAGCGGCACAAGCTAAGCCCAAAATAATGCCGGCAATTGCCACAAATATCTTATTTTTTGCCGTCATATTACTTATCATCTTTCTGTTCTGATGCATCAAAGACCGTTGACATATCTGAATTAACAACCCCGTCTTTCGGTACTAATTGCTTGGGGAAGTTCTTTAGATAGGTTGCGGGACTCACTAAGCCCTTTGAAGCAATACCCCAGCCATTTTGGTCTTTGATATTTAGGCCAAAGTGTACGTGGATACCGGTGGCTTCACCAGTTTGACCTTCATGACTGATATGTTGACCCTTTTTAACCTGGTCACCAACCTTTACGACAATCGAGTCCAGCGACGGAGCGTGTCCATAATAGGCATAGGTGCCGTCCGTATTTTTAATTACTACATAATTACCACCAACAACGGAAGGCGTTTTAACGACCACCGTTCCGTCAGAAACAGAATAAACGTCACTTTCCTCACCATCTTCAGTGTGCTTGATGGTTTGAAAATCAACCCCATAATGTGCGGCGCCCGTTTCACCGTTATAATTTGGATAACCACCAGTAATCCGGTACTTACCCTTAACTGGTAAGCCACTAGTTGTACCACTGACTCCCGTATCACAAATTGCCATATCACTATTTGAACCAGAATTTGCGGTATTGCCGCCATTATCAATTTGGCTATCACCCGCATCAATATGTCCGTCAAAGTTCAAATTAAAAACTTTTTGAACTTCTTGCGCAGTTGCCGTGATTTTTTCAACTTTTCGTTGGGGGTCACTTTTTTGAAGGCCCTCAAAATACATATCCCAGGCATCTAATGAATCAGCTAAATTAGCATCTTTCATACTACTTAGCGCCTTTACATGCGTTGAGGTTAATTCTTTAATGGCTAGCGCAACCTGTCCTTCAACGGTGGTTTGTGTATTTCCATAACGGTTACCATTAGCCCCACCATTACCCCATTGCCAAAGCCCAATTACATGTCCAGCAGGATTTACGGCCGCTGGGTCAAAATTACTTTCTCGTAAACCAATTGCCAATGCAGCTGCAATGTTTGTTCCACTCATGTGTAATTTATTTTTGAACTCGTCAGCCGCGTATTGCATAGCTTTATGCTTATCAGAGTTGGCATTTTTCCAATCACCACCAATGGCAGCCCCGCCACCACCAGATGCCGTATTCGTATCAAAACAACTCGAAGGTGTCGCCCCAGTAACGGCCACAATCACTACAATCACAAAGAATACGCCCAAAGCAATTGGGGCTAAGGTACTAATTAAGCTAATTGCAATTTTGAATTTCTTTCCAGCTTTGACTGCCCCAATGACATTGCTACCGCCCGTACCTTTAGCCTTGTTATTTTCTTCTGCCATAACATTAACTCCTTACAAGACAAATGAAATCAATACCATAGCTAAAATGGCCACGAAGATCCATAAAAGGGTAATCCCAATCTTTTTGCCAAAATCCTTAGTCAAAGTTGACGGATTTTCTCCCTGGTCTATACGTTGTTTAAGGCGTAAATAGTCCCGTTGCGCGTCTTGCCTAATTTGACTCGGCCGATAAGGCTTAATCCGTTGGCTTTCTAATATTTTTGTTTTCAAACTTTGCTTTTCTTGCTTTGTCATTACATACCTCCTCCATACATCACAATTTCATCGTCTGTTGGGGCAATAGCCGTAAAGAATGTAGCTTGTACCCCACGAATAACCATCAAGAATTGTCCCTGGCGTAAGTTTGACAATGCGTTTAATTGACCCTGTGTAACATCAATTCGACTTGTGATACTGGCGTAACGTTGTATTTCCTCTGATGAAAGTTGACCAACTTGGTGATTTTGAAAACGATTAAAGAAATCTCGAATAGCTTTAGTTACCTCATTTTCTTGTTGGTTATTATCTGCCACGATTTCTTTTAACCCTGGAAAAATCATAAATAAACCAAAGTAATTTTTACGCATTTGGCGCATCATCTTATCCGCAAAAATCACGCCTTGTGGGATTTTTTCATTAATAATATCGTCAGCTTCATCTTGAACCCACCAAAAATACTTAGGTGCTGCAGCGCCGTCTTGAACGCTTTGTCGTGAAATCTCACCCCGCTTTTCACGTTGCAACTGGGTAAATCCATTCATTACGACATAAGCATTCATCAAAGATAATATGCTGTAATATTGAGCACTATACACATTAGCACCCCATTCAGACATGCCAGCAGTATCAAATAAAATCAAGTCTTCTTTTGATAAGTCTGGCACGTTCGTATGCCCGTTTACTTTTGAACTATACTTTCGTTTTAGCGCATTAAAAGTCGTCAGAATTGAATCTAGGCGTGTATAGTCATTGGGACTCATACTTTGAGGCTCCATACTCTTAGACCTTAAGTAACTGACAAATTCTTCTAATGTTGGGTAAGCATCATTTGCCAAACCAATCACTTTTAACTTTTCTGGGTGGTCTTCAGGTGAACTTGACCACATGCCAAGTTCTTCATAGAAATTTTGTAGCTCAGTAGAAAGTAGTCCAACTTCTGCCTCACTCGCTTCAGGGTTGATTGAGCGATAATAATTTTCAACCTTTTCCAAATGGTTTAAAAATGAGCCAATAACATCGATATTACCGTTGTCATCTAACACGGTTGCGAACACATGGAAGATATTGACCATATTTTGACTACCATCCATGGTTAAAATAAGCCCACCTAAATTCTTAATGTGATCAACATAGCGCCTTGTACGATCAAATACCCAGACTGTATCACCACGTGCAACAAGTGGGTCTAAATTTTGGTGCATCCAAGTTGTTTTACCAGTACCAGCACCACCAATTACTAGGTTATAGGCTGTATTACGGTGTTGACCGTCCGAATGACTTGGGTCAAAGGCTACTTCACCATTCTGAAAGGTCACTCCTAACCAGGTCCCCCGTGGGTCTGAAATAAACGTTTGGTTAAAAGCATACGTACCTGCTAAAGCTTTGGCATTCATTGGAAAACCACGGTCACGTAATGCTAAATTTTCAACTTTTGATGCTGGTATAAAGAATTGCCGACTATGATTTAACATTTCACCCAGATAAATCTGCGTTTTAAAGTTACTGATATTTTGTCGAAACTCTTCTTCTTTCTTATGCAACTCTTCAGGAGTTCGCGCAATCAACATAATTCTGGTGTACAAACGCTTATACACGTCTAAATTATTAGCAATCTTACGTAAGGCCTCGCGGTCTTCGCCGTATTCATCTAGGGCCACAATTTGGCGTTCTTTTGTTTGAAGCTTATCTGAAACAATACTTTCATTTGCATTTAGCGCATCTTGCAAAGCCTTTTGCACTTTGGCCCGATTTTCGGTACCAATTTTAAGCTGCGTAATGGTATTTGGAGTACCTAGCAAGGTATTGAACCACATTTGTGATTGTGCGTCCTTGGGGTAATCCCAAACGTTAATAATCGTTGCGACCCCTTCACCATATTGAATATAGTCGCTGTGATAGATGGTTGGGCTTGGGTTTTTAACCTCGTGGATTAAATCCAAGTCATAACCTTTAGCACGTAATTTAGAAGCTTCTCCATGTTTCATATTTATAACCTCTACTTATTTAACTGTTGTGTTGGATCTTGTAGCATTGCTAAAATATCTTTCTTTTGTTTTAAAGACATTTTGCCGGTCTTAACGGCTTGATTACCGAGGCGAGTAAATAATTCGCGACGTTCCCGTGTCTCTGCCATAGTTTCACCGTAAATGAACACTGTGTATGCTTGATGCACAACGACATCTTCTACTATTTCAAGTTGCCTAAGAATTTTTTGCACTCCCAGATAACGCTTTTGTAGTCGTTCACGGGCTTTATCGTTATGTACCGTTTGCAAATCCTGTAAAATTCGATCGCGTGTGTTAATCCAACTCCGTTGCTGTTTCGTGGTAGAAGCCGCCATACGCGTAATCACAATGTCAAAGTCATTGACATAGGTGTTCAATAAAGTGTGATAGTCTTGAATAATTCTGCTAGCACCATCAGTACCCTTGCCATAAACAAAGTCTAAGTCCTTACCTTCAATCGAAAGCATCTCCATATAACCTTCAGACTCACCTTCACTATTAGCTAAACGCAGTAAGTTATCTGTACCTTCAAAGCTTTGCCATGGTAACAAGGAAACTAGTGGCAATGACTGCCGAAAAGCCACAACGTCCTTCACATTCAAAGTTCGACTTTCTTTTTTCTTAAAGGCCATCTTTAATCCTCTCTTTCTAATGGCATAACTTTGACTGAGTCTCTTAACTCAGGGTTAAACATTGCTTTAGCCACCCGTACACTAATTTCAGAAAGTACGGTCGCATGTGGATTACTTGGGGCGGGGAAAATTGCATAAACGCCCGCACAAATCATTGAAATGACAAACCCCAACTGTAAGAATGAAAATTCATAAGAGAACGCGACGTTCATTACTAAATAAGTAAAGCCAAAGTGACCGCCTAAAATACCAATTCTTGCAAAACTTAAGCCTAAGAACCTGGCGGCTTTTTTCCAAATATTATTACCTGGTGAAAACGTTGTATAATCTGCCAATTTATAATCTCCTTTTTTGTCCTTGATTAACTACGCCACCATGATAATAAATAGTTCAGAGGCAAAATCATTTTTGCGTCAAAAAAAAAGACCAACTTTTTTAGTTGGACTTTCTCGTAAATAATTTGGCTGTACATAATTGAGTTTTAAAGTGCTCTCCCAAGTGTACATATAATTATTAATATACTTATGAGTATACTATTACGTATAACTATCAACATACTTATGCGTATACTATTACGTATAACTATCAACATACTTATACGTATACTGTTACGTATAAGTATCAACATACTCATACGTATACTGTTACGTATAAGTATCAACATACTCATACGTATACTATTACGTATAACCATTAACATACCTATGCGTATACCGTTACGTATAACCATTAACATACTTATGCGGATATTGTTACGTATAACTATCAACATACTCATGCGTATACTTGTTTGTTAGCTCAAGCCAATAGTTAATTTGAAGCTTGATTAATCAATCAAATCTGCTAACATAAGTTATGTAAATGTAATTTACACTACCTTTTTATTAATTATTGTGTCGAGAAAGACTTGCCGATAAAGCAGGTCCTTTTCATTTTGTAATCAATTTAATTGATTAATTAACTAGTTGTGCTACTATAATTTACGTGATTATTAAACCTTTTACTAAATCATTTTCTTTAGGTATACAAAAAGGACTTGCTACTTTGGCAAGTCCTTTTTGTTTGTCCTCGATATTAATATTTCACTTTGAATTAAGCTCCTGATCCTTCAAAACTGTGGCCTCAATACCTTCAATAATTTTAGACTGTAAGCCATTATCAAGTAATTTCAAAACTCCTGCAACAGTTGTTCCACCTGGCGAAGATACTTTATCAACCATTGTCCATGCTGAGTCACCTGATTGTTGTAATAGACTTGAACTACCTAGAACTGATTGGATTGCAATCTCATCTGCCAACGACTTTGGTAAACCATATTTAACTCCTGCTCGTGCAATTGCATCAATGAACAAAAATACATAGGCCGGCATACTACCGGCCATAGCCGTAAAGATTGAAAAATGCTTCTCATCAAGGATCCAAGCTTTACCAATCGCACCAAAAATATTTCTTACATACTCAACCTGCTCGTCTGTTGCATAGTCATTACCCGCAACAGCTGAAGAACCTTCACCAATCGAAACATTAAGATTAGGCATTACACGTACAATTGCTTGGTCAATATCGTTAAATTCAAGCCCTTGTTTCAGCGCATCTAAAGTTAAACCTGCTGCAATTGACACTAGAACCTTGTTTTTATTTTTAATCAGCTCACGAATCTCTTTCAAAATTGAAGGCATCACTTGTGGTTTAACACTTAAAACAATATAGTCCACATTATCAACTAGTTCAGTTAAAGTATCGCATGCTCGAATTGATAAGTTCGTGGCATCTGTTTTAGTTTTCTCTTTATCTTTACTGTACACAAAAATATCATTTGCAGCCAATTTATTAGATTTAATCGCACCTTTAATGATTGCGGTTGCCATGTTCCCAAAGCCAATAAATCCAAATTTCATATTTAACACCTCAAAAGTTTTTATTAGCACAATTGTATCATATCCTTCTAGTTATACTTTTAAGTATAACTTGCGTTATACGCTTAAACATACTTAATCGTATACTCATACATATACCTAATAACATACTTAACCGTATACTCTTACGTATACCCATTAACATACTTAACCGTATACTCTTACGTATACCCATTAACATACTTAACCGTATACTCTTACGTATACCCATTAACATACTTAACCGTATACTCTTACGTATACCCATTAACATACTTAACCGTATACTCTTACGTATACCCATTAACATACTTAACCGTATACTTATTGTTATACTAGTAGTATAATTAATGTTGTAATAGTTACGATCCTTGATTAACTCACGTTTATTTCATTTTGACAACTAATTTAAACAATGAGGATTCTATTATGACTACAACAAAGATTGTTACATTTACTGGTTCAAAAGGTGGTGTTGGTAAGACCACCATTCTATTCAACTTTGCATCATGGTTAGCATCACAAAACAAAAAAGTTCTTTTAATTGATGCTGATTTTCAAGCTAGTTTAAGTTCGACCTTTAATGTTATTACCAATCAAAATACATTGCTTGACGTTTTTATAGGCAGCCAACCTGAAGTCCGTCAAGTAGCAGAGAACATTGATTTAATACCTGCGTCACCAAACCTTGATCAAGTTGAGACTTTAATTCAAGGTAAAATGTTTCGCGAGTATGTTTTGCTTAACTGGATGAACAAAAACAAAGATGTTATTTATTCATATGATTACGTACTTATTGATACTCACCCAGAATTTAGCATGTTAACTAAGAATACAATCGCAGTTAGTGACGCGGTCATCGTACCTCTTGAACCAAGTGAATACGGCTTTACGCAACTTAAGAATCAATTCGAGTTACGCATGGCTGAGTTCCGAGAAGCAAGTATTGACCCACGGACCAATGCGAGTGACATTGATGCCAAGGTTTACTTTATCGGTAGTAAGGCGCGTTCAACGACTACTTCTAGCCGCCTTTTTAAAGAAGAATTAGAAAGTATCCCTAACAACATTGGTGTCATTAAATTTAGTGAAATTATGCCAACCTCAACGTTTACAAAGGTTGCTGTAACTAATATGACCGCAGACAAACTACGCTCATATAAAGGCTATAAAGACCACTTGGTTGAAGAATTTACAAAACTCACTCAAACGATTGATAACATATAATTGGAGAATAAATTATGTCACTTAATTCAAAACAAGGTCAGTCATTTACTGACGATAATAGTAAGAATGCTATGGCTCAAGCCTTGCAAGAAAATCCGTTAAAAAATAACCGTAACTTTGACGCTGATGAGTTCGCATCTAACCTAGCATTTGAGCAAAAAACTAACAAAGAGCGTAAACAATCAGTGTCTTTGACAATGACGCCGACCATGAAGAATGAACTTACTGACCTGGCAAAGCAAAATGGTTACAAGAGCTTATCTGAATTTGCAGTTGACGTTTTCCAAAAAATCTTAGATTACAACAAATAAAAAAGCTTGAGGAGCAATTTCCTCAAGCTTTTTATTTTATCGTACAATTTGCGAAACGGTTCGGCCTACGTCAGGATCCTTCTTAGCATCGGCTGCTGAATTGAAGTACACCTGATACATGTCTTCAGGCTCACCACCTTTTTGACCTGTAAATTTTGTATTATCAAAAAGCTTACTCCATACATCAGCAACTTCGCCGTTATCGTTTTCCGAGTCTACGATTTTCTTATCGTCAAAAGTTTTACTTGTTCCAAAAGTTATTTTTTCTTTTCCACTATGGCCACCAGCATTATACCATTCATGAAACTGTTTTTCTGACCAACTAGTCTTATAAAGATATGGGCTAGACTTAGTTAAATGCACATAATGCCCAGCTGGAGCCACTTTAAATTGTTTCTCAATGCCTAAATCTTTCCACTCTTTATCTGACATTTTTGCGGCCATTGCTTTGGTTGGATTGTTTTTAATATAAGTAAAAGTTCCAGCGCCAATCACCACGACTGCACAAAGAATCCCAATTACCCACCATAATTTTTTAGTCATCTATCTAACTCCATTTGTTTTATTCAATACCTTAATGTTACCTTAATTAATCACATAAAAAAAGGGTAAACCCATATTTAAGCGATATGTTTTACCCTTTTAGTGATTATTTAGGTATTTCAATTGGTGGCATCATTTCATCAAGTTCCGCCTGAGTTGGTAGTGGTGGCATCTCGTCCTCCGAATAATCTGACGGTTGACTAACGCTATCAAAGCTACTCATATCTGGCATTGGAGCCGAATTATCCAAATTTACATTTGGAGCGTCTGCTGGCATCTGATCAAGACTGCTGCTTGTCGGTACAGTTGGTGCCTGGTTGGGTGTACTTACTTTGCCAGTGCTACTACTTGGTGAGGTTACTGCCCGTTGACCCGTCGTATTACCGCCGTTCATAGGTACACGCATTGGCCCACCTGTTCCACCTTGAGTAGGTGTATTTTTAGAACTAGTTCGATTTTGAGCACTGCCAGCTTTGTTAGCGGTACTATTTTCATCACCCCTAGCCGGTTGAGCATTTGGTCCAGCTGGATTAGGTGGTGGAGTTGGCATACCACTATCACTGTCATCTTTATGGTCACTTTCAGGTTTATTGGCTGAACCTGTGTCTTGACCTGAATTACTATCTTTGTTCTTGTCCAACTTGCTGTCGCTGTCACCTGCTGAAGGATTAGGAGCACTATCTGTCCCATTACCATCTGAATCATTCTTACCTTGCGGATTTAACGGTACTTTCATACCATTTGCGGCTCGCTGCAAAGCAAAATCATTCATCTTAGAATGTACTTTATCAGAAATCTTGGCGGCTGCGTTACCGGCATTTTCGACCAAAGCTTTAGTGCCACCAAATCCAGCCTTAGCTGTTTTTCCAAGCCCTTTTGCGACATCATCAACTGTCTTGGCGGCCATACCTGCCGCAATCAATGACTGCGCGGTATTACCATGACCTGTTGGAACACCGGTCCAATCATCAATTAATGAGAAACCGCCAAGTAAGCCTTTAGCACCACCAATCATTAATCCAATTGATAAGATGGTGTAGGGCATTGCACTGAGGCCCATTGATTCAGTTTTGGTCATGGCCCATTGAATAAAGGCAAAGAACATCAGCACATTCAATGGCATCAACGCCATACCTATAAATGAGCCTTCAATTAAATGCAAAATTTGCATTGCTTTTTCACCTTTAAGGTCTCTAAACGCAAAAATTAATAAGGTAATCGAATAATAGGCAATCCGGTAGATCCGAACAGTGACTTCAATTATCGCTAGGAAGCCAACAATAGCGAAGGTTATCTCCGCACCAATAATACCCAGCCAATTCACTTTAATTCTTGGGTAAACCTCGTTAAAGATCCCGCCTGTAAACCACGAGCCTTTATCAAGTTCCTCTGGTTTGCTTTCAGCATCTAACCCTCGCTTCTGTTTAAATACTTTCTTTGCTGCATCTTTATTTGAACCAGTAATTTTATTTATCTCATTGTCATCCATCACATTAGAAAAGAAACTAGCTTTAACAACAGCTGGATCATCTTTCTCCTTAATAGGACTATAATCTTTTAACTTATCCAATGACACATCAAAGTTATCATCGGCGACCTTTTCCATATCAACACTGTTGTTACGCCAAACTTGTACCAGCACGTTATTGTCTTTTGGTAAAAAAGTACTGTTAGCACTCTTAGCTATTGCAGTTCCACCACTGATAATCAAAGGCAACATACCAATAATGGTGAAGATAATCGCTAAGCCACGGGGCCAATCTTTTCCTTTCTGTCCACTGGTCAGTGTGAACATAAAGAGTTGAACGTACATTACAATCGCAAAAACAATCATACCAATGCTGGCAAAAAGCGTTACATATTGTTCTAGATTATAGCCGGTCATATCACCCGCGTGTTTGACCGCAAAGATACCGCTAAAATCGGCTAAATCCCATACTTTAGCCCAAGCAGTTAAGACTGCGTTCCCTAAATCAAATATTAAGTCAGCTAGTCCTTGAGATAAAAATTCGATTATGATAAATAAAAGTCTTGGCATAGCCTTTAGATAGCTCGACCAAGCATCGTAAAACTGGGTTGTTGGCCCAGTGTCAGGTAATTTCATTAATGCTAAATAAAATAAATTTTGCATTATCTTTCCTTTCACTCTTCTTCATAAGTAGCTTGTGCTGCGTCTAGAGCTGCGAGCTCATCATCATTTAGACCCGCAGTTTCTGTTTTTTCTTCAAGCGGCTCACCTTCAGCGGCTACTAAATCACTTGCAGGTGAGCGACCATCCAAACGCTTCTGTATTTCAAACACCGCCTTTAAATCACGATCCATCAGGTTTAATAAGTTACGATTGGTATTTATTTCAGGCAAGGTTTCAAACAACACGCCGCGTTCCGCAAGCTGTAAAGCATTTATCTGCGTATCAGTTCGTTTTGTATTATGTTTTCTCTTTAGAAGGCCCTTAATTAGCTCCTCTACCTCCATGACTAGCGGGATATTGGCTAGTTGCTTGTCAGACATAAAGGGCGCATCTAAGTCGCTACTAAAGTTTTCTTGCCACTGCGTATAAAGATCCTGTTCTGAAACTTGTTTAGGTGATAGTTGTGGATTGTCGCGCTCGTATGCAATGTTGAGCGCGTCCTGTAAGTCTTTTTCATTGACGTCTTTCATTAACGGTCCAACATTCACCTGGCTGGTGGCTGTCATAGAAAGTCGATCTTGCAGCTCGTAGAAATACGGACTGAAGTCTTGAAACAAATCGTTATAAGCCAAATGCTTAACGTGATTTTCAATTGGTAAGTCTGTGGTGTAATAGTCGAGCGAATATGTAGCACCCAGTAGATCACGTGAATTTGGCATAATCGTAGCTTTAGTATCAAAGATTGGTAATGCTCGAACTCTGCGCCACCGTTTATCGTTACGTTTAGCTGTTCGCATTACGATAACTTCACCGTCGAGCAATTCTTCAATGTCTTTTTCAGGCATTAAAGGTTTGGTTTCAATCGATACGACCCGATTACTACGATCCTGTTGCTGCTCACCCATTTGTGAATTAACCATTTCCTTTTGAACTTCTATTTCACCAAGCCGTTCAGATAATTCTTTTTTAGTGTCTTTATCCTTAGTCTGCAAATAATATTGCGTAGCCATATTACTTTTAATTTCTCTAGCATCTTTGTCGCTGTAATTCTTGCCGATTTGAATATCATCTTGAAGATAAATATTAACAATATGACCGTAAGTAAGCCCACGAGTTAAGAAATTTTCAAAGCCTGGAATCTGAGGCCACATGCCAAACTCATTTAACTTATAAACAATCCAGCGATCCATTTTTCGCCGTGTAATTTCGGAAGCAATTTGCGTATTAACAGAGAAGACTTGTCCGATAAAGAGTGACGCCAGCGCCGAATAATTGTCATTGTTTTGCGATGCAACAATAAAGGTTGCTTTGGGCTTTTCTGAATACCGTAAATCATACTTGGCTTTCCGCCCCTCAAATAACTTGTATTTCAAAGCTTTAGGCACAATTTTGAACTCAGGTTTACCCGTATATGGATCAAACATTTGTTTACCACCCAAGGAGTATTTCAAACGGCGCTCCCCTGGCAGCTCGACCCAATCTTTTCTTAAATGGTGCGGATTGTCTTTATTTTCAAAATGAACCCGAATTAACCAATCCTCAGGAAAGTAATTCTTAAACGGATAATGAATTACCCCTGAACTGCTGACCTTCATTGAGTCTTGTTCTAAGAAAGGTTTGGCACCACGTCGCCAGCCTTTAATTGGATGGCGCAAAATACGCATTGCATTGACAAAATAGTCTTTGATTTTAGTTTCCACATGTTTGGCATCATACAGCTCAACGTAAGCCGTTAAACCGGCATATTCTTCAGGCAACATAACTTTCAACATGCGAGGAAAACCATAATCAGAGATATGAATTGTTGACCGTGAGGTTAATTTGGCGACCGTTTCACTGGCAAATAAACTTGAATGTCGCTGCAAAGTAAACATAACCGAGGTCCTTGTATCTCCAGTTGCTTGCAGATATGAGCCAGCTTTTAAAATGGCTTCATTCAGTATCGGTGGCAGCGGATCAAGTTGCCTTAACATATTGAAATACTGTGCAAGTCCATCTTTGTTTTTATCCTTTGGATCACTAAATTGGCCAAGTGAATTTATCAGTTGCGGAACGCTGGCAGGCGTTGCTAAAGAATCATCATCGTGTTCAATGGCTAGCCATAAAAGCACTAGAATAATCGCCAATTGCGTATCTTCAGCCGACTTATCCCAGGTATCATTTTCAGTATTTTCAGCACCTGTGCTCCCGATAATTTGAACAATTACACTCGCTTCATCACGCGCCGCATCAAGTTCACCATCTTTTGCATAGTCCAAAGCGGCTTGTAATGGGTTCCAAAGCTCTGACCAGTTAGGATCAATTATGTTAACAAAACTAACGTCATAGCCTGCCTTTAACAAAGGTACAAACGACATCTTGCCATCTTCATTTTTAGCATCAGTATCAATAATATTGGGTTGAATTTCAGCCCTTCGGAACACGTCAATAGTCGGATAACCAATCCGTTGATCCTTACCAATTCGGGTTGGTGCCGTAATACTCGTGTGCGTGGGAGTTGTATCAATCCAAAAGAAGCCTTCAAAACCACCGGTTACACTGGCTTGGCCTTTAAAGAATGACTTGATACCTGGTGTTTTTAAAAGTTTAGTCCGTAAAGTTTGATAGGATTTGGGAAATTCTTGTCGATTAAGCCCAAATGGCGCTTTGATAATTTGGATTAACCAAAGCACAGGGTGTAGCTTTAGAAAAGCCACCGAATAACCAGAAATATGGGTAATTGGTTCACCAGCTAAGCCCTTGTAAAACTTATTACGATCAGGAATGAGTTTATACACTGCGTCAATTTCTTTCAAAGTTGCCCAGCGGTTTTGATTAGTTGTCCTGTCCGCAAACTTTTGCCCCCAATCATAATTGTTTTTAAACCCAAGACGCAATATTAATAAGAAAACAATGACCATAAGGGTCCAAGTAATCCAAGAATGATCAAGAAGGGTTCCACCAGATAATGAAAAGACCAGGTATTGTTGTAAGTAGTCGATACTGAAAGCTGGATCAATATAGTAGCCTAATCGATTCAGCAGTAAATTACCGAGTCCATTGGCAATACAATACCAGAGGACACGGGCAAAAGTTCCAACCACCAAAGCTATAAAAGCGCCCATAACAACATAGAGAGCAAAGATTAGTAACCGAAACCACAAACGACCACGTAATCTAATTTGACTTTGTCGCTCGAAATCTCGTTCCTGTTCATACTTACGTTTATTAAACATCCACAGCCTCCTCAGTAAGTTCAAACTGGGTTACCACAGTCTCCCAACGACCACGGGGGTGTTTGGCATCGGGTGGATTTCCCCAAGTTCTAAAGACAAAGGTATGACCGTCAGATTGACCAGTTCGCCGTTCCTTCAAAATCCCTTCAGCGACCAAGGCCTCCACATTTTCAAGGATCACATCATCAAGCGGTCGAACCCCAAGACTCCGTTTATAGCCCCGTTCCAATAAATAATCTGTTAGCGGATAAGAACCTTGCCGCTGTTCACCAAGCTCTTCATAGTGTTCCGCAAATGTTGGAATTAATTTGGTAACTGCATCAGGCTTATACACAATCTGATAATGTTGTTTAGCCGCTTGTTGGGCCAACTTATCCATTTTTAGATCAATAATTCGCAAGACGTCATCATTTTCTAGTGGATTATAGATAATTACAGAACCAATTCGAGAAATTAGTTCCTGCCGCATACCAGCGCCTCGCAGTGCGCTCTCGAAGTCCTGACGGAAGGTTTTGACATTTGTTTCATTCTGTTTATAAGCTTCACTACGTTCAGACCGGTCAAGAATTAATGAATGCCCAATGTTAGTTGTCATAACGACAATTAGGTCTTTGAAATTGATTAATTGACCATAGCGATCAGTTAACCGACCATCGTCTAGGATTTGTAGTAACAAGTCCCAGACCATAGGATCTGCCTTCTCAATTTCATCAAGTAGAAAAACTGAATACGGGTGATACTTCACCGCTTCAGCTGCCCGCTCAATGAATAGTTCCATCGAGACTTTCGCAAACTTAAATTCTGACATATCAAACCGAATGATTTGGTCTTCACCACCAAAGTAATGTCTCGCCAATGATTTAGCGGTTTCAGTTTTACCTACACCAGGAGTCCCAGCTAATAAGAATGAGATTGGTTTAGACATATCACCCAGACCCGCAGCACGGACTCGAATACTATTTGTGATCTTTAATAAAGCTGCATCTTGGCCAATCACATCAGCTTGCATACGGTTAAAAAGTTTATATAACCTCGCATTGTCGCTTTCAGTTAATACAGACATCGGAACGAAATATTGTTCATGAATAATCTCCGCAATATCATCAAATTTTAAAAATGAACGTTTATTTAGTTTAGCTTCAGATAGAGCGCTATCAAGTAATGTAACGGCTTTATCGGGAAAATATTCAGTGGTAATAAACCGATCCGCAAATGACACAACGGCTTCTAATAAGTCTTCACCATCAGCTATTTCAATACCTATTCGCCGCTCAAAATCCGGCTTAATCTTTTTCAGAACATCGAGTGTCTGTTGTGTAGTCAGTTCACTTAAGTGGACGCGGCTAAAGCGACGTCTAATTGCTTTATCTGATTCAATATATTCGTGATACTCTTCAAGGGTTGTCGCTCCAATCACCTGAATTTCACCACGTCCGATTGCTGGCTTTAAAATATTAGCCGCGTCCATACTTGATTTTCCATCAGCTCCCGTCCCAATTAATTCGTGCATTTCATCAATAAACAGAATTAAATCTTTATTAGCTTTGATTTCATCAATTAAGTTATACAAATTAGACGCAAAAGTTGCGCCATCCTGATACTCCATTAATGCAGATAACTCTAAGCCTAGAATTTGCTTATTGCGCAGATTGGTTGGAACGTCTTCAGGGTGAAATTTGATTCGTTTGGCCAACTCCTCGACAAGGGCTGTTTTACCGACCCCCGCTTCACCAACAATTGCCACACTGTTTTTGCGTTCTTGGTTTAAGGTCCGCACTATTTGGCGCAGCTCACTCCCCCGTTCATAAGCCCCGTGTTTGTCGGGATCCCTTGCCACTAATTCAGAAAAATTAACCGTAAACCTTTCAATGTAACTTTTATCCATCAGTGCGTTCCTCACGGCTTGCGCGCGCAAGTTCTGTTAAGGTTGGCTTCTTAGATTCATTCTCGATGGCAGCTACATCATCATCTGAGAATATTTGTTCAATCCCTGCGGCCTGTAACCGACGATTAATACTAATTTGTCGCCATTCAGTTTCCTCTTTTTGGGCCTTATCTAACTCGGCAAGTAGCTCAGGGTCGGCTTCAATTGCGGCTAACTGCTTTTCATGTTCTTCACGTAATTTACTTAGTTCCATGGCTTCTCTCCCTGTGGTATCTAAATCTTGAAGTGCTTCATAACTTGGAATTTCGTCTGCAACAACCAGTTCGGCATTAACTCTGAAGGCGGAAACCACCACTGGTTTGGTCTTAACCATTTGAATTTCAAACTCATATATCTCTCGTAGCGCTGGCTGACCAGTTGGAAAAATATTTACATAATTTTGCCCATCAACCACTAACATAATTGCATCGTCCTTACTTACCTGAACGGACAAAACGTAATACCCCTTACCGTAAGCAACCTCTAACAACATGCCAATAATTTTTTTATTCATATTTAACGAGACCTTACCTGTTCTTGTGACTGATCCTGCACTAACTGTTGCTCCTGCAACTTTTGTGTGGAATTGTTCTTGACTGACTTATTACTTACTGTTTTATATTCAAGTGCCTCACCGTTAGAAAGGCGATCGGATAAAAAACGGTTTACATTATCACTAGCCCTGGTGATCTCACCAATTTGTTTTTCCTTATCACCATTTAGCTTGGCAAAATCTTCAAAGACTTTGTCCCAATGATTGACGTTTTGACTGTCATTTTGAGCCAATTCATCCGGATTGATCCCTAGATTTTTCATCACAACATAGCTAGTCAGGCTTGCCTCTAAGGCTTTTAACTGTTGATTAGATTGTGGAGTAGCCGAGCTGTTATAAAGGGAAGCGTGGCCAACTTCATAAGCTAGTGCTTGAACCTTTTGTGCTCTATTCATGTCAGGTCTTAGCACAATTGTGTTATTGGCCGGTTGCTTTGGATCCGTGTAAACAAAGCCTTGCTTGGCAAAATCACCATCATAGTTAACAGCTTTGCCTTTTTGCACATTTTCTAAGAACTTAAAAGCTTGTTCATCCTGATCTACAACCCGATAGTTTTGCTTTTGTGCATACTCTTTGAGCACTTTATAAGCATTCTCCAAATGTTCGGGTGAATTATCTTTCCCCAAATGAATTGGTGGCTTAGGCAACAAGCGCGCGTAATCCTCAACCGTCGCATTAGTTTGGCGAATATCAAAAACCGTTTCGATTGGATAAAACTTCTTAATTTGGGTTTTTAAATTACCTGCTTCAGCATCTTGCTTTTGTTGATTGGTCGCTGAAGGCCATTTAATAATCTCACCGTCTGGTGAAATAATTGTTTTAATCTCCTTGGGTGTACCAAACACTTTCATGCCTTGACCCTTAGCGTCATAAACTTGTAGGCCTTGTTGTTGAAATTGATCATATCCCATCACAATACTGGCATCGGGCCTTTGACCATATATCAGCATTTGGTTACGAACTGAGAATTTTTGGCTCTTAGCTATAAAATCAAAATAATTACGTAATTCAGCTGGATTATTTTGTGCTCGCTTAACGCTATTTAACGCCTTATTGATAATAGCTTCATTTTTCTGACGGTTATTTTGTGTACGATCATCGCGATTTATCGACTTACTGGTTGAACTAATATTTGACCCAACATGATTAACATCTTTAACGGCTTTTGATTGCGCTGAACTATCGTTCACGTTGTTACCCTTGCTTGGAATAAAGGCAGACTTCATGTCCCGCATTTCATATAAAGCTTTATAGCGCTTTTGGTTTTCTTCAAGTGAAAACTCTTCAATCCCCTTAACACCAGCTTTTAACTGATCGTTCCAATCTTTACCTTGAACAGGAATTTGCCGTACAACTTGCATATTCTCGTCCCACTGAAAGCCTTCATGGATCTGGTTTGCAAAGTTAAAGCCTGCTAAATCGTTGTCAGTGGCAATGATTATCTTGTCATACCATTTACCGGTGGTTTCATTGCTACGCATCATTTGGGCGAGCACTTTATTTGTATTCAGGCCTGAAAGAGATAGGATTGTCGTATTTTGGTTTCTTAATGAACCAAGATTTTGCTGGGTATATGACAAAGCATCAATTGGAGCTTCAAAGACAATTAGATTATCGGCACCGTTACCAAACTTCAAATTAAATCCATAATTTGTATCTGAAGCAAAACCAATCCTTTTTTCAGTTCCACGTTTACCAAACTTTTCAAAATCAATATCTGTTCCTTGAACGTCTAAGCCCACAACTTTAGAATTTTCATCTACCCAAGGGAACAAGACTGCTGGTTTCATCCATTCACCAGTTTTCTTATCCTTTCTGGCAGTTCCTTGCTTGATAATCCCACTTTGTAACAACGGCTCAACAAACTTTGGATGAAAGCCACGCACGTTAGTCAGATAATTTTTAGTGTTTTCAGTCGATTGCGACGTACGCCACCGATCAAAATTAAAATTCTGTTTTTCTTCTAGTCGCGGTGCGGTATATTCAGCTTTTTTGGCGTCATCATAATTGTTATAAGCACGTCCAAAGGCGGTCCATTCTTTCCAGGCTGCCTTCTTATCCATGCCAAGCCAATTTTCAATAAAATCACCTAAGTCGCCATAGACGTTACCCGCCGGACTTGAATACCACTCAAAAGTATTTTTTCTTAGATCAATAACTAAGCCTTTTTTCTCCACCAGATGAATTGAGTTTCGACCATGCTTTTCGAAGGGAATGCCTTTGTAGCCTAAGTAAGCCTCAATCGGAAGTGCCTTCATTGCAGCTCGATTAATTGCCATGTTCAACCTCCTGCTTTGCCAAGAAAGAAGCGTTTGGCGTTTGCTCTAGCGGTTTAACGTTATTGATAAAGCGCTCTAGTTCGTTCAAATCATCAGTATTAAGCTTCTTTTGTAAACGAGCCATTAACTCAAGTAAGTATTCTTCTTTAGCCTCTTTCATTGCCTCTGCTAATTCATCAACTCTATTTTTAGCCATATCAAACTGTTCTAATTTCTTCTGAAACCTGCTCTTTGCGTTCATCGCTGCCATAGTAAATTCTCCTTTTTTCTTATTACGCAGTCATAATACACAATAAAAAAGACCCAAAAAAAATTTTGCGTCAAAAAAAAAGAGTGAACCTATTATTTTGTTTTTTCATAGCCTAACCAGCCCCAGTCCCCGCAAGCGGGGGGTCAAACTACTAGCGTACGTTCTGCCACCAGTCACAGCTATTTTGTCTCTGTGCCAACCAATTTATAGCAGTAAGCAGAGTGGCTAACAAGCAAGCTTGTAAACCACTCTAGCTAAAACACAAGGGTAAATGAACGGCAAAGCCGCCCTTGTGTTTCAGCTGCCAACTGCAATTAATTTTATGTCACGACGACAAAAAAACAGCTGTAACAGGCGACAGCCGTCCGAAAGGTTTTTGTGGCAAAAAATATTTTAGTTAGGAGCTTCTTATGAAAAATAACGAGCCGTTTTTTATGTACATTTTAGGAATGATTGGAGGTTTGGACGAAGAGCCATTCTATTTACCGTTTGGGTTAGCTTTAAAAGCCAAATTAGACCGTAATAACCCTTATAAAGTAAAAATTTCTCTTTGGCGTACTAACGATAAAGCCGAGTTGACGAAAAAAATTCATGAAGTTGAGTATTGGTTTTATTGCCAAGAAGATTCTTTCCGTCTTTTTAATGATACTGACTCATTTACGTTCGAAATTGAATAACAAAGAATAGGAGAATTAAAACATGGGCTTAGATATGTGGTTAATGTCAGGAAATGATAAAAAGGCTAAAGAGCTAATGTACTGGCGTAAGGCTAACCAAATTCGTAACTGGATAGTAACACAGGCAAACGCTGATAAAGATACCAATGTTACCTGTGAACTTTCAAAGGTAGAACTAAACGCCCTTTTAATTGATATTAAGAGCGTTTTAGATGATAACTCAATGGCTTCAAGATTATTACCAACACAAAATGGTTTCTTCTTTGGGTCAACTGATTACGATAACTATTACTTTGCAGAGCTTGCGGACACGTTGAAAAATTTGAAACCTATAGTAACCAATATGGCAGAAGATGACAAACTAACTTATACAGAATGGTGGTAAAAAAATGCCTAGAATTTTTTATGATGACTTTAAAAATTTAACACAAGAGAAAATGTCTAAATCAATTTCAGATATGACCTTTGCTTATAACGAAACTAAAGTCCCAGCTAAGCATTATAAAGCAATGTTGGGTAAACAGATTGAAGAAGTAATGGAAACCGCCACAAGTGTTAAATTAGTTGAAGTTATATACAACACATTAACTAGTTTAAAGAAAGAGAGCCCCCGCCTTTTCTTTCAGGCCTTACTTCTACTTGATTTAGGTATTAAACCTAACAGTCTGACGGCTGAACAGTACCAAGCACTAACAGTTACTTCTGATATGTATGAAGCCAATAAGCTTCCTAAAGTTTTAGACCGTGATATTTTGAGTTGGTTTAACGATACTATGAAGCATGGCTTAGCGTAATCGTAAGGATAAGTATACGAATAGGAAAAGGAATAGGAATAGGAATAAGTAATTATGGTTAAAAAGATACCAGTTACCTTTACTTTTGAAGAAATACTCACCAAAGCTGTAACCGTTGAGTTACCTGAAAACACTGATTTTTATGAGTTTGCGAAAAAGTATTATAACGCTGAAAAAATCGTGTTAGACAGTGACGATTTACAAGTTGCTTCAGTAATGGCAGAAAGCGAGCAGAACACTTTAGAAGTGTATGATTGGCAAACACTTTATCCTAACTAACTAGGATTAGGGCTTTGCCCTACCCACCCCAGTCCCCGCCAAGCGGGGTTCAAATAAATTCACTCCCAAAGGCATCAAAAATACATAATTTAGTACCTCTCACTGCCCTGTTCCATTTCCTGCGTCATTATGGCACATGGTGCCGCACTAAGTGTGCAAAGCACACAAGAGCGGAACGTAACACAAGGGCAAGCCTTCGGGCGTACCGCCCCTTGTGTTACTACAACCATGTGCCATCAATCCTTGTAAATTCCACCAGGCAGTGAAATCTACTACTCAATAGTTTATTTTTGACCTTTAGGAGGGCTTAATCATGGTAACTAAATTAACAAACGATGAAGCAAAATATTTTATCGAACTCTGTGCTGGTAAAACTAAGCAGCAAATTATTGGAGTTGCAGCTTTACTTAGTGACTATCGTTTAGCAGCGTCTAAACGGGACTCGACAGCATTTGTTAAAAGTCGTGAAGCAGCTTATAAAATTGCGGAAACACTTTTTAATTCCATTACTTTTTTTGATAATCCAGAATTTTATAGGCTTAACCCATGGGGTTACGAACAGACTAATTATGAAAATATCAAAGTAGTTGGGTCATATAAAAACACGGTTATCGCATTTAATCAGCATACCGTTTACGCAATTTCTAAAAATAAATATCGTAATCGCGAGCCTCATACCTATTTAGACAATCAACGTTTACGGTCGACAAGTTGGTTAAGCCCTTACACCAATCAGGAAATTGCAAAGCAAAGTCAAGAGAATATGTATTTGGGTCACTAGAACACTTAGTCATTAGGAGGCTTCATCATGGGAGAACGCACACAATTACTTATCGCAATCAATATATTTGAAAATATGGATTCATTCAACAAAGGTGACAAGCCTTACGACACCATTTACCAAGCCTTTCATTATAGCTGGGGCTGGGGTCGTGTAATGCCTATGCACTTCTTAGACATAGTAATGAGTTTTGCAAAAGGCGTTGTCACTACTAACTCTGGATATAGCAATAATACAATAGCCCAAGCTACTCAACTGCTCACACCCGCCGTTCAATTTATAGGCTATCAAGATGACGCCAATTTTGGCGAGCTGTTCCAAAAAAACAATATCGCAATGAATGAAAGGCAAAGGTTAATATTTAACCCTGATAAATTCAGCAACAATGAACAAGGCTACCAAACCGCCATTTTAAACGTTGTATTTGAGTGTGAGTGTGGCGACTTTCGTTTAATCAATGGTGAAACACACTTTTTCCGTGGAATTTGCCAAGCAACGGGAAATAAAAAAGCTGGTTTAGCCATCTCATTACAAGAATGGCACAACAGCTTTAGTAATTTTATTGATAATGATTGGTACGTCGGGTATAAGTCATTTATGAAGCATTATGAAATTGCGCTAGATACACCAGCTCGCCTATCTGAACTGAACAAAGCCATCAGACCAACTCTAAAATAATAGGGCTTTGCCCTACCCACCCCAGACCCCGCCAGCGGGGCTCAAATAATCTAAGTTCCGGTACCTTTTTACTGCTTTAAAATTTCCTTTTGCCATCCACACAATAACCCAATCAGTTGTACTAAGGGCGCATACGCCCCAAGTACAACTAAGATAAATAACAAGGGTAAATGCACGGCAAGCCGCCCTTGTTATTTATCTCTGATTTGGTTACTGCATTCCTGTCAAAATGAAATAAATCTTAAAGGAGTTAAAAAAGGACCGTCCGAAAGGTTTTTACCTGGCATTTAAAAAAGGAGGCTTTATTACATAATGGTGACGCTAAAAATTGAAACACCTAATCATAATGCTTATCACTTAACAGTTGAATTAAACGCTACACAAGTCGTTTTTAGTGTCACTAGTTCCAAATATCTTGGTGCTGAGTTTGTTTTAAAAACACTTGATGCCGCGACTGCTGAGGAACAATATTATTATCTACTGCGGATCATTGGTTCACAATTTTTCTCAAGAATGTCTGAAGTAGATACACTTACAAATTTGTCCAACCTGATTCACACGATTTTAAAGAATTGGGAGCTCTTTTCTAAGGAGGAAAACCATGATTAATACGTTTTTTCAAGCTTTAACCCAATCTGGTCAAGATGGTGCGTTTTTATTTCTATTGTTACTTTCAATAGCAATATTGAGCTTTTATGTACTCTTCAAGCTCTTTAAATATCTGTTTATTCTAATTGGTCGCGATTTATACATACGACATTTACGTAAGCATGGTAGAAAATTCATTATTAGATAAGAGGCAAATCATGGAAACCATTCATACACTTACAATCCCCTTCTCAAGTTACAATGGCATTTTAGAGGCTAGGCAACGCGCTTTAGTTTTGGACAATCAGCATTTTTCTGTTGGCGACGTACTAATATTGAATCCCTTTGATTCAGTTTTAGATTGTTATATGAACTACGATGCAACTGATCACACATTTCACCCTGGCAGTAAGGATAAGGTATTGTTGGCCAGTGGAATCATTGTGGAAGTTACCAACATTACCGCAACAAACCTTGAAGAGACTAAGTTAATAAGCATTGTACCCATTAAACACTTTTTACGGCGTCACGCTATTTTAGCTCAAGCTGAAAATGAACGAACTAAAGAATTAGTTCATTAAGCTTGTTTCAGGAATGTGGCTGCCTTAAAGATCACCCCTACAAGATAAACTTACAATCGTGCCTGTGATTTTAAATTAGCTTCAATATTTCTTTCCCCACTCTAAATATTGAAGCCCTCCTAACTAAAATAATCTTGTAGGGCCTGCCTTTTTGGCAGGATACATACTTAGCCCTACTCAAACTTTGAAAGGATCAAGCCTATGTTATTCATACTCTTTTTTATCCTCGGACTAGGATTTCAACTTTTCGCATTCATCCTAAAGGGAATCTTCTATTTGCTTGGACT
This sequence comes from Weissella oryzae SG25, assembly GCF_000691805.2. GTDB lineage: Bacteria > Bacillota > Bacilli > Lactobacillales > Lactobacillaceae > Weissella > Weissella oryzae. The sequence goes on along the minus strand of NZ_DF820490.1, from coordinate 8,313 downwards.
AATATTTGGTATTCTGATCCACGGTTTTTCCGAAGCTGCGCTAATTATGTTCCCCATCACAGTGATTGGCATCTTTGCCATTGTGTTCAGCTTCATTAAGTAACAACTCAATCTAAATGATAGTTAGTTATGTTAATGATTTATAGTATACTTATGTTTGGACGCGCGTAGGTTCGCTACCTACAAACGTCTGGTATATTTTGAGGAATACACATAGTCACCCTTCTCTTCATGTTATTGAGAAAAATAAGGGAGGTGGTGCCTATGGTAGTACTACCTCAAAAGGAGGGATACCCATGGCTGATCTGCCGGCAATTCTAATTGCCTTCGGAACCATGGTAAGCGTTATTCTTAATGCTTTGGGTAAGTTCTTTATCCGTTTAGCAACTGCTAAATTGATAAAGAAAAACGCTGACGATTAGTCAGCGTTAACAACCCGTATTCCGAAAAATATACCGGCCGGTAAGGGTGGCACCCCTTACTGGCTTTTTTCATGTTATTACATAGTGTATTATAACACACAGTTTAAATAATATGTCCCTTGCCACTCAAAATTCGCTAATTTACTTATATATCAGCAATTTATATATAGTATACTGAAGTCTGTACACACGCCTAGGTTCGCTACCTATAAACGTTTAGTATGTTATTTAAAAAACACATATTACCTCCTTCTTATCGTCTTACTTTAAATAAAATAAAGAAGGTGGTGCCTATGGTAGTACTGATTCAAAAGGAGGAATATCAATGGCTTATCTGCCAGCAATTTTAATTATCTTTGGAATTATAGTAAGCATCATTCTTAACGTTTTGGGTAAATTATTTATTCACTTTGCATCTGCTAAACGGATAAAGAAAAACGCTGACAAGTAGTCAGCGTTAATATCCAGTATTCCGAAAAATATACCGGTCGGTAAGGGTAGCCCCCCTTACTGGCTTTTTTCGTCTTATTCAATGAATATTATATCAAAGAATAAAATAATAATAATCATTTAATTTGATAGTAACCTTGATTAGTCAGAATTTTTTAACCTATACCAATTGAAGTTAACATAATGCATGTTATAAATACTAGTTGATTTACCGGCGTTTGTAGCTTGGGCTAAAATTCAGTCGATTCACAAACTGATCTCCGCCTTTTCACAATCTTCGTATACCATTGTTTTTTTGATCACTTTCACAATCTAGACCATTATTTAAAACTAGCCCACATTAACCTTTCAAAGTTAACTGCATTATCTCCAATATACACACTTTCTTCATCGAAACCTAACACCAGGCCTTCAATAATTGGTGGCTTTAGTCCAGCAATCGTTTGCGCTCGTTCTTGAATTCGAACCTGTCTATGTTTCGCGTAAGCTTCAAACAAAATTTTGCTAATCTCCTCAAGTGACATTTCAGGCATGGCTTTTTGTTGCATCTGTGCAGCTCGTTTAGCTGAATACTTACTAACGTCTTCAGTATGATCAGACAAATAATAGCCCTGCCATTTGACCATGCCGCGATCCTGGTAGTCATGTTCAAAATAGTACTTAGCACGTTCAAAGGTAAACTGTTCCTCATCATCCATAAGCATTACCGCCATTATGACCACCAACTAATCCAGTGCGGTTAATCATTGTACCACCCTGGCCTAAAGAAGATAGTTTGACTAAAGAGGTAACCCCATACTTAGCTCTGATTTCATCAATAGTCTTCTCTAATAAACTAGCTTCAACCTGTTTTTTCGGTGCGACAAATAAATCCATCTGCTCGTGCCCATCAGGTGATAATTTTCCAGCCGACCCCCCCCCAGGTTTCTAACCACTTCATTATCGTAATGTGCATCAAATATTTGCCAAAGAGCCTGCACGATTGGTTGAGAACGATTAGTGCTTTCTATTTTCATTTGCGCACTGAAACCTGAACGGTTACTATCCTGGCTTGCTGCATAAGAAAAGCCCACATAGAGTGACACGACACTAGTATTTTTGTGTTTGGCTCGTAATCTTGAGGCCACTTGTTCACCAATCTCGCGGATAACGTTTTCGATTTCTGAACGCTTAACGTAATCACGAGGTAACACTTGACTGTTAGAAATATTACCGTCTTTAACATGGTACTTTTTTGCTACAATACTACGATCGACACCCCAAGCAAGCGCAAATAACTCTTCACCACGAACCCCAAGTTCTTTTTTTAAGTAGTATGGATTCATTCGAGCTAAATCTCCCATACTGAAGACACCGAGTTTATTCAACGTCTTAGCTGTACGCCCACCAATACTCCATACTTCATCTAATTCTTTAATTGGCCACAGCTTTGTTGGTAAATCTTCAAACGACCATTCACCAATTAAAGAATGATTGTGTTTAGACTCAATATCCAGGGCCATCTTAGCCATCGCAACGCTGTCACCAATCCCAACCGTAAGATAGAGACCCAGCTCTCCTTTAACATGAAGTTGAATAATCCGAGCCAATTTGTGCATGGTTAAGTCATTACCAAATTTAGATTTTAGGTAGGTCCAACTTGGCGTTAAATCTAAGATTGACTCGTCGATTGAATACAGTTGCAAATCATCTTCTGCCACATATTGCCGGAAAATATCGTTAACTTTCTTATTCATCGCAATGTATAAATTCATACGTGGATTCACAATAATCAAACGTGGATCCTTTGGTACGTCGCGTTGCCGCATTACGTTCTTAACGCCTAGTTCCTTTTTAGCCCTAGGTGAAGCTGCGAGGACAAGGCCGCCGTTCGTATTTTCTTGCCGACTCATAACAACTAGGAATGACTTTAAAGGATTAAGCCCCAATGACACACTTTCAACGCTAGCGTAAAAGCTTTTCGAATCAATTAGCATTATTTTACGTCTTTTTTCATTTTGTACTACATCCGAAACGTGCATAATGTCACCGCCTTAATTAGTTTTAAATTAATAAATCAATTATAAATCAAATTAAAACATTAATTCAAGGCTTACATTTTGAAAAAAATATGTTAAGCATGTTAGATCTTGGAATAAATCCTTTACCACTTAGGAGATACTGATAGAATAAAAAACGCTAACAAATTTGTTAGCGTTGCTATCACAATATTAAATAATTAATCAACAATTTTTAACTTATTAATTTTCAAAATTTATTAAAAACCAAATGGTCCCGTTTCAACTTCGTTATTAGTTTCTGCCTTATCATCGTCTAGATCATCAGAATTGGTATCCTCACCAATAATCCCTCTCTTGAACTCAGTGTTATTTTTCAACCAGTCTTGTACACCTTGATTGTATTCGACTGTATCATTACCAGCTAAACCGGGAAAAATAACATAATTAATATCGTCACTGTTGAAAAAAATCCCTTTTTCTGTTGATATACCTTGCGGTAACACTGCTGCTTGGTAATCGAAGTATACAGTTTCACCATTTTGCTCAACTAAAGGTAGTCTAGCAACAATTAAAAGATTATTTTCAACTCCTTTTAATTTTACAATGGCTCCATTGGGTAAGTTATTCATGTTTCTTATCCGCCTTTTTTATAATATTTAGTTCTAATTTTTTACCGTATAAATATACTAAATATGACGCCCAGAGAAGTAGAGCTAGCGATAAAATATAGCCCATGGCAATAATAATTACAAAATTATTTATACTCTCTTTAATATCTGAGAACATGCCAATAGGAAGAATATTAATCGCCAAAAGCCCACCATTATAACCAATTTTGAAAAAAGCAGTCACTAAATTATTAGCTTCATCACTTTCCAAAAATTCTGGTGCAGCGATTCCTGATTTTTTATACTTAGCAATTTTTTCCAAATCAAATCCATACTTTGCACCACTTAGATATAAAAAATACATCATACTAAAACTAATTAATAGAAATCCTGGATACATTAATAAATCGATTATCCCGCTAGAAGAGATTTTATTTAAAATTCCTGAAATAATTATTGTCACTGTTTGAGCTAATATTGCTAAAAATACTAATATACTTATTTTTTTCATTGTTATTTCCAAACTATTACGGGATATTTTACTTTAGTTTTTATACCAAGAATGTCACTTATTTCATACGATTTTTCAGCAGTGTATAAGTTAAAATATTTATTTATTGAGTCACCCTTTATTAATGTATAGGTTTCTCCTATTGATGCCTGTTCACCAGCTAAAAATTCAAACCCTATTCCCCAATATTTATTTATATCTCCACCAAATCGAAGTTTACCAGCATATCCAATAACCTTGGCATTTAGTCCATATTTGATTTCTTCGTCATTTGAATAAGCATCTAAATTTATTACGACGCTCTGAACATCTGCAAGAAACTTTGCGTAAATTCTATTTTTACTAGAAGCATATCCTGCACTGACAGAGCCTAAAGTAGTACTATTCTCGCTTTTAATTCCTACAAATTTTTTGCCAAAGCCAAATTTATTACTAAAATCAGCTATAAATAATTGTGCATTAGCGTTATACTTGCCTCTTTTACCACTAGTATCTAGAGCGCCATTTTTAAAATCAAAAGAATAGCTTTCCCTCTTTTTTGGGATACTATACGTTCCTGTCCCACTATTTACAACTACGCTATTCAAAGTTGTTACAGCATGCATAGCTGATGCTAATTCCTTGAGGCTGTGTTCAAATAATCCACGTGTTGCGTCTGAAAATTGGTGCAACTTTTTAAGCTTTTTCTCAATCTTCTTAACTTCATCTTGGTAGCTTTCTGCAACATTTTGCATCTGTTTAGCATGGCTTTTAAACATACCTGCCCCCATATCCAAGACAGGTAGATGCTCGATTGATTTAGCAAAATCAGCATACATATTAGACATTGAGTGAGCTGAGTCGGCTAATGAACGTTTAATTTGCCGTTCCTGCATCAAAGTATCTTCATCTAGTATAGCCTCACTGCTAACAATATGTTCCTGTGATTCATATTGTCGTAGGTCGCTTTCAACATTATCAAGTGCATTTGAAACCCTAGTAATTGTTGGTATTATCAAATCCCTAAATAACTCTTGACCAGCTGTATAAGCCGCACCTGATAATGTATGCCCATCAACTGCATTGACTAGGCGATCACTACCATTATTTAATTCTTGAATAACCTCACGCCCTTGTTGTAAGCTTCTTTTCAAGTTGTGCTTCATACCTGCTGAATCTGAACTAAGGTACCTTAAACCCATAACCAATTTTCCTCTCTTTTGTTAAGTGGGTAATCCCCTTCAGTTTCCAATTTTTTCATTCTAAATGACTGCATAGTTTTCTAACAATTATGAACGAACATATTTTTAAAAATTGTGATAAGTTTAACATACTTTGATTTTTGAAACAATATGCTAGCTCATTGATTTCTTGGTATTTTTAATATTAAAAATCAGCCGTTTACAATAATAATCATGTTAAGAGTACATCTAAATTTGCAAAACAAAAAAGCAACTAATTAGGTTTACCACCTAATCAGTTGCTTTTTGTACTGCCCCTAGCAATTTTACTTATCTACTCTTCTTAAGAAGGGTAATTATAACAATAAGTATGATTATTATTATAATTAATAGTATATTTATGCTAAATAAATTACCTATGGCTGTACTGGCTAAGCCTGTAGTTTCAAAATAAGTTGCTATCTTTTTACCCAGAAACGCCACCGTTATTAGTACACTGACCGTAAGAATGATAGCTACAATATGATTAATCAAAAAAGCTCCAAATGCTTTAATATGTTCCATCTTGTATCTCCAAAGATTATAAATTGCGTCCTAATAGCTCATCACTGGTCTCGAGTTCAAGATCATTCTCCTTTTTATCCTGATTAATTATTTCCATAAGGCGAATCACTAAAGCTATAAAAATTATTCACATTGAGTTGAACTTACATATTCTTTCATAATTATTTTTACTCAATAAATAAAAGGTGTTGAATTTAGATTCAACACCTTTTATAACCCATTATCTTGGTTTAACTGTGTTCAAAAACGAAATTTTCTCTTACGCATCTTCCAACTCTCCTTCTTTACCACTCTCTAAACTATCAAAGATATATAAAACAACTGCACCCTTTACAAGTTTCTAAATGTCGGTCTAATTCCTCGATAAGTCTTGATTCATTGTCTTGCGGCTCAGCTAAATCAAACGGCTTAAAATTAAGCCCTGTTATAACTTTTTCTACTTTACTTACAAACTCAGCATCATGACCATGAATAATAAAAACATTTCGTGAATATTGATCAAACTTCCCAACTTTAACGAATTTAGCAAATACCAATTTTCTGTAAAGGCTCTTCATTGCAGCAGTTACACTTAGAATATCTTTAAATGTATTATAGAAATTCAAGATACTTACCTTGTTTTTGAAGTCATAATATTGCCTACTGTCGTCTAATGATTGTGAAAAGCTTACAACATCTGTTTTCCAAAAATTGTAAGTTTGCTTCTGACTTTTATTCCTATTTCTCCCACTAATTCCATAGTCTTCAAGATATTCACCACGCTTAATTAAATCTCTTAAATTCTTAACACTAATTTCCATAACTACTTACTACCCTTATAGATATTTTCTATTTATCGTAAAATACGCTTTTGATGTTTTACCCTCTTTACCTCTCAATGACATAAATCTATTAGGTAAATAACTGTCTGACAATTACTAACTAAAGGGCTGCTCAACCTTAGACCATAGTATGGTTCAAAGTTAAGCAGCCTTTTTATACTATATTTTACGTATTAGTTACTAATGTAAGAAAAATCAAATAGTGTCACAAACTAAAAAATCACTTTCTCCGCTTAATTCCTAATATTGCTAACAACATAATTAATTCGCCAAAGATCTGTAGTAATTCGCCATCTGCCATGCCGGTATCTGGCAATGAATTATTATGTGGCAAGTTATTCGAGCCATTGTTCGAATCCGACGTTGATTCGCTACCTGATTCTGAATTACTCATTGAATCTGA
>NZ_DF820490.1:557-1267 GCF_000691805.2 Weissella oryzae SG25 | reverse complement strand
CCTGATTCTGAATTACTCATTGAATCTGACGTTGATTCGCTACCTGATTCTGAATCACTCATTGAATCTGATGTTGATTCGCTACCTGATTCTGAATTACTCATTGAATCTGACGTTGATTCGCTACCTGATTCTGAATTACTCATTGAATCTGACGTTGATTCGCTGCCTGATTCTGAGTCGCTCATTGAATCTGACGTTGAGTTGCTGCCTGATTCTGAATTACTCATTGAATCTGACGTTGATTCGCTACCTGATTCTGAATTACTCATTGAATCTGATGTTGATTCGCTACCTGATTCTGAATTACTCATTGAATCGGACATTGATTCGCTACCTGATTCTGAATTACTCATTGAATCGGATGTTGATTCGCTACCTGATTCTGAATTACTCATTGAATCTGACGTTGATTCGCTACCTGATTCTGAATTACTCATTGAATCTGACGTTGATTCACTACCTGATTCTGAATTACTCATTGAATCGGACGTTGAATCGCTACCTGATACTGAATCACTTAATGAATCCGACGTTGAATCACTGCCTGATACGGAATCACTTAATGAATCCGACGTTGAATCGCTACCTGATACGGAATCACTTAATGAATCCGACGTTGAGTCACTGCCTGATACAGAATCACTTAGTGAATCGGATGTTGAGTCACTACCGCTAATTGAATCACTTAGTGAATCCGACGTTGAGTC
>NZ_DF820490.1:0-467 GCF_000691805.2 Weissella oryzae SG25 | reverse complement strand
GAATCACTTAGTGAATCCGACGTTGAGTCGCTGCCTGATTCTGAGTCGCTCATTGACTTCGTATCTGAATCACTTGTTGAGTCTGACGTTGATTCGCTACCTGACAATGAATCGCTCATTGAATCTGACGTTGAGTCGCTGCCTGATTCTGAATCACTTGTTGAGTCTGACGTTGATTCGCTACCTGATTCTGAATTACTCATTGAATCGGATGTTGATTCGCTACCTGATTCTGAATTACTCATTGAATCTGATGTTGATTCGCTACCTGATTCTGAATTACTCATTGAATCTGACGTTGATTCGCTACCTGATTCTGAATTACTCATTGAATCTGACGTTGATTCGCTACCTGATTCTGAATCACTTAGTGAATCGGATGTTGAGTCACTACCGCTAATTGAATCACTTAGTGAATCCGACGTTGAGTCACTGCCTGATACAGAATCACTTAGTGAATCGGATGT